>NZ_OBEG01000005.1:0-680794 GCF_900215415.1 Nocardia amikacinitolerans | reverse complement strand
CCCGAAGTGCGAGGCAGATCACCCACGTGTTACTCACCCGTTCGCCGCTCGTGTACCCCGAAGGGCCTTACCGCTCGACTTGCATGTGTTAAGCACGCCGCCAGCGTTCGTCCTGAGCCAGGATCAAACTCTCCGTTGAAGACTCACAATCACACCCAAAGGTGCAATCAGATCTAAACTAGAGTCCGAAAACCTAGCAAAACAATCGCCAGCCGGAAATTAGCTGACTTAAAATGTTCGACACCCACACGGGGGGTGAGCATCGAAACCAAAAAATATTTGGCACTGACATTCATCGACACACTATTGAGTTCTCAAAGAACACACGCACACACCATCTCCCGGGGATTCCCCCGATCAATCGGTGAGGCAACTTTTACAGCTTAGCGCGGCCAGTAACCCGAAACCAAATCGGGGTCCCAAACGAGCTAGTGTGACCGCCAGGCGCTCCTCGTACTACCTCGTTTCCCTGGCTCAGCGTCTCCGCTCGGCCCCGGGTCGGTGTCCGTGTCGCTCTGACTTGAATAAAGTTACGTGGCGGCTTGCACGATGTCAAATCGCCTGGTCAATACGGGTTTTGGACGACTCGAGATCAACATCCAGGACGGACAAGATCGATTCCGGCCCGCGGACAAGATCAATCAGGTGCCCCGACCCGCTCCACCAGACCGCCCAACGCCTGCAGCTGTTCGACGAAATTCGGGTAACCGCGGTCGATGTGGAAGACGTCGTGCACTTCGGTGGTTCCGTCGGCGACCAGACCCGCGAGCACCAGGCCCGCGCCGGCCCGGATGTCCGAGGACCACACCGGTGCACTGGACAGTCGCGGGATACCGCGCACCACCGCGTGGTGACCGTCGGTGCGGGCGTCGGCGCCCAGCCGGATCATCTCCTCCACGAAGCGGAACCTCGCCTCGAAGATGTTCTCGGTGATCATCGAGGTGCCGTCCGCGATCGCCGCGAGGCCGATGGCCATCGGCTGCAGATCGGTCGGGAAACCGGGGAACGGCAGAGTCGAGAAGTTCACCGCGCGCGGACGCTCCGGCTGCACCACACGGAAGCCGTCCAGCTCGAAGGAGATTCGCGCGCCCGCCGAACGCAGCTTGTCGAGCACCAACGAGAGGTGCTTCGGGTTCACGCCGGTGACGCGCACGTCGCCCATGGTCATGGACGCGGCGATCCCCCAGGTCGCGGCGACGATGCGGTCGCCGATCACGCGGTGATCGGTCGGACGCAGTCGCTTCACGCCCTGGATGGTGAGCACCGAGGTGCCCGCGCCACTGATCCGGGCGCCCATCTGCACCAGCATGTTGCACAGGTCGACGATGTCGGGCTCGCGCGCCGCGTTGTCGATGACCGTCTCGCCCTCGGCGAGCACCGCGGCCATCAGGATGTTCTCGGTCGCGCCGACCGACGGGAAGTCCAGCCGGATCCGAGCGCCCTGGAGTTCGTCGGCGCGCGCGACGACGCAGCCGTGCTCGATCTCGCTGGTCGCGCCGAGCAAGCGCAGGCCAGCCTGATGCATGTCGAGCGGACGGGAACCGATCGCGTCGCCGCCGGGCAGTGCGACGACAGCGCGCTTGCACCGCGCCATCAGCGGACCGAGCACGCACACCGAGGCGCGGAACTGCGTCACGGCGGGGAAGTCCGCGTGGTACTTCGGCTCGGCGGGCGTCGTGATGGTGACCACGGAACGGTCGCCGGGCGCGTCGTCGGAGATGACGACCTCACAACCCAGCCCGCGCAGTACCTCGGCCATCAGCGGCACATCGAGAATGTCGGGGCAGTTCGTGATCGTCGACGTGCCCTCGGCAAGCAGGGCAGCGGCCATCAGCTTGAGGACGCTGTTCTTAGCGCCTCCTACCGCGACCTCGCCGACGAGCCGATTGCCCCCGGTGACCAGAAACCGTTCGCTCACACTGGGTAGCTTATCCACCGTCGGCGGCGCGCACGCGCGTGTACGCGATCCCGGTGTGCTCCGACACGATCCGAACGGTCGGGATCACGATTCTTTCTTGCCGCCGCCGGGCTGCCACAGAATGTCGCCCGCGGGATTCGTGTACCGGCTCAGGATGAAGAGCAAGTCGGACAGCCGATTGAGGTACTTGGCCGGGAGAACGCTGGTGTCCTCGGGGTGGGCCTCGACCGCGGCCCATGCGGCGCGCTCGGCGCGGCGGACAACGGTGCGCGCGGTGTGCAGCAGCGCGGCCAGCGGGGTGCCTCCCGGCAGAATGAACGAATTCAGCGGCGCGAGTTCGGCATTGAACTCGTCGCACCAGCCTTCCAGCCGGTCGATGTAGTCCTGCGTGATGCGCAGCGGCGGGTACTTGGGTTCGTCGACCACGGGGGTGGACAGATCCGCGCCGGCGTCGAACAGGTCGTTCTGGACCTGGCGGAGCACCGCGAGCAGGTGCTCGTCCGGTGCGCCGAGCGCGATCGCGACCCCGATGGCCGCGTTGGCTTCGTCGCAATCCGCGTAGGCGACGAGGCGGGGATCGGTCTTGGAGACCCGGGAGAAATCGCTGAGCCCGGTGGTTCCGTCGTCACCGGTCCTGGTGTAGATCCGGGTCAGATGCACACTCATGCGAAACTCCTCCGCTCGCTACAGGCCGGGCATGCGGCGGGTGCGGTCCGACGGCCGCGATTCCACCCAGGACAGGAAGGCCGCGCGGGCGCCGCGGTCCAGTGCGAGTTCGTAATTGCCCTCGGTGTCGGCCACCTCGGTGACGATGATCTCGTCGGTCATGATGTCGTACTCGTCGCCGCGCGGACCGCGCCGGTCGCCGACCTCGATACCGCGGCGCCGAATCGTGGCGTCCGGACCGATCTTGAGACTGGTGAGCTTGAAGAAGACGAGGCGGTCCTCGTCATAGCGAATGAGACCGTGCCGCCAGCCCTGGCCGCCGTTCGCGGGCAGCACGCGCAGAATCGCGGCGGTCCCGCCGCGGCGCAGCATGATCAGTCGGTAGACGGAGATCAACGCCAATGCGACCAGCAGCAGCACCAGAATGATCAAGACAACCATCCCGGTTTGCAATGCTGTCCGTCCTTTCGCTCGGCATCCGCGTCACGAACCGCGGCGGATACCCATCCGTTGCGACATTCAAACACGAGTCTACAAACGGGTGAGCAACTGGGGCTGAATACCATTGTCGGCGGCGAAGATACCTTCGCCGCCGACAATGGGGATGTTCACGACCCGTCAGGGTCTTCAGGCGCTCGCGACCTGCTCGACCGCGCGCACCCGGGCCTGTGCCGCCCGCTGCTGTTCCTCGGTGGCGGACGTGTCGGCCAGCACCTTGCGTGCCGCCTCGACGTCCACCTCACCGGCGAACTCCGCGGACTCGGCCAGGACCCGCACCGTGTTGGCGGTGACCGAGAAGAAACCGCCGTGCACGGCGGCGACGATCCGCTCGCCATCGGTGGACACGATGTTCACCGTGCCGCCCTCGACCAGCTGGCCGAGGAGCGGCTCGTGGCCCGGCATGATGCCGATCTGGCCCTCGGTGGTCTGCGCGCTGACGAACGACGCCTGGCCGGACCAGAGCAGCCGTTCGACGGCGACCAGATCAACTGACATTTCCGCCATGGGTGACTACTTTCCGGCGATCTTCTTCGCGGCCGCCTCGACGTCGTCGAGACCACCGCAGGAGTTGAACGCCTGCTCCGGGAAGTGGTCGAACTCGCCCTTGCAGACCCGGTCGAAGTCGTCGATGGTCTGCTCCAGCGGCACGACCGAACCCACCTGGCCGGTGAACTTCTCGGCCACGATGAAGTTCTGGCCGAGGAACTTCTCCAGACGACGGGCGCGACCGACGAGGACCTTGTCCTCTTCGGAGAGCTCGTCCATGCCGAGGATGGCGATGATGTCCTGCAGCTCCTTGTACTTCTGCAGGATCCGCTTCACCTCGTTGGCAACGGCGAAGTGCCGGTCGCCGACGATCGAGGCCTCCAGGATTCGGGAGGTCGAGGTCAGCGGGTCGACGGCCGGGTAGATGCCCTTCTGCGAGATCGGGCGGGAGAGCTCGGTCGTCGCGTCGAGGTGGGCGAAGGTGGTCGCCGGGGCCGGGTCGGTGTAGTCGTCGGCGGGCACGTAGATGGCCTGCAGCGAGGTGATGGACCGACCACGGGTCGAGGTGATGCGCTCCTGCAGCTCACCCATCTCGTCGGCCAGCGTCGGCTGGTAACCGACGGCCGAGGGCATACGGCCGAGCAGGGTCGACACCTCGGAACCGGCCTGGGTGAACCGGAAGATGTTGTCGATGAACAGCAGCACGTCCTGGTGCTGCACGTCGCGGAAGTACTCGGCCATGGTGAGGGCCGAGAGGGCGACGCGCATACGGGTGCCCGGCGGCTCGTCCATCTGGCCGAAGACGAGGGCGGTGTCCTGGAGGACGCCCATCTCTTCCATCTCCAGGCGGAGGTCGGTGCCCTCACGGGTGCGCTCACCGACGCCCGCGAACACGGAGGTGCCGGAGAACTCACGCGCGATACGGGTGATCATCTCCTGGATCAGAACGGTCTTGCCGACACCGGCGCCACCGAACAGACCGATCTTGCCGCCCTTCACGTACGGGGTCAGCAGGTCGATGACCTTGATGCCGGTCTCGAGGATCTCGGTCTTGCCCTCGAGCTGGTCGAAGCTCGGCGGCTTGCGGTGGATGCCCCACTGCTCGCCGTCGCGGCCGGTGCCCGGCGCGTCGAGGCAGTCGCCCAGGGCGTTGAAGACGTGGCCCTTGACGACGTCACCGACGGGCACCGAGATCGGCTTGCCGGTGTCGGTGACGGTCGCGCCGCGGACCAGGCCGTCGGTCGGCTGCATCGAGATGGTGCGCACGATGTTGTCGCCGAGGTGCTGAGCGACCTCGAGGGTCAGGGTCTTGGCCACCGACGCCAGCTTGATGTCGGCGTTCAGAGCGTTGAAAAGCTCGGGGATCGCGCCACGCGGGAACTCGACGTCCACGACGGGGCCGATGACCCGGACGACGCGGCCTGCGGCGGCGCCGGTCCGGCTCGTGTTGTCTTGAGTGACAGCTGCGGTCATTTGGATAAGTTCTCTTCCTGCGCTTCTAGTCGCGGTCCGAGCTCGACGCCAGCGCGTTCACGCCGCCGACGATTTCGCTGATTTCCTGCGTGATCTGGGCCTGACGCACCGAGTTCGCCTCGCGCTGAAGAACACTCGCGAGTTCGTTGGCGTTGTCGGTGGCCGCCTTCATTGCGGTGCGCCGAGCCGCGGACTCGGATGCCGCTGCCTCGAGCAACGACGCGTAGATACGCGTGTTCACGTACTTCGGCAGCAGCGCCGCCAGCAGTACATCGGCGTCGGGCTCGAATTCGTACTGCGCCTGCGGTTCGGCGGTGGGCGAATCGGAGAACGAGTCCGCGCCCATGTCGAAGTTCTCGTCGACGAAGCTGACCTGGATCGGCGCAAGGCGGCGCACCTCCGGGGTCTGCGTCAACATCGACACGAACCGCGTGTACACGATGTGCAGCTCGTCGACGCCCTCGATATCGCCGGTGCCGTGCGGATGCGGCACCTGACCGTCGGAGCCCGCCATGAAGGCGTCCACCAGGTGGCCACAGGCCGCCGAGGCGTCGGTGTACTTCGGCTGCTGCGAGAAACCGGTCCACGCCGAGACCAGCGGGCGGTTACGGAAGGTGTAGTACGTGAGGCCCTTGTTGCCCATCACGTACAGCACCGGCTCCTTGCCCTCGCCGCGCAGGGTGGTCATCAGCTCTTCGGCGCGCTTGAGCACGTTGGAGTTGTAACCACCGCACATGCCGCTGTCACTGGTGATCACCAGGACGGCGGCGCGTCGCGGGTTGGCGCGTTCGGTCAGCAGCGGATGCGCCAGGTTCTTCGACGCGCTCGCGAGCTCGGCGAGGACCTTGGTGATCTCCTCCGCGTACGGCTTCGCGGCCGCGACCCTGGCCTGGGCCTTGGAGATTCGCGAGGTCGCGATCAGCTCTTGGGCCTTGGTGATCTTCTTGATCGAATTCACACCACGAATGCGGGAGCGCAATTCACGCAAGCTTGCCACGGTTGTTCACACTCCCTTCATTCGCCAGATTCCAATAGCGCATTGCTCGCCCGATTACTTCTCGACGTGCTTGCGGGTGACCGACAGCGACTCGACCTCTTCGTGGTCGAGCTCGCCCGCGTCCGCCTCGTTCACCACACGGCTGCCGTCGGAGGCGAGGAAGCCCTGCTTGAACTTGTCGGTGGCCGCCTTGATGGCGTCGCCGTTCTCGGCGTCGAGGACCTTGCCGCCCTCGATCGACTTGAACGCGTCGGCCGCGCTGCGGTGCAGGTCCTCGAGCAGCTCCGCGTTGAAGCGGCGGATGTCGGCGACCGGAACCGAGTCGTAGTAACCGGCGTCGACCAGGTAGATCGAGACGATCTGGTCCTCGACCGCGACCGGGGAGTACTGGTCCTGCTTGAGCAGCTCCACCCAGCGGGCGCCGCGCTCGAGCTGCGCCAGCGAGGCGGCGTCGAGGTCGGAGGCGAAGGCGGAGAACGCCTCCAGCTCGCGGTACTGCGCCATTTCCAGACGCAGCGAACCGGCGACCTTCTTCATGCCCTTGGTCTGGGCGGCGCCACCGACACGGGAGACCGAGGTACCGACGTTGATCGCCGGGCGGACGCCCTTGTTGAACAGGTCGGACTCGAGGAAGACCTGGCCGTCGGTGATGGAGATGACGTTGGTCGGGATGAACGCCGAGACGTCGTTGGCCTTGGTCTCGATGATCGGCAGACCGGTCATCGAGCCCGCGCCCATCTCGTCGGAGAGCTTGGCGCAGCGCTCGAGCAGACGCGAGTGCAGGTAGAAGACGTCACCCGGGTACGCCTCGCGGCCCGGCGGGCGACGCAGCAGCAGCGAGATGGCGCGGTAGGCCTCGGCCTGCTTGGTCAGGTCGTCGAACACGATCAGGACGTGCTTGCCCTGGTACATCCAGTGCTGGCCGATGGCCGAGCCGGTGTAGGGGGCCAGCCACTTGAAGCCGGCGGAGTCGGAGGCCGGGGCCGCGACGATGGTGGTGTACTCCATCGCGCCGTGCTCCTCCAGCGCGGCCTTCACGCCCGCGATGGTGGAACCCTTCTGGCCGATGGCGACGTAGATGCAGCGCATCTGCTTGGTGGGGTCGCCGGACTCCCAGTTGGCCTTCTGGTTCAGGATCGCGTCGATGCAGACGGCGGTCTTGCCGGTCTTGCGGTCGCCGATGATCAGCTGACGCTGGCCGCGGCCGATCGCGGTCAGCGCGTCGATGGCGGTGATGCCGGTGGCCATCGGCTCCTCGACCGGCTGGCGCTCCAGCACGGTCGCGGCCTGCAGCTCCAGCACGCGGCGCTCTTCGGACTCGATCTCGCCGAGGCCGTCGATCGGCTGACCGAGCGGGTTCACCACGCGGCCGAGGAACTTGTCGCCGACCGGCACCGAGAGCACGTCACCGGTGCGGCGAACCTGCTGACCCTCTTCGATCTCGGCGAACTCGCCGAGGATGACCGCACCGATCTCGCGGTCCTCGAGGTTCAGCGCCACGCCGAGCACGCCGCCCGGGAACTCGAGCAGCTCGTTGGCCATAGCCGAGGGCAGGCCGCTGACGTGCGCGATGCCGTCGCTGGTGTCGGTGACCACACCGACTTCTTCGATGGACGTCTGGGGGGTGTAGCTCTGGGTGTAGCTCTCGATCGCGCTACGGATCTCGTCGGAGGAGATCGTCAGCTCCGCCATGTTCTTCCTGCTCTCGCTGTAAGGGTCTCGAATGTCGGTGTTGGCGCCGGTGCCGGGGCCGGCAGAGCCGGACTACGCCAGCTCGCGGCGCAGCCGCTCCAGTCGGCCGGTGGCGCTGCCGTCGATCACGTCGTCGCCGACGCGCACGACCAGCCCGCTCAGCAGGCTCTGATCGACCTCGACGTGCACCGTGATCGGCTTGCCGTAGATGCGCTGCAGGGAGGCGGCGAGCCGCTCCCGCTGCTGCGGCGTCAGGGCGATCGCGGCACGCACGTGCGCGACGATCTGGTCACGCCGGGCGGCGGCCAGGTCGGACAACTCGTCGAAGGCCGGGCCGAGGCCGGTCCGCTGCCGTGCCACCGCCTGCTCCGCGAGGGTCACGGTGATGGTCTCGGCCTTGCCGGACAGCAGCCCGGCGATCAGCTCGCGCTTGGCCGAACCCGGCTTCCCGCGATCGGACAGCGCCTGCTCCAGCTCGGGGTTGTCGGCGATGATCCGGCCGAGCCGGAACAGCTCGTCCTCGACCGCGTCGAGCCTGCCGCTGTCCGCGGCCGACTCCAGCAGGGCCTCCTGGCCGAGCAGCACCAGCGTGTCGACCAGGTCGGAGGTGCGCGACCAGTCCTGGGCCACCGCGGTGGTCAGCACCGCCAGGGTGGCGGGGCTGACCTTGCCGCCGAAGACCCGCTCGCTCAGCTCGGCGCGCACCGAACCGGGCACCGACACGTCCGCGAGCGCAACACGCAGCGAACGCTGGTCGTCCAGCACGGCGACAGCGGCGAACAGTTCCGAGCCCGTCGTGGCGGCAACACTGTCGCTTCCGGTCAGAGCGGCCCGAAGCGCCTCCCGGGACCGGGAGCTGGCCTCGCGGCTCGCTGCGTACATGCTTCTCACTTTCGCGTCGTTACCTTCCGACCCCGATGCCGGCGTCGGTCTCGTCGAGTTCGCTGAGGAACTTCTCGATCGAGGCCGCCTGCTTGGCTTCGTCCGAAACCGACTGACCGATGATCTTCTCGGCCAGGTCGACGGCCGTGCGGCCGACTTCGGAGCGCAGTTCGGTGAGGATCTGCTGGCGCTGGGCTTCCAGCTGGGCGTGGCCAGAGGCCACGATGCGGTCGCTTTCGGCCTGGGCCTCCGAGCGCATCTGCGCAAGGATCTGCTGGCCCTGGGTGCGCGCGTCCTCACGGATGCGCGCGGCCTCGAGGCGGGCGTCCGCCAGCTGCTGCTGGTACTGCTGCAGCGTCTGCTGGGCTTCTTCCTGCGCGGCCTCGGCCTTGGCGATACCGCCTTCGATCTTGTCGGCACGCTCGTCCAGCACCTTGGTCAGGCGCGGGATGACGTACTTGTAGAACAGCACCGCGATGATCGCGACGCAGACCACCGACCAGACGATGTCGTACGTTTCGGGGACGAGAGGATTCACATCCTCTCCGCCCTCCGCTGCGAGTACTGCGAACTCGTACATCGGAATCAGAAGATGAAGCCGGCGACGAGGCCGATCAGGGCCAGCGCCTCGGTGAACGCGATACCGAGGAACATGTTGGTACGGATCGTGCCCTGCAGCTCGGGCTGACGGGCGATACCCTCGATCGCCTTACCGACGACGATACCGACGCCGATGCCCGGGCCGATGGCGGCCAGGCCGTAGCCGACGGCGCCGAGGCCCTTCAGCGTCGACTCGTTGGCAGCTTCCTGGGCCAGGTACGAGAGGCTCATGAGTCTTCTTTCCCTTTCTGTTGCTCACCCGCCGGGCGGCGCGGTGTAGCAGGTCTCCGGTGATGGGTAGTGCGGTCAGTGAGAATCGGCGTGCTCGGCGAGGCCGATGTACACGGCGGTCAGCAGCGCGAACACGTAGGCCTGCAGGAAGATGACCAGCATCTCGAACAGGGTGAACCCGAGTCCCGCGAGCAGCGAGAACGGCGAGAAGACCTTCATCCACGCGGCGGCGTCGAACAGGAAGAACCAGGTCGCGCTGAAGAACAGCACCAGCATGATGTGGCCGGCGAGCATGTTCGCCATGAGTCGGACTGTCAGCGTGAACGGGCGAAGGATGAAGGTCGAGACGAACTCGATCGGAATCAGCAGGACGTGTAGGGCGGGCGGCACGTTCGGCACCACGATGCTGCTGCGCATGTAGGTGAGGAAGCCGAACTTCTTGATGCCCACGTAGTTGAACGCGATGTAGGCGACCGCCGCGAGCACGATCGGCATACCGATTCGGGCGTTCGAGGAGATGTTCAAGCCCGGAACGATGCCGGAGAAGTTCAGAAAGAGGACCGTGAAGAAGATCGTCGCGATCAGCGGGAAGAACTTGCGGCCGGTTTCCTTACCGAGCACCTCTTCCGCAATCTGCTCCTTGACGAAGACCAGTCCGATTTCGGCGACATTCTGTAGGCCGCGCGGAATGATTCGGGGACTCCGGAAGGCCAGCAGCATGACGGCGACGAGCACGGCGGTCATGATCAGCCGGACCAGCATCAAACGATCGAGTTCGAACGGCGTTCCCTCGAACAGCAAAGCTGGAGGGAAGAAGTCGGTTAGCGACGGCGCGTGGAACTCACCCGCCGCCAAAGTGGTGACGCTCAGCGTTCTCTCCCGTGTTCGGGCCGCGGGTACGGTCATTCCCGCGGTTCGATCGGACATTGACGATCAATTTGGGTCGACTCAGGTCGGCTCGAAATTCGTCAGCAGCTGCGCGGCAATCCCGCTCGGGCGGCGTCTGTACGTGTGTCGGCGACATCGTCGACATGCAGAACCGGAACCCTCGGAGCCCGGCACGGCAGTAAGCATAGCGGTACTCGGAGGGATCGTGGGATCCCCCCTCGCTTGGTCGCTTGCTTACCAACACTTTACCAAGTTATCTACGACGCTGTGTAGGGGGGTGAAGTCATTCCTGTTCGGCGGCCGGGTCGGAGCCCCCCGCGGTGGTCGAGACATACGGAACCTTCTGTCGCAGAACGCCGTACGTCTCCGCGCCGAGCACGATGACGAGGGCGCCGATGACGGTCAGGAACAGCGCCACCCGGTTGTAGAAATCGAACTGGTTGAGCACCGCGATCGCGATGAGCACCAGCAGCACCTTGCCGACCCAGCTGGCCAGCATGACCAGGCCCGCTGTGCTCGGCGGCAGCTTCGCGCCGAAGAGCACGACCGCGGCCGTGGTGAGGATGAAGACGCCGCCGATGGCCGCACCGAGCAGCGCGCCCCACAGCCCGGGCAGCCCGGCGACGGCGGTCGCGATCGCGGCGCTCAGGACCACCAGGACCGCCAGCCCGATCAGGCCGTAGCGCAGCGCCGACTTCAGCGGCGCGTCGGGGCCGGGGATGGGGTTCGGAGTGAAGGTCACGGGTGCGACTTTACTCAGACGCCTGCTGCTCGGCCGCCGCCTCCCCGCGCCGCAGCCCTGGAACGGCGGTCACGACGAGGGCGAAGACGAGCCCCCCTGCCATCAGCAGCACCACGATTCGACGGTCCATCAACGAGGTACCGACCGCCCCGAATGCCAGTACACCGACCCACAAATAGATCAGCAGCACGACGCGTCGATGGGAATGGCCGATCTGCAGCAAACGGTGGTGCAAGTGCATTTTGTCCGGCGTGGAGAAACTCACACCCGCCCGCACCCTTCGCACGATCGCCAGCAGCAGATCCAGCACCGGAATGAACATCACGGCGCCGACCAACAGCAGTGGCGAAAGCAGACCGACGATGTCGCGCGGACCATAGCCTTGCAGCGGAATTCGACCCGAGGCGCCGGTCGAGACCGAGGCGAGCATCAGGCCGATCAGCATCGAACCCGAGTCGCCCATGAATATCCGGGCGGGCTGGAAATTGTGCGGCAAAAACCCCGCACACGCACCGGCGAGCGCCGCGGCGAGCAGCGCAGGCGGATAGGTGTTCACGTCACCGCCCTGCTCGTAGAGCAACCCCACGGAGAACACGAAAACGGCGGCGGCGCAGATGAAGCCGAGGCCGGCGGCCAGACCGTCCAGGCCGTCGACGAAGTTCATCGCGTTGATCAGCGTCACCGTCACGGCCACGGTCACCAGACCACCCTGCAGCGCGTCGAGCACCACGGTGGAATTGTTGAACGGGTCGTAGATGACGTACCAGCTCAGTCCCATGACGGCCATCACGCCACCCGCCGTCACCTGGCCCGCGAATTTGGTGAGCGCGTCGAGTCCCCAGCGATCGTCGACGATGCCGACGAGCACGATGATGGTCGCCGCCACCAGCACCGCGGGTATGTCGACCGCGTAGTCGAAACCGCGGCGCAGGGCGGGCAGCTGGTGCGCGAAGAGCACCGCGGCCACCACGCCGATGTACATGCCGACGCCACCCATCCGTGGGATCGGCTTGACGTGCACGTCGCGCTCACGCGGCACCGCGACGGCGCCGAACGAGATGGCGAGCAGCCGGATGCCGCCGGTGGCGAGGAAGGTCACCGTGGCCGAGATCAACAGGACGAGCAGGAGCTCGCGAAGCGGAACGACCGAGCCGGAGCCGGAAATCATGCGACCTTTCTCCCGCTCACCGCGCGGGGGAAATGGTCAGCTCGTCCGGTGACATGCCGAGCACCTCGGCGATCTCGGCCACCGGGACCGCGCCCTCGCGCAGCACGCGGGGCTGATCCGCGGTGAGATCCACGATGGTGGAGGCGACCGCGTGCGCGGCGGGACCGCCGTCGAGGTACACGCCGACCAGGCTGCCGAGCTGCTCGCGGGCCTCGGCGGCGGTCTTGGCGGGCGGCTGGCCCGAGATGTTGGCGCTGGACACCGCCAGCGGGCCCACCTCGCGCAGCAGATCGAGCGCCACCGGGTGCAGCGGCATCCGCAGCATCACGGTGCCGCGCGTGTCACCGAGGTCCCACGCCAGCGAAGGCGCTTGCTGCACAACAAGACTCAGACCACCCGGCCAGAAGGCGCGGATCAGCTCGCGCGCCTGCGGGCGCACCGAGAAGACCAGTCCGTCGATCGTGTGCCACGAACCGACCAGCACCGGCACCGGCATGTCCCTGCCGCGGCGCTTGGCCGCGAGCAGCTCGCTCACCGCGGTGGAATCGAAGGCGTCGGCCGCCAAGCCGTACAACGTGTCTGTGGGCATCACCACCAGTCGCCCGGACTTCAGGGCGCTGGTCGCTGCGGACAGTCCGGCGGCGCGCGAATCGGGATCCGCGCAGTCGTAGACGGTACTCACGGCCCCCATCCTGGCACATGGTGCTGGTGGGGCGTCAGGTGCGGGTGGCGACGACGAAGCGGGGTTTGCCTGCGAGGTCGGGGTGTTCGACGACATCGGTGAAATCGCCGGTCTCGATGAGGAGGGCGGCGAGGGCCGAGCCGTTGGTGTCGTCGTGCTCGATGGCGGTCGCGCCGCCCGGACGCAGCAGGCGGGCGATGTTGGGCACCATCCGGCGGATGACGTCCAATCCGTCCGGCCCGCCGAACAGCGCCAGGTGCGGGTCGTGGTCGGCGACCTCGGGGTCGAGCACCGCACCATCGGGGATGTAGGGCGGGTTGGACAGCAGCAGGTCGACCTTGCCGTTCAACTCGGTGAGCAGATTCGGATCTGTGACGTCGTCGGCGTACAGGGTGATCGGAGTGTCGCCGTCGGCGATGCGGTCGTCGGCGTTACGGCGGGCCCATTTCAGGGCGGCAGGATCGATCTCTATGGCGTGCACCTGGGCGTCGGGCCGCGCGTGCGCGACAGCGAGCGCGAGCGCGCCAGAACCGGTGCAGAAATCGATGACGATCGGCTGGTGATCGTGTGGCAGCGTCTCCAAATAGGCCAGCGCCCAAGCGAAGAGCAGTTCGGTCTCCGGTCGCGGCACGAAGACGCCCGGCCCGACCGCGAGATCGATCTGCCCCATCGGGGCGACGCCGGTCAGATGCTGCAACGGAATGCGCTCGGCGCGCCGGTCGACCAGGGCGCGGTAGTCCGCGACGAGCACCGGATCAACCAGCGGCACCAGCGCCAAACGAGTCCGCTCGACACCGAGTACATGCGCCGCGAGCTGCTCGGCGTCCGCGCGCGGACTCGGCACGCCCGCGGCCTGCAATCGTTCCGCGGCTTCGTTGATCACCGCACGCATAGACACTCGACCCACCACCCCACTCTCGCCGATTTCCGTCGCGCCCATCGTTCACTTCCCGGAATTGGGACGCCCAGCCACGCGGACGCCGCGCCGGGACCTATTCGGCCGCCATGCGGGCCTCGCGGTCGGCCTTGCCGAGCGCGTCGAGGAGCGCGTCGAGATCGCCGTCCAGCACGGAGTCGAGGTTGTGCGCCTTGAACCCGATGCGGTGATCGGTGATCCGGTTCTCCGGGAAGTTGTAGGTGCGGATGCGCTCGGAACGGTCCACCGTGCGGATCTGGCTGGCGCGACCGGCCGCGGCCTCCTGCTCGGCCTGCTCCTCGGCAAGCGCTTGCAGGCGCGCCGCGAGGACCTGCATGGCTCGGGCCTTGTTCTGTAGCTGCGAGCGTTCGTTCTGGCAGGTCACGACGATGCCGGAGGGCAGGTGCGTGATGCGGACGGCGGAGTCGGTGGTGTTGACGCCCTGGCCGCCCTTGCCGGACGAGCGGTAGACGTCGATGCGCAGATCGGATTCATCGATCTGCACCTCCTCGACCTCGTCGGGCTCGGGGTAGATGAGCACGCCCGCCGCGGAGGTGTGGATGCGGCCCTGCGATTCGGTCACCGGAACGCGCTGCACGCGGTGCACGCCGCCCTCGAACTTGAATCGCGACCACACGCCGTCGCGCACCGCGTCGCGGCTCTTGATGGACAGCGTCGCGTCTTTGTAACCGCCGAGATCGGAGAAGGTCGCGCCGAGGACTTCGACCTTCCAGCCGTGCCGTTCGGCGTAGCGGATGTACATGCGGGCCAGGTCGGCGGCGAACAGCGCCGATTCCTCGCCGCCCTCGCCGGACTTCACTTCGAGCACCACGTCGTCGCCGTCGTGCGGGTCGCGGGGGGCGAGCAGGTCGGCGAGCGCCTGCTCCAGCTCCTCCACCTGACGCCGCAGATCCGGGATCTCGGCGGCGAAGGCCGGATCGTCGTCGGCCAGTTCCTGCGCGGCGGCCAGATCGTCGTGCGCGCTCTTCAGCTTGTTGTAGGTGGCCATGATCGGGGCGAGCTCGGCGAACCGCTTGCCGACGCGACGCGCGGCGCCCGGATCGTTGTGCAGCGCCGGATCGGACAGCTGCGTTTCCAGTCCCGCGTGCTCGGCCAGGATGTCGTCGATCGCGGACGGCTGCGTCATGATGCTTCCTTCTCTCGGTTCCCGGCCTGTGCCGGGTCGGCATTTCTCGTCATCCGGCGCCGGGCATGGCCTGGGCACCGGGCCAACAAATGCGCCGACGCCCGGCCTGCAGTGCAGAACCGGGCGTCGGCGAGGAAGCTACTTGGCGTCGGCGTCGGCCTTCTTGCCCGCGCGCTTGCCGTAGCGAGCCTCGAAGCGGGCCACGCGGCCACCGGTGTCCAGGATCTTCTGCTTGCCGGTGTAGAACGGGTGGCACTGCGAGCAGACCTCGACGGTGATGTGTCCCGACTCCTTGGTGCTGCGAGTCTGGAAGGTGTTGCCGCAACCACAGACCACCGTGGTGTCGACATACGTCGGGTGGATTCCTGCCTTCATGGATGGTGTCCTCTCGATAGTGGTCGCCGGGTCGCCACGAGGGGCGTGAACCGGAACCGCTGGTTCCAAACTCTGCGTCGCAGAGGTCGGCGGGATTGTCTGCGGGACGCAGACGCACAGCGGTCCAGTATGCCAGAACCGCTACTACGCACCCAAAACACACCGGGCAACCATTTTGTTCCCTGCTTCGTGTATCTAAGGCAACCTCCGCAAACGCAGCACCCCAGAAAGTGAGGGCACGCGGTTTCTCCGCACCTACGGAACCCTTAAGTCGAGTAGTCCGCTACTCGGGAAGGCGAACAGCACTGTTCATAGAGTTCGTAGGTGTCGAGTTCCCCCTGCACATCGGCGTGCCGAGACAGAAAGGAGAACGCTATGAACAGCCGAATCGCCCTCGCGGTGTTCGTCCTGTTGATTCTCACTGTCGCGGTGGGCTGGTTTGCGATCCCCGAGACCACATCGTCCGCCGCCTACACGACCGCGGATACGGCCGCGTACTACGAGCGGCGCTCCGCCGAGGCGGACGACGACGTCGCGGTGTCGGCTACGACGAGGTTGCTCGCCTGCATGATCGCGGGCGCGGCCGCGATCGGCCTGATCTTCTTCCGGCCGTACACGCCGAAGGGGCCCCGCGATCGCGAAGCCCCTTCGGTGGCACGGCAATTCGTACCGTTACTCGTCCAACGCGCCCGGCGCGGTCTTGCTGACCTGCATCAGGAACTCGAGGTTGTTCTTGGACTTCTTCAAGCGATCGATCAGCAGGTCGATCGCCTGGTGCGAGTCCAGGCCGGAAAGCACGCGGCGCAGCTTGTGCAGCACCGCCGCCTCGTCTGGGCTCAGCAGTAGCTCGTCCTTGCGGGTGCCGGACGGGTTGACGTCCACCGCCGGGAACACACGCCGTTCCGCGATCTTGCGGTCCAGCTTGAGCTCGGCGTTACCGGTGCCCTTGAACTCCTCGAAGATCACCGTGTCACCGGTCGAGCCGGTCTCCACCATGGCCGTGGCGATGATCGTCAGCGAGCCGCCGTTCTCGATGTTGCGCGCCGCGCCGAGGAACCGCTTGGGCGGGTACAGCGCGGTCGAGTCGACACCACCGGAGAGGATGCGGCCAGAGGCAGGCGAGGAGTTGTTGTACGCGCGGCCCAATCGGGTGATCGAGTCCAGCAGCACCACAACGTCTTTGCCCATTTCGACGAGTCGCTTGGCGCGCTCGATGGCCAGCTCGGCGACCGAGGTGTGATCGCTCGGCGGACGGTCGAAGGTCGAGGCGATGACCTCGCCCTTCACCGAACGCTGCATGTCGGTGACCTCCTCGGGACGCTCGTCGACCAGCACCACCATCAGGTAGCACTCGGGGTTGTTGGTCGCGATCGCGTTCGCGATGTCCTGCATGATCGTGGTCTTACCGGCCTTCGGCGGGGACACGATCAGGGCGCGCTGGCCCTTGCCGATCGGCATGATCAGGTCGATCACGCGGGTCGTCAGCTTGTTGGGCTGGGTCTCCAGCCGTAGCCGCTGGTTCGGGTAGAGCGGGGTCAGCTTGCTGAACTCGGGACGCCGCTTGGCCGCCTCGACGTCGCCGCCGTTGACCGTGTCCAGCCGCACCAGCGGATCGAACTTCTGCCGCTGGTTGGCCTGCTCGCCGTCGCGCGGAGCCCGCACGGCGCCGGTGATCGCGTCACCGCGACGCAGGCCGTTCTTGCGGACCAGGTTCATCGAGACGTAGACGTCGTTCGGTCCGGCGAGGTAGCCCGAGGTGCGGACGAACGCGTAGTTGTCCAGCACGTCGAGGATGCCCGCGACCGGCTGTAGGACGTCGTCCTCGCGGATCTCGAGCTCGCGGCTCTCACCGCCGCCGGTCTCACGGTCACGCCCCCGACGACGCTCACGGAACCGGCGACCACGGCGACCGCGACCGCCTTCCTCGTCGTCACCACCGCGACCGCCCTCGCCGCGACCACCGTCGCCGCGACCGCCCTGGGCGCGCTGCTCACCGTTCTGACCACGCTCGCCCTGACCACGCTCGCCGCGCTCGCCCTGACCACGCTCGCCGCGCTCGCCCTGGCCACGCTCGCCGCGCTCGCCCTGGCCACGCTCGCGGCGCCGTTCGCCCTGCTCGGCTTCCGGCTTCTGCTCGTCACCACGCGCCTCGGCGGTCTCACCGCCGCCGGAACGCGCCTGGTCACGGCCGCGACGCTGCCGACCACGGCCGCGCTGACCACCTTCGCGGCCGGACTCTTCGCTGGTCTCGGCGGCGGGGGCGGAATCGGTCTGCGACGACTCGGCGGGCGCGGACTTCGAAGGAGCGGGATCGGCGGGAGCCTCGGGCGCGGGCGCGGCGGCCTTCTCGGCGGGCGCGGCTTCCTTCGCCGTGGCCTCCTTGGCAGGGGCCTTCTCCTTCGCCGGCGCGGGCGTCACGTCGAGGGCCGCCTGCTCGGCCTTCTCGCCGCGCGCGGGCTTCTCCGACTTGGCGGACTTACCGGCCTGGTTCTCCTTGATGGCGGCGATCAGATCACCCTTGCGCATACCGGAGGTGCCTCGGATACCGAGTTCCCCCGCCAGCGCGCGCAACTGCGGCAACAACATTCCAGTCAGCCCCGATCGTGCGACGTCGGTTTGTTCGCTCATCTTCGAAATCTGTCCGGATTCACTTTCGCGGCCGCCCGAGGAACTTGGGTTGGATTCCACCCCGGGTGTCGCGAGCAGGTCCGTATCTGTCACGGAAATCCTTTCCTTCCCTCGACCGCCGTGTGCTGTTTCGAGGGTTCGTCCCGCAGTCCGGGCACTCTGCCGGACTCGGTATTGCCGTATCGCCTGCCCCGCCGGACCGGAGGCTTCGCCACCGGTTGTGAAAGGTGGGAGAGATCATTCCAGTTGCGCAGCTACGCAGTACCCCCATGGCCTGGAGGCTCGAGCCTGGAGCCTGCTGGAGCGATTGCCCTGATGAAGCACCGGCGTCTGATGCGCACGATGTACGGACTTGCTCAGAATAGCTGGCAACTGTGAACCTCGGCAAGGCAGACGCGCCGTCAGTCGACCTGGACGCCCTCGGCGAGTCCTGGCTCGACCACCCGGAGGCCGTCGGCGGCCGCGAGTTCGCGGAGTTCCGCTGGGAATTCGCTGGTACCGAGAGCCAACACGGTCGGACCCGCGCCCGAGACCGTCGCCGGAATGCCTGCCGCGCGCAACCGCTCGATCCACGCCGTGGTGAGCGGTAGCGCGGGAGCACGCTGGCCCTGGTGCAGCCGGTCGGCCGTAGCGGGCATGAGCAGGTCGGGACGCTGGGTCAGCGCGACGACGGCCAGCGCGGCCCTGCTGACATTGAAGGCGGCGTCGCCGTGCGGCACGGTCTCGGGAAGCAGACCCCTTGTGTGCGCGGTGGACGAGCGGACCTCGGGAATCAGCACCACCGGACGCAGCGTCGGGTGCGGGTCGAGCCGGACCGCGCGGTACACCCGGCCGTGCTCGGGGATGTCCGCGCTCGCCTCGGTCGCGTCGGCGGCGGTCTCGGTCCAGGACACCACGATCCCGCCGAGCACGCTGGCCGCCGCATTGTCCGGGTGGCCTTCGAATTCGGAGGCCAGCTGCACCAATCGTGCGGCGCCGACGGCCAACTCGGGATCCAGCTTCGCGGCGAGCGCACAGCCGGCGGCCAGGCCACCGACCACTGCCGAGGCCGAGGAGCCGAGCCCGCGCGAATGCGGAATCACGTTGCGGCACACCACATCGAGGCCGTCGGCCCACACACCGGCGGACTCCAGGCCGCGTTCGATGGCGCGCACGACGAGATGCGAAGGGCCCCACGGGACATCGTCGGCGCCCTCACCCTCGACCCGGATCGTCAAGCCGGAATCGGTGGTGCGCACCTCGATCTCGTCGTAGATGCCCAAAGCCATACCGAGGGAGTCGAATCCGGGCCCGAGGTTGGCGCTCGACGCGGGCACCCGCGCCGTCACGGAAAGTCCGGCGGGCAGGGTCCGCGACATCAACTGGCTTTCGCGGGAACTCAACTCAGGCCAGCTCGAGTCGGGCGGCGACCGCGACGGGGTCGACCGCGATCGGCTGCACCTGCGGCATGCCGAGCAGCGCGGTGTCGGGGTCCTTGAGGCCGTTGCCGGTGACGGTGCAGACCACCGTCAGGCCCGCGTCGAGCCAGCCTTCCTCGCGGGCCGCGAGCACACCGGCCACGCTGGCCGCGGACGCCGGTTCGACGAAGACGCCTTCCTTGGCCGCGACCAGGCGGTACGCCGCGAGGATCTCCTCGTCGGTGGCCGCGCGGAACGCGCCGCCGGACTGCTCCTTGGCCTCCACCGCGCCGTTCCAGGAGGCGGGGGCGCCGATCCGGATGGCGGTGGCGATGGTCTCCGGGTCCTTCACCGGGGCGCCGTTGACCAGCGGAGCCGCACCGGCGGCCTGCACGCCGAGCATGCGGGGCAGGCCGTTGGTGATGCCGTCGGCGTAGTACTCGCGGTAACCGCGCCAGTACGCGGTGATGTTGCCCGCGTTGCCCACCGGGAGCGCGTGCACATCCGGCGCCTTGCCGAGCACGTCGCAGATCTCGAACGAGGCGGTCTTCTGACCCTCGATACGCGCCGGGTTCACCGAGTTCACCAGGCCGACGGCCGGGAAGTCGGCGGTCACCTTGCGTGCCAGCTCGAGGCAGTCGTCGAAGTTGCCCTCGACCTGGATGATCTGCGCGCCGAGCATGACGGCCTGGGCCAGCTTGCCCATCGCGATCTTGCCCTGCGGGATGAGCACCGCGCAGCTCATGCCCGCCCTGGTGGCGTACGCCGCGGCCGACGCCGAGGTGTTGCCGGTGGACGCGCAGAGCACCGCCTTCTGACCGCGGTACTTGGCGTCGGTCATGGCCATGGTCATGCCACGGTCCTTGAACGAGCCGGTCGGGTTGGCGCCCTCGACCTTGAGGTACACCTCGCAGCCGGTCAGCTCGGACAGGTACGGCGCGGGCACCAGCGGGGTGCCGCCCTCGAACAGCGTGACCGGCTCCCAGTCGGCCGCACCCGCGAGCCGATCACGGTAGGCCGCGATCAGACCCGGCCAGCGGGAGTGCACCCCCGCCTGCGGAGCGACGCCTGTGGTGTGCCCACCCGTCTCCCGGCCGCCACCCCTCATGGAGTCGCTGCGCGACGCTGTCGTCATTCTTCCGTGCCTTCCAATCTCAAAACGCTGGTCACTGATGTGACGGACGCCATCTCCGCCAAGGCCGACACGGTGTCCGCGAGCGCCGACTCCACCGCGTGGTGGGTCACCACGACCAGGCGCGCACCCTCGCCGTGCCCTTCCTGACGGACGGTCGAAATGCTCACCCCGTGCTTGGCGAATTCGCCCGCAACCTTGGCAAGGACGCCTGGGACGTCTTCGACCTGCAGGTTCACGTGGTAGCGGGTGGGCGTATCGCCGATCGGCGCGATCGGTAGCTCAGCATAAACCGATTCACCCGGTGCGCGGCCACCGAAGAACTTGTTGCGTGCGGCCATCACCAGGTCGCCGAGCACCGCGGAGGCGGTCGGAGCGCCGCCCGCGCCCTGCCCGTAGAACATCAGCCTGCCCGCGTTCTCGGCCTCGACGACCACGGCGTTGAACGCGCCGCTGACCGCCGCCAGCGGGTGCTTGCGCGGGATCAGCGCCGGGTAGACCCGCACCGAGACGCGCTCCTTTCCGCCCTCGGCCAGGCTCGGCTCGCCGGGGCCCGCGTCCACGCGCTCGCAGATCGCAAGCAGCTTGACCGTGCAGTTCACCGCGGACGCGGTCTCCAGGTCCTCCGCGGTGATCTTGGAGATGCCCTCGCGGTACACATCGGCCGCGGTCACGCGGGTGTGGAAGGCCAGCGACGCCAGGATCGCGGCCTTGGCCGCCGCGTCGTAGCCCTCGACGTCGGCGGTCGGGTCGGCCTCCGCGTAACCGAGGCGGGTGGCCTCGGCGAGGGTCGCGGAGTAGTCCGCGCCGGTCTCGTCCATGGCCGAGAGGATGAAGTTCGTGGTGCCGTTGACGATGCCGACGACGCGGTTCACCCGGTCGCCGGACAGCGACTGGATCAGCGGGCGCACCACCGGGATGGCGCCCGCGACGGCGGCCTCGAAGTACAGGTCGGCGCGGTTGCGTTCGGCGGCCGCGGCGAGTTCGCCGGTGTAGTCGGCCAGCAGCGCCTTGTTGGCGGTCACCACGGATTTGCCCGCGTTCAGCGCGGCCAGGATCAGGCGGCGCGCGGGATCGATGCCGCCGATGACCTCGACGACCAGGTCGACGTCCGGGCGGTCGACCAGCGCGTCCGCGTCGGTGGTCAGCAGTTCGGCGGGCAGGCCGCGATCCTTGTCCAGGCTGCGCACCGCGACGCCGCGAAGCACGACGGGCGCGCCGACGCGCGAACGCAGGTCGTCGGCGTGCTCGCGCAGAATCCGCACGACCTCGGTGCCGACATTGCCCATGCCGAGGACCGCGACGCCGATCGGGCGATCGGTCCCCCAGGTTCCGTTCTTGGCCACTTCGGTCATGCGTCAACCTCCAGACTCAACAGATCTGCCACCGTTTCCCGGCGCAGCACCAGTCGCGGCTGACCGTCGCGGACGGCGACGACCGCCGGACGGGTCAACTGGTTGTATCGACTGGACATCGAATAGCAATACGCTCCGGTCGCGGCCACCGCTACCAGATCGCCGGGGCCGACGTCGGCGGGCATCCAGGTGTCGCGGATGACGATATCGCCACTCTCGCAATGCTTTCCGACGACGCGCGCGACGACGGGCTGCGCGTCCGATGAGCGCGAGACCAAGCGGCAGTCGTAGTCGGCCTGGTAGAGCGCGGGACGGATGTTGTCGCTCATGCCGCCGTCGACGCTCACGTAGCGGCGGCGCAGGCCTGCGTCCAGCGAGACGTCCTTGGTGGTGCCGACCTCGTAGAGGGTGACGGTGCCGGGTCCGGCGATGGCGCGGCCCGGCTCGACCGCGATGGTCGGCTCGGGCAGACCCGCGCGGGCCGCCTCCTCGGCGACCAGGCGGCGCAGGTTCGCCGCGAACTCGCCCAGCGGCGGCGGGTCGTCGTTCGGCAAGTACGAAATACCCAGTCCGCCACCGAGATCCAGCGTCGAGATCTGCGCGGTGCGCTCCACGCCGAACTTGTCGATGGCCTCGCGCAGCAGGCCGAGCATGCGGCGCGCGGCGATCTCGAAACCGTCGATCTCGAAGATCTGCGAGCCGATGTGCGAGTGCAGGCCGACCAGCCGCAGGTTGCTCGCCTCGAAGACGCGGGCGAGCGCTTCCATGGCGTCGCCGCCCGCGATCGAGAAGCCGAACTTCTGGTCCTCGTGCGCGGTCGAAATGTATTCGTGGGTATGGGCTTCCACGCCGACGGTGACGCGGACCAGCACGTCCTGCACCACGCCGGCGCGCCCGGCGACCGCCTCGAGCCGATCGATCTCGATCAGCGAGTCGACCACCACGTGGCCGACACCGGCCTGCACCGCGGCCTCCAGCTCGGTGACGGATTTGTTGTTGCCGTGCAACGCGATTCGCTCGGCGGGGAAACCGGCGTGCAGCGCGATGGCGAGCTCGCCGCCGGAGCAGACGTCCAGCGAGAGGCCCTCGTCGCGGATCCAGCGGGCGATCTCGCCGCAGAGGAACGCCTTGGACGCGTAGTGCACCCTGGCGTTGGGGCCGAAGGCCTGCACCATGTCGCGGCAGCGGGAACGGAAGTCGTCCTCGTCGACGACGAACAGCGGGGTGCCGAACTGCGCGGCGAGGTCGTGCACCGGCACACCGGCCAGTCGCACCACGCCGTCGGCGTCGCGAGAGGCGTTGCGCGGCCAGACATTCGCGGGCAGGTCGATCATCTGCTTCGGATCGGTGGGCCGTTCCGGCAAGCTGGGGGCGTGCGGGATGTCCGCGTGGCGTGGCCCGGCCGGGTGCGCGCTCATAGTTGTTCCTTCCTTACCGCACGCGCCGAGCACGTGGACAGATACGAATTCCCGAGTTGCCCGCGCACTACATGCGCTCCGGTGCGCTGACGCCGAGCAGGCCGAGGCCGTTGGCCAGCACCTGACGGGTGGCCTTCACCAGCTCGAGGCGGGCGGACTTGAGCGGCGTGACCGGCTCGTCGCCCTTGGGCAGCACCCGCATGTCGTCGTCGGACTGGAACGGGTGGTAGGCGCCCGCGAGCTCCTCCAGGTACCGCACCACGCGGTGCGGTTCGCGCATCTCCGCCGCCGTCGCGACCACCCGGGGGTACTCGCCGAGGGTGCGGATCAGCTCGCCCTCGCGGTCGGAGGTCATCAGACCGAAATCCGGTGCCACCGAAGCGAAGTCGAACGCGGCCGAGTTGTCGATGATGCGGCACGAGCGGGCGTGCGCGTACTGCACGTAGTAGATGGGGTTCACGCTGTCCTGCTTGGTCCACAGGTCCAGATCGATATCGATGCTGGAGTTCACCGAGGACCGCACCAGCGAGTAGCGGGCGGCGTCGACGCCGATCGCCTCGACCAGGTCGTCGAGCGTGACCACGGTGCCCGCGCGCTTGCTCATGCGAACGGCCGCACCGTCTTTCACCAGATTCACCATCTGGCCGATCAGTACCTCGACGGTGTCCGGGTCGTCGCCGAACGCGGCGGCCGCGGCCTTGAGGCGGCCGATGTAGCCGTGGTGGTCGGCGCCGAGCATGTAGATGCACAGGTCGAAGCCGCGGGCGCGCTTGTCGTGGAAGTAGGCGATGTCACCGGCGATGTAGGCGGACTTGCCGTCGCTCTTGATGACAACGCGGTCCTTGTCGTCGCCGTACTCGGAGCTGGCGATCCACCAGGCGCCGTCCTTCTCGTACAGCTTGCCGGAGGACTTGAGCTCCTCGACGGCCTTGTCCACCGCGCCGGAGGCGAACAGCGAGCTCTCGTTGAAGTAGACGTCGAAGTCGGTGCCGAACTCGTGCAGGGTCTGCTTGATGTGGGCGAACATCAGCTCGACGCCCTCGCGGCGGAACACCTCGTGCCGCTCGTCCTCGGGCAGGTCGACGACGCCGGGGTTGCCCGCGACGACCTGGTCGGCGATCTCGCCGATGTAGGCGCCCGCGTACCCGTCCTGGGGGGTCGGCGCGCCGGTTGCGGCGGCCACCAGGGAGTTGGCGAACCGGTCGATCTGCGCGCCGTGGTCGTTGAAGTAGTACTCGCGGGTGACGTCGGCGCCCTGCGCGGCCAGAATGCGGCCGAGCGCGTCGCCGACCGAGGCCCAGCGAGTCCCGCCGAGGTGGATCGGGCCGGTCGGGTTCGCCGAGACGAACTCCAGGTTGATCCGGCGGCCCGCGAGCGCGTCGGCGGTGCCGTAGGACACGCCCGCCGCGAGCACCTTTTGCACGATCGCGCCCTGCGCGGCGGCGGCGAGGCGGATGTTCAGGAAGCCGGGGCCAGCGACCTCCGCCGAGGAAACGCCCTCGGTGGCGCTCAGCGCGTCGGCCAGCCAGGTGGCCAACTCGCGGGGATTCGTTCCGGCCTTCTTGGCCACCTGCATCGCCACATTCGTGGCATAGTCACCGTGTTCCGGATTGCGGGGGCGCTCCACGTTGACCTCGTCGGGCAGGACCGCGGGGTCCAGTCCACGTTCGACAAGCACCTTCGCCGCGGTGGAGCGAAGGAGATCTGCAAGGTCAGCTGGAGTCACGAGTCTCTATCCTATGGTCTGGGCAGGTGTACGCCGTCGGGCGGGCACTGCCCCGGATCCGTCCGCAATGAACAGCACAGCGGTTCATCACATCGAGAGAGCAACGAGCAATGCCGAGTAGCAACAGCGCCTCGAAGTCGGCCAAGGCCGTACGAGCCGCGGGGAAGGTGTCGCCTTCCCGCAAGGGGGGCGGCGGCAAGGGCCAACTTCCGAAGAAGCGCCAGGTCCCGTGGTTGGCCATCGGCGCGGCCGCAGTAATCATCGCATTGATCGGTGCGCTCGCCTACAACCTGGTCCCCAAATACCGCGAACAGGCCGAACTGGACAAGTACACGCCCAGTGCGCAGAAGAAGGATCCCTCGGATCAGATCGCGGGCGTGGTGAAGAAGGACTACGCGCAGGGTGCGGGTAAGCACGTCGACCCGACGCAGCGGGTGGCCTACGACCAGACACCGCCGTTCGGCGGTCCGCACGACCAGGCGTGGGCCGACTGCACCGGCGTCGCGTACGCGAAGCCGATCCGCACCGAGAACGCGGTGCACTCGCTCGAGCACGGTGCGGTGTGGATCACCTACAACCCGGACAAGGTGGACGCCGCGGGCATCGACACGCTGAAGAAGAAGGTCGAAGGCAAGCAGTACACCTTGATGTCGCCCTTCCCCGGGCAGGACAGCGCGATCTCGTTGCAGTCGTGGGGGCACCAGTTGAAGCTGGACGACCCGCAGGACAAGCGGATCAACCAGTTCATCACCGCGCTGCGGCAGAACCAGTACACCTACCCCGAGGTCGGCGCGGCCTGCTCCAACCCGTACTTCGACCGGGAGAACCCGGAGCCGTTCGATCCCACGCCGCCCGGCCCCGGTGCGGTGCCGATGGACGGTGCGGGCATTCCGACCGATCCGTCCGAGCTCGGTGGAGGACTGCCGCCCGGTATTCCGGGTGTGCCGGGCCTTCCCGGTGTTCCCGGCGCACCTGGTCTTCCCGGGGCGCCTGGTCTTCCCGGGGCGCCCGGTCTGCCTGGCGCGCCGGGCGCACCCACAGCGGGTCCCTAGATGCGGGCCGAGACAGATGTCGATGAGCCTGGCGCGGAGACCGGGTTCAAGGCGCAGGTGCGCAGGCAGGGTGTGGCGCTGCTGATTCTCGGCGCGATCGGCGCGATCCTGCTCGGGTTCGCGATCGGGACGCTGGTGCGTCTTCCGCTGGACGGCGGCTCCGGTGAACCCGACCCCAACGCGGTCGACATCGGGTTTCTCCAGGACATGTCCGCCCACCACGCGCAGGCCGTGGAGATGGCGGGCATCGCCCTGCTTCGCTCGACCGACAACGACGTGCGCAGGCTGGCCTACGACATCATGACGACCCAGCAGAACCAGGTCGGGCGGATGCAGGGTTGGTTGCAACTGTGGAACAAGCCCGCCCAGGGCGCCGACGGTTTCATGGGCTGGATGAGCGAACCGAACTCCGGACACGGGCACGGCGGCGAGCATCAGATGTCCGGGTCGATGGCGAGCATGCCGGGCATGGCGACCCAGGAGGAACTCGCCGCGCTGCGGCAAGCGCCCGCGCCCGAGGCCGACGCCATGTTCCTGCGGCTCATGCTGCGGCACCACCAGGGCGGCATGCCGATGATGGAGTACGCGGCCAAGCACGCCGCGACCACCGCCGTGCGCACCCTCGCCGCCAGCATGGTCGAAACCCAGCAGGCCGAATCCCGCCTGCTCACCACCATGCTGACCGCCCGAGGCGGCACCCCGCTCCCCCTCAACTGACCCCGCGTCGGGCCGGACCGTGTGAAAGCGCCCGGCCCGACGCCCTTTTTGGCGTCCAGCGCGCGATGCGATACGCTTGCCCCGCCCGATCGGACCACCCGGCCCGACCGAGATCTATCCCGCCCTCGTAGCTCAGGGGATAGAGCGTCTGCCTCCGGAGCAGAAGGCCGCAGGTTCGAATCCTGCCGAGGGCACTCCACTCGCTGCACGGCCCATGCCCACGGAGGGCGTGGGCCTTTGCTCGTTTCGTCGTGTTTTGTGGGGGTGCAACCCCCACGCCCCGCCCGGAGGGCTTCGCCCCCGGACCCCCGTGGAGCGGGCTGAGTTTTGCGGGGATGTTTCGGTTCGGCGGCAGGCGGCTCTACGGCTGGCGCTCATTTGTGCGGATTGGGTATCGGCAACGCTTGCCGCGGCAAGGCAGATGCAGCCGTGGAATGGGGTCGGCACGTTATCGAGTCGGTACCGCGGCTGTTTTGTGTCAAGTAGAGTTGGGGGGTCACGTGAGTGATGCCGAGAGGGCGGAGCGCCGCTGGCACGACGCCCCGCCCGGTGGGTCAGCTGATCCACACTCGGCGGACCAGAACGAACGCCCCGGCGATTACAGCAGCGAGAGTCAACACGATGCCGTAGTCGACCGGGGCGTTGTTCTTGCCTCGGCGATGTTTGGCCATCCCCACCACCTCCTTTCTCGGCACGGTGCGGCCTGGACCGATGCCGCACCGCCCCTGGAGTAGGAGGTGGGGATACCCTACTCGGTCCCGCTGACCAGTCCCTTTGCGTCACAGTGGGTTACATGAACGGGGCTTTGCCGACGTCGAAGTTCCTGGGGCGATCGATGTTGCCTCGGCTCGACGGGGCGGCGGTTCGGCGAGGTGGGCGGTGCGCGACGGAATCAATCTTTGGCAGGATGGGGCCGTGCGTTCTGTGGTGCGGGTGGGGGCCGTTGTGGTCGCGATGATCGCCCTGAGTTCTTGTTATCCCGAGGATGTTCCGACTTCGGCACCGACGACGAGCGCGTCGGCGCAGACGAGTTCGGCGGCGTCGACGAGTACCCTCTCGCCGGATCAGCGGCATCGGCAGGGTGCGTTGGCGGAGGGGGCGCGGATGGCGGAAGTGCTTGCGCTGCCGACGGATATCGATCCGGACGTCACGGTGTACGGGCGGGCGGGGGTGTTGACTCCGGCGCTTCTACTGGTGATGGCGGGGCACAACGACGCGATCAAGGAAGCGGCCGAGCGCAACGGGCTGCTGACCGGCTTCATCACGCACCGCACGAACAACGACCGTGAGCGGCGAAAAGACCTGACACACGGCGTGATGCGCTTCCCGGACGATGCGACGGCACGGCAGGCGGCCGCCGACCTCGCCGACGCCGCGGTGCACTCGCGGGGGATGCTCGAGTCGGTGACACGCACGCCCGCACCACTTCCCGGCGCCCCGGAGTCGAGGTTCAGCCACAAGGAAGAGCGAGGACGCTCGGAGGGAATGGCCTTCACTCCCTTTCGCGAGTACGTGATCTATACGTCGGCGCGGGCCGGGACACTCGACGAGGTGCGGCAAACCACGCTGCGCGCCATCGAATTGCAGGGCCCGCTGCTCGACGGCTTCATCCCGACGCGACTGGTCGACTACCCCGACCTCCCCTACGACCCGGACGGCGTCTTCGCCCTCACCATCGGCGACGGCGACGCGCAACAGGGCGCGTATCGGCAGCGTGGCGCGGTGCTCTTCGCGCAGGACCAACCGCGCGCGGCGTCCCTGTTCCGTCAGGTCGGTGTGAACGCCATGGCCAACAAGGGCACCACGGTCTACCGCACCGACGAACCCTCGGGAGCACAACGCCTGAGCACAGGGCTGGTCGAGATGCAGCGGGAGCATCAGCCCGCGCCGACCGCGCCCGGCGTCCCGTCCTCGTCCTGCGTTTCGGATCCGAAAGGCGGCGTGAATTCGTGGTTCTGCGTGGTCGCCGCGGGCCGGTATGTCGGCGAGATCTGGGCGAAGACTCAGGACGACGCCCACCGCCTGCTCGAAGAGCAGTACCGGGTGCTGCGCGACGCGAAGTAGATCGGACGGCGGTCGCCGAGGCCGCGTTGTGCGCGAGCAAGAATCAGGGTGTCTTCGAGTGCTGAGATGACGAGGCGCCTTCGATGCGAGGTCACCAGCCGAGTGAAGCGCCTCGCCGACGTGATCGCCGCTGCCACAGCCGAAATCCGTGTCCGTCGTTCTTGTCTCACCTGTGCAGTACCGTCCCGGACGAAACGATCGTTCGCCTGGACGGTGTGTGCCGCGCTCGCAGCTGACGAGCGCCGATCCGCCTCGGAGCACGACCGTCTTTCTCACCGGCACAGCGCATTTCGATACCAGAGAGAACTCATGGACCTGCACCAGTCCGCCAGCCGCTACTTCGGCGTACCCGTACCCACTCGCGTGGCCGACGCCGTCGACGATCGCCTGCTCGAGTATTGGGCGGGCGATCGCGGCCCGCTCGTGGACGCCCACTTGGCGATCAACTACCCGTACTTCGGAGCGATCGACAAATCGCTGAGCGGCTTCGTCGTCCTCGACGACGAGGGTGACAACTACACGCTGCTGGATCTGCGGGGCGGCGGCGCGGT
The DNA here is from genome assembly GCF_900215415.1 of Nocardia amikacinitolerans. Lineage (NCBI taxonomy): Bacteria > Bacillati > Actinomycetota > Actinomycetes > Mycobacteriales > Nocardiaceae > Nocardia > Nocardia amikacinitolerans. The sequence goes on along the minus strand of NZ_OBEG01000005.1, from coordinate 651,390 downwards.
GTGGTGGCAGGATCACGAAACCCGGGAACTGGCACTGTGGTTCGACTCTTTCGACGACTGGTTGGCCTACCGAGACGAGCTCGCGCGGGCCGACGCGAACGACGAGGACGAGCGGTCGACGTCCGATATTCGCGACTCCTTCCGTCCGCCGTCGCCCACCGCGGACTCCGGCCCCACGCCGACCAGCGCCGAACTGGCAGAGCGCTACCAGTGGCTGGTGTGGCTACTGGCGCAACCGTTGCTGCGCGATGGAAAGCCCACGCAGTCCGCCGAAAGTCTGGCCTCAAGCGCCGCAGGGCACTTCACGCACCTGTGGAGCGTCACCGACGTCCGGAAGGTGCTCGAGGCCGAATTGCCGCTGTTGCATCGGGATCCGCATCTGGCCATCTATTGGCTGCTGCACACCGCCCTGCTCACGCGGGACGACGACCGCGCCCGCGTACTCGCCGAGATCGAGCGTGCTCCCGAGCGCCCCGACCTGCTGAACGCCTTCACCGAGGTCTTCGGCACGCTGGCGATCGACGGCGACGTGGCGTCCGTGCGGGAGTTCCGCGTCCGCCGCTCGCTGCTCCAGCAGTACGTCGCTGCCGATGACGAGGCGCGAACGCGGGCCGCGCTCACCGCCATGGAGATGGCGCCGGAACACCTGCCGCTGGCTCGGGCGAGCTGGATAAAGCACGGCTTGGGCGACGGAACGCTCACCACCGAACAGGTGAGTGCCGCCCTGGATCGGATGACCGTCACGACAGGAACGGCACTGCTGCGCGCCGAAACGGATCGGCGAGCGGGACGCGAGCACAGCCCGTCCGCGGACACCCTCGTGCGTTTGCTGCCCGCATCCACCTGCACCTGGTCGCTCCGCGTGTGGGCGCTGTCCGTGGTGACGCCGCTGGTGCGCGACGGCGCGGCCCTCGCGGCGGCGGCCGGAGACCTCCTCGGCAAAGACCCGTACAGCAGGCCGTGCCTGATCGCCCTGCGGCGGGCCCACGAACTGTGCGAGACCGAACCGGTGCTGACCCGTACCGAGCTCGAGCTGCGCTGGGCCGACGCGCAGATATCGTCTTCCTACCTGGAGCGACTCGGCACGGGCGACCATGCCACCGTCGTGGCGGAGATCGACGCCGCAGGACTGAGCGAGCTTGTCGCACAACGCGTTCTGCTGCGCGCGGACATCGACGAATCGTCCGCCGAAGTCATCGAATGGGCGCTGAACGCCATGCTCGGCAGCGCGCACCCCGATCGAGCCACGCTGGCCGCCACCGGTATCGAGCACCTGCCCGCCGAGGTGCGCACCCGCGTGGTGCAGGGGCTGCGGGTGGACGCACCGGACAGCGCGCTCGTTCCGGTGCTGATCCGGCTGCTCGAGCACACGCCGGAGCCGGATGCCTCCGACATCGTCGCCGAGATGAACAACGACGAACTGAAGAAGGCCGTCTGTCTCGCGCTGGCCCCCGTGGCACACCACCCGCCGGTGTTCGACGAACTGATGAGGCTGGCGGCCCTGCCGGCACCGGCCAGTACGGTCGAAGCACTGTGGGAGCAGCTGTTCCGGCCGAGCGCGGAGCAGTGTGTGCTGCCACGGACGTCGGCCGAGCAAGCCGTGCGGGCCGCCGCCGCCATGATCGACACCATCCTGGCCCATCCCGGAATTGGCGCTCGCAATACCGCGGGTCACCAGCTGTACCGCTTCCGGCACCCCGGTGCGCAGGACTTTCTCATCGCGGCGCTCGACGACTACGGCCGTCGCTACGCCGATTCCGACCCGGCGCACGGCGCGGTCCTCAGCCACGGGCAGACGGTGGACGATCAGCTCGAGACAGTGGTCGCCGACCTGTATTCGGCGGTACGGAACCTGAACACCGGCACCGCGCGCACGGCGTTGATCGAGCGTCTGTTCGTTGAACGGCGCAGCGTCTGGCGCATGGGAAACGCACTCGCCGAGATCTTCTCGGCCGAGGTGCACCGGGATGTCCTGCGGCGGTTGCGGGATCGGCGCGACCATCGTGCCGCCGCGCACTACGCCAATGCCGTCACCGATCACGTGAAGCAGCGATGGCCCCTTGTCGAACTGCTGCGGGAGATCAGCGATTGGACCGCACCGCAGGAGGAGACCGAACAGCGGGTGTTCAAGTACGCGCTGGTCGTCGGCATCCTTGCCGCGTTGGAAGCCGACGAGTACGACCTGGTCCGAACCGCCTACGCCAGTTGGGAATCCCTCGCGGTCGATGCCGTCGAGCCCGACAGCCTGTCTCGCGGACGGGAATGGTTCGATCCGCTCACCTCGGACGACATGCGCGCCCGACTCGCCGACGTGCTGTCCGGAGAGGCGGATTCGGCACGGCGCGCCCTCCTCGACGCGGGCGAGCGAGCACGGGCGGCGGGGCGGCCGCTGGCTCGGATCGGTGACGACGACCTCGGTACCTTGGCGGGCACCACCGTGCGGCGACGCCTGCTCACCGACCGAGGCACGGGCGAGGTGTGGTTCCTCGACTCGGACGGCGAAATCTACGCCTTCGACGGATTCGGCATCTCGGACGACCTGCCCTTCCAGGCGAGCATGATCGGCTATCACGGGATGCGGGAGTTTCTCGGCGAGGTAAGCGAACAATCGGAGCGCGGGTTGCTGTGGACGGCTTCGGGCAACGAATTCGTCGAATTGGTGCGCTATCTGGACCGAGTCGTCTATCGGTGGGGTGTCAACAACGGCCGCTTCGACACGGTCGGTCTCACCTTTCCCGACCCGGCTGCCGCCGAAAACGCCTGCACGCGAATGAAGGCCACCTGCGCGGCGGCGAAATACACCGAATCCGATCCGTGGTACCTGCCCGGCCGCGCGGCGCTCATGCGCACCTTCTACCGGCCCGACGCCAACAGCGAACGACTGATGGCCTTCGACCGGCCCCAGTTCGCGGTGGACGCGGAGCTCGCGGTGGCTCACGAACGCCGGGAGCTGGAGCTGTACCGCGACGGTGCGGCGCTGTCGAAACTGGAGTGGGTGACCTGGAACGGCTATCGGGTACGCGAGGAACTGACCGTCGCCGAATGGGTTCGCGCTCGCATCCGCGACGACACTCGCGATCCGGCCTGGCATGTCGCCGCCCTCGCCGAGTTCGCCGAATACCTTGTTGCGCAAGGGTTCACCGAGCATTCGCCCGGTCTGCACGGATTCAGTGCCGAAGTCGGCCCGCCCGCCTCTGCTGCGGACATCGACGCCCTCGAAGCCGAGCTCACGGCACCGCTGCCCGCCGTTCTGCGCACACTGTGGCAGCACATCGGTCACGCCGAGTGGCGAATCGGCGAGACTGGTCTGCGGCTCCTGCGCCCCACCGAGGTACGGCAGGAACGGGCCCGTATGCGCAAACTCGGGGCGAAGTACGCGGCCGCGCTCCACGGTGAGCAGCAACTCGAATGGGACCCTGTGCTGTCGACCATGAACGCGCTGGTTGTCGGTCTCGACGGCACCGTCGACACCGTATTCTCGGATGTGTCACCGAGCTCCGACGACCGGGTCTTCATGTACCTAGATCAGCATCCGGCCGAGGCGTGGTGGGAAAGGTCGCTTTCGTGGATTCTCGCGTCCTCGTTCCTGAGCCGATTCGCCTTCCACCTCGAACTGGCAGCGCCCGAAACCATGATGCTCTTCGGCGGCCAGCGGCGCGGCCCCGAACTCACCCGCCGGTACTTCGAGTCCACCGGGCCGAGCGGTACCAGGTTCTGGGAGATCGTCACCGATCCCGGCCTCGATACCGTCGCCACCCGGCACGGCAGAGAAGGCGGTGTGGGCACCCGCAACACCAAACGCTACGGCGACCCGGCCAAGGCCGCCGCCAAGGCCGCGAAACTGATTGCCGCCAAACAGAAGAGCGGGTATCAGGAGGTCGACTGACGCGCTGGAGCTGTCCTCGCACCTCGTTGTTCGGTGTTCGTCGCGGCGGGCGGTACGACCTCGAGCGAGTCGGGTCGCGGCCGGGATTGGCGTACTCTCGCGTTCATGAGCTGCTGCGGACCGTCGCGACGGACACTGCTCGGCGCGATCGCCTCCGCGGCACTGCTTTCCGCTCTGCCGCCGAGTCGTGCGCGGGCGCAGGCGGCGACGGTGGTGGCGACGGATTTGGAAGTGGTCACGGTCACCGACAGTTCGGTGGTGCTCACCTGGACGACCGTAGCGGCGGACGAGGCGGGGCGCCTGGTTCCGGTTCCGTCCGACACCGAAGTACGGTTGGGCGCAGCTGATTCCACGAGCACACCGGTGCCCGTCTTCGCCGATCCCGAGCGAACCCCGTTCCACTACGCGGAGATCGGCGGCTTGGAGCCGGGCCGACGCTACCGTTTCGAAGCCTGGTCGCAGGGTGCACGGGCGACGCCAGCTCTCTCGCTGACGACACTCGCGCACGGAACACCGGAAACCACCGGCGAATTCACCACTTTGGTGCCACCGCAGGGCCGCCTGTTGCGCACCATCGCGCTGGCCAACGACGTGCACTACGGCGAGACGGTGAGCGGTCTGGTGGTCGGCGGGTTCCCGCCCGGCTTCCGCCAGCTCGCGGGTCTCCCGCCCTACCCCGAAGTCATGCTGGACGCGTTGCTCGACGACCTACGGGCCAGGGAAGTGGACCGGCTGGTCGTCGCGGGCGACCTGACCAGCGAGGCGACACCGGACGAATCGCGGGCCGTCCGCGCCCGGCTGGACACCTGGGGCGCGCTCGGCGGCGACTACCTGGTGACACGCGGCAACCACGACCGTCCGCACGTCGGCTACCAGGGCTGCACGCACCTTGGCGAACATCGCGACTGCTGGGGCGACAACTTCCTACCCCGGCAGCAGCTGGTCGAACACGAGGTCGGCGGCCTGCGCCTGCTCGGCGTGGACACCAGCGAACTCGACGGCTCGGGCGGCCGCATCGAACGACGGCAGTTCGATCGCCTCGCCGAGGTGCTGCGCGCCGATCCGGACCGCCCGACCCTGGTCTTCGGCCACCACCCGGTGACCCGCGAGTCCGGGCTGACCAACACCGCGGGCCCCGGATTCGTCCTCAACGGTCCGGACAGCGCCGAGCTACAGCGCCTATACGAGCGCGCGCCCGGCATCTTCCTGCACCACAGCGGCCACACCCATCGCAACCGGCGGACCCGTCCGGACGCCGACATCGCGGTGGAATTCCTCGAGGTGGCGGCGGTGAAGGAGTATCCGGGCGGCTACAGCCTGCTCCGCGTGTACGAGGGCGGGTACATGGTGAACTTCTACAAGACGCGCACCGAGGGCGCCCGCCGCTGGAGCAGCACGACCCGGGGCGAATACTTCGGCCTGTTGCCCGACTACACCTTCGGTACCTTCGCCGATCGCAATCACGTTGTGGTACGCGACTTTTCCGGGCTCTCCTGAAGCGGACGACGAACGTCGACGCCCCCGGTCCGGCGGTGGCGTAACACCGAACCGGGGGCGTCGACGACCGGCGCACCCTTTGCCTGGAGCGAGCGGCGGGAATCGAACCCGCGTAAACGGCTTTGCAGACCGTTGCCTCAACCTCTCAGCCACGCCCGCCTCGCCTTAGAGAATGCCGGGCCGGACAGCGCGTCACCAGACTTCGGCTCGAGCTGATCCGAAAGCGGGCCCGCGCCCGACGCGGGTGATAGCGCCGTCGGCGCACGACGCGGAAACGGCCGCTCGGCATGGAATGATCGGGGACATGTCTCGGCCACGCCCGCTCCCAGTCGACCCGATCGAGGAGGCCCACCGCCAGTGGGTCGGCCACGGCTGGGGCGATGTCGCCGACGGCATGGCGGCGGTGACGTCGCTGGTCCGCGCCCAGCAAATCGTGATGGCGCGGGTGGACGAAGCACTGAAACCGACCGGTCTGACCTTCTCCCGGTACGAACTGCTGATGCTGCTCAGCTTCAGCAAGACCGGCGCGCTGCCGATGGCGAAGGCCAGCGCGCGCCTGCAAGTGCACCCGACCAGCGTCACCAACACCGTCGATCGCCTGGAGGCGGCACGGCTCGTGGAACGGGTTCCGCACCCGAGCGACCGCCGCGCTACCCTGATCGAGATCACCGACGCCGGAAGGGAATTGGTCGCCGAGGCGACCAAGGAACTGAACGCGAAGGTGTTCGCCCAGCCCGGTCTGCCCCCGCAGCGACTGCACACGCTGTTGCAGCTGCTCGCGGAATTCCGGCACGCCGCGGGCGACTTCGACACCGGGGACGCGCCCGCGCGCTGGAACACCCGCGATCGCTGAACTTCGGTCCGTACCTACCGGTCTCGTACACCACGGAAACGACCGCCGCGTAACGTTCCGGCATCCAACTAGCGAATCAGCGGCGGTGTTGCCTTGGCAGCGGACGGGAAAAGGTCCACCATGTAATCCATGGTGCTGGTCTTGGGGGTATCGGCGGGCGCTGGTGGCGCGCGCGCGATGTCGACACATTCCGACCAACCGCATCTGCCTCCGATCGACCGCTGCCACGTACCGCGGCGCGCGGGCGCAGGCGTCGAGGAGGCCGTGTTCGAGGCGATCCGCCAAATGCGCCGTTCAGCCCAGCTTCGGGACGAGCTGATCACCGCGACCGCGGTCACCTGCCGCTGCCCGCTGCACGCCGACGCCATCCGTTCCGCGGCGGGCAGCAGCCGGCTCACCATCGTCGACGAGCCGCTCGCCCAGCTGCGGTACCTGCGCTTCACCGGAAGACTGCCGGAGTCGGGCACGGTGATCCTCTACGACCTCGGCAGCTCCGGGCTGACGGTCACGCACGCCGACTGCCGCACCGACACCATCCTCTCCAGCAAACGCAGCACGGTGCTCGGCGGCGACGGCTACGACGCGCTGCTGCGCTGGCAACTGGCTCGCGGCGGCGTGCTCACCGATCGGCTCACCAGCCGACGCCATCGGGAGGCGCTCAGCAGCGCGCGGGTGGTCACCGCGACCGATGCCGGATCCGGCGGCCGCGCCGTGGTGACCCGCAGCGACCTGGCCGAACTGTGCGCGGCCAGCATCCATCACTCGGCGTCGTTCGTGCGCCAGCTCGTCGAGGAAAGCGGGGTGCGCCCCGACGCGCTTGTGCTGCTCGGCGGCTGCACCCGCAGCCCGAGCGTGCGCGCCGAGCTGGCCGAACTCGTCGATCTGCCGGTGATCTACGACCCGGAACCGGAATACGTCTCGGCCCGCGGCGCCCTGCTGCTCGCCGCCGAACGCCCGTCCGGTGACGTGCGGATGGCTCGGCTGCGGGCGGGCGCGACGCTGTATCGGCCCGCCACCGCGGGCGTCGACCGCCGGAAGGTCATCGCGGCCGTGGCGGTCACCGCGGCGCTGGGGGCGACGATCGCCGGTCTGCTCGCGGTGGAACGGAATTCGGCGCGAGCGCCGCACGGCGGAACCGCGCCGACGCAGATCGAACTGCGCATGACCCCTGGGCTGCCTGGCAACTGAGACCGGAGCCCGCCGCATCCCGTTGGCTACCATGGCGCGAGAACCACAAATGCACGACAACGGGGGTGTACCCATGGCATTCGCCGCGGCGAGAACCATGCTTTCGACCGGATTCGGCGTGCTGACCTCGCATCACGCCCTTCGCGCGTTTCCGGCGCGGTCGTCCGTCATCGCGGCGGTGGTGATGGGCGTGCCGATGCTGCTGGTCGGTGCGGACGTCACCGACGGAACCTCGGCGACACCGTGGTTGCTGGCGGGCGCCGCCTATCTGCTGACCATGGTCGTCACCACATTCGGCAATGCCGCGCTCATCGCGCAAACCGACATCGTGCTGCGCGGCGGATACCCCAGCGCGGCGGCGGGCAGACGGGCGGCGCGGGCTCGGTGGGCCGCGATCATACTGTGGGCGCTGGCTGCGGCGACCGTGCTGCCGGTGCTGCGGCTGGTCGAGCACGACTGGCGCGATATGCGCGCGATGCGCGGCCGCACCCGAACGGCGTGGGCGGACGTCGCCAACCTCGCGCTGCCGAAGATCGTCCTCGAACATCGCAATCCGATTGACGCACTGCGCGATTCACGAGCCGCCCTGGAGCGCGGGTGGGGCGCCGACGTGGCGAGCAGCGCGCGCCTCGGCATCGTCGGCTACATCCTGGTGCTCGTCGGAATAGTGCTGAGCGTGTCGGTCGGTGCGGCGTTGGGCGCGCAGGCACAGGCCGGGACCGGCCTGCCGTACGGTGCGGCGGTCGGCGGCTGGCTCGGTTTGTCCGTCTTCACCACCGCGCTGATCTTCGTTTCGGCCGCGACCGCGGTGTACCAGACCGCGCTCTACCGCTACTCGGTCGACGGACGCACGCCGCCCGCGTTCGCCGCGGATCTCACGCGCTCGTTCCAGCCGTGAAACAGCGACGGCTCGCGCGAACGCCACGGAAGGCGGACGCGCGAGCCGTCACCGAACTCAGCGGTTGGTGAACTTCGCCGGACGCTTCTCGACGAAGGCGGTCATGCCTTCCTTCTGGTCCTCGATCGCGAACAGCGAGTGGAACACGCGGCGCTCGAAGCGCAGGCCCTCGGCGAGTGTGGTCTCGAAGGAGCGGTTGACCGCCTCCTTCGCGATCATGGCGACCGGCAGCGACATCGCCGCGATGGTCTCGGCCACCTCGAGCGCGGTGTCGAGCAGCTCGGCAGCGGGCACGATGCGCGAGACGAGTCCGGCGCGCTCGGCCTCCTCGACATCCATATTGCGGCCGGTCAGCACCAGGTCCATGGCCTTGGCCTTGCCGATCGCCCTGGTCAGGCGCTGCGAGCCGCCGATGCCGGGGATGACGCCCAGCTTGATCTCCGGCTGCCCGAACTTGGCCGTGTCGGCGGCGATCAGGATGTCGCAGATCATCGCCAGCTCACAGCCGCCGCCGAGCGCGTAACCCGCGACCGCCGCGATGGTGGGCTTGCGGAAGTTCGCCAGCCGGTCCCACCGGGCGAAGAAATCGTCCATGAACATGTCCATGTACGACTTGGGCTGCATCTCCTTGATGTCGGCGCCTGCCGCGAAGGCCCGCTCCGAGCCGGTGATGACCACGGCGCCGATCGCGTCGTCGCGCTCGAGCTCGTCCAGCGCGGCGATCACGTCGTCGAGGACCTGCGCGTTCAAAGCGTTGAGCGCCTTCGGACGGTTCAGCGTGATCCAGCCGACCCGGCCCTTGCGCTCCAGCAGAATCGTCTCGAAGTCGCTCACTCGGTCACCTCTTGCTCGGATCGGTTACGGATATCCGTGACGATAGCCGAGAAGTCCTTGCCCCCGTCCGTCTGGTTGAACCGGGTGTAGATCTCCGCGGCGAGCGCGCCGAGCTGCCCGTCGATGCCGTTGGCGCGCAAGGCGTTCGCGGCGAGACCGAGGTCTTTCGTCATCAGCGCGGTGGCGAATCCCGGCTGGTAGTCGTTGTTCGCCGGGCTGGTCGGGACCGGGCCGGGGACCGGGCAGTAGCTGGTCAGCGCCCAGCTCTGGCCCGACGCGGTGGAGACGACGTCGAAGAACGACTGGTGGCTCAGGCCAAGCTTCTCGCCGAGCACCAGCGCCTCGGACAGACCGATCATCGAGATACCGAGCAGCATGTTGTTGCAGATCTTGGCGGCCTGGCCGACGCCCGCGTCGCCGCAGTGCACCACCTTGCCGCCCATCACCTCGAGCACCGGGAGCGCGTCCGCGAAATCGGCCGCCGCGCCGCCGACCATGAAGGTCAGGGTGCCCGCCGCCGCGCCCGCGACACCGCCCGAGACCGGTGCGTCGAGCGCGCGGTGCCCGGCCGCGACGGTCCGCGCGGCGGCCTCCTTGGCGTCGGCGACGTCGATGGTGGAGCAGTCGATGAACAGGGTGCCGGGGTTCGCGGCGGGCAGCAGGTCGGCGTAGACGTCGAGCACCAGCTTGCCGTTGGGCAGCATGGTGATCACCACGTCGCGGTCCGTGGCGGCCGCGACGGCCGTCTCCACCACGGTCGCGCCGTCCTTGCGGGCCTGCTCTTGGGCCGCGGGCACCGGGTCGAACGCGAGCACGTCATAGCCCGCCCGGACGAGGTTGGCCGCCATGGGCGCGCCCATGTGACCGAGGCCGAGAAAGCCGATTTGCCCACCCGTCGCCCGGCCGCCACCCCTCATCGAATCGCTACGCGATGCTGTGCTCACTGCTGCGCCTCCGGTGTCGCCAAACCCAGTTCCTTGTCGCCCAATTCGGCGAAATACGCCGCCACCTGTTCGTCGGTGACCTCGGCGAGGGTCGCCGGTCGCCACTGCGGGTTGCGGTCCTTGTCGATCACCTGCGCGCGGATGCCCTCGACCAGATCGTGCGATCCGAGCGAGGCGATGGAGACCCGGTACTCCTCGTTCAGCACCGCGTCCAGGCTCGGCAGGTCGCGCGCCGCGCGCAACGAGCGCAGCGTGACCTTCAGCGCGACAGGCGATTTGGCGAGCAGATCGGACGCCGCCTTGCTCGCCTCTGGCGCGTCGTGAGCTTGCAGCCGCGCCACGATCTCCTCGACGGTGTCCGCGCTGTAGCAGGCGTCGATCCAGTCCCGCTGCCCGAGCAGTTCGGATTCCGGTGCTGGCTCGGCGAACTCGGCGATGGCGGCGTCGGCTGTCGCGGTGCGCAGGGCGTCGAGCAGCGCCGGGATGCGGTCCGAAGGCACGTAGTAGTCGGCGAATCCGGCCGCGATGGCGTCGCCCGCGCCCATCCGCGCGGTGGTCAACGCGACGTGCGTCCCGATCTCGCCCGGCGTGCGGGCGAGCAGGTAGGTGCCACCGACATCGGGGATGAAGCCGATGCCCACTTCGGGCATGCCGACCTTGGACCGCTCGGTGACGATGCGGTGGCTGCCGTGGCCGGAAAGTCCGACGCCGCCGCCCATCACGATGCCGTCCATGATCACCACGTACGGCTTCGAGTAGCGACCGATCAGCGCGTTGAGGATGTACTCGTCGCGCCAGAACACACCGGTCGGCGAATCCGCGCCCGCGTCACCACTTCTCGCGTCGGCGTGGATCGCGACGATGTCGCCGCCCGCGCACAGCCCGCGCTCCCCCGCGCCGGTGACCACGACGGTGCGCACCTCGTCATCCTCGGCCCACGCGCGCAAAGCATCGGTGATGGCCAGCGCCATCGGGTGATTCAGCGCGTTGATGGCCTTGGGCCGGTTCAGCGTGATCAGCCCGAGGCCGTCCCGCTTCTCGATGACTACTTCGCTCATGCCTGCGCCTCGCTGACGCTCGGCTCCGGCATGCGCGAGGCACGCCGGCACATGATTCGCTCACTTCGTTCGCTCATGCTGCTCCTATGACCGAGCGGGCGACGACCACCCGCATGATTTCGTTGGTGCCCTCGAGGATCTGGTGGACGCGCAGATCCCTGACGATCTTCTCCAGGCCGTATTCGTGCAGATAGCCGTAGCCGCCGTGCAATTGGAGGGCCTTGTTGGCCACCTCGAAGCCGACATCGGTGGCGAATCGCTTTGCCATCGCGCACAGTTCGACCTTGTCGGGCGCGTCCGCGTCGAGGGCGGCGGCCGCGCGCCACAGCAGCGTCCGCGCGGCCTCCAATTCGGTACGCATATCGGCCAGTTCGAATTGCAGCGCCTGGTTCTTGTTGAGCGGCTTGCCGAAGGCTTGGCGGTCGGCGAGATACGGCACCGCCTTGTCCAGCGCCGCCTGCCCACCGCCGACCGAGCACGCCGCGATGTTCAGCCGCCCGCCGTTGAGCCCGTTCATCGCGATGCGGAAGCCATCGCCCTCCGCGCCGAGCCGGTTGGCGACCGGGACGCGGGCGTCTTCCAATACGACCTGGCGGGTCGGCTGAGCGTTCCAGCCCATCTTCCGCTCGTTCGGCCCGACCGAGAGGCCAGGGGTGTCTGCGGGCACGATCAGCGCCGAAATGCCGCGCGCCCCTTCGTCACCCGTGCGGACCATCAGCACGTAGACGTCGTTGGCGCCCGCGCCGGAGATGAACTGCTTCGCGCCGTTGAGGATGTAGTCGTCACCGTCGCGAACGGCCTTGGTACTCAACGCCGCCGCGTCGGAACCGACGCCGGGTTCGGTCAGCGCGTAGCTGCCGAGCAACTCCATCGAAGTGAGCCCCGGCAGCCAGCGTTGACGCTGCTCCTCCGTGCCGTAGGCATCGATCATCCAGGCGGCCATGTTGTGGATGGAGATGTAGGCCGCCACCGCCGGGCATCCGGTGGCCAGCTGCTCGAAGATGCGCACGGCGTCGAGTCTGCGCAGCCCCGAGCCGCCCACGTCCTCGCGGACGTAGATGCCGCCGAGACCGAGCGGGCCCGCCTTGCGCAGCACGTCCACCGGAAAGTGTTTCTGCTCGTCCCATTCCAGCGCGTTGGGCGCGAGGAATTCGTCGGCGAACTGACGCGCGGTCTCGCCGATCGCGCGCTCGTCCTCGTTCAAGGTGAACATCCGGCTCAGTCCATCGTCGGGATGACGAACGCGTTGGACTCCTTCAGACCGGAGGGCCAGCGCTGGGTCACCGTCTTGGTCTTGGTGTAGAAGCGGATCGAGTCCGGGCCGTGCTGGTTCAGATCACCGAAGCCGGAGCGCTTCCAGCCGCCGAAGGTGTAGTACGCGATCGGCACCGGGATCGGCACGTTGATGCCGACCATGCCGACCTCCACCCGGGACGCGAAGTCGCGGGCGGTGTCGCCGTCGCGGGTGAAGATGGCAACGCCGTTGCCGTACTCGTGCTCGTTGGCCAGGCGCAGGCCCTCCTCGTAGTCCTTGGCGCGCACGACGCTGACCACCGGACCGAAGATCTCCTCCTTGTAGATCCGCATGTCGGCGGTGACCTTGTCGAACAGGGTCGCGCCGACGAAGTAGCCGTCCTCGCCGCCCTCGACGGTCAGGCCGCGACCGTCCACGACCAGCTCGGCCCCCTCATCGATGCCGATCTGGACGTAGTTGTTCACCCGGTCCACGCCGTCCTTGCCGACCAGCGGGCCGAAGTCGGCGCCCGGATCGTCCGAGCGGCCGATGTTGAGCTTGTGCACGCGCTCGGTCAGCTTGGCGACCAGGCGGTTCGCGGTCTCCTCGCCGACCGGCACGGCCACCGAGATGGCCATGCAGCGCTCGCCCGCCGAACCGTAGCCCGCGCCGATCAGCTGGTCGGCGACGTCGTCGAGATCGGCGTCCGGCATCACGATCGCGTGGTTCTTGGCGCCGCCGAAGCACTGGGCGCGCTTGCCGTTCGCGGTCGCGGTCTCGTAGATGTACTGCGCGATCGGGGTGGAGCCGACGAAGCCGACGGCCTTGATCCGCGGATCGTGCAGCAGGGTGTCGACGGCTTCCTTGTCGCCGTTGACCACGTTGAACACGCCCGCGGGCAGACCCGCCTCCAGGAACAGCTCGGCCAACCGCAGCGGCACCGAGGGATCGCGCTCGGACGGCTTGAGCACGAACGCGTTACCGCACGCGAGGGCCGGGCCCGCCTTCCACAGCGGGATCATGGCCGGGAAGTTGAACGGGGTGATGCCCGCGACGACGCCGAGCGGCTGGCGCATGGAGTAGACGTCGATGCCGGTGCCCGCGCTCTCGGTGTACTCGCCCTTGAGCAGGTGCGGGATGCCGGTGGCGAACTCGATGACCTCGAGTCCGCGCTGAATGTCGCCCTTGGCGTCGGCGATGGTCTTGCCGTGCTCGGCCGACAGCAGCGCCGCGAGGCTGTCCATCTCGTCCTGCACCAGGGTCAGGAACTTCATCAGGACCCTTGCCCGCTTCTGCGGATTGAACGCCGCCCACTCCGGCTGGGCCGCCGCCGCGTTCGCGATGACCGCCTCGACCTCGGACTTGCTCGCCAGCGGCACCCGCGCCTGCACCTGACCGATGTTCGGGTCGAAGACGTCGCCGAAGTTGCCGGAGGTGCCCGGGACGTGCTGCCCGCCGATGAAATGAGTGAGTTCGCGAACCATGCCAGTCCTTGTCTGTCGTCGTCGACGCGCGAAGGCGCGATCAGCGGTCATCCTATAGTTGGATGTCCAAGTAATGACCCGACGGTTGCCGAATGTGATTCATCCCACCCGTCCTGACGCGAGCCCGCACGTGACCTCACGCCCGATCGCCCCAGCAGCAGTCTCGGCCCGCGTCAGCAGGTGGGTCTGCGCCGAGGCCGGATCGCCTCGACCTGCGAACTCACCCGGACTTTCTCGGAGAACGCGTCAGGGCGATGGCACCTGCCGCCAGCAACACCGCGCCCACGATCAGCACGAACCCGGCCGCGCCGAGCCCGCCCGACAGCTCCGTCACCGCGTCGGCTATCGCGAGCGCGACCGCACCCGCGCCGCCGATCATCAGCACTGCGGATCGTCGCGTCGGGTACAACGCGAAGCACAGGAACGCGACGAGCGCGGTCAGCACGGCGGACCAGAGTTCGCGCCCGAAGTCGATCAAGTGCGCGCCGAGCAAGGCTATGGCGATCCCGAGCAGATACCCGGCCCATGCCTCGACGAATGCCCCCATCGCGGTCAGCAGCAGCCACGCCAGCCCGAGCGCGAAAAGGCCCAACCCGACCCAGAAGTCGTCGACGTCCAACAGTTCGCCGAGCACACCGACGACGACGGGAGCGCTGAACGCCGCGCACGCGAGCATGCCGACGACCGAGGGCAGCGCCAGATAACCGACCACCGAGACGACGAGTCCCGCGCTCAACGCGAGCACCCACGCCTCGTCGGAGCCCGAATCATCGATGCCCGAGCCGACCGCCCCGGTGACCGCGGCCGCCGACGACGCGAACAGCACGGCGGCGAGCCGGACACGCGCGGTCGGTGTCGGCGCTCGGAACAGCGCCGAACGGCCGGCCAGCGCCACACCGCCGAGCGCGAGCCCGATCGCCACGACAGCCAGAGCCGCCACCCGGCCGACCCGCGCCAGATCATCCCAGGCTGCGCCGATGAACAGCACAACACCGCCGAGCAGCAGACCCGCCCCGGCATACGCCGCCACCTCCGCGAGCAGCTTGCCACCCGACGGTCGAGCCGCGTCCTCCTCGGCGGCCACCGCCGCCAAGACGGCGTCGCGCTGTTCCGCACTCAACACACCGCCGTCGACCAGCCGCCGCAAGGCGGCCCCCACCCGTTGCTCGTACGACATCGGCTCAGTATGTCCGAGCCCATCCGCCAGCTGCTACGGCCGCGAACAAGCTCGCACACACTCTCCACACGCCGCACACAGGCACCGCCTGTGTGCGGCGTACGAAACCTCTGTGGTACGGCCGCGAATCCTGGCGGTGTGATCGCGGTCACCGTAGAATTACTTTGACGTCCTAGTATCGGACGTCAGGACTCGCCGGAGGACTCCCGTGGCCGACAGCAGCGCGCTCCACACGCCCACCCATCCCGTGCGTTTCGTGACGTCGGCCGCCCTGTTCGACGGGCACGACGCCGCGATCAACATCATGCGCCGCATCCTGCAATCCCAGGGCGCGGAGGTGATCCATCTCGGCCACAACCGCGCCGTGCACGAGGTGGTCGCCGCCGCGATCGAGGAGGACGTGCAGGGCGTCGCGGTCAGCTCCTATCAGGGCGGCCACATCGAGTACTTCGAATACCTCGCGGCCGCGCTGAAAGAGGCCGGGGCAGGCCACGTTCGGGTCTTCGGAGGTGGCGGCGGGGTGATCGTGGCCGAGGAGATCGAGCGGCTGGCCGCCGCGGGCGTGCGGATCTTCTCCCCCGAGGACGGTCAGCGGCTCGGCTTGCCCGGCATGATCAACGAATTGGTGCGGACCTGCGATGTCGATCTCGCCGAGGAGTTTCCCGCGACCGAGGCGGTGCTCGCGGGCGAGCGGCCCGCGCTGGCCCGCGCAATCACCTGCCTCCAGCAGGACACGCTGCCCACCGCCGCCCGCGAGGCGCTGCTCGCCGCAGCCGACGCGCGCGCCGTGCCGGTGCTCGGCATCACCGGTACCGGCGGATCTGGAAAGTCTTCGCTCACCGACGAATTGGTGCGTCGGCTGCGTTCGGACCAGCAGGACAAGCCGCGCGTCGCGATCCTCGCGGTCGACCCGACCCGACGCCGCGGCGGCGGCGCACTGCTCGGCGACCGGATCCGGATGAACGCGCTCGACGGCGCGCACCTGTTCTTCCGTTCGCTGGCCACCCGCGGCAATCACGAACTGCCGCGCAATATCGACACCATCATCGCGGCGTGCAAGGCGGCCGGGTACGACCTGGTCGTGTTGGAGACGCCGGGCATCGGCCAGGGCGACACGGCCATCGTCGACCACGTCGACGTGTCGATGTACGTCATGACGCCCGAGTTCGGCGCCGCCTCCCAGCTCGAGAAGATCGACATGCTCGATTACGCCGATGTGGTGGCGATCAACAAGTTCGAGCGCCGAGGCGCGGCCGACGCGGTGCGCGACGTGTCGCGCCAATTGCTGCGCAACCGTGAGGCGTTCGGCGCGCGCCCGGAGGACATGCCCGTCTTCGGAACCAGCGCGGCGACCTTCAACGACGACGGTGTGACCGCGCTCTACCAGCATCTGACCGGCCTGCTGAGCGAACACGGCCTGCGGCTCGAGCCCGGCACGCTGCCTCGGGTGGACACCAAGGTCTCCACCCGCTTCGCGCAGCTCATTCCGCCCGCCAGGGTGCGGTATCTGGCCGAGATCGCCGAGGCGGTGCGCGGATACCACGCCGAGACAGCCCGGCAGGTCGCTGCGGCGCAGCGCGTCCAGCGGCTCGAGCAAGTGCTCGCCGAACTGCCCGGGGACAGCGCGGTCGCCGACCTGCTCGACACCGCCCGCGATGAACTGAGCGACCACAACGCCGCGCTGCTGGCCGAATGGCCTTCGGTGGCCGAGAGTTACCGCGGCGAGGAGCAGGTGGTGCGGGTGCGCGACCGCGAGCTGCACACGCCGCTGCGGCGGGAATCGTTGTCGGGCAGCAGCATCGCGCGCGTCGCTCTGCCTCGCTTCACCGATCACGGTGAGCTGCTGCGGTTTCTGCGGTCGGAGAACCTGCCGGGGCGCTTCCCGTTCACGGCGGGCGTGTTCGCGTTCAAGCGGGACAACGAGGATCCGGCGCGGATGTTCGCCGGCGAAGGCGATCCGTTCCGTACCAACCGGCGGTTCAAGGTGCTCTCCGAACATGCTGAGGCCAAGCGTCTTTCGACGGCCTTCGACTCGGTGACGCTCTACGGCCGCGATCCCGACGAGCGACCCGACATCTACGGCAAGGTCGGCACGTCGGGCGTCTCCATCGCCTCGCTCGACGACATGAAGGCGCTCTACGACGGCTTCGACCTGACCGCGCCGACCACCTCGGTCTCCATGACGATCAACGGCCCGGCTCCGACCATCCTCGCCTACTTCCTCAACACGGCCATCGATCAAGCGCTGGAACGCTTTTCGGCGAGCGCGGGCCGTGCACCGACGCCGGACGAGGCCGCCGACATCCGGGCGCGCACGCTGTCCACCGTGCGGGGGACCGTGCAGGCCGACATTCTCAAGGAGGATCAGGGCCAGAACACCTGCATCTTCTCCACCGAGTTCAGCCTGCGGATGATGGCCGACATCCAGGAATGGTTCGTGCGCAACAAGGTTCGCAACTTCTACTCGGTGTCCATCTCGGGCTATCACATCGCCGAGGCCGGCGCGAACCCGATCAGTCAGCTGGCCTTCACCCTCGCCAACGGATTCACCTACGTGGAGGCCTATCTGGCGCGCGGCATGGACATCGACGACTTCGCACCCAACCTGTCGTTCTTCTTCTCCAACGGCATGGACCCCGAGTATTCGGTGATCGGCCGGGTCGCGCGGCGCATCTGGGCGATCGCCATGCGCGACCGCTACGGCGCCAACGAGCGCTCGCAGAAGCTGAAGTACCACATCCAGACCTCGGGCCGTTCGCTGCACGCCCAGGAGATGAACTTCAACGACATTCGCACCACATTGCAGGCGCTGATCGCCGTCTACGACAACTGCAACAGCCTGCACACCAACGCCTACGACGAGGCGGTGACCACCCCGACCGAGGAATCGGTGCGCCGCGCGCTGGCCATCCAGCTGATCATCAACCGCGAGTGGGGGCTTGCGATGAACGAGAACCCGATGCAGGGCAGCTTCATCGTCGACGAGCTCACCGATCTGGTCGAGGAGGCGGTGCTCAGCGAGTTCGAGCGGATCAGCGAGCGCGGCGGCGTGCTCGGCGCCATGGAGACCGGCTACCAGCGCGGCAAGATCCAGGACGAATCCATGCTCTACGAGCGGCGCAAGCACGACGGGTCGCTGCCGATCATCGGGGTCAACGCGTTCCGCAACCCCAACGGCGAGCAGCACCGGGTGATGGAACTGGCCCGCGCCACCGAAGCGGAGAAGAAGTCCCAGCTCGACCGGGTGCGCGAGTTCCAGCAGCGCCACCGCGACGCGGCGCACGCGGCGCTGGCCCGCCTGGACGCGGTGGCCCGCACCGACGAGAACATCTTCGAGGTGCTGATGGACGCCGCGCGGGTCTGCACGCTGGAGCAGATCACCGACGCCTTCTTCACCGTCGGCGGGCAGTACCGCCGAAATGTGTGAGGAGCGAAGGCGGAGGTTCGCACAGGCGGCGCTGCCGGACGAAGTCCGTCGACAGACCGCGCATGGCCGGAGCGAAGGCGGAGTACGCACAGACGGCGCTGCCGGACGAAGTCCGTCGACAGACCGCGCATGGCCGGAGCGAAGGCGGAGGTTCGCATTTCCCGCAGGCCCGGCACCGGGCGTGTGACAATCGCCGGGCCGGGAAATCCGCCACGACAGGAGGGACACGATGGACCTCGCCGGTCTACGCGTGATCGACGCCCACATCCACCAGTGGGATCCGTTGACCACGCCGCGCGATTTCAGCAATCTCGCCCGGCTGTTCAAATACCTGCCGGTGCCGATCGATCTGGCCAGCCGGTTGGCTCCGCGACGTGACCGCGAATTCGTCGGCGACCCAACGCCATACGTGCATCCCTACCTGCCCGCCGACTACCGGACCGACACCGCGGGCGTTCCGGTCGAATCGATCGTGCACATCGAGGTGGAATGGACCGGGACGGGTCCGACCGCGAAGGCCGACGAGACCCGCTGGGTCGCCAGCCTGCCCTTCGGCGTCGACACCCCGCGCCTCGGCGCCGTCATCGGATCGGCCGACCCGGCCGCCGACGGCTTCGCGGCCCTGCTCGACGCGCACCAGACCGCGTCGCCGCTGTTCCGCGGCATCCGCACGATGGTCGCGCACCACCCCGACACCGCCATCCGCTCCTTCACCGGCGCCGCGGGCGCGCTCACCACGAGCCGTTTCCTGGACGGGTTCGCCGAGCTCGCCGCACGCGGACTGTCCTTCGAGGCGTGGGTGTACTCGCACCAGCTGCCCGAAGTGACCGCGCTGGCCGAGCGCTATCCCGAGGTCACCATCGTGCTCAACCACCTCGGTACGCCGGCGGGGCTGTTCGGCAAGGTCGGCAAGCGCACCGGGGCCAACCCGGGGGAACGCAGGAAGCTGCTGCTGGCCTGGCGCGACGATCTGAGCGCGCTGGCCGCGAGGACCAACGTGGTCGCGAAGGTCAGCGGGTTGATGATGCCGATCCTCGGCCACCCGGTGCCGCCGCGCGGCAGCGCGACGCCGGTGCCGACGCTAGTCGAGCGGATCGGTCCGCTTGTCACGCACGCGATGGACGTCTTCGGGCCCGACCGCCTGCTGTGGGGCTCGAACTTCCCGGTGGACAAGCCCATCACCAGCATCGATCACAGCGCCCGCGCCATCGCCGAGATCGTGACCGGCCACGGCGGCGGCCCCGCCGACCTGGCCCAGATCTTCCGCGGCACCGCGGAACGCGTCTACCGCGTCGAGGCTCCCGAATAAGTTCGCGGGCCGCGGGCCCGTTGACAAAGATGGCGGGCGCGCGCCTAATGAGGTGGCAGGTGCGGACAATGATGTCGCCCGACATCACATGGGTTCGTACGACGGCGGCCGGACTCATGGAGCGAGCGGTGCGATGAACGAGACGACCATCGACCACGAAGTGATCATCGTCGGAGCCGGGTTCTCCGGCATCGGCGCTGCGATCAAGTTGCGCGAGGCTGGATTCGAGGACTTCCTCATCGTCGACGACGCGGACGGGGTCGGCGGCACTTGGCACTGGAACACCTATCCCGGTGTGGCCGTGGACATTCCGTCGTTCAGTTATCAGTTCTCGTTCGATCAGCGGGCGGACTGGAGCCGGGTCTACGCGCCGGGTCGCGAGCTCAAGGCCTACGCCGAATCGTGCGTCGACAAGTACGAATTGCGCCCGCGCATCCGCTTCGGCACCACCATCACCGCCGCGGAATTCGATGAAGAGCGGCATCTTTGGCGGCTGCGTACCGATTCCGGAGAGGAGTTGCGCGCCCGCTACGTGATCAGCGCGACCGGTGTGCTGACCCGGCCGAAGATGCCGGAGATCCCGGGCGTCGGCGATTTCCGCGGCGTCACCATGCATACCTCGCGCTGGGACCACGGGCAGAGCCTGCGCGGCAAGCGGGTCGCGATCATCGGCACCGGAGCTTCCGCGGTGCAGGTCATCCCGGAGATCGCGCCCGAGGTGTCGCACCTCGTCGTCTTCCAGCGCACGCCTATCTGGTGCCTGCCGCGGCCGGACCTGCCGCTGCCCGCGCCGCTGCGGATGGCGCTGCGACTGCCCGGCGGGCGGTCGCTGACCAGGATGATCAGCCAGACCTACGTCGAGCTGACCTTCCCGATCGCCGCGCACTACTACCGCTCGCTGCCGACCGCGGCGATGGCCGAGCGCGCCGGGCTCGCGCACCTGCGCCGCCAGGTCCACGACCCGGTGATCCGCGAAAAGCTCACGCCCCGTTACGCACTCGGCTGCAAGCGCCCCAGCTTCTCCAACGACTACCTGGCCGCCTTCAACCGCGACAGCGTGCTGCTGGAGACCGATCCGATCCGGGAGATCACCGCGACCGGCGTGCGGACCGACGCGACCGAGCATCGGGCGGACGTGCTGATCCTGGCGACCGGATTCAAGGTGATGGAGTCGGGCAACATGCCGACCTACGATCTGCGCGGCGTCGGCGGCCGTGACCTGGAGAAGTGGTGGGACGAGCACCGGCTCCAGGCCTACGAGGGCGTCAGCGTCCCCGGCTTCCCGAACTTCTTCTCGGTGATCGGGCCGTACGGCTACAACGGTTCGTCGTATTTCGCGCTGATCGAGAACCAGGTCCGCCACATCCTGCGCTGTCTGCGGCATGCCCGCGCGACCGGCTCGACCCTGGTCGAGGTCACCGAGGAAGCCAACGACCGCTTCTTCCGGGAGATGCTGTCCCGGCGCGGCGGGCAGGTGTTCTGGCAGGAGTCGTGTTCGGTGGCCAACAGCTACTACTTCGACAAGCACGGTGATGTGCCGCTGCGGCCGTCCACCACGGTGGAGGCGGCCTGGCGCAGTGGGCACTTCGATCTGACGGATTACCGGTTCGCCTCGGCGTCCTGAAAGACACAGGACGTCTCCAGCCCGCGCATGGCCGGAGCGAAGGACACACTAGGCGCGGGCGGTCGCGGCGGCGATCTGCTGGGTCAGAGTTTCGCGGGCGGTGACCAGCGAGGGCCCGTACCAGGTGAGGCTGCGGCCCTCGACCAGCGCGACCGGAATTCCTGGAAAGGCTTCGGGCCCATCGGTTTCGGTGAAGACGTACGGCTCGTCGGGCAGGATAGCGAGTTCGACGCCGCGGGTGAGTTCCTCTTCCGTGACGCGCGGGTAGCGCTCGGGGCGGTCGGCGTGGACGAGTCGCAAGCCGAGGCGGTGTGCCAGGTCACCGGTGAAAGTGTCGCGGCCGACGACCATCCAGGGCTTGCGCCAGACCGGGATCACCGCCGCCCGATCGGGCTCCGGAGGCGGTGCGGCCCAGATCTTCTCGGCTTCGGTCAACCAGTTCGGCACGGGGACGCCGAGCGCTTCGGCGAAAAGCCGGGCGAGCGAAGGGAACGCGTCGTCCAAGTTTTCGATTCTCGTGACCCACACCGGGATACCCGCCTCGCGCATCCGCTCGACGTCCCTGCGGCGATTCTCCTCCTGGTTGCACAGCACCAGATCCGGTGCCAGCTCGATGATCCGGCGGACATTCGGGTTCTTGGTGCCGCGTACCCGTTCGACTGCGAGGTCGGCCGGGTGGGTGCACCACTGTGTCGCCGCGATCAGCAGCTCGGGGCAGGTGACCGCGATCGACTCGGTGATCGACGGCACCAGGGACACGACGCGCCGGACCGGGCGGACGATCGTCACCTCGCCACCCAGATCATCTGTCAGCGAGATCTTTTGGGGCGGAACGACATTCATGACAAGATCCGGTCGCACAGGACGCGCAGCCGCTCGGGCGGCACCTCGGGCAGCGTGTTGCCCGCGCCGAGCACCAGCAGGTAGAGGATCTGCGCGGTCTGCTCGGCGGCGGGTTCGGGGTAGCCGATCTCGCCGAGGAGTTCGCGCAAGAACGCCAGCCTCGCCGCGTCGACGCGCTGCTTGGCCGCGGCCGCGATGGGATCGTCCAGCGCCCAGGCACGGACCGCGACCTCCAGTCGAGCTGGTGCGCCGTCGGCGAGCACCAGGTCGATCAGCAGATCGAGCTTGGCGCGCGGGTCCAGGTCCTCGGCGGCCTGCACCTCGCGGATGTAGCGCAGCGTCTGCACCTCCTCGAAGTGCGCGAGCAGCGCCTTCTTGTAGCCGGGCATGCCCTGGAAGTGGTGATAGAAGGACCCGGTGCTGAGCCCGGTCGACGCGACCAGCTTGTCGATGGTCAGCGCCGTCGGTCCCGCCGCGCCGAGGATCGTCAGCCCGGATGCCAGCCATGAGGTCTTGCCCGCCACATCGACCAGCCTATAACATAAATTTTGTTCTGTTCTGAGAGAACTCGCTTTCGGAGGTCGCGATGACCGCGATGACCGCCCAGCCCAGTGCCACCACCGCCCGCTGGCCTTTGCTGACCCACTACGCGGGCGGCACGTTCCTCGGCCTGATCGGCTTCGGCCACCTGCTCGCGCTGCACGTCTTCAACGGGGCCGACGTCGCGGGCGAGGAAGTGATCAACGAACTGTCCAGAAACACCACGACCGCGCTGTTCGAGGGCGGAATGGAAGTGACGGCCTTCGGGCTCAACACCGGCTACAGCGTGGCCCTGGGAATGTTCGGGCTGCTCTTTCCGCTGCTCGCGGTCGTCGCGGTGCGGGCGGCGCCTTGGTTGATCGCGCGCTGGTCGCCGTTCAACTGGCTCTGCGCGGTCACGGCAGGCGGCACCTTCTGGATCTCCTGCCTGTACTTCCCCGAGACCGTCGTCGCGTTCGCCGGGTTGTCCGCGCTCTGCTATGCGGCCGTGCTGGTGGGCGGGCCGCGCAGGTCGGCGAGGTAAAGCAGGTCGGCACGGCGCGCGAATCGGCACGGCCCACCGGATAAGCCGGGCGGCTCGGGTGAGCATCGCCCGCGTCAGGGGCGCTGTCCATGCTCTGCTGCTCGGCCATGCTGGTGGGTCGGCCGCACAGGACGTGCGACCTAGCGCAGGTCTGCACGACGACGTCGGTCAGCATGTCCCACAAGGGGCACAGTCCGCGTAGGTCGGCGTGGCCCACGAATCGGCTCCTGGAGCATCCGCGCGGTTTACGCAGGTCGGGGGCCACCGCAGCGTCAGCGGCCCATGCGGGCGCGCGGAGTCCAAGGCAGCGCAGGTTCGGCACACGGGCAGTGGATGGACAGCGCTCCGGCGTTACTTCGCCTGCCCCGCGAGGGCAGACTTGGAAGTGGCACCCGGTACCGAGAAATCGGCCCCCAGCGCCCGGATGGGATCCGCCCGACGAAGTCCGGAGACGCGGGGCGCGACCTCGATGCCGGGTGCTGGCCGTTGTCGGCGCGAACGCCGCCGCCGTCCCAGCGCCCGCGGCCGCCTCCGAACCCGCAGCGGTACCAGCACCCCAGCGGCCCCGACCCCCGCAGCAGTCCCAGCGCTCGTATCCGCCTCGGCCCCACAGCCGCCCCAAGTGCTCGCGGCGGTCCCGGCCCCGCAGCAGCCCCAGCGCCGTAGCCGTCCTAACGCCCGCAACAGCCCCAGCGCCGCGGCCGTCCCAGCCGTCCTAACGCCCGCAACAGCGCCAGCGCCGCGGCCGTCCCAGCCCCCGGGCCGTCTCAGCCCCGCAGCAGCGCGTACAGCGCGCCGAGTTCGCGCAGACCTGCGGCCGCGGTCGTCTCGTCTTCCGCGCTCATGCGCAGGGCCTTGCGTAGCAGTACCGGGTCGAGATCGTCCATCGCGGAACGGAATTCGACCTTCGGCAGGTCTGGAAGCCGGGCCTCGTCGCCGTACAGGTCCTCCGTCGCGACCGGGCGCGGATCGCGCTCGATGCCGCGGATCAGGGTGTCGAGGTCAAGTCCGCGCAGGGTGAGGATCTCGCGGGGACGCTCGTCGAGGCGCTCGGCGAGCAGGTAGCAGACGGCCGCGACGTGTTTGCACGGCCAGCCGGGGTCCGGACAGGTGCAGTCGAAGTCCAGCTCGGCCGCCGTCGTCGGAAGCAGCAGCGGGCCGAGCGCGGTGGGCAGCGCGCCGGAGGCGATCTCGGCCAGCATGCCCGGTGAGCTGCGGATCGTCTCGATCAGCAGGTCGAGTTCGTCCTCGCGCAGCGCGCGGACCCGGAACGCCGCGGTGAACGGACGCGGCTGACTGCCCTGCACCTCCGCGACAACCGCGCCCGGTTCGATCCGATAGCTCACCACCTGGCCGGAGCGCGCGTAGCTGCGCCCGCGCGCCAGCCTGCCTGGCTGGGCCATCGCCTCGACCGCGTCGATCAGCGCCCGGCCCCACCAGGTGCGCCCGAATCCGCCGCGCCTGCTGCGCGCGGTCACGCCGCCCTCGACCGGCAGCCGCTTGCCGTACTTGCTGTAGTCCTCGAAACTCATTCGCCCACCGCCTCGGCGCCGAGGGTGAACAGGTCGCGCAGCTCGTCGGTGCTCAGCTCGGTGATCCAGTTCTCCCCCGCGCCGACGGCCAGGTCGGCCAGCCTGCGCTTGCCGTTGATCATCTCGTCGATCCGCTCCTCGATGGTGTCGACGCAGACGAGCTTGCGTACCTGCACCGCGCGCCGCTGACCGATGCGGAAGGCGCGGTCTGTCGCCTGGTTCTCCACCGCGGGATTCCACCAACGGTCCAGGTGCACCACGTGATTGGCGGCCGTCAGGTTCAGCCCGGTGCCACCGGCCTTGAGCGACAGCAACATCAGCGGCGGACCGTCCTCGGCCTGGAACCCGGTCACCATGGCGTCGCGGCGGCGTTTGGGCACGCCGCCGTGCAGGAACGGGATCGGGGCGCCGAAGCGCTCGGCGAGGAACGGCGCGACGAGCTCGCCGAACTCGCGAAACTGGGTGAACAGCAACGCCTTCTCGCCGTCGGCGAGCACCGCGTCCACCACGTCCTCCACCAGGGCCAGCTTGCCGGAACGGTGCTTGCCACGGGCCAGTACGCCGGAGCCGTCGCCGAGGAAGTGCGCGGGATGGTTGCACACCTGCTTGAGGCGGGTCAGCGCGCCGAGCACGGCGCCCTTGCGCGCCATGCCTTTCGCACTCTTGATCTTTTCCATCATGTCGTCGACCACCGCCTGGTACAGCGCGGCCTGTTCGACGGTCAGATTCGCCCGCACCGTCATCTCCAGCTTCTCCGGCAGGTCGCTGATGACGGACGGATCGGTCTTCACCCGGCGCAGCACGAACGGCTGGGTGACGAAGCGCAGCCGCGAGATCGCGTTCTGGTCGTTCTCCCGCTCGATCGGCACCGCGAACCGCGCGCGGAAGGTCTGCGGGCTGCCGAGCAGTTTCGGCATCGCGAAATCCAGCAGCGAACGCAGCTCCTCGAGCCGGTTCTCGACAGGAGTTCCGGTGAGGGCCAAGCGATGTCGCGCCTTCAGCGAGCGGGCCGCACGGGCCTGGCGGGTCGCGGCGTTCTTGATGTGCTGGGCCTCGTCGAGCACGACGCGTTCCCAGTCCTGCCTGCCGAGCGCCTCGACATCCCTGGCCAGCAGCGAGTAGGTCGTGAGCACGAGGTCCGCTTCGGCGATCGCCGCGTCCAGGTCCTCGCCGCCTCGTCTCCCGGCGCCGTGATGGACCAGCACGCGCAGGTCGGGCGCGAACCGCTCGGCCTCGCGCTGCCAGTTGCCGACCACCGACATCGGGCACACCAGCAGCGTCGGGCCGGGGTTGCCGGACTGTTCCCGTTCGTGCACGAGCAGCGCGAGCACCTGGATCGTCTTGCCGAGGCCCATGTCGTCGGCAAGGATTGCGCCGCAACCCATTCGGCTCATCGTGACCAGCCAGGACAGGCCACGCAGCTGGTAGGGACGCAGCTCCGCCTTGAGACCGTTCGGCGCGGGCACCGGCTCCGCGTCGTGCTGCCGGTCGAACAGGTCGGCCGCCCATCCGGTGGCGGTGACCTCGGTGATCGGCACCTGATCGACGCGGCCGCTCGCGAGTTCCCCGATCATGTCGGCGAAGGTGATCGGCGAATCGTCGCTGTGCGCGGCGACGTAGCGGGCCGCGGCGGCGAGCACCTTGTGATCGGCCTGCACCCATTCGCCACGCAACTGGACGAGATCGGATTTGGCGCGGACGAGGCGCTCCATCTCGGCCGTGGTCAGCACGGTGTCGCCGAGCGCCAATTCCCAACGGTAACGGACCAATCCGCGCATGCCGACGGTGCTCTCCGCCGCGGGGACCCCGCTCTCCACGCGCAACCGCATGGACGGGGCGGAGATGCTCCAGGCGCGCGGCAGCAGCAACCGGACGCCCGCCGCCTGCAACGCGTGCGCGCCGTGCGCGACGAGATCGGCGACCACCTCGGTGGGCAGCAACAGGTCCATGGTGCGCGGATCGGTCGGCAGGTCGCGAAGGCGCGGATAGGCGCGCTGCGCCTCGCCCAGCTTGTCGATCGCGGTGCGGATCAGGCTCGGGTCGCCGTGCAGTGGAATCGGCGACGGCGCCTCGCCCTCGGTGCGCAGGCAGACCTCGAGCCGCCACAGCGCAACCGACTCGTCGGCGACGCCCAGTTCGCCGTCCGGCTCGAGCAGGCGAAGCACCAGTTCCGGCTCGTCAACGGTGAGACTGGCCCGCCAGCGTTCCAGCACCTCGGCGAGCTGATGGCTGCCGCTGTCGAGCGGGCTGTCGCCGACCAGCGCGGCGAGCAGCGGGTGCGACGGCGGCGGGCCGCCCATCAGCCGCCTGGCGATCGGGTCGGTCAGTTCGCCGACCAGGTCTTCCAGTACCGCGGCGGGGCGTCCGGCCGCGTGCAGTGCGGCCGGTGCGGCCACCGTGAGCTCGGCGAGCCAGGCGCGCTGGGCCGCGCCGCCGACCAGTCGCCAGCGCACCCACCATTGGCCGTCGTCCCTGCGCAGTTCCGGGACGACCCGGCCGGCCCGCACCCAGCGTTCGACGCCGTGCGCGACATGGGCGAGAAAGCGCAGGTCGCCCGCGACGGCCGAAGCGGGCAGCGGCTGACGCAACGCCGCGGCGGCGGCCTCTGGCGCCAGCGCGTGCGCGCGGACCGTGGCGGGCTCGGCCGCGCCGGACGCGGGCACGAGAACCTCGGCCCGGTGCCGGAACCGCGATGCGCGCAGCAGGGCGCCCAGCGGGTCGGGCAGCGCGTCCGGCACCCCGTCGTCGGTCCACAGCAGCAGACCGGCCCCTGGCGACCACAGTCCGTGCAGCATCCGCCCATCAAATCAGGTGGGTCCGACACTTCGCCGCGGGGTTCGGTAGCCGCAGGTCGTCCATGCGAAGTTCGCGGTTCAGGGGCACTATGGACGGTACCGAGAGCATGCCGCGACCAACGGAGACGGCCCGGGTCGAGTGGTACCGGGTGACCGTCGACGCGTCCAAGAACCACGCCGGGATGTGCTGCTACCGCTGGGGCCGTTTTCGGCACATACTGGGATATTCGCTGGTCACGACTGAGAACCACAGCTGGGCGTCAACGAGCGGAGGGCAGCAGCATGACGATTCTGCTCCAGGTACTCGAGCAGAGCTTCACGCCTACTACGCATTGGGAACGGCGCAAGTACACCTTCGTCAACGCCGCCAAGATCGTCGGGATGCGTCTCGACGGCGAGTGCGGTGTGTGG
This sequence comes from Nocardia amikacinitolerans, assembly GCF_900215415.1. NCBI lineage: Bacteria > Bacillati > Actinomycetota > Actinomycetes > Mycobacteriales > Nocardiaceae > Nocardia > Nocardia amikacinitolerans. The sequence continues at coordinate 623,333 of NZ_OBEG01000005.1, read as the reverse complement.
CTGGACCTGTCACGGCCCGGGGAATCGCAGCACCTCGCGCACACCCCGGACCCGCATCAGGCGATCACGTTCCTCCTCACCACCTTCGCCAAGATCGCCGAGTGCGAGGAGCGCGGCGGCTCGTGGTTGATCGGGCACGACGGAGCGCACCACGAGTCCATCGCGGCCACCCGATACCCGCCGCGGGCCGCCGAGGTCGCCGACGACGATCTGCTCGCGCGCGCCTGGTTGTGAGCAAGCCTCGCCGCTGATCGGCGCCGCCCCGGCGAAACCCTCGAATGTCGGTGCCCCCGAGTACAACTGGCACCGTGCGCATCCGTGGTCGTTCGCTCGTGCCGCTTCTCGCGGTGCTGCTGCTCGTCGGCTGCGGCGGGTGGTCCGCCGGACCGGTCGCGCCCGCACCGGGTAGTCCGAGCCGAGCCCAACTCGAACAGTTGCTCGCCGAGGTGCGGGTGGTCGCCGAGCGGCCGCGACCCGGCGGTTACGAGCGCGGCTGCGGGAACGGACAGGGCTGCGTCTTCGGGCCCTCCTGGACCGACGACTACGACGGTCCGGGCGGGCACGACGGCTGCGACACCCGCAACAATGTGCTCGCCGCCCAGCTCACCGGCGTGCGTTTCCGCGCGGGCACGCGCGACTGCGTCGTGGTGTCGGGCACCCTCGACGACCCGTACACCGGGGAACGGAGCACGTTCCGCAAGGCCGACGCCCGCGCCGTGCAGATCGACCACGTCTATCCGCTCGCGGCCGCCTGGGACATGGGCGCGTTCGCCTGGCCGCCGCAGCACCGCGTGCGGTTCGCCAACGATGTCGAGACGAATCTGCTGGTCACCGCGGCGGGCGTCAACCAGGCCAAAAGCGACAGCACGCCCGCGGAATGGCTGCCGCCGTCGCGCGCGAACCACTGCTTCTACGCGGGCCGCTACCTCACCGTCGCGGTGCGCTACGACTTGCCGCTGACCGCGGCCGACAACGCCACGCTGCACGACATCGCCCGCACGTGCCCGTGAGCCCGCCCGGCGTCAGCCACAGTCGACACCGCCGTCAGTGCGCGGCGAACCCGCACGACCCCGAGCCCCAGCCACAGTCGATACCGCCGTCAATGCCGGCGAACCCGCACGACCCCGAACCCCGGCCACAGTCGACACCGCTTGCTTGTGCCCGTGAGCATGCGCGGCACCGAACCCCGCCGCTACAGCCGACACCGGACACACGCCCACGAACCCGCACGCCCCCGCCCCCGGCACTAGCGCCCCGCCCACAAAGGTTGGACAACCAACGCCGACCAGAGGCCACCATTGATCGCCCCACCGCACCGAAGGTCACCCCCGGTCGGCCCACCAGTGCACGCAGGTCGGGTGAATGAAGGTGACGTCCAGTCGGTCTGGCGGGATGGAGGTGGCCTTCGGTCGGTTGCCGCGCGGACCATTCTGGACGCACTCGGTCGACACCGCCTGCACGTGCTCGCGAACCGCGCGACCCGAGCCCCGGCCACGGTCGACATCGGACGCACGTGCCGGTGAGCATGCGCGGCACCGAACCCCGCCGCTACAGCCGACACCGGACGCACGTGCCCGTGAAGGTGAACCTGCACGCACCCAGACCCGGCGCGACGGACGTCGCACGCGAAGTGTCGCGCCCGTTCGGGGTCGGGTCGCCGTGTCCCGTGACCTTCCCGAGCTGTACTACGCGCCCGTGGCGACTGGTCGCTTGGGATCGTTCGACCACTGCGACCAGGAGCCCGGGTACAGCGCGGCCTCGACGCCCGCGACCGCGAGCGCGGCGACCTGGTGGGCGGCGGTGACACCGGAACCGCAGTACACCGCGACCGGGCCGGAGCCGAAACCGGCGAAGCGCTCGCGCAATTCGGCCGCGGCGCGGAAACGTCCGTCCGCGGCGAGGTTCTCCGCGGTCGGCGCGCTCACCGCGCCGGGGATGTGTCCGGCTTTCGGGTCGACCGGCTCGATCTCGCCGCGATACCGCTCGCCCGCGCGGGCGTCGAGCAGCACGCCCTTCCACTTGGCGACGGCGTCGGCGTCGACCACCGGCAGCTGGCCGGGCCGCAGTTCGACGTCGCCGGGTTCCGGATCGGGTTCGGCGCCCGCGGCGAGCTCGCCGCCCGCGTTCGTCCATGCGGGCAGGCCGCCGTCGAGGATGCGCACGTCGGCGATGCCCGCCCAGCGCAGCAGCCACCAGGCGCGAGCCGCGGCCATGCCGCCGGTCGCGTCGTAGACGACCACCGGGTCGCCGGTGCGGATCCCCCAGCTGCGCGCGCACTTCTCCAGCTGCGCGATATCGGGAAGAGGATGTCGCCCGCGGGCGGGTGAGGGCGGCGCGGCCAGCTCGGTCTCCATATCGACGAAGACCGCGCCGGGAATGTGCCCCTCCAGATAGTGCTGCGGCCCGTCCGGGTCGCCCAGCGCCCACCGCACATCGAGCAAGCGGACCCGCTTGTCCGCCAATGCTTCCCGAAGTTCCCCCACAGAGATCAGTACCGCGCTCAACCCAGCTCCTCGTCCAGTTTCTCTCGCGCGCCGACCCACTCACCTTAGTGGACACCGCAGGACGTAGTCCGTCGAAAACCGCGGATAGCCGCAACGAAGGCGGAGGTAGGAAGTCGGTCCAGTTTTCCGGCACTGGCCGGTGACACGCCGTCCGACCAGCGGCAGTATCCGGACAATGTCCAGAGTTTCCGCGCTTCCCGACCTCGATCCCGCGTCGCGGGACGCGCCCGCCGCCGGGCTCGCGCAGCCGCTCGGGGCGGGCGCGGTGACGGCGCTCGTCGGGTTCACCAGTTCGTTCGCGGTGGTGCTGAGCGGGTTGACCGCGGTCGGTGCCACCGCGGCTCAAGCCGCGTCCGGGCTCCTCGCGCTGTGCGTCACCCAGGGCATCGGGATCATCCTGCTCAGCTACCGCTACCGGATGCCGATCACGCTGGCTTGGTCGACGCCCGGCGCCGCGCTGCTCGCGGGCGCGGGCACGATCGCGGGCGGCTGGCAGGCCGCGCTCGGGGCGTTCGCACTCACCGGAGTGCTGATCGTGATCACGGGGCTGTGGCAGCGGCTGGGGAACCTGGTCGCCGCGATTCCGGTCGAGATCGCGCAGGCCATGCTGGCGGGCGTGCTGTTGCCGATGTGCCTCGCGCCGGTCGAGGCGGTGGCGACCAGCCCGGCGGTGGTGGTGCCGGTGATCGCGGTGTGGTTGGCCCTCCAGCGTTTCGCGCGGCGCTGGGCGGTGATCGCCGCGTTCGTCGTCGCCGCCATCGGCGCCGCGGTGAGCATTGTGGTCGAGCACCGCGAACTCGACCTCGCCGCCATGGCTCCGACGGTGGAACTGGCTCTGCCGCAGTGGAATTGGCAAGCGATGATCGGCATCGCGATCCCGCTCTACATCGTCACCATGGCCTCGCAGAACATTCCGGGCACCGCGGTGATGCGGTCGTTCGACTATCGGGTGCCGTGGCGCGCGGCGATGACCGTCACCGGTGTCGGCACCATCCTCGGCGCACCGGCGGGCGGTCACGCCATCAACCTCGCCGCGATCAGCGCCGCCCTGTCCGCCGCGCCCGCCGCCCACCCGGACCCCAAGCGCCGCTGGATCGCGGCCTGCACCGCGGGGGTCGCCTATTTGCTGCTCGCGCTCGGCTCCGCGGCGCTCGTCACCCTGGTGGCCGCCGCACCGGAGGGAACGTTGGAAACGGTGGCCGGGCTGGCGCTGCTTGCGACGCTCGCGGCGGCACTCGCGGGCGCTCTACGCTCCGACCAGCACCGGGAGGCGGGGGTGATCACCTTCGCGATCGCCGCGTCCGGCGTCGGTTTCCTCGGCATCGGTGCCGCCTTCTGGGCGTTGCTCGCCGGGCTGATCGTGCGCCGGTTGCTGGATACGCGGGCTACATCCGGCTGAGCAAGGTGAGCGGGTCTTCCAGGAAGCCCGCGGTGGTCGCGAGGAAGCGGGCGGCCAGTTCGCCGTCGATCATGCGATGGTCGAAACCAAGGCCGAGGGTGGTCACCCAGCGGACGGCGAGTTCGTCGCGAAAGACCCAGGGGCGCTTGCGGATCGAGCCGAGACACAGGATCGCGGCCTCGCCGGGATTGACCAGCGGAACACCGGTGTCGACGCCGAAGACGCCGACGTTGGTGACGGTGAAGGTGCCGCCGCGCAGGTCGGCCGGGGTCGCCGAGCCGGAGCGCGCGGTCTCGGCGAGCCAGCCGATCTCGCGGCACAGGTCGCGCAGGCTCAGCGATTGCGCCTCTTTGAGATTCGGCACGAGCAGGCCGCGCTCGGTGGCCACCGCGATGCCGAGATTCACGTAGTGCTTGGTGACGATCTGCTGATTCGCCTCGTCCCAGTAGGCGTTGACGCCCGGGAATTCCGCGATGGCGGCCAGTGTCGCCTTGGCGACCAGCGCCAGCGGCGTGAGCGTCAGTCCCGCAAAGGATTTGGTGGTGCGCAGGTGGTCGAGCAGTTCCATCGACGCGGTGCAGTCGATGGTGACGAAGACGCTGGCCTGCGGAATCGTCCGCGCGCTCGCCACCATGGCCGCCGCGGTGCGCTTGCGGATGCCGGTGATCGGCGCCCGCTCCTCGCGCACCGCCGGACGGATCACGCCGGCGTTCGGCTCGGTCACCGTCGGCGCGGGGCGGTTCGCGGGCGCGATGTCTGTTGTGGGAGCGGCGGTTCGGGGTTGCGAGACGGGCACGGCGCCGCGCACGTCGTCGACCGTCACCGCTCCGTCCGGGCCGGAACCCGCGACGAACCACAGATCGATGCCGAGTTCCTTGGCCAGTTTGCGGGCGGCGGGCGTTGCCGCGGCGCGTCCCTCCGGCGCTGGCCTGCGTCGCCTCGACTCGGCTTCGCCTTCCGGTCCGTAACCGACCAGCACCGACGCGCGGCCGTTGCCTTCCGAGGGTGGCGTCTCGTCGGCTGGGGTCGACGACGGGACCGGCCCCGGTCCGGCGGCGGGCGGCGACTCCACCCGCACCCGAATCAGCGGCGCGCCCACCGCGACCGTGTCCCCCGGCTGGGCGAGCAACTCCTCGACCCGTCCCACGAACGGCGAGGGCAACGCCACAACGGCCTTGGCGGTCTCGACCTCAGCGATCGTCTGATTCAGCTCGACGCTGTCGCCGACACCCACCGACCAGGACACCACTTCGGCCTCGGCGAGTCCCTCCCCGAGATCCGGGAGCCGGAATTCCAGAACGTGGCCGTCGTCTTCCACGGGGCGCCTCTCGGATCGGGTCGGCGGTCAGGCGGCGAGCGAACGGTCGACCGCGGCGAGGATGCGATCGGCGTCGGGCAGGTGGTGCTTCTCGAGCTTAGCCGGGGGGTAGGGGATGTCGAACCCGCCGACGCGCAGCACCGGCGATTCCAGGTGATAGAAGCAGCGTTCGGTGATCCGTGCCGCGATCTCGGCGCCGAGCCCCCCGAAGACGGGAGCCTCGTGCACGATGACCAGCCTGCCGGTCTTGTCGACCGATTCCTCGATGGTGTCGAAATCGATCGGCGCGAGGCTGCGCAGGTCGATGACCTCGAGCGAATGTCCCTCCTCCGCGGCGATTTTCGCCGCCGTGAGCGCGGTGGCGACGGTGCCGCCGTAGGCGACGAGGGTGGCGTCCGCGCCGGTGCGGCAGACCCGGGCCCGGCCCATCGGCAGCTCCGGCGGTGCGTCGAAGTCGACCTCGCCCTTGTCCCAGTAGCGCCGCTTCGGCTCGAAGAAGATGACCGGATCGTCCAGGGCGATCGCTTGGCGCACAAGGTGATACGCATCGGACGGATTGCTCGGCGTCACCACACGCAGCCCCGCGGTGTGCGCGAAGTAGGCCTCCGGCGATTCGGAGTGGTGCTCCACCGAACCGATGCCGCCGCCGAACGGGATGCGGATCGTGATGGGCGCGACCACCTTTCCCTTGGTCCGGTAGTGGATCTTGGCCACCTGGGAGACGATCTGGTCGAACGCCGGATAGACGAACCCGTCGAACTGGATCTCGCAGACCGGGCGGTACCCGCGCAGCGCCATGCCGAAAGCCGTTCCGACGATGCCGGATTCGGCCAGCGGGGTGTCGATCACCCGGTTGTTCCCGAAATCCTTCTGCAGCGTGTCCGTCACCCGGAAGACGCCGCCGAGTTTGCCGATGTCCTCGCCCATGAGCACGACCTTGGGATCGTCCTCCAGCGCCCGGCGCAGCCCGGTGTTCAGCGCGTTGGCGAAGGTGGTGATCATGGGCGTGCTCCTTCCGGTCGCGCGGAGAACGCGCCGGGATCGCCGGTCAGGTACTCCGCGTACGCTCGCCGCTGTTCGTCGAGCAGCGAGTGTGGTGTCGCGTAGACGTGGTCGAACAGCTCCATCGGCGCCGGGTCCGGCATCTCGATGGTCGCGGCGCGCAGCTGTCGCGCGACGTCGTCGGCGTGGGCGGCGACTTGCCGCGCCCAGTCCTCGTCGAACTGCCCCTCCCGCTCCAGCAGCCTGCGCACCCGGTCGATCGGATCGCGGCGCTTCCACTCCTCGGTCTCGGCCGCGGCGCGGTACCGGGTGGGATCGTCGGCGGTGGTGTGCGGACCCATCCGATAGGTGAGCGCCTCGATGAAGGACGGCCCGCCGCCCGAACGCGCCCGCGCCACGGCCTGCCTGGTCACCGCGAGCACGGCGAGCACGTCGTTGCCGTCGACCTGCACGCCGGGCATGCCGTAGCCGTAGGCGCGGCGCGCGATCGGCGTCGCGCTCTGAATCCGCACGGGGGCGCTGATCGCCCAGTGGTTGTTCTGGCAGAAGAACACCACCGGCGCGCTCCAACTCGCGGCGAAGCCGAGCGCCTCGGCGATGTCACCCTGACTCGTCGCGCCGTCGCCGAAGTAGGCGATGGTGGCGATCTCGGCGCCGTCCAGGTTCGCGGCATAGGCGTATCCGGTGGCGTGCAGGCCCTGCGAGCCGACCACGATGTTCGGGTTGGTCATGTTCACCGCGCCGGGATCCCAGCAGGAGTGCGCCGCGCCGCGCCACAGCCTGGTGAGCTCGGCGGGGGAAACGCCGCGGCAGTAGGCGACGGCGGCTTCGCGGTAGCTGCAGAACACGTAGTCGTCGGGGTGCAGCGCGCGCGCCGAACCGACCTGGGCGGCCTCCTGGCCGAGCAACGGCGGCCACAGTCCCAACTGGCCCTGGCGCTGCAGCGCGGTCGCCTCGACGTCGATGCGGCGACTCACCACCATGTCCTCGTACAGCGCGCGCAGCTGATCCGGGCCGACATCGGCGACGAGTGCCGCGTGCCGACGATCGAGAACGCGACGGCCATCGGGCTGGATCAACTGCACCGGGTATGTGGGCCGCTCCGCCATGACCGCTCGCCTCCTCATCCTGTGCCGAGCGCGATATGTGTCCTATCTCACAGCATCCACGAGAAAGCGGTCTGCGCAAGTGGCCGGTACACCGATGAGCAGAATGCTCAAATCGGGGGGTCCGGATGGTGTCATACTGCGTTGTATGTCCAGTAAGGAACCCGTCGACGCCACGTTGGACGCCACCGACGCTCGCCTGTTGCTGGAGCTGGTCGCCAATCCGAGGGCGACGGGCGTGGAGCTGGCGAACCGACTCGGACTGTCCCGCAACACCGTGCAGGCGCGGCTGTCTCGCTGGGAGGCCAGCGGGGTGCTCGGCAGTTTCGAGCGGCGGGTGCAGCCGAGAGCGCTTGGCTATCCGCTCGCCGCGTTCGTCGCGGTGGTCGTCGATCAGCACCAATTGGATTCGGTGGTGGACGAACTCGCCGAAGTGCCCGAGGTCACCGAGGTGTGCGGCATGACCGGACTCACCGATCTCACCGTCCGCGTCGTCGCCCAGGACGCCGACGACCTGTATCGAATCGCCGGACAGATATTGAAGATTCCCGGCGTGGAGCGGACCAACATGGCGCTGGTGATGCGCGAGCTGGTGGGGCCGCGGACCGCGCCGTTGCTGGATCGGCTGGCCGGGTCGAGCTGAATCACCGTGCCCGTTACTGTGCGGGTATGGAGATTTCGGGCAAGGTCGCGATCGTCACGGGTGCGGGAGCGGGTATCGGTGCGGCGCTGGCGCGGCGGCTTGCCGAGCGCGGAGCGCGGGTCGTGGTCGCCGACCTGGACGGGGAGTCGGCCGCCGTGGTCGCGGAATCCATTGGTGCGCAGGCGGTATCGGTGGGCGGCGATGTCTCCGACGAGAAGGTCGTGCAGACCATGATCGATCGCGCCGAGGCCGAATTCGGGCCGGTGGACTTGTATTTCGCCAACGCGGGCATCGGCGGCGGTCCCGGACTGGAAAGCACCGACGAGCAGTGGTCGGCCGCGCTGGAGGTGAACGTGCTCGCGCACGTGCGCGCCGCTCGGCTGCTCGTCCCGGGGTGGGCGGCACGCGGCGAGGGATACTTCGTCGTCACCGCGTCGGCGGCGGGGCTGCTGACCCAGATCGGCTCGGCGCCGTACTCGGTCACCAAACACGCCGCGGTCGGCTTCGCCGAATGGCTCTCGGTCACCTACGGGGACAACGGGATTCGGGTCAGCTGCGTGTGCCCGATGGGCGTTGACACCAAGCTGCTGCACGGCGATCTGATCCCCGGCGACGAGGCGGCCGCCGCGATGGCGATCAAGGCGGTCACGTCCGCGGGCGCCGTCCTCTCGCCCGACGAGGTCGCCGACGTGGTCTTGGCCGGAGTCGAGGCCGAACAGTTCCTCATCCTCCCGCACCCGGAGGTGCTGGAGATGTACCGCCGCAAGGGCGCCGACTACGACCGCTGGCTGGCTGGCATGCGCCGGTTCCAAAGCGCGCTGCGCGGGTAGCGAGGCGGAGGAACCGTCAGTCGGTGACGAGTTCGGCGGCGGCGGTGCGAATGACCTCGGGGATCTCGACCGGCTTGCGTGTCTCGGAGTCCACGTAGACGTGCACGAAGACGCCCGTCGCCGCGAGCTCGAGCGAGCCGTCGGCGTCGCGGAAGATCGCCAGGTCGTAGGTGATGCTGGAGCGGCCGAGCCGGGATATCCGCAGGCCCACCTGCAGCTGGTCCGGGAAGCTGATCGAGCCGAGGTACTGGCAGGAGGTCTGCGCGACAACGCCGAGCGCGGGCAGCTCCCTGATGTCGGTGCCAGTCGCGTGCATCAACCAGGCGTTCACCGCGGTGTCGAAATACGAGTAGTACGTCACGTTGTTCACGTGGCCGTAGTGGTCGTTGTCCGCCCACCGGGTCGGCATCGGCCAGAGCACGGGATACTGCTGCGTCACCCGGCCGACGATAGCTCAGCGGGAGCGGCGCCCTGCCGGTGGTCGCGGGGACTGACGCCGAAGTGGCGTTTGAAGGCGGCGCTGAGCGCGAAGGCCGAACCGTAGCCCACCTGACGCGCGATGGCCTCGATGGTGGCGTCCGACTCCTGGAGCAGGTCGGCGGCCAGCGCGAGGCGCCATTCGGTGAGGAAGGCCATCGGCGGCTCGCCGACCAGGTCGGTGAACCGCCGGGCCAGCGCGGCGCGCGAGACGCCGACCGCCTCGGCCAGGCTCGCGACGGTCCAGCCGTGCGCGGGATTGTGCTGGAGCAGGCGCAGGGCCTTGCCGACCAGCGGATCGCTGTAGGCGTGGTACCAGGCGGGTGCGTCGTTTCGGGCGAACCAGGCGCGCAGTGCGGCGATCAGCACCAGGTCGAGGAGGCGGTCGAGCACCGCGCCCTGGGCCGGCTGATCCTTGGTCGCCTCGTCGGCGAGGATGTCGAGCAGGCGGCTGTCGAAATCGCCGTGCGGCAGCACCGCGATCGGCGGCAGGGCGCGCAGCAACCGCTGACTCGCCGCGCCGGCGGACTCGTAGGTGCCGGTGACCATCATGGTCGCGCCCTCGGGATCGGTTCCCCACTGGCGCACGCCGAGACTCAGTGTCTCGCAAAGGATCTCACCGTCGGGAGTCTTCGTGACCTGGCCGGGGTGGATGATGATCTGCGGCGGCGTCGCAGGATCGTCCGCGACGGTGTAGGGATGCGGGCCGCGGAAGATGGCGACGTCGCCCGCGTGCAGTTGGCGCGGCTCGCTCTTGGCCGAAACCTTGTTCCCCTGAACAGAATTCGACTTGCTGTCCGGCACGATCCACGCGGTGCCTCGGATCATCGAGAGCACGGTGAGCGGCGCCTCGTCCTGGATGCGCAACGACCACGGCGGATCCAGCAGCGAACACATCAGGAACGCACCCCTGGCGCGTGGGCCTTCGAGCAGACTGGCGAGCGCATCCACGTCTTCCACACTAGACGCACACGCATGGTTATGAGCGGCTGAACTATGTTTCGTCTCGGCTCCGGGCGGTGTACTCGAAGCATGAACAACAACGACAGCCGACAGCCCCTCGTCCTCGTCACCGGCGGCACCGGAAAGACCGGCTCCCGGGTCGCGGCCCGACTCATGGCGGGCGGCCACGCCGTCCGCATCGGTTCCCGTTCCGCGGAGATTCCGTTCGACTGGACCGACCGCGCCACCTGGGGACCGGCGCTCGCCGATGTGGACGCCGTCTACCTGGCCTACCAGCCGGATCTCGCCGCGCCGGGGGCGCCGGACGTCATCCGGGCGTTCGCGGCGGCCGCGAAGACCGCCGGTGTGGGCAAGCTGGTGCTGCTGTCCGGGCGCGGGGAACCGGAGGCGCTCGAGTGCGAGCGGATCGTGCGCGAATCCGGGTCGGCATGGACCGTGGTGCGCTGCGCCTTCTTCGCGCAGAACTTCAGCGAGGGCGCGTTCGTGGACTACATCCTGTCCGGAACGGTCGCACTGCCCAACGGCGACGTGCCCGAACCGTTCGTGCACGCCGACGACATCGCCGATGTGGCGGTCGCCGCGCTGACCGAGCCGGGGCACGACGGCGAGATCTACGAACTCACCGGGCCGCGGGCGCTGTCCTTCGCCGAGGCGACCGCCGAGATCGCGAAGGCCACCGGGCGCGATATCCAGTTCATCCCGATCAGCCGCACGGAATTCGTTGCCGGGCTTACCGAGTACCAGGTACCGGCCGACGAGGTCAGCCTGCTCGACTACCTGTTCGGCACGATCCTCGACGGGCGGAACTCCCCCACCACGGATGGTGTGCGGCGGGCGCTCGGGAGGGAGGCCAAGGACTTCGGTGCGTACGTCGCGGAGACGGCGGAAACCGGGGCGTGGGCCGTGGAGGAGGTCGCTGTGCGCTGAGGGCACGGTTCGGGTCCGTCACAACGACCCGCCCCTTGAAGCCGATGCGAAGGAGGACATCCCAATAGTGATGACGGGCAATGCAATTCGGACAGGAAGGGCTACGACTCGACCAATGCCGGTCGACGCGATCCGCTCGTTCGACGTGGAATAGCGGATGCGGTCCAACTGTTGAACTTGTCAGAAGTGGAATGTACCCACCCGCGGGCGTGGAGCTCAACGGCGCGCTCCACGCGACCGGACCAGCCCGGGCCGACGATGTCCCGAACCGGCCCCGCGGGTGGTTGCCGAGGGAGTCGGTAGCCCGCCCGATACTCCATCGGCAGGATCAGCGAGCGTCGTCTGTGGCCCTGCTGTCGCGGTGCGTCTCGACCGCGGCCGGGGCGACGACGCCCGCCTTCCAGCAGCAGAGGAGCACCGCGACGAGTGGGACGAGCATGGCGGCGGTGAGCGGGACGAGTTCGGTGAGCCAGCCGATGACGGCGGGCCCCGCGAGCAGGCCGAAGTAGCCGAGGCCGAAGACGCGCGACATGTCGGTTGCGGCGCTGCCGGTGCCGAGATTGCCTGCGGCGGTGAAGATCTGGGGCACGCTGCCGGACAGGCCGAGGCCGCAGAGCGCCCAGCCGACGAGGGTCAGCGGTGCCAAGGGCGACAGCATGATGGTGCCGAGGCCGAGGGCGGCGAGCAGCGTTCCGTAGCGGACCACGGCGACCCGGCCGAACGCGCCGCTGACGCGGTCGGCGGCGAAGCGACCCGCGGTCATGGTCACGGAGAACGCGCCGAACGCCAGCGCGGCGGTGGCTTCGTCGACGCCGAGGTGCTCGCGCATCTGCAGGGTGCTCCAGTCGGCGGCGACGCCTTCCGCGAGCAGGACGGCGAACGCGATGGCGGCCAGCGCGAGCACCTTGCGCCCGTGCCCGGGTTCCGGCACCTCGGCCGCGGCCTCGGTGTGCGCCGGGCCGATGATTTCCGAGCTGGGCGGTTCGGGTCGCCGGCGCGCGGCGGGGTCGACCAGCAGACGCGGCACGCTCGCGACGACCAGCGCGACACAAGCCGCCGAGGCCAAAACGAGCGTCACCCGCACGTCCCAGCCCGCGCGGAGTGCGGCGGCGCCGAGCAGGGAGCCAAGCAGTCCGCCGCCGGAGAACAGGGCGTGGAACGCCGACATGATCGGACGCCCGTAGGCCCGCTCGACCTGCACCGCCTGGGCGTTCATCGAGACGTCCAGCGCGCCGTTGCCGAAGCCGAAACAGGCCAGCGCCGCCGCCAGCCACACCGGACCGGTCGCGAACCCCGGTCCGAGCACGGCTATCGAGGCGATGAGCGCGGCCGCACCCACCAGCCGCCTGCTGCCGAACCGGTCGGCGAGCGGGCCCGCGATGCGCATGCCGACAATGCCCGCGCCCGCCATGAGCAGGATGAACATCCCCAGCGTCGAGTGCGAGACGCCCGTCCGATCGGTGATCACCGGGATGTGCACGACCCACATCGCCAGCAGGACACCGTTCAACCCGAATACCGTGAACACCGCGCCCCGCGCCGCGCGTGTTCGACCATCGACCGTTTTGGCTGGCACCAGTTCGACGGTACCGGCTGCGGGCGAGCGGATACCGCCGACAACCGGCTACAGGTACATCCCCGACTCCGGTTCGGGGGCGGTGGCGTCGAGGCGAGGTGCACCGCCTTGCAGGGCAATGAGTTCGGCGAGCGAGAAGCCGTCGTCGGGGATCGGGGCGGGGTGGTCGCCGAGCCAGCGCCGCGCTTCGGTCGCGGAGAGGCGGCCGATCTCGAGCTGGGCCAGGCAGCGGCCGGGCCGGGTGACGGCGGGGTGCAGGCGGGACAGGTCCTCGTTGGTGGTGATGGCGACGAGCACGTCACGGCCCTGGCCGAGCATCCCGTCGGTCAGGTTCAGCAGACGCGAAAGCCCCTGACCCGCCGAGGCTTTCGCTTCGGCACGGATGAGCTCGTCGCAGTCCTCCAGCACCAGAAGGCGCCAGCGGCGGCGCTCGTCGTCGACCTCGGTGGCGGCCGACATGAGGTAGCCGGGCTGACTGAACAGCATGTCCGGGTCCAGCACGCAGTCGACCTGGCACCACGGCTGCCACGCTCGGGCCAGCGCGCGCAGCGCCGTGGTCTTTCCGGTACCGGGCGGTCCGTGCAGCAACAGCAGCCGACCGCGAATATCTTTGGGCGACAGCGCCATCAGCCGATCCAGCGTGGCCGCGGCCGCGTCCGGGTAGTTGCGGCGGATGTCCGGCCAAACCGGTGTCTCGATGTCGCTTTGGCGTCGCCGCGGTCCCTGCTGGGGGTGCAGGTACCAGAACCCCATCTCGATGCCGTCCACCACCTCGGACGGCTCCTCGGCGTCCCGGATCGCTTCGGCCAGAACGTCGTTGGCCAGCTCGTCGGTGACGGCGGTGACCTCGACGACGGCGGAACGGTCGGCCCAACGGTCCGCGCGCAACGTCCAGCCGTCACCGACCACCAGGATCGAGCGACTGTTGTCCTCCTCGATGGCGCGGGCGATCCGCGAACCCGAGGGACGCAGTGGCGCGTCGGCGCGCACGCGTTCGAGCTGCTTCTTGCGGTAGCGACCCTGTTCGCCTTGCACGAACGGGGTCAGCGCGAGCACGTCGAGCACATCGCGCGGCGAGTAGTACGAATCCAGTGCGACGGACCACCGCAGGCTCTCGGCCGGATCGGCCGGCCCCGGCTCGGGCCCGACCAACCGCAGTGGTTCCTTGCGTTCCAACATTCCGCCCATGATCGGCGCGTCGGACCGGCGCCGTCCACCGAATTAACTCCCCGCGGAAACGAAGCGACCCCCCGCTCCACAGGAACGGGGGGTCGCATACCTGGTGCCTTACAGCGCCTTCAGTTCTTCGGTGACCGCACCGACGGACTTCTTGGCGTCGCCGAACAGCATCGAGGTGGTATCGGCGTAGAACAGCGGGTTGTCGATGCCCGCGAAGCCGGAGTTCATCGAGCGCTTGAGCACGATGACGCTCTTGGCCTGGTCGACGTTGAGCACCGGCATGCCGTAGATCGGCGAGGACGCGTCCTCGCGGGCGGCCGGGTTGGTGACGTCGTTGGCGCCGATGACCAGGGCGACATCGGTGCGGCCGAACTCGCCGTTGATGTCGTCCATTTCCTTCATCGCGTCGTAGGAGACCTCGGCCTCGGCCAGCAGCACGTTCATGTGCCCGGGCATCCGACCGGCGACCGGGTGGATGGCGTATTTGACCTCCACACCCTTCTTCTCCAGCAGCTCGGCCATTTCCTTGACCGCGTGCTGAGCCTGCGCGACGGCCATGCCGTAACCGGGGACCACGATGACCTGGTTGGCGTAGGCCATCTGGATCGCGGCGTCCGCGGCCGAGGTGGCCTTGGCCTGCTTCTGCTCACCGCCACCCGCGCCGGGCGCGGTGCCGCCGCCACCGAAACCACCGGCGACGATGGCCGGGATGGACCGGTTCATGGCCTTGGCCATCAGGTTGGTCAGGATGGTGCCCGACGCGCCGACGATCATGCCCGCCACGATCATCGCGGTGTTGTTCAACGCCAGACCCGCCGCCGCGGCCGACAGACCGGTCAACGCGTTCAGCAGCGAGATGACCACGGGCATGTCCGCGCCACCGATCGGCAGCACCACCATCAAACCGAGCACGCCGGCGAAGACCAGCAGGCCCACCATCCAGAACCACGGCGCGCCACCGTCGGCCGCGCCGATGCCGATCACCACGGCCGCGGCGATCGAACCCAGCAGCAGCAACAGGTTCAGCGGCTGCTGCAGCTTGCCGAGACCGATCGGGCGGCCGGGCAGGATCTCCTGCAGCTTGCCGAAGGCGATCAGCGAGCCCCAGAACGACACCGAACCGATGATCGCGGCGAACAGCGAACCGACGATGATGTGCACGGTCGGCTCTTCACCGTGCTTGAAGTTGGAAAAGCCAGTGGTGTCGAGGAATTCGGCCCACGCGATGAGCGCGACCGTGCCACCGCCGACACCGTTGAACGCGGCCACCAGCTGCGGCATCGCGGTCATCTTGGTGTACTTCGCGGGCGGCACACCCAGCACCACACCGAGCACCAGACCGGCCACGATCAGGATCCAGTTGCTGGTGTCGCGCACCGCGATCAACGTCGCGACCACCGCGATGCCCATACCGACCGCGGCGATCCAGTTGCCGCGCACCGCGGTCTTCGGGCCGGTCAAGCCCATCAGACCGTAGATGAACATCGCGAAGGCGACGATGTAGAGAATATTGACCAGGTTGTCCATAGCTTTACTCGCCCGCCTTCTCAGCGACCGGCTTCTTGGCCTTGAACATGCCCAGCATCCGGTCGGTGACCACGAAACCACCGATCACGTTCAAGGTTCCGAAGACCACGGCAACGAACAGAATGATCTGGATGCCGATCGAAGGGTTCTCCACCCGGCCAAGCGTGACCAGCGCACCGAGCACCACGATGCCGTGAATGGCGTTGGTACCCGACATCAACGGCGTGTGCAGGGTGTTGGGGACCTTGGAGATGACGGCGAAACCGACGAACCCGGACAGCACCAGGATCGCGATGTTCGCCAGGAGTTCGGTATACATCAGTTCACCTCACGAGTGACGCAGGAGTCCGCGAGAACCTGATCCTCGAAGTCGGGGGCGACCTTGCCGTCGACGAGCATCAGTTCCAGCAGGGCCGCGATGTTCTTGGAGTACAGCTCGCTGGCGTGCTCCGGCATGGTCGCGGGCAGGTTCAGCGGCGAAGCGATGGTGACGCCGTGCTTGACCACGGTCTGTCCCGGCTCGGTCAGCTCGCAGTTGCCGCCGGTCTCACCGGCCAGGTCCACGATCACGCTGCCCGGCTTCATGCCCTCGACCGCGGCGGCGGTCACCAGCCGCGGCGCGGGACGACCCGGCACCAGCGCGGTGGTGATCACCACGTCGAAGCCCTTGATCGCGTCCTCGAGCGCCTGCTGCTGCTTGGCCTTCTCTTCCTCGGTGAGCTCACGCGCGTAACCGCCCTCGCCCGCGGCGTCGATGCCGAGGTCCAGCCACTGCGCGCCGACCGAACGCACCTGATCGGCGACCTCGGGACGCACGTCGTAGCCGGTGGTGCGGCCACCGAGGCGCTTGGCCGTCGCCAGCGCCTGAAGACCCGCGACACCCACGCCGAGCACCAGCACGGTCGCGGGCTTCACCGTGCCCGCCGCGGTGGTCAGCATCGGGAAGAAGCGGGTCGACTCCGAAGCCGCCAGCAGCACCGCCTTGTACCCGGCGACGTTCGCCTGCGAGGACAGCGCGTCCATCACCTGCGCGCGCGAGATACGCGGAATCGCCTCGACCGCGAAGGCCTGCACACCGGCCGACTTCAGCGCCGCGATCTGGTTCTCGGCATTGCGTGGGGCAAGGAATCCGATCAGCGTCTGCCCGCCGGACAGCTTGGCCACCTCGGCGTCACTCGGCGGCGCCACCTTCACGACCACCTCGGCCGACCACGGATCGCCGATGGTCGCACCGGCCGCCACGTAGGCCTCGTCGGGAATGAGCGCACCCAGTCCGGCGCCGGCTTCCACGACCACCTCGACGCCCTGCTTCAGCAGCGCCGGAATGATCTTGGGCACCAATGCGACACGCCGCTCGCCCGCGTTGGACTCGCGAACGACTCCGACACGCGCTCCGCGCGGCGACGAGTCGCCAACGTTTTGCGTTGTCTCCACTTGTCAGACTTCCTTCTCGTGCTGGCTGTTGGCCACCGACCGATGTCCGGACGAAGTTACTTACGAGTAAGTTCGCCAAAAATCCTCGCAACTGTACCCGGCTCGCCGTGAGCGTAGCTGAGATGCCCGTCACAGGACGTGGTCGGATTCCGCCCATATGCCGGATTCGCACCGCCGCGACGCGCCGTGTCGTTGCCTCCGTTCTCGCTGCTTCGACGCGAAAAGCTCGACTTCGATGGTCGTCCGCGCAGGTGAGGGCCACAAGATCGAACCTTTCGGTTCCTTACTTACCCCGACGTCAGCGAACTGGTCAGGCGCTCGAGACCGCGGCCGAGAGTGACGGGGGTCATGTTCGACGGGGCATTCGGGGTGTTCCGCGCCACTCGTACGCCGTATGGTCGCGGTGTGAACGACTGCGTCTTCTGCCGCATCGTGGCGGGTGAAGCTCCGGCTACCAAGGTCTACGAGGACGAACTGCTGTGCGCGTTCCTCGATATCCGCCCGATCGCGCGCGGCCACACACTGGTCGTGCCGAAGCGGCACGCGGCGGAACTGGATGATCTGGACGCCGATCTCGGCGCGGAACTCTTCCGCGCCGGGCACCGGATCGCGCTGGCCATGCGCCGCAGCAGTCTCGTCGCCGACGGCGCGAACCTGGTGATGAACGACGGCAAGGCCGCGTTCCAAACCGTCGCGCACGTCCACTTGCACGTCGTCCCGCGTAGGCATGGCGACAAGCTCAGCTTCGCCAAGGGCTTCCTGCTGCGCAGACCGAGCGATCCGGAGGGCACCGCCGCCGCCATCCGGGCGGGACTCGCGACGCTGGCACGCCAGGACGACACCGACGGCGTGGGCACCGAGGAAGGAACGCAGGCATGATCGACCAGACGTTGGACCGCACCGAGCTGACCGCGCTGCTGACCGAGCAGTGGGAGGCCATCGCGGCGCTGGTCGCCGACTTGGACGAAAACCGCTGGCGCACTCCGTCGAAGCTGCCCGGCTGGACCGTGTTCGACATCGTCGCGCACGTGGTCGGCACCGAATCGTGGCTGCTCGGCGAGAAGCCGCCGCCGCACGATCCGATGCGCGAGAAGACCGACGTCCGTTCGCTGCCCTACGTCCGCAACGAGACCGCGGTGCTCAACGAGATCTGGGTCGACCGCCTGCGCCCGATGCCAGGCGCGCGGCTGCTCGAGCTGTTCCGCGAGGTGATGGACCGGCGGCGCAAGGCGCTGACCGAGATGGACGACGCCGAATGGACGACGCCGACGGTCTCCCCGATCGGCCAGGTTCCCTACGGCCGGTTCATGCGGGTGCGGCTGTTCGACTGCTGGATGCACGAACTCGACATCGCCGACGCGCTGGACGTGCGGGTCGACGAGGGCGGCAGGCGCGGCGAGCTGGCGTTCGCCGAGTTCGCCGGATCGCTGCCGCGGGTCGTCGCCAAGCTCGGCAAGGCGCCCGCCGGGTCGCGGATCACCTTCACGCTGACCGGCGCGCTACCGCGGACCCTGCACATCGCGGTGGACGAGCGCGCCGCCTTCGTCGACTCGTTCGACGGTCCGGCAGACGTCGAGATCACCATGGACTCGGGACTTTTCGTGCGGCTGGGCGGTGGTCGGTGCAACGCGGCCGAGCACCTCGACGAGATCACCATCGTGGGCAACGAAGAGCTGGGTGTCCGTGTGGTTCGCCACCTCGCGTTCACCCTCTGAGCCGGTGCGACTCTTCCTGGCCAGCTACCGATTCGGCAAGCATCAGGACCGGCTCGCCGAGCTGGTCGGTGCGCCGGGCCGGGTCGCCGTGATTCCCAACGCGTGCGACGCCTGGCCCGACATGTGGGCGTCGGCGGTGACCAGCGATCTGGTTCCGTTGCGCAAGCTCGGGTATGCGCCGGAGGTGCTGGATCTGCGCGATTACGTCGGGCGCGCAACGGAATTGGAGCATCGGCTCGCCGAGTTCCCGCTGATCTGGGTGCGCGGCGGCAACACCTTCGTACTACGCGCCCAATTCGCCCGCAGCGGAGCGGATCTCGCACTGACGCGGCTGCTCGAAGCCGACGCGCTCGTCTACGCCGGGTACAGCGCGGGCGCTTGCCTGCTGACGCCGGACCTGCACGGACTGGAGTCCGCGGACGATCCCGCCGAGGTGGAACCCGTGTGCGGGGTCGAACCGCGTTGGGACGGGCTGGGTTTGGTCGACCACCGGATCGTCCCGCACGTCGACTCCCCCACCGACCCGGAAGGGTTCGGCAACCGGCTCGCGGCCCAGTATCGCGCCGCCGGGATCCCCCACTGGGCGCTCACCGACGACCAGGTGGTCGTCGTCGACGGCGCCGCACCCGAACTCCTGCGCTGACATTCGCACCTCGACTGGCAGAGAACGACACCGACCGCACCCTGGCACCAACCGCTACCCGGTCGTGCCTCCAAACCCGAAGCACGAGTTCGGTTGCTTCCACACATCTTTCGCACGCCTCACATAGTCGGTGCCTATGTGAGGCGTGCGAACGCTATGTGGGAGCGGTCAGATCGCGTCGGCGGGGCGTGTGCGGAAGACGATCCAGCGCATGGCGGCGTACATATAGATGGCCTCGCAGGCGCCTGCGAGTAGGCGGGACAGGTGGTATTCGAGGCCGAGCGCGGTGAGTCCGCCGCCGACGCCGAGGATGAAGGCCAGGTAGTTGATCAGGACGACCACGACGTACACCGCGGCCTGTCTGCCGACGGGCGCGTGCGAGTGGAAGTTGAAGGTGCGGTTGAGGACGAAGGCGAGTCCGAACGCGCAGATGTAGCCCAGCGTGATCGACACCGGCACCGGCCAGTTCCACCACCCGTGAAAGATGGTGAGCAGCACCAGGTCGACGCCGAAGGTGAAGCTGTTGATCAGTGCGAAGCCGAGGAACGTCGGCGGGACGATCCGGTCCAACCCCAGGGGCAGCCGCGCGACGACGAGCTCACACCAGCGGGTGAACCGGTCGGCGAGGGAGTCGGCGGTGACGGCCAGATCGTGCACGCGGCCAGAATGGCAGCGGCAGGTGTCCGCGAGGTGAGCTGTTGGCAAACGTCCGCCGGGTTGCCCCGCTCAGCCGATCTGTCCGAGGGGTTCCGGGCGGTCCAGGCTGGACCAGGCCATCAGCCAGCGGCGGCGGGTGACGTCGTCGGCGTCGGCGAGGAGGGCGTCCAGCAGGAGCATGGGGTCGCGGCGCCATTGGTCGGCGATCGTCGCCAGCGCTTCCTTGTCGAAGAGGCCCGAGCGGTCGAGGGCGGTGAGCCAGGTACCGAACTCGCCCGCGTGGATGCCGCGCAGCGCCTCCAGATCCACGGCGCCGTCGGCGAACTCGTCGGCGAACAGCGCGCCGATGAGCTCCCGGTAGTCCGGTGATTCGACCCGCATGCCGTCAACCCTCCGAATGTGTGGCAGGTCCCCGGAATGGTCGAACGTCCGTCGGCCGCGCGCGTCCACCGCCACGACGACGGCCGATCCACGCACGGCGAGCCCCTGCACCCGGCATTCTTGCCCGGCGCGCCAGGAATTACCAGCCCGGAAACAACGGCCGCCCGCGTTTTCGACAGCTTCCGCGCCCTCCCCGCACTACTGTGAACAACCGTGGACCTGCATGAACTCGTCGCCGCACTGCCCGAGGGCGCGGTGCTCACCGACCCCGATTTGCTGATCGGCTACCGGCAGGACTGGGCACGCGATCCCGGGGCGGGAACGCCCGCGGCGGTCGTCCGCGCGACCTGCACCGCTGATGTCGCGGCGACGTTGCGCTGGGCGCACGCCCACCGGGTGCCGGTGGTTCCACGCGGCGCGGGATCCGGGCTCTCGGGGGGCGCCACGGCGGTGGACGGCGGAATCGTGCTGAGCACCGAGCGGATGCGGGCGATCACCGTCGACCCGATCACCCGGACCGCGGTCGCGCAGCCCGGCCTGTTGAACGCGGAGGTCAAGCGGGCGGTCGCCGAGCACGGGCTCTGGTATCCGCCGGATCCGTCGTCGTTCGAGATGTGCTCGATCGGCGGCAACGCGGCGACCAACGCGGGCGGGCTGTGCTGCGTGAAATACGGAGTCACCACCGACTACGTGCTCGGCATGGAAGTGGTGCTCGCCGACGGAACCCCGGTGCGGCTCGGCGGGCCCCGCCTGAAGGACTCCGCCGGGCTCTCGCTCACCAAGCTGTTCGTCGGCAGCGAGGGCACGCTCGGCGTGATCACCGAACTGACCCTGCGCCTGCTGCCCGCGCAGCCGGTGCAGAGCACCGTGGTCGCCAGCTTCGCCTCGCTCACCGCCGCCACCGAGGCCATCCTCGGCATCACCGGCACGCTGCGGCCGTCCATGCTCGAGTTCATGGACTCCATCGCCATCAACGCCGTCGAGGACGAGATGCGGATGGGGCTGGACCGCGCCGCCGCCGCGCTGCTGGTCGCCAGGTCCGACGCGCCGGGCGAATTCGCCGCGCGCGAGGCCCAGATCATGGTCGAGGCCTGCGAAAAGGCCGGAGCCACCGAGGTTTTCCACACCGAGGACGCCGAGGAGGGTGAGGCGTTCACCGCGGCGCGGCGTTTCGCGATTCCCGCCGTGGAACGGCTCGGACCGCTGCTGCTCGAGGACGTCGGGGTGCCGCTGCCGCGCCTCGGTGATCTGGTCACCGGCATCGCCGCCATCGCCGAACGCAACGACGTGACCGTCTCGGTGATCGCGCACGCGGGCGACGGCAACACCCACCCGCTGATCGTGCACGACCCCGCCGACGCCGACAACACCGCCCGCGCGCACCGCGCCTTCGGCGAGATCATGGACCTGGCCATCACCCTCGGCGGCACCATCACCGGCGAACACGGCGTCGGCAGGCTCAAGAAGGACTGGCTGCCCGATCAACTCGGTCCGGACGTGATGGCGCTGACGCGGCGCATCAAGGACGCGCTCGACCCGCACGGCATCCTCAACCCCGGCGCGATCCTCTGACGGACGGCCGCGCGGCGGGCGGCTTATACACTCGGCACACCCGACCGGGCCGGAACATTCCCGCGCATGAAGGAGTTGGCACCACCATGACCACCAGGCTCGAGCACAACGCCGCCGACACCCGATTCGAGATCTACGTCGACGACACCCTGGCCGGGTACGCCGACTACGCCGAGCGCGAGGACACCAAGGTCCGCGACTTCCACCACACCATGACCTTCCCGGAGTTCCGCGGGCAGGGCGTCGCGGCCAAGGTGGTCGAATACGCGCTTCAGGACTCCAGGGACGCCGGGTTCTCCGTGGTGCCGACCTGCTGGTACGTCGAGAAGTACATCGCCGACCACCGCGAGTACGCCGACTTGGTCGCCTGAGACATCAGCCGCGCTCCCGTAGGTACTCGGCCAGGATCGGGCCGATGACCGCGAGTGCCTCGGGTGTGGTCAGCCGGTTGTGTTCGTGACCGGTCTGATGGTCGACGATCGCGCCGCTGACGTAGGGCCGCCAGGTGTCCACGTTCGGCGAGTAGCCGGGCCTGCCGCTGGTGCTGCTGAAGAACAGCAGATCACCGTCGAACACGCCGGGCCGGTACTCGGCCGCCTGCCGGACCAACTGCTGGTAGTCCAGGTAAAGGCGTTCCAGAGCAGCGGCGTCCAGCGCGCCGAACGCGCCACCGGCCATCGCGCCCACCGCACCACCGGCCGCGTCGCCCAACAGACCCCCGCCACGCAGGAGTCCGGCGGCGCGTTCGGCCAGCGGCTGGTCGCCCGCCAGTTCGTCCGGGTCGATACCGCCGAATTCGGCGAGCAGAACCTCCGGCGGCGGCATCTCCGTCGCGCTCTCGGGTTCGACGTCGGCCCGACCGTCGATGATGACGAGCGCCGACACCGTCGCCCCTCGCCGTTGGAGTTCCACGGCGACCGCGTGGGCCAGCGGTCCACCAGCCGAATACCCGAGCACGCGGTAGGGGCCGTCCGGCTGAGCGTCCCGCATCTCGTCGACATAGCGCACCGCGCGTTCGGTCAGCGTCATGTCCGGTTGCGCCGCGGCGACGCCCGGCGATTGCAGCCCGTACACCGGATGGCCTGGATACAGATGACGCACCAATCCCGCGTAGCCCCAAGCCAATCCGATCGCCGGATGCACGCAGAACAGCGCGGGGCCGCTGCCGGACGGACGCAACGGCAGTAGCGGTCGCAGCGCGGGATCGGTACCGCCCGGTCCCTCCTCCGGTTGCTCCACGATGCGCTGGGCCAGCGCGCCCGGCGTGGGATCGCCGAACATCCACTGCACCGGTATGGCGTAGTCGAGCCGTTCGCGCAGTTCGTCGACCAAGCGGATCGCGACCATGGAGGTACCGCCGAGTTCGAAGAAGTTGTCGTCCAACCCGACTCGTTCCGCGCCGAGCACCTTCTCGAAAGCGCTCACCACCGCATGCTCGGTCCTGGTGACCGGCGGCCGGTAGGGCAGGTCGGTGCGCCGCTCGGCCAGGCTCGGCGGTGGGTCGTAGACAGCCGTGCCGGGCGGTGCGGTGACATCGATGTCGCCGAGCACCAGCTCCGGGTTGGTGGTGACGGCGTCGAGCAACTCGACGTACCGATCCGCGAGGGTCCGCGCGGTGGACGGTTCGAACAGGTCGAGGGCGAACGTGAGGCTGCAGTCGATGCCCGCGGGCGCTCCCTCCTCGTCGAACTGCTCGTCGAGCATCCACTCCAGATCGAATTTCGCTCCGATCGCGGGCATCTCGATCGCGCGGACCCCGAGTTCGGGCACCGAGCCGGGATTGAACTCGAAGTTCTGGAACGCCAGCAGCACCTGGAACAGCGGATGGTGGGAGGTGGAGCGTGCGGGCGCGACCACCTCGACCAACCGCTCGAATGGCATATCGGCATTGCCGAAGGCATCCAGGTCGCCGTCTTTCGTGGCGGCCAAGAGGTTCTCGAATGTTTCCTCGGGACGCACCCGACTGCGCAACACCAGGGTGTTGACGAACATGCCGACCAGCTCGTCGAGTTCTCCGTCACCGCGACCCGCGATGACCGTGCCGATCGCGACGTCCTGCTGCCCGGAGATGCGGCCGAGCAGCACGGCGAGGGCAGCGTGCGCCACCATGAAGATACTCACGCCGTGCCACCGAGCGATCTGCCGAATGCGTTGCTGCACAGCGACCTCGATGTGGAACTCGATCATGCCCGCGCGATGGGTGGACATGTTCGGCCGCGGATGGTCGCTCGGCAGCGACGTCACGTCGGGCAGTCCGTCCAGCGCGCCGCGCCAGTACTCCAGCTGCCGGTGCGCCAGGCTGTCGGGATCGTCGTCGGCGCCGAGCAGCTCGTGCTGCCACAGCGCGTAGTCGGCGTATTGCAGTGGCAGCGGCTGCCATTGCGGGGCGAATCCCGCGCGGCGAGCCGAGTAGGCCACCAGCACGTCGCGGGCCAACGGCGCCAGCGACGAGCCGTCGCAGGCGATGTGGTGCATGAGGACAACGAGTACGGTGCGCTGCGGTTCGATACGGAACAGCTCCACGCGCAGCGAGAGTTCGGTGGTCAGATCGAAACCACGCGCCGAGGCCGTGGCGACCATCCGCGGAACCGAGTCGGCGTCGACATCCGAGACACGAACCGGCACAAAGGCTTCCGCCACACCACGGACATCCTGGTACGGCTCGCCCTCGGCGTTCACCGGATACACGGTGCGCAGCGTCTCGTGGCGGGCGATGACGTCCATCAGCGCCGCCTGCACGACCCCGACATCCAGCTCACCCTCCACCTCCAGCGCGAGGGGCACGTTCTGCGCGGGCGAGGCGGGGTCGTAGCGGTTGAGGAACCACATCCGCCGCTGCGCCGCCGAAAGCGGGACGTAGGTCGGCCTGCGGCGCGGACCGGGACGCGGTCCGGGCGCCGCCGCCGAGGTGCGCACCGCTTCGGCCAGTCGCGCGACGGTCGGAGCGTCGAACACCATCCGCACCGGGACGCGACTGTTCAGCGCGGCGCCGAGGCGCGCGGCGATCCGGGTCGCGATCAGCGAATTCCCGCCGAGCGCGAAGAAGTCGTCGTCCAGACCCACCCGTGGCACGCCGAGCAGTTCGCCGAAGGTTTCGGCCACGATCCGCTCGGTGGGCGTCGTCGGCTCCCGGAAGCGGCCCGCGCGGATGTCGGGAGCCGGGAGCGCCCGCCGATCGAGCTTGCCGTTCGCGGTGCGCGGCAGAGCGTCGAGCACGACCAGCGCCGACGGCACCATGTACGACGGAAGTCGCTGCGCCAGAGAGGCTTTCAGCGCCTCGAGATCGATCGGCGCGAGGCCGGACGAGACGGTGCCCGAGTACTCGCCGTCCAGCGCACCGCCATCCTCCGCCCTCTCACGCACCTCGTCATCGAGCGCGTTCCCCAGCGGCTCACCGTCGATCACCTGCGCCCCCTGAGGCTCAGCACCGCTTGCCGCCACGTCGCGCACCTCGGTATCGAGGGCGTGTGCCAGCGGCTCGGCGTCGACCGCCGCTACCTGATGTACCGGGGCGTCCGCTGCCGTCGGTTCGAGCGCGTCGGCGTCGGGCGCCGTCTCCTCGGGCGAGCCGATGACGTGCGGCACCACGTAGCCGACGAGCAGTTCGCCGACGGACGGATCGGTGTAGACCGTCACCGCCGCTTGGTGGACGGCGGGGTCGCTGACCAGTGCCGACTCGATCTCGCCGAGTTCGATGCGGAGACCGCGCAGTTTCACCTGGAGGTCGCCGCGGCCCAGGTAGTCCAGTTCGCCGTTGCGTCTGCGCACCAGGTCGCCGGTGCGGTACATGCGTTCGCCGGGCGCGCCGTACGGGTCGGCGACGAAGCGCGCGGCGGTCAGCGGGGATCGGCCGTGGTAGCCGCGGGCGAGGGCGTGGCCGGACAGATACAGTTCGCCGACGACGCCGTCCGGCACCGGGTGCAGCCGCTCGTCGAGCACGCGGACCGCGAGACCAGGGGCAGGGCGACCGATGGTGATCTCGTCACCGGGCCGCAGGGCATCGCTGCCGGTCGCCCATACCGTGCTCTCGGTGGGTCCGTAGTCGTTGAAATGCAAGCGATCCGGCGCGGCCCACTGCTCGACCAGTTCCGGCGGGCACGGCTCGCCGCCGTTGATGATGCCGCGCAGCGCGGGGGCCGGGCCGAGTGCCGCGGCGTCCACCGAGCCGAGTGCCGACGGCGAGAGCGCGATGTGCGAAACGCGCTCGCGGGCAAGCAGTTCACCGAGCTCCGGCCCGCCGAAAGCGGTGGGACCGGCGATCACGAGCGTGGCGCC
The DNA here is from genome assembly GCF_900215415.1 of Nocardia amikacinitolerans. Classification (NCBI taxonomy): domain Bacteria; kingdom Bacillati; phylum Actinomycetota; class Actinomycetes; order Mycobacteriales; family Nocardiaceae; genus Nocardia; species Nocardia amikacinitolerans. Next base: position 597,205 of record NZ_OBEG01000005.1, on the reverse strand, counting down.
GGCGCCGACGGCCATCAGCAGCTCGAGCACCGCCGCGTCGAAGCTCGGGGACGCCACGGCGAGCACGCGCGAGTCCGCCGTGATGCGCATCCGATCACGTTGGGCGACAGTAAGGTTCGCCAGCCCCTCGTGCGTGACGACGACACCCTTCGGTCGTCCGGTGGAACCCGAGGTGAAGATGACGTAGGCCGGATTCTGCCAGCGCACCGGTGCCGTGCGTTCGGTGTCGTCGATCGGCACTCCGGTGGCCGAGTCGACCAGATCGGTGGTGGCCGGATCGTCCAGCGCGAGCCAGTGCACCGGCGCCTCACCGAAGTCTTCGCCGGAATCGTCGAAGCCAGCGCCCGGCAGCGTCGGCGCGACGGCGCACACCGTCACCCCGAGCCGCGCCCCGGAATCGTCCAGGATCTGGGTGATCCGCTCGGCCGGATAGGCCGGGTCGATCGGCACGAACGCGGCACCTGTCTTGGCCACCGCCCACACCGCGAGCACCGCGGGCAGCGAGCGCCGGATGGCGATCGCGACCAGCCCTTCCGGGCCCGCGCCGGCACCGATGAGCACCCGCGCCAACCGATTGGCGTGCTCGTCCAGCTCGCGGTAGGTGAGCCGGGAGACCCCGTCGACCACCGCGACACCGTCCGGATTGCCCGCCACCGCCGCCGCGAGCAGCTCCGGCAACACGGTCGGTTCCGCCACCGAACGCTGGGCTTGGAGGTCGAGGGTCGCGGATTCTTCCGCGTCGAGCAGGTCGACATCACCAACGGGCGCTTCTGGAGCCGCGACAACCGCGCGCAACAGCCGCAGCCAGCGATCCGCGAACCGCTCGACGGTGTCCTGGTCGAACAGATCGGTGGCGTAGCCGAAGCGGATCGTCAGGCCCGACGTCTCGTCCGGCGCCACCGTGACGCTCAAATCGAAACGCAGGCTCTGCTGTTCCAGCTCCACCGGAGCCACGTGCAGATGGGACAGTGCGAGCTCGACCGGTGCGAGATTCTGGAACACCAGCATGACCTGGACCAGCGGATGCCGCGCCGCCGAGCGGGCCGGATCGAGCACGTCGACCAGGCTCTCGAACGGGATGTCCGCGTGCGCGAAGGCATCCAGATCGGTGCGCCGCGTCTCGGCGAGCAGATCGGCGAACGTGGCGGCCGAGTCGATCTCGGTGCGCAACACGACGGTGTTGACGAACATGCCGACCACGTCGTCCAATTCGGCCGCGCCGCGACCAGCGACCGGCGTGCCGATCGCGATGTCCGAGGCGCCGCTGAGCCTGGCGAACAGGGCCGCGAGCGCGGCGTGCAGCACCATGAACAGCGAACTGTGGTTGGTCCGGCCGAGTTCGTCCAGCGCGGCGGCCAATTCGGCATCGACCGTGCGCAGTACAGTGCCGGCGCGCAGCGACGGGATGGCGGGACGCGGCCGATCCGCGGGCAGCTCGAGCCGGTCCGGCAGATCCTTCAGTGTGGTGGTCCAGTAGTCGAGCTGCGCGGCGAGCAGGGATTCCGGGTCATCGGCTGAACCGAGCCGCTCCCGCTGCCAAAGCGTGTAATCCGCGTACTGCACCGGCAATTCGGTCCAGCCAGGGACGGCACCGCTGGATCGCGCCGCGTAGGCCGCGAGCACGTCCCGTGCGAGCGGTCCCATGGAGAACCCGTCCGCGCTGATGTGGTGCACCACCACGACGAGGACGTGCTCGCCGTCGGCGACGCGGAACAGGCGCAGCCGCAACGGAACCGCGGCCGCGACGTCGAATCCCGCTGTGACGCACTCCAGTACGGCGGCCGGAAGCTCGTCCGCCGTGATCGCGATCGGCTCCGGGTCGAGTTCCACCGCGTCCGGCGGCAGCACGACCTGGTAGCCGACGCCGTCGCGCGCCGGGTACACGGTGCGCAGGGCCTCGTGCCTGGCCAGCACATCGGTCAGCGCCGCGCGCAGTGCGGCCACGTCGAGGTCGCCGCGCAGGCGGAGCACCGCGGGGATGTTGTACGCGCCGGATTCCGTGTCGTACTGGTTGACGAACCACATCCGCTGCTGCGCGGGCGCGAGCGGAATGTGCTCGGGCCGCGGACCGGAGCGGGGCCCGATGCTGGGACGCGCACCGTCGCCCGCCGCGGGCAACCGGGCGGCCAGCGCGCGCACCGTCGGCGCCTCGAACAACAACCGGACCGGCACCTCGATGTCGAGTGCGGCGCCGAGCCTGGCGGTCACCCTCGTCGCGGACAGCGAATCACCCCCGAGCGCGAAGAAGTCGTCGTACGCGCCGACACCGGGCCGATCGAGTACCGCGCCGAAAACCTCGGCGACGACGCGTTCGACGCCGATCGGAGCCACGTATTCGACTGCGACGCATTCCGGTTCGGGTAGCGCGCGCACGTCGACCTTGCCGTTGCCGGTCACCGGCAGGACGTCGAGCACGGTCACCGCCGCGGGCACCAGGTGGCGTGGCAGGCGGCGCACCAGATGGTCGCGCAGGCGCGCGCCATCGAGTTCGGCGCCCGCCGTCGGAGCGACGTAGGCCGCGAGCGCCAGGTCGCCGGTGGATCCGCGCCGCGGCACGGTGACCGCGAGCCCGACTCCGGGCACGTCGCGCAGCACCGCGTCGACCTCGCCGGGTTCGACTCGGATGCCGTGCAGCTTCACCTGGGAATCGTTGCGGCCCATGTATTCCAGGCCGGTGCGCGAGACGCGGCGCACGAGATCGCCGGTGCGGTACATCCGGTCGCCGGGAGCGCCGAACGGGTTGGGCACGAACCGAGCGGCCGTCAGACCGACGCGGCCGTGGTAGCCGCGCGCCAGACCGGGCCCCATCAGATACAGCTCACCGATCGTCCCGACCGGCGCGGGCCGCAGCCAGCGGTCGAGCACGACCAGACCGAAGCCCGGCATCGGCTCACCGAGCTCGGCGGCTTCGCCGGGGACCAGAGCCGCGCTGAAGGTCGCGGCGACGGTCGCCTCGGCCGGTCCGTAGGAGTTCATCATCGACCGGCCGGCGCCGACCCTGGCGGTGAGCTCGGGCGGACAGACCTCGCCACCGGTGACCACCGTGCGCACGCTGTTCCACGACGCGGTCGAGAGCGTGGCAAGCACGGCGGGCGGCGCGATGACGTGGGTCACCTCGTTCGCCACGATCACGGAGGTCAGCTCGTCGCCCACGGTCGCCGCCGCGGGCGCGACGACCAGCGTGGCGCCGGTGTAGAAGGTGGACAGCCACACCAGCGTCGCGGCGTCGAAATTCGGGTTCACGCTGAGCAGGACGCGATCGCCCGGCCTGGCCCGCATGCGCGCCGCGGTGCCCACCGCGAGCCCGCCGAGTCCGGCGTGGGTCACCACGACGCCCTTGGGCGTTCCGGTGGATCCCGAGGTGTAGATCAGGTAGGCGGGGTGTTCCGCGCGCAGCGGGCGCGGCCGGTCGGCGTCGGTGATCGCCGCGTCGGCATGGTCCGACAGCTCGGCGCGCAGCACCGGATCGTCGAGCAGCAGCCAGGACACCGTGCCGGGCAGGCGATCTCGGTGTTCCGCGGTGGTGATACCGAGCGGCGCGCCACTGTCGGCGGCGAGGGTCGCGAGGCGTTCCTCGGGATGGTCGATATCGACGGGGACGAACGCGGCGCCGGACTTCGCGATCGCCCACACCGCGACGAACCAGTCGACGGACCGCGGCAGCGCGAGCAGCACGCAGGTCTCCGGGCCAGCACCGGCCGCGATGAGCTTGCGCGCCAACCGATTCGAGCGGGCGTCGAGTTCCGTGTACTCGATGGCTTGCGCGTCGTCCTCGACCGCGACCCGGCCGGGACGCACGCCGGAACGCAGCAGATCGGGCAGCAGCCGCATCGGCTGCGGTCGGGAGCGCAACACCTCGGCGCGCTCCACGCCGCACACACCGGCGGCTTTGGCCGCCGGGTCGGCGGCCATGCGGTCGAGCATCCGCACCAAGCGGTCGCCGATCGCCTGTGCCTCGGCGGCATCGAAGAAGCCGGTGGCGCAGCTGAGGATCAGCCGCAGCGTGTCGCGCGCGTGCGCGGCCAGCGACAGCGGGTAGTGGGTGCCGTCGCGGCCGCGGAAGTCCCGTACCCGCAGCGCCGCGTGCTCGGCGGCGCTGCGCAGGGCCGCCGCGTCCACCGGATAGGACTCGTAGACGATCGCGGTGTCGAAGAGCACGCCGAGCCCGGCGGCGGACTGGATCTCGGTGAGCCCCGCGATGTGGTGGTCGAGCAAGGCGCCCTGCTCGCGCTGGATCCGGCGCAACAGGTCACCGACCGGCTCGGCGGGATCGAGGGCGATGCGCACCGGAAGGGTGTTGACCAGCATGCCGACGATGCGCTCCGCGCCGGGCAGATCGGCAGGGCGGCCGGAAACCGTTGCCCCGAAGACGATGTCGGTCTCACCGGTCAGCTCGGCGAGCAGCATGCCCCAGGCGCACTGCACCACCGTGTTGAGGGTGACGCCCTGGTCGGCCGCCATGCGCTGGAGGGCGAGGGCGCTCGCCGGTGCGAGCGGCAGCTCCAGATCCAGTTTCCCGGAGCCGGTGCGCTGCGGGGCGCGGCCCGCGGTGACCAGTGTCGGGCCGGGCAATCCGGAAAGCGCGTCCGTCCATGCCGCCGTCTCAGCGGCGCGGTCCCGGTGCGTCAGCAACGCGAGATAGTCGCGGTAGGAGACCGGCTGCGGGAAACCCGCTCCGTCCCCGCCGCTTTGGTACCGCGCGAGCAGTTCGGCGAGCAGCAGCGGCATGGACCAGCCGTCGAGAACCAGGTGGTGGTTGGTGACGAGCAGGCGGATGTCGTCCTCGCCGCACCGCGCGCACACGAACCTGACCAGCGGCGGACGGGCTGGGTCGAACGGCGCGGCAAGCTCGCGGGCCGCGAACGCGTCGAACTCGTCGGGGTCGACATCCACTGTGCGCCAGGGGACCTCGACGTCGGCGAGCACGATCTGCACCGGCTCGTCGGCGCCCGCGACGAACGCGGTGCGCAACGCTTCGTGTTGGCGCACGGTCGCGGTGGCGGCGGCAGCGAGTCGCTCGATGTCCACCGCTCCGTCGAATTCGAACACCGCCTGCACCGAGTACTCGTCGGTGCGGCCCGCGGCCAGCTGCGCGTGGAAGAGCAGACCGTGCTGGAGCGGGGCAAGTGGCCAGACGTCCGTCATGGCTGGATACCTGGTGGCCCAGGCATCCAGCTGGCGCTGACCGACCGAGACCAGGGGCAGATCGGAGGGCGTCAGCTTGCCCGCGTCGGGCTCCGCCAACTGGCGCGCCAGTTCCTCCAGTGCGGAAATCCATGCACTGGCGAGGGATTCGATTTCGGCGCCGTCGACGACCTTCGAGGCGTACCGCCACACCGCTTGCAGCACCGAACCTTTCGGGCGTTCGACGACCACCGCGTCGATGGCGAGGACCGCCGAAGCCGGTAGCTCGGCGCCGCCGCCCAGGCTCGCCGCGAGCGAGACCGGCAGCCACGGCACCGCGTTCTCCGGCGCTTCGGTGTCGCCCTCGGCCACCTGGCCGAGGTAGTTGAATCCGAGCTGCGGGTCCGGTGCCGCGCCGAGGACGGCGGCGGTTTTCGGATTCGAATGCCGCAGCAGGCCGAAGCCGATGCCGCCGCGCGGGACGGCGCGCAGCTGTTCCTTCACCGCGGCGAGCGCGTCGAGCGGACCGGCGTCGCCGATCTCCAATCGGACGGGGAACTGACTGGTGAACCAGCCGACGGTGCGGGAGAGATCGGCGCCGGGGACGGCGGCCTCCTCGCGGCCGTGCCGCTCCAGCATGACCAGCGCGGGGCCGGATTCCGCACGGTGCTCCGCGAGCACCGAGGCCAGCGCGGTCAGCAGCGCCTCCTCCATACCGCAGCGGTAGGTGGCGGGCAGCCGGTCGAGCAGCGTCGCGGTGGTCGCCGCGGGCAGGCTCAGTTCGAGGCGCTCGATGGTGTCGCCGGTGTCCACGTTCGGGTCGAGCCCGCGGCGGCCGAGCGGCGGATCGGGGGTGGCGAGCACGGCGGCCCAGTGGTCGGCCTCGGCGACCCACGACTCTGTCGTCGCCGTTTCGGTGAGCGCGTGCGCCCACGTGCGCATGGAGGTGCCGACGGAGGGCAGTTCGGGCGTCTCGTCGGCGTGCGCCTGCGCCCATGCGGAGATCAGATCGGCGATCAGAATGCGCCAGGACACCGCGTCGACGGCCAGGTGGTGGATGACGAGGACGAGCCTGCCCGCCGCTTCCGTACCGGCATCGAGCCAGGTCGCCGCGACCATGATCCCGGCCTCCGGCGCGAGCCGCGCGGTGGCCGCCGTGACGACGGATTCGGTGTCCACGCCGTCGATTTCGAGGACCCGTACGCGCTCGAGCAGCGTCTCGGCCGCGATCGTCCCGGGCGCCGCGACCTCCAGTCCGCCGCGAACCACCCTGGCGCGCAACATGTCGTGCCGGTCGAGCACCGCGCCGAGGGTGCGGACCAGTTCGGACTCGCTCAGCCCGGTGGGCAGGGCGAGCACCACGGACTGACCGAATCGCTGCCATCCCGGCTGCTCCAGCAGCCAGTCCACGATGGGCGTCCTCGGCAGGAAACCCACTCCACCGCCGGGCAATTCGGCCAGCGCATGCCGCTCGCCCGGCGCGGTGACCACCGCAGCCAGCGCTGCGGGCGTCGGATGCTCGAACACGTCGCGCGCGGAGAACACCAGATCGGCCGCCCGGCCGCGGGCGACCAGCTGGATGGAGAGGATCGAGTCGCCGCCGAGCGCGAAGAACGACACGTCCGCGCCGACCGACGGCACGCCGAGCACTTCGGCGAACAGTTGGCACAGAACGCCCTCGACCTCCGACGCGGCGGCCCGCGGCGCCTCTTCGGCCATCGGCTCAGGCAGCGCGCGCCGGTCCACCTTGCCGTTGCCGGTGATGGGCAGCGCGTCCAGCACGGTGATGGCGCCGGGCACCATGTGGCCGGGCAGCCTGCGCATGCAGAATTCGCGCAGGCTCGGCACGTCCAGTTCGGCGGTCTGCGAATCGTGGTGTACCGGAACCACATACGATGCGAGCATGGCGCGTCCGGACGCGCCGGTGCGCACGACCGTGACGGCGATCTCCACCTCCGGGTGCGAATCGAGCACCGCGTCGACCTCGCCGGGTTCCACCCGCATACCGCGCAGCTTCACCTGGAAATCGCTGCGGCCCAGGTACTCCAGCACGACACCGTCGGCTACGGCCGTCTCGCCGGACGGTTCGACCGAGCGCCAGTAGACCAGGTCGCCGGTGCGGTACATCCGGCTGCCCGCCGGTCCGAACGGGTCGGCGACCAGACGTTCCGCCGTCAAACCGGGGCGTCCCGCGTATCCGCGTGCCACGCCGGGTCCGGCGATGTAGAGCTCACCGGGTGTGCCGATCGGCACCGGCGCGAGCCGCTGATCGAGAACCAGCAGGCGCGCGCCCGGCACCGGCCGACCGAGGCCCGCGGGGCGTTCGAGGTCCATGGCATCGGTGAAGGTGGCCGCTACGGTCGTCTCGGACGGGCCGTACGAGTTCACCAGCCTGCGGCCGGAACCGAAGCGCGCCACCAATTCCGGCGGGCAGATCTCACCACCGGTGGTCACCGCGAGCACGCCGTCCAGGGCGTCGTCCGGCAGCGTGGCGAGCACGGCGGGCGTCGAGCACAGGTGGGTGATCCCGTATTCCGCTACGGCGGCAGTGATTTCGGCGCCCGCCATGGCGTCGCCACGGCCGATCACCAGTGTCGCGCCGCTGCCGAAGGCGACGAGCAGTTCCAGCAGCGACGCGTCGAAACTCGGGTTCAGGCAATGCAGCACGCGCGAACCGACCTCGGGTCGATAGGCCTCGCGCACGGCGGCGGCCAGCCCCGCGATACCGGAGTGCGAGACGACCACGCCCTTCGGCACGCCGGTGGACCCGGAGGTGAAGACGACATAGGCGGCGTGCTCGAGGCGCAGATCGCGCCGCGAGTCGGCCTCATCGTCTCCTGATGTGGGTGCATCGAGAACCGCCGCGTCCGAGTCGATCTCGATCCACCGCACTCTGTCGGGCAACCGGGATGCTTGCTCGCGGGTGGTGATACCCAGTCGTGCACCGCATTCCGACGCCATCTTGGCGACCCGCTCGGCGGGGTTGCCGGTGCCCAGCGGGACGTAGGCCGCGCCGGAACGCACCACGCCCCAGAACGCGAGCACCGACTCCATCGAGCGCGGCAGCGCGACGAGCACCGACTCGTCCGGCGCCGCACCGAGCCGGGTCAGTTCCCCGGCCAAACCCCTTGCGGCGCTGTCTAGTTCGCCGTAGGTGAGGGTGCGCTCGCCGTCCATCACGGCCACGGTGTCCGCGCCCGCCGCGCGCAGTCCCTCGTCGAGCACATCCGGCAGCAGTCTGGGGGCGGGTGGCGTTGGGCCGTGCGCTCCTTCGCGCAGGACAAGCTCGTCGTCGAGGAAGTACTCGACCTCGCGGACCGGGGTGTCCGGGTCGGCGTCCAGCAGCGCCTCGAACAGCTTCAGGAACCGCAGGTGATGGCGGGCGAGGGATTCCTCGTCGTAGAGATCGGGATTGGCGGTGAAGTCGAGATAGATCGGCGCCTGCGCGCCGTGCTGGTAGATGTTGACGAACAGGTCCTCGATCGGGCCGGACGTGATCACGTGCAGATCGGTCTCGATGCCCGTGAAGTGCACCTCGGCGGGGAACAGCATGATGTTGACCACCGGGCCGACGATCCCGCGCCCGCCCGCGACCGCCGCCACGCCGTCCGCGCCCCGCCGGATCTCCTCGTGCCGAAAACGCTGGTGGCGCAGGGCGCCCGAGACCTCGAGCCGGATCGCGTCCACGATCTCGGCCATGGTGCTGCGCTCACCCACCGTGACCCGCAGCGGAACGATATTGGCCAGCATGCCGCCGGAGCGGCGCAGCATCGCGGTGGTGCGTCCGGAGACCGGCAGGCTGAGCACCACATCGTGCGCCCCGGTGGCCTGCGCGTAGTAGACAGCGAGCGCCGCCATCGCGATACCGGGCGTGCCGACGCCGTAGCGCGACGCGGCGGCGTCGAGTCGTGCCTTCGTCTCGTCGGAGAGCCGCTGCCGGTGCTGACGTCCGAGCGCGTGCGCGGGCGCGGCGCCCGGCACCAGACTGCACCGTTCGGACATGTCCGACATGCGCTGCGACCAGTACTCCGCGTCGGCGGTGAATCGGCTCGACTTCCGGTAGCGCACTTCGTCGTCGTAGATCTCGCGCAGCCCGGACGCCTTGCACGGTGACGGCTCCTCGCCTGCCAACGCCGCGTTGTACAGCTCGGCGACGCGATAGAGCCCCGTCGCGGACGCGAAACCGTCCAGCGCGATGTGGTGCGCGCGCGAGTACCACAGCACGCGATCGGGGGCGACCCGGATCAGCACCGACACACCAGGACGCTCGTTGATCAGGTCCACCGGGGCGGCCACGTCCGCCCGCATCCAGCGCATGGCCTCGGCGTCCGGGTCCTCGGCATCGCTGAGGTCCAGGTAGCTCAGATTCGTGTGCAGGCTCGGATCCACGACCTGATAGGGCTGCCCGTCCCGAACCCCGAACCGCAGCAGCGCGGTCTCGTACTCGTGGGCGACTCGATGCGAGACCTCGATCAGCGTGTCGACATCCAGCGGCCCGCGCATCTCGATGTATTGCGCTTCGTTCAGCGGCACCGAAGGATCCAGCTGCTGTGCGTACCACATGCCGAGCTGCGCGGGCGAGAGCGGGAAGCCCTCGTTCTCGCTCACGTCGATGCCCCGCGCGGCCGAAAGTCCGTGCGTCATAGTCGATCCCCTTGATTCGAGTCAGCCGGCTCTACGCGTCGTTGCGGAAATCGGCGTGGCGTTCTTTCTGGTCGGTGACGCGCCGTTCGTCTCCGGCTCCTCCAGGAGCTCGTAGGCGGGCACGTCGGTATCGGAGCTCGCGGTCAACCGGCTGACCATCACCTGCCGCACATGGGCGGGCAGCGTGGGCGCGAACTTCTTGACATAGGCGGCCATCCACTCCGGCCGCGCGAGCAGGAACGGGAAGTCGGTGGTCATCATGCTGCGCACGACGAGCATCGGGATCGGCGAATCGAGCGGGTGGAAGTCCTTGTTCCACAACCCCGGCTCCTTGCAGCCGGGGTAGAACTGCCCCAGCATGAAGCCGCGCTCGACGAACCTCGACTTGAGCTCGTTGTGCAAATCATCGATCAGCGAGAAATCCCGGAGGTCCGGCAACACGGTGACGAGGGCGCGCAGCGCCGAGCCGCCGCCTTCGGTCGGAGCCAGCCGCCCGAACAGGTCGAGCGCGTCCTCGATGACCAGTCGCACGTACGGCGGCCACGGACGCCCGCCAGGCACCCGGCCGACCCACATCAGATCGCGGCGCAGCGACGGCCGGACGTACGGGCAGACCGGCCCCTCACGCCCGAGGTCCGGAACATGGCCGGTCAAATAGTCCTCGGCCCAGGTCCGCACGAAGTCGACGGTGGACTTCGTGTGCGGACACGAAATATCTGTGTCGGACAGGGGGAACCAATTCATTCCCGACCTCGGTCCGATGACGATCTCGCCCATCACTCACCTCGACACACAGCGAGGTCGAGTGCGGTTTCGCGAACCCCCGGACAAATGAGTAGTCGATCACCCGATTTTCTCGAGAAGTGCATATCCAGAACATGTGCGGTATGGCGTAACACGCGTCAGCTCCTGCCGAAGTACCCACGAAGCGCCCGTTCAGGCGCCTCCTATCAGCGAGGATCGACGTCAGCCTCCAAAAGCCCCGACCGGCTTCCGAAATAATCCAGCTATCAATGTTTATGGGCCGGCAGGTCTCGAAACGAGCTACTTCGCGGACACGATGAGGCAACCGATCGGACTCGGATGCGTGTCACCGAACAGTTGGCAGAACAAAAAAGGAGACGGCCGGGTAACAACCCCGGCCGTCTCCAGTTCGGCGTGGTGCGAGCGTCAGCCGCGCAGCAACGCCCTGGACATCACCACACGCTGGATCTGGTTGGTGCCCTCGTAGATCTGGGTGATCTTGGCGTCGCGCATCATCCGCTCGACAGGGAAGTCGGTGGTGTAGCCCGCGCCGCCGAAGAGCTGGACGGCGTTGGTGGTGACCTCCATGGCCACGTCCGACGCGAAGCACTTGGCGGCAGCGGAGATGAAGCCGAGGTTCTTCTCGCCACGCTCGGCGCGGGCGGCCGAGGTGTAGACCATGAGGCGGGCGGCCTCGATCTTCATCGCCATGTCGGCCAGCATGAACTGGGTGTTCTGGAAGTCGGCGATGGCGGTGCCGAACTGCTTGCGGTCCTTGGTGTAGGCGATCGCCGCGTCCAGCGCGCCCTGGGCCAGACCGACGGCCTGCGCGCCGATGGTCGGGCGGGTGTGGTCGAGGGTCTGCAGCGCGGTCTTGAAACCGGTGCCCGGCGCGCCGATGATGCGGTCGCCGGGGACGCGGCAGTTCTCGAAGTACAGCTCGGCGGTCGGCGAGCCCTTGATGCCGAGCTTGTGCTCGAGCGGGCCGACGACGAAGCCCTCGTCGTCCTTGTGCACCATGAACGCGGAGATGCCGTTGGCGCCCTTGTCGGCGTCGGTCACGGCCATCACGGTGTACCAGGAGGACTTGCCACCGTTGGTGATCCAGCACTTGGAGCCGTTGATGATCCAGTCGTCGCCGTCCTGCTTGGCGCGGGTGCGCATGGAGGCGGCGTCGGAGCCCGCCTCGCGCTCGGACAGCGCGTAGGAGGCCATCTCACCGTTGACGATGTCGGCGAGCACCTTCTGCTTCAGCTCCTCGGAGCCGTTCAGGATCAGGCCCATGGTGCCGAGCTTGTTGACCGCGGGGATGAGCGAGGAGGAGCCACAGACGCGGGCGACCTCTTCGATCACGATGCAGGTGGCGACCGAGTCGGCGCCCTGGCCGCCGTAGGCCTCCGGCACGTGCACGGCGTTGAAGCCCGCGGCGTTCAGCGCGGTTAGCGCCTCCTCCGGGAAGCGGGAGTTACCGTCGACGTCCTTGGCGTACGGCGCGATTTCCTTCTCCGCCAGACCGCGGATGGCCGCCCGCAGTTCGTCGTGGAAGTCCTCGAGCTTGAACAGGTCGAAATCGGGGTTTCCCGCCATGGGACACGCTCCTGGGTGGTGGGCTCGAGCCGCGGTCGGCGGCCGGCGTTCATCTCGGCACTCAGTGCCACTTCATGCGCCAGTATACGCACAGAATTCCGTGCCACGTGGGGTGATCTTCTGGCACTGAGTGTCAACGCTGGGGTGGGTGGCTCAGATCACAGACTACCGAGTTTGCGGGTCAGCAGATCGGCGACCTGGCGCGACGGCATGTCCCTCGGAAACACCGCGACCACCATCTCCTCCGCGTCGTGGGCCCGGCCGCGTCCGCGCGGAATGGCCGCCAGCTCCACCCGCAGATCCGCGGCGCCCGCGTCCGACTCGCCGCGCACCATCCGGCGCAGCAGATAGTTGTGCGTGGCGGTGACCGCCGCGGTGAACTGCACCCTGGCCAGATCGGGCGCGTCCGGCAGACGCTCGCGCAGATAGTCGGTGAACAGGCGCTCGTAGCGGAACACGGTGACGATCTCGCGCTCGCGCAGGGCGGGCACCCGGCGCACCACCTGGTAGCGCCGCGCCGCGATCTCCCGCCACTGCGTGAACCGCTCGAAGACCTGCACGACGGCCGCGCACACGGCATCCCACGGATCCTCGTCCTGCGCAGCCGCCAGGTAAGCCGCCGCCTGCGCCAGCTGCGACTCGTGATCGGCGAAGATCACGTCCTCCTTCGACCGGAACTGCCGGAAGAACGTCCGCCGGGAAATCCCCGCCGCCTCCGCGATCTCGTCGACCGTCGTCGCCTCGTACCCCTTGTCCGCGAACAACCGCAGCGCCTGATCCACCACGGTCAACCGAAACCGCGCGGGATCCTCCCCGGCCCGCACCCGCCCACTCTCCTCAGTTGCCACGGCAGCCACCGTAGCGACCGACGCGAGACGACCGGCACCCACGCGCCGGGTGGTACCGGGGCACCTCAGCCCAGGAGTTTGGTGCGGAGGGCTTCGTCCTTTTCGAGGACCAGTTTTTCGAGGTCGGCCTGGAATTGGGTCATGCGGGTGCGCAGGGTCGGGTCGGCGGCGGCGAGGATGCGGACGGCGAGCAGGCCCGCGTTGCGCGCACCGCCGATGGAGACGGTGGCGACCGGGACGCCCGCGGGCATCTGCACGATCGAGAGCAGGGAGTCCATGCCGTCGAGGTACTTCAGCGGGACCGGCACGCCGATCACCGGAAGCGGGGTCGCGGAGGCGACCATGCCGGGCAGGTGGGCCGCGCCGCCCGCGCCCGCGATGATCACCTGGACGCCGCGATCGGCCGCCTCGCGCGCGTAGTCGAGCATGCGCTGCGGCGTGCGGTGCGCCGAGACCACACCCACCTCGAACGGCACGCCGAACTCGGCGAGCGCCTCGGCGGCCGCCTCCATGGTCGGCCAGTCGGAGTCGCTGCCCATGATCAGGCCAACTCGAGGATTACTCATGGGGGTCCCATCCGTCGGTCCACACCGCGTGCGACATCCAGTGCGCCGCCCGCTCTGCCTTCTCGCGCACCTCGGCCACGTCGTCGCCGAGGATGTTGATGTGCCCGATCTTGCGATCGGGGCGTTCGCCCTTGCCGTACAGGTGCACCTTCGCGTCGGGCATCCTGGCGAACAGGTGGTGCAGCCGCTCGTCCATCGACATCTCGGGCGCCTGCTCGGCGCCGAGGATGTTGGCCATCACGGTGACCGGAGCCAGCGGGCTGGTGTCGCCCAGCGGGTAGTCCAGCACGGCACGCAGGTGCTGCTCGAACTGCCCGGTGCGCGCACCGTCCATGCCCCAGTGGCCGGAGTTGTGCGGGCGCATCGCCAGCTCGTTCACCAGCAACGCGCCGTCGTGCGTCTCGAAGAGCTCGACGGCCATCGCGCCGACCACGCCGAGTTCGGCGGCCAGGTTCAGCGCCAGGGTCTCCGCCACGGCGGCCTGCTCGTCGGCCAGATCCGGCGCCGGCGCGATCACCACCGCGCACTGCCCCTTGCGCTGCACGGTCTCCACGACCGGCCAGGTCGCGGCCTGCCCGAACGGCGAACGGGCCACCATCGCCGAGAGCTCGCGCTTCAGATCGACCTTCGCCTCGGCGAGCAGCCGAACGCCGTGTGCGAGCTGATCGGTGACGATCCGCTCGGCCTCGGCCGCGTCGGCGGGCATCCAGACACCGCGGCCGTCGTAACCGCCGCGCACCGCCTTGAGCACGAACGGCCAGCCGTGCTCGTCGCCGAAGCGCACCGCGTCGGCGGGCTCGGCGACCGGGGTGAACGCGGGCACCGGGACGCCGAGCTCGGTGAGCTTGGTCCGCATGGCCAGTTTGTCCTGGGCGTAGACCAGTGCCTGCGGCGGCGGCGCCACGTTGACGCCCTCGGCGACCAACGCCTCGAGGTGCTCGGTCGGCACGTGCTCGTGGTCGAAGGTCAGCGCGTGCGAACCGACGGCGGCCTTGCGCAACGCGGCGAGATCGGTGTGACTGCCGAGGACCACGTCGGGACTGACCTGCGCGGCCGGGTCCCCCGGGTTCTCGGCGAGCACCCGGAGCCGCTGGCCGAGCGCGATCGCGGCCTGATGGGTCATTCGCGCGAGCTGACCGCCACCGATCATGGTGACGGTGGGCATCGCGGCTTGATCGAAGGAACGGGTACTCACGTCGTGCAATCTTGTCATGTCCGGCCGCAATGACCGCTACCGGTACACTCGGCTCTCGTGTCTTTCGTCGACGACGTGGTCAGCGTCCTCCCCCGACCCCTGCGGGAGATCGCCTACCGCCACCACGAGCTGATCAAGTTCGCCATCGTCGGCGCGACGACCTTCGTGATCGACAGCGGGATCTTCTACTTCCTCAAGCTGACCGTGCTGACCGAGAAGCCGGTCACCGCGAAGATCATCTCCGGCGTCATCGCCGTGATCGCCTCCTACATCCTGAACCGGGAGTGGTCGTTCAAGAACCGCGGCGGCCGGGAACGCCACCACGAAGCGCTGCTGTTCTTCGCGGTCAGCGGCGTCGGCGTTGCGCTGAGCAACATCCCGCTGTGGATCTCGAGCTACGTGTTCGATCTGCGGCAGCCGAACGTCAGCTTCGCCGTCGAGAACATCGCCGATTTCATCAGCGCCTTCGTCATCGGCAACCTGCTCCAGATGGCTTTCCGATTCTGGGCGATGCGGCGCTGGGTCTTCCCCGACGAGATGACCGAGCTGGAAGCCGAGCTCGAGGAACTCATCGAAGAGGAACAGCTCGGCCAGGCCTGATCAGCGCGGCTCCGGCACCGCACCCGTCGTCCGAGTCGGCGTCCACGATCCGAGGAACACCGCGAACAGCGCGGGTCTGCGCCGCTGCAACTCCAGCCGACCGCCGTCCGCCTCGATCAACGCGCGCGCCAACGCCAAGCCGACGCCCGTCGACCCGCCCGCGGAGAAGCCGCGATCGAAGATGTGCGGCGCCAGCTCGTCGCGCACGCCCTCGCCCTCGTCGGCCACCTCCACGCACACCAGCGGCTCGCGGGCATTGCCGGGACGGACCGTGCGCACCGACACCGTGCAGGTCCCGCCGCCGTGCATGAGCGCGTTGTCGATGAGCACCGTCACCGCCTCCCGCAGGCGCGACGGGGTGATCGGCGCGCGCAGCGTTTCGTCGCCGGTCAGCACCAGCTCGCGCCCCGCCTCGTCGAACGGCCGCTTCCACTCGGCGACCATCCCGCACAGCTCGTCCATCACCGGGATCGGATCGCGGTCGGCCGCGTCCTCGTCGCGGGAAGCGCGGACCAGTTCGTCGATGGCCTCGGTGAGCCGGTCGACCTGCGCCATCGCCTCCTCGGCCTCGTGCACCACCTCGGGATCGGCGTGCGCGGAGAGTTCGTCCAGGCGCAGCCGCACCGCGGTCAGGCGGCTGCGCAGCTGATGGGAGACGTCGGCGACCAGCGCGTGCTCGCGTTGCAGACGGCCCGCGATCTCGACGGTGGCCGAGTCGAGCACGTCGGAGACGCGGTCCAGTTCGGAGATGCCGTGCCTGCGCGGGTCGGCGCGGAAGTCGCCCATCGCCAGCCGGGCCGCGCGCGCCGCGACGTCACGCAGCGGATCGGCGACCCGGCGCGCGGTCACCACCGCGACCGTCACCGCCGCGCCGAGCGAGGCGAGCACGGCCAGCGCCACCACCGCGACCGCCTGCCGCTGCCGCGCGTGCATCGGCGCGGCGGGTACCTCGAGGCGCAGCGATCCCGAGGTACCCATGGACAACGATTCCACCAGCGGGTCGGGCACCGAGTCCGCGCCGATGTCGAGGCGCGAGGCGTTGTCCTGCGGGCTGGGGTAGACGATCGTGAGCTTGCCGTTCTCCGGCACCAGCGGACGCACCACGCGCACGTCGAGACCGCCGCGCACCAGACCGTCGTCCTGTTCCTGGGCGATGACCTCGGCGGCGATCCGGTCCAGCCTGCTCTGCAAGTCGTTGCGGGTGATGTCCTCGACCCACAGCCAGGCCGTGTAGGTCAACGGGACGCCGAGCACGACCGTGGTCAAGGTGAGCACGGTCAGCATCGACCGCAGGATTCGGCGCCGCACGTCAGTCGGTGTTCAGCCGGAAGCCGACACCGCGGACCGTGACGATGCGCCGCTCGGCCATCGGACCTTCGTCGCCGATCTTGCGGCGCAGCCAGGACATGTGCATGTCCAGCGTCTTGGAGCCGCGCAGTTCGGCGTCGCCCCAGACCTCGCGCAGGATCGTCTCGCGCGGCACCACCTGACCCGCGCGATCGATGAGCACCTTGAGCAGCTCGTACTCCTTGTTCGCCAGACCGACCTCGACGCCGTTGACGAGCACCCGGCGCGCGGCGGGCTCCAGCCGGATGCCGCCGACCTCGACCGCCTCGTCGCCGATTCCGCTGCGGCGCAACAGCGCTCGCACCCGGGCCAGCAGTTCCGCGAGCCGGAACGGCTTGCCGACGTAGTCGTCGGCGCCCGCGTCCAGCCCCACCACGAAATCGACCTCGTCGGTGCGCGCGGTGAGCATCAGCACGGCCAAGTCGGCGCCGCGTGCGCGCACCTGCCTGCACACCTCGAGCCCGTCCATGCCGGGCAGGCCGAGGTCGAGAATCAGCAGGTCGTGGTTGCCCTCGAGCGCGCGGCGCAGCACGGCGGGGCCGAAGCTCTCCACGGTGACGTGATAACCCTCGCGCCCCAACGCGCGCGACAGCGGGGCGGCGATGGCCTCGTCGTCTTCGGCCAGGAGTACGGCGGTCATGGAAACAGATTACGGACAACGGGCGCGATCGCCTGGCTCACCGATAGCCGCCCGCCGGGCCGAACCCGTGCTGGTGGCTCGACCTGTCCACTTCGAACACCTGGTGGTAGAGCAGCGCGTGCACGTCCTGCACGTTGGGGATGTCGTCGTACTCCAGCGGCTCCTCCGAGGACGAGCCGATGATCAGGGTCCCGGTGCCGAGCATCCTGTCGAACAGCCCGTGCCGGAACTGCACGCTCGAGATGCGGCTCATCGGAATATCGATACCGGTGTGGGTGAGCACGCCCTGGCGCACGAGCACGCGCCGCTCGGTGACGATGAAGTGGGTCGTACGCCAGCTCAGAATCGGTGCGACACAACGCCATACGATGATGCCGAACCAGATGGCGAAGATGAGGACGAGCACGACGGTCGTGGCGGTGCCCGTGGTGTTGCGGTACGCCAGTCCCCCGGCGAAACCGGCGAGCGCCGTGGCCCCGATGAGCGTCACGATGGGCCAGAAGAGCATCTTCCAATGCGGATGGCGATGGAGTATCAACTGCTCGTCGGGAGCGAGCACATCCTCCGGATAACCCATGCTCGGAACACTACCCCGGCAAGATGCCAGAATGCCTGACACCGGCTCCCGGCGTGCTGCACAATCGTCAGCTTGCAGGGGATCGCTTCACCGGCTGTTTCGCATTGCGTACGACTTGGTTCCGCTTGTTCGAAAGCTCGGCCCCGATTCAGACGACAACCGCTCGGCATGACGTGCACTGACGACTGTGGAGGCGTGTGTGACCAAGGATCTGACCCAACTCGAAATCCTGACCGAACTCGAACCGGTGGCCGAACAGAACCTGAACCGGCATCTGTCGATGGCCAAGGACTGGCATCCGCACGACTACGTGCCGTGGGACGAGGGGCGCAACTTCGCGGCAATGGGCGGCGTCGACTGGGAGCCCGAACAATCCAGGCTGAGCGAGGTGGCCAAGGCCGCGATGATCACCAACCTGCTCACCGAGGACAACCTCCCCTCCTACCACCGCTTGATCGCGCAGAACTTCTCCCAGGACGGCGCGTGGGGCAGCTGGGTCGGCCGCTGGACCGCGGAGGAGAACCGGCACGGCATCGTCATGCGCGACTACCTGGTCGTCACCCGCGGCGTGGATCCGGTCGCGCTGGAACAGGCCAGGATGATCCACATGACCCAGGGCGTCGACGCCCCACCGGACTGGGACGGTTTCCTGGTCAACGTCGCCTACGTGACCTTCCAGGAGCTCGCGACCCGGGTCAGTCACCGCAACACCGGCAAGGTCTGCGAGGACCCGATCGCCGACCGCATGCTGCAACGGGTGGCGGCCGACGAGAACCTGCACATGATCTTCTACCGCAATATGTGCGGCGCGGCCCTCGACCTGGTTCCCGACCAGGCGATGATGGCGCTGACCAGGGTGCTCACCAGTTTCGTCATGCCGGGCGCCGGGATGCCGAACTGGCGCCGCAACAGCGTGCTCATGGCCAAGCACGGCATCTACGACCTGCGCCAGCATCTCGACGAGGTGGTCGCGCCGGTGCTGAAGAAGTGGGATGTCTTCGAGCGCAACGATTTCGGGCCGCGCGGGGAGCAGGCGCGCGATCGGCTCGCCGAGTTCATGGAAAAGCTGGGCCGGGACGTGCTCAAGTTCGAGGAGCAGCGGGACCGGATGCTGGCCAGGGAGGCGGCGAAAGGTGACCTGCAGCCCGCCTGATCGCCGCACGGGTCGGCGGTGGTGTGGCAGTGGTGATCCACCGCCACACCACCGTCGATCAGTAATCGGCGCGCAAATGGGTGACGTCGCCCGCGGAGACGGCGTCGCTTCCGATCAGCAAACGCCCGGTCGCGTCGATGCCCGTCGCGACACCGGTCAGTGTCCGTCCGCCGGGCAGTTCGGCGCGCACGTCCATGCCGAGCGTGGCGCAGCGCTCGCGGTAGGCGGCGGCCAGATCGTCGGTCGCCCATGACGCGTCGCGCCACGCGGTGAAGCGGCGCGCGAACTCGGTCAGCAGCGACTGCGCCACCAGGGTGCGGTCGGTCCGCTCCGCGCCAGCCAGCGCGAGCGAAGTGGCATGCGGCACCGGCAATTCCGCCTCGGTGAGACCGACGTTCACGCCGACGCCGATCACCACCGCTGGCACGTCGCCGCTCGCCGCCACCTCGGCCAGAATGCCGGCGACCTTGCGACCGCCGATCAGAATGTCGTTGGGCCACTTCAACATCGCGTCCACACCCGCCGTGCCGCGCAGCGCGTCCGCCACGGCGACGCCGGTCAGCAGCGGCAGCCAGCCGAGCACCGCGGGCTCGATTCCGGGCAACCGCACCAAGATCGACATCGCGATCTGCGCCCGCGGCGGACTGACCCAGGTACGCGCGTGCCTGCCGCGACCCGCTTCCTGGGTCTCGGCGATCAGCACGCGGTGATCCTCGGAGGTGGCGGCCGCGGCGATCAGATCGGCATTGGTCGAACCGGTGGATTCCACCACCTCCACCCGCGCGAAGAAGTCCGCGAACTCGCTCTCGGCGAGGCCACGCCGCAATCGTTCGGCATCCAGGGGCGGTCGGTGCGCTGAATCGGGCGTTTGCACGAACCGCAGGCTACTCGCTCCCGTCCCGGGTCCGGGACGGGAGCGATCGGCCTCAGCCCGCGAGGTCGTAGCCGGCCATGATGCCCGGCTCTCGCTCCCCGCGCGCAGTGTTGTCCGAGGTCGACTCCTCTTCCTCGAACTCCGGATCGAGGATGGTCGGTTCGGCCTCGCGTACTCGCCAACTCGTCGACGCCGCCGTGGCGTACTCGGCGACGGTCCTACCCCACTCCCACATCACTGGCTCCTCCCCATGAGCCGGAAAATGGACTCCCCCAAGGTATCTGGACGCACGACGGGAACGAAAGCGATTATCCGCGTGAGCGTCCGCACCGGGGTCTCTCCGGACGTGTATGGTGGCCGCACGAGCTCCCGCCGAGCCCCTGCCCACCTGGGCTTTTCTACTCGCGGGTAGCCCACCGGGGGTTAGAAAGACCGACTGCTACTGGTTACACTCCGAGCCATGACGAGTGTCCAGCAGCAGTCCGCATCCGGTTCGGCGGGCGAACCCGATATCCACACCACCGCCGGGAAGCTGGCCGACCTGCGGAATCGGCTGGAAGAGGCCAAGCACCCGATGGGTGAGGCCGCGGTCGACAAGGTGCACGCCAAGGGCAAGATGACCGCCCGGGAACGCATCCTCGCACTGCTCGACGAGGGCTCTTTCGTGGAACTCGACGCGCTCGCCAGGCACCGCAGCGTCAACTTCGGACTGGAGAACAACCGGCCGCTCGGCGACGGCGTGGTGACCGGTTACGGCACCATCGACGGCCGCGACGTGTGCATCTTCAGCCAGGACGTCACCGTCTTCGGCGGCAGCCTCGGCGAGGTGTACGGCGAGAAGATCGTCAAGGTGATGGACCTGGCGCTCAAGACCGGCCGCCCGCTGATCGGCATCAACGAGGGCGCGGGCGCGCGCATCCAGGAGGGCGTCGTCTCCCTCGGCCTCTACGGCGAGATCTTCCACCGCAACATCCAGGCCTCCGGCGTGATCCCGCAGATCTCGCTGATCATGGGCCCTGCCGCGGGCGGACACGTCTACTCCCCCGCGCTCACAGACTTCGTGGTGATGGTCGACGGCACCAGCCAGATGTTCGTCACCGGTCCGGACGTCATCAAGACGGTCACTGGCGAGGACGTCACCATGGAGGACCTCGGCGGCGCGCACACCCACATGACCAAGTCCGGCGTCGCGCACTACGTGGCCTCCGGCGAGCAGGACGCGCTCGACTACGTCAAGGACCTGCTCAGCTACCTGCCGAGCAACAACCGCGCCGAGGCGCCGCGCTTCGCGCCCACCGACCCGATCGACGGCGCCATCGAGGACTCGCTCACCGAGGAAGACCTCGAGCTGGACTCGATCATCCCGGACTCGCCGAACCAGCCGTACGACATGCACGAGGTGATCACCCGGCTGCTCGATGACGACGAGTTCCTCGAGGTGCAGGCCGAGCGCGCGATGAACGTCATCGTCGGCTTCGGCCGCATCGACGGCCGCAGCGTCGGCATCGTCGCCAACCAGCCCACCCAGTTCGCGGGCTGCCTTGACATCGACGCCTCGGAGAAGGCCGCGCGCTTCGTGCGCACCTGCGACGCGTTCAACATCCCGATCATCACCCTGGTCGACGTTCCCGGCTTCCTGCCCGGCACCGGCCAGGAGTACAACGGCATCATCCGGCGCGGCGCGAAGCTGCTCTACGCCTACGGTGAGGCCACTGTGGGCAAAATCACCATCATCACTCGCAAGGCCTACGGCGGCGCCTACGACGTCATGGGTTCCAAGCACATGGGCGCCGATGTGAACCTCGCATGGCCGACCGCTCAGATCGCCGTGATGGGCGCTTCCGGCGCCGTCGGCTTCGTCTACCGCAAGCAGCTGCAGCAGGCCGCCAAGGACGGCAACGACGTCGATGCGCTGCGACTCGAGCTGCAGAACGAGTACGAGGACACTCTCGTGAACCCGTACGTCGCCGCCGAGCGCGGTTACGTCGACGCGGTCATTCCGCCGTCGCACACTCGCGGCCAGATCGTGTCCGCGTTGCGACTGCTGGAGCGCAAGATGGTGACCCTTCCGCCCAAAAAACACGGCAACATCCCGCTCTGAACCAGCGATACCCTCGGTAGGCCGCGCACACTGGTTGCAGACGCAATGAGTGGATCCGAGGATGATTATCGCGTCATCCCATTTCGGGTAGAGAAAGACGCCCGATGGAGCTAGAGGAAGGATCTGGCACTGTGACGACCGTGGCAGAAGAAGACGTGTTGACCGCCGCCGAGTTGGATCTCGCAGTCGACCCGATCGCGGACGAGGTCGAGGTGCTCACCGCGGACGCGGCCACCCCGACCGCCGAGGCGGGCGAGCAGCCGTTCATTCGAATCGTCAAGGGCTCGCCGACCGACGAGGAGGTCGCCGCACTGGTGTGCGTGCTGACCGCCGCCGCGAACGCGGCGAGCGCACCGGCCGCCACCGGCCCCGCCGACATGTGGGGTCGCCCGACCGCGATGCACCGCGGTACGTCGCCGTTCTCGCCGTACGCCTTCCCGGCCCTGTCCCACCTTCGGTGACGACGACGCTCGTTCTCGCGTCGGCGTCACCGGCCCGCAGGGAGGTGCTGCGCTCGGCGGGCATCGACCCCGTGGTGCGCATCTCCGATGTGGACGAGGACGCGGTCGCCGCGGCCCTGCCCGCCGACACCACCCCGCAGACGGTTGTGGTCGAGCTGGCCAGGGCCAAGGCGGTCGCGGTGGCCGCCGTCGTCCCCGAATACGCCGCCGACTGCGTCGTGGTCGGTTGCGATTCCATGCTGCTGGTGGACGGCGTTCTGCAGGGCAAGCCGCACACCCCCGAGGTGGCGCGGGCCCGCTGGGCCGAGATGGCCGGGCGCAGCGCCGATCTGATCACGGGGCACTGTGTGCTGCGGCTGATCGACGGTGAGATCGTCGCCGAATCCGTGGACTGCAGTTCCACCACGGTGCATTTCGCCAAGCCGGAACCGGACGAGCTGGACGCCTACATCGCCACGGGCGAGCCGCTCCAGGTGGCGGGCGCGTTCACGTTGGACGGGCTCGGCGGCTGGTTCGTCGATCGGATCGAGGGCGATCCGTCGAGCGTCATCGGTATCGGCCTACCACTGCTGCGCCGACTGCTTGGCGACGTTGGGGTCGCCGTTGCGCAGTTGTGGCGCCACACGGACCGATAGCGGCGGTGTGAGGGGCGCTTCCGCGCCGGCGGCCTCGGCGCCGACCGGCACCGAGGCCGCCTCACGTGTCTCTTGATTCCGGCGGGTCAGGTATTCGAGCCGGGTCACACACAGCTCGGGTTCCACGAACGGGTGCAGCCGGACGTTCACTTCGCCGCGCGCGCCGTTGCGGTCGAGCACTTCTCTGATCAAGCCCAGATGCACGCCGCACACCACCTCGGAGTGAGTGCGGGCGAGTTCGCGCAGCGGACAGGCGGTCATCCGGATCACCGCTTGGCCGGGGCCCTCGGCGGCGGCATCGCGCTCGGGCGCGAACCCGAGCTCCGAGAGCAGCGTCATCGTGACTTCTCTGGCGTCCTCCAAGGACTCCACCGCGTGGTCACCGGCATCGAGCTTTGCGCCCCATGCGCGTCCGGCCGCGACGGCGGCCTCCGAGCGGCGGCGTGGATCGGGACCGAGCTGGTCGGCGAGCACCTGCGCCAATTCCTGATAGCCGACCGAGCGCTGCACCGCGCTGTAGCCGATGCGCGGACGGCCGCGGCCGCGCGGCGGCTGCTGGAATTGCCGAACCAGGGATTCCTTGGTGAGCACGTCGAGGTGGAATCGCACCGTCGTGACGTGCTGTCCGGTGATTCTGGCCAGCTCCTGGGCGTCGAGAGGCTCGCTTGCGCCACGTAGGATCGCGAGCAGTCGCCGCCGCGGCCAAGAATCGGACATAGCTCACCCCTCCTCCCGGGAGACTTTATCGGATGAGGGTGCGATTTATTCGCCCAATCAGCCGATTCGTGATCTGAAACGAGTCTCACAATCGCCTCACATTTAACATCGCTGTGAGACCCGAACCGCCGTAACCACCGTCTACCTCGTGTGAAGGACCCATATCGTGCCCGTTGCCCCGGACTCACATCCCTCATTCGGAACGTACGCACATCCTCACCGACTAGTAACCACAGAGTGGCTGTCGGCAAACATAGGCGCGCCGGGACTGAAGATCGTCGAGTCCAACGAGGACATCTTGCTCTACGACATCGGTCACGTGCCGGGAGCCGTCAAGATCGATTGGCGCGGTGATCTGAACGATCCGGTCACGCGTGACTATATCGACGGCGCCCGTTTCACCGACCTGATGCGGGCCAAGGGCATCTCGCGCGACGACACGGTGGTCGTCTACGGGGACCGCGGCAACGCACAGGCGGCGCACACACTGTGGCTGTTCACCCTCTTCGGACACGAGGACGTGCGACTGCTCGACGGCGGACGCGAGGCGTGGATCTCCGAGGAGCGCGACACCACCTTCGACATCCCGACTATCGCGGGCAGCGACTACCCGACGGTGCGCCGCGACGACACGACCGCGCGCGCCTTCCGCGAGGACGTACTCGCTCACCTGGGCAAACCGCTGCTCGACGTGCGCTCGCCCGAGGAGTACTCCGGCGAGCTCACCCCCAAGCCGGACAACCCCGAGGACGCGGCGCTGCGCGGCGGCCACATTCCCACCGCGCTGAACATCCCGTGGGACACCTCGCTCGCCTCGGACGGGCGTTTCCGCTCGCGCGCCGAGCTGGACACCATCTACGCGCCCCTCGACGACGCCGACGACCTGGTCGTCTACAGCCGCGTCGGCGAGCGCTCGAGCCACACCTGGTTCGTGCTGACCTATCTGCTCGGCTACCGAACCGTCCGCAATTACGACGGCTCGTGGACCGAATGGGGCAACTCCGTGCGAATGCCGATCGCCAAGGGGGCTGAACCGGGTGAGGTTCCGGCGGGGACGGCCAAGCGCGGACGCGGAAAGTAACGCGTACCTCCCCTTTCACTCCGGCCACGCGCGGACTCGCCGTCGGGCCGGGTTCGGCAGCGATCGATCGGCCGATCAGGGCTTCCATCACACCGGATGCGAATGTGTGATGCGCGACCTACTGTTCAGTAGGGCTATCCGAGTTCGGCGTCTGTTGGCAGACTGCCTACACTCGCCCCAGACGAAATTGTCGACAGGGCGCGGAGCCTGCGCGGTGTTCCGACCCCACCGGGAGCGGAGCCTGCGCGGTCCCACCCGCGAAGCGACCAGAAGAATGCAACCAGGAGGCTCAGTGCCCAGCCATGCCAGCGCGCGGATCACGAAGGTACTCGTAGCTAATCGAGGCGAGATCGCCGTGCGCGTGATTCGGGCGGCCAAGGACGCCGGCATCGCCAGTGTCGCGGTGTATGCCGAGCCCGACGCCGACGCGCCCTTCGTGAAGCTCGCCGACGAGGCGTTCGCACTGGGCGGCCAGACCTCGGCCGAGTCGTACCTCGTGTTCGACAAGATCCTCGACGCCGCCGCCAAGGCGGGCGCCGACGCGATCCACCCGGGCTACGGCTTCCTCTCGGAGAACGCCGACTTCGCCCAGGCCGTGATCGACGCGGGCCTGATCTGGATCGGCCCCTCGCCGCAGTCCATCCGCGATCTCGGCGACAAGGTGACCGCCCGCCACATCGCCGAGCGCGCGAACGCGCCGATGGCAGCGGGCACCAAGGACCCGGTCAAGAACGCCGACGAGGTCGTCGAGTTCGCCAAGAAGTACGGCGTGCCGGTCGCGATCAAGGCCGCGTTCGGCGGCGGCGGTCGCGGCATGAAGGTCGCGCACTCCATCGAGGAGATCCCCGAGCTGTTCGAGTCGGCCACCCGCGAGGCGGTCGCCGCGTTCGGTCGCGGCGAGTGCTTCGTCGAGCAGTACCTGGACAAGGCCCGCCACGTCGAGGCGCAGGTCATCGCCGACAAGCACGGCAGCGTCGTCGTCGCGGGCACCCGCGACTGCTCGCTGCAGCGCCGGTTCCAGAAGCTCGTCGAGGAAGCGCCCGCGCCGTTCCTTTCCGACGCGGTGCGCGCCGAGATCCACGAGTCCGCCAAGCGGATCTGCCGCGAGGCCCACTACTACGGCGCAGGCACCGTCGAGTACCTGGTGCAGGGCGACACCGTGTCGTTCCTCGAGGTGAACACCCGCCTGCAGGTCGAGCACCCGGTCACCGAGGAGACCGCGGGCATCGACCTGGTGCGCCAGCAGTTCCGCATCGCCAACGGCGAGGAACTGGACATCAAGGAAGACCCGACCCCGCGCGGTCACTCCTTCGAGTTCCGCATCAACGGCGAGGACGCGGGCCGCGGCTTCCTGCCCGCCCCCGGTCCGGTCGAGGTCTACCGTGAGCCGTCGGGCCCCGGTGTGCGCGTGGACTCCGGTGTGGTCGCGGGCAGCGTGATCGGCGGACAGTTCGACTCGATGCTCGCCAAGCTGATCGTCACCGGCGAGAACCGCACCCAGGCGCTGGAGCGCGCCCGGCGCGCGCTGGCCGAGTTCGAGGTCGAGGGCCTGGCCACCGTCATCCCGTTCCACCGCGCCATCGTCGAGGACCCGGCGTTCATCGGTGACGGCGAGAAGTTCGACGTCTACACCAAGTGGATCGAAACCGAGTGGACCAACAACATCGAGCCCTACACCGGTAGCGGCGCCCCGGCCGAGGAGGACGAGGACCTGCCACGGCAAAAGGTCGTCGTCGAGGTCGGCGGCCGCCGCGTCGAGGTCTCGCTGCCCGGCAACTTCACCGTTGGCGCGGGCGCGGCGGGTGCCGCGAGCAACGGCGCCGGTGTGATCCGCAAGAAGCCGAAGCCGCGCAAGCGTGGCGGTGCGGGCGGCGGCGCTGCGTCCGGTGACGCGGTCACCGCGCCGATGCAGGGCACCGTGGTCAAGGTCGCCGTCGAGGAGGGCCAGACCGTGGAAGCGGGCGACCTCATCGTGGTGCTGGAGGCCATGAAGATGGAGAACCCCGTCAACGCGCACAAGGCGGGCGTCGTGACCGGTCTCGCCGTCGAGGCGGGCGCCGCGATCACCCAGGGCACGGTCCTGGCCGAGATCAAGTAAACGTAGGCGTACCTCCGCCTTCGCTGCGGCCATGCGCAGCGCTGAGGACGTACTGCGTACGGCTGCGTCGACTAGGCCGCGCCTTCGGGCCGACCGACACCGCACGAGAGCGGGCGATGGACAACGGAGTCCGCGCCCGCTCTTGTCGTATCGTGGTCCGGTGACCAGCTCTACCGTGGCCGAGATCATCCGCGGCCGCAGCGCCACCGGTTCCCGCGCGGACGGGCATCGCCTCGCGCTCGTCATCGAGGGTGGCGGCAGCCGCGGCGTCTACTCCAGCGGCATGGTGCAGGCGCTCGAGGAGCTCGGCCTCTCCGGGGTGTTCGACGCGGTCTACGGCACGTCGGCGGGCGCGATCAACGGCGCCTGGCTGCTGTGCGGACGGGCCGTGCCGGGGATGCGGTCCTGGTCGAATCCGGAGATCATGCGGCGGGTGATCGATCCGAGCAGGCTGTTTCGCGGCGGCGCCGCGTTCGATGTGCGGTACCTGGTGCACCGGGTCTACGACGGCCTGGAGCCCATGGATTTCCCGGCGATCCTGAACAATCCCACCACCTTCCACCCCATCGGCACCGACATCCGCACCGGCAACGCCATCGACCTGCGCCCGCACATCTACGACAAGCGCACCCTCATGCGGGCGCTGCGGGCCAGTGCGAACCTGCCGATCCTGGCCGGTCCGCCCGTCACCTTGGACGGCGTGCCCTACCTCGACGGCGGCATCGCCGAACCGATCCCCATCCACAGCGCGGTGCGCGGCGGCGCGACCCACTGCCTGGTGCTGCGCACTCGCCGCGCCGACGAGTCGCGCCCGCCCGCCTCCCGCCTGCACCACATGGTCGGCGGCAACTATCTCCGCTTCCGCGCCCCCGGCGCCTACCGCGCCTGGCTGCGCCGCCCGCAACAGGAACAGGCGGAGACCACCCTCTTGGCCGCCCTCGGCGACGCGGCCCTGCAAATCCACCCGCCCGCAGACGCACCCACCGTCGAAGGCACCGCCCGCGACACCGATCTGCTCGCCAAGGCGCTCGAGCTCGGCCGCCAAGCGGTCTATTCGACCCTCGCCCGCGTCGACGCCGCCTGAAGGCATCCGCGCTCGCACCCTGACGGCATCCACGTGGCCGCCTGAACTCACCCGCACTGGAACCTGCCCGCACCCACGTCGCCGCCTGAACTCACCGGCGCTGGAACCTGCCCGCACCCACGTCGCCGCCCGAACTCACCGGCGCTGGAACCTGCCCGCATCCACGTGGCCGCCTGACCGCTGAGCAGCAGGCGATCGACCTGCGCGTCCTAGTCGAAGCACGCCGGTGCTCGGCCCGGCCCTCGGCTTCCACAGTGCGCCGTGCCGCGCTCGCCGGCCGCTGGTTCGGTCCTGGTCTTCGCCGGTTCCGACCGCACCGCACTGGGAGGTGGCTGCCGCCGGTCGGTCGACGTCAGCGCTGACATCGACGCGGCCGACGCGGCCTTCGGGAACGGCTCACAGCGGCCGGATCGTGGCGAGCAGCCGCCGATCAGCCTGCCCTCGGTCTTCGGGGACGCAGCCGCACCACGCGGAGCGGTATGCCACCACCGGCCATCATCAACAAGTTGTCGCCGGGCGGGTCCACATCCGACCACGCGGGCGGTCACGGAGCGTCCGTCCCTGCCTTGGGACGTTGGGTTCCACCGAGGCGGTTCTAGGAGCTTTCCGGCGCGTCACGATGTGGACTACGAGCCGATTCGCGGGCAACGGGCCGTTATCCGGCGGATGGGGTGGAAATCGCTTCTCGATCGGCACATCGCGTGCCGGGCGAGGTTCGCGGAGCGAATCAGTCGAGGGCGACGGTGACGCCGTCGGAGAGGACGAAGTCGTGGAGTTCGAGGTGGGCGGGGGTGCTGCCGGGTGGCACGTCGAAGACCAGCACGGTGGTGGCCGAGGCGCCGGGGCGCAGTTCGAAGGAGTGGCCGAGGCGGGACTGCATGGCCTGCCAGGCGGTGGCGGTGGTGTCGTGGTCGATGACGTTGCCCTGGGCGTCGAAGAGCTTCTGGCCGAAGGGCAGGAACCACTTCGTCTCGTCCGAGATGTTGCGGACGGCGAGGGTGACGACCAGGAACGCGCCCCGCGCGGATTGCAGGCCGACGCGCGCCACTCCCGACCGCACGTCGGTCACCGAGAACTCGAACTTGCCGTCGCGCACCGCGCTGTACGCCGGGGCTGGGACGTCCGGCGGGTTCGGCGCGGGCTCCGGGTTCTCCTCGACCATCGCGGTCGGCGGCGGGGCGGTCGTCTCGTTCCCGCTGACCGCGGCGATCAACGCCAGGCAGCCCGCGGCGAAGACGAAGGGCGCCAAGAAGATCACGACCAGCGCCCCGATCACCTTCCGCAGCACCCCACCCCGCCTGCGCCGCGGGACCGGCTGCCGTGGCGGCGCGACATACGCGGGCCCGCGCGACGGCCACACCGGCCCGAGCGACTTCGGCCGCCGAACCACCGGCGCGGGCTTGCGCCGGAGATACCACCGCTTGCCGTAGGGGTGCACTACCGGCGCACCCGGCGCCGAGACAGGCGGCGCATAGCCCAGTGGCGCAAGGCCTTGCGGCGCGACACCTGGCGCGATCGGGGCCAGAGCACCTGCCGGGTTCTGCGGCGGGGCACCTGACGCGCCACGCCCCCAGGCCGAGGCAATCGGCGAACTCTGCCCCGCGCTATCAGCTGGCGCGGGACCCTGCGGCGCGCCACTACCTCGCGCCGAGGCACTCGGCGGGTTCCGCGGCGCACTACCCACCGGCACAACGCCCGGCGGCGCGACTCGCGTCTGCACGAGCGTCGGCGTCGGCCCAGGCGCGGGCATGACTTTGGTCGGCTTCGGTCCTCCGGCAGCAGGACTCTGCCCACCCGCAGCCACCGGCGATCCGCCGACCGCTTGTGCTGCTGCGCTTCTCGCCGATGGGGTCGCGCTGCCCGGCGAACCATGCTGGGCCGCTGCACCTTCTGACATCGGCGGCGGCGACGAATACCCCGCACCGACGGCCGCATCTTTCCCCCGCGACGCGCTCGCCGAAGAACCATGTTCGGCCGCAGCGCCATTCGATACCGGCTGCGCGGCACCCTGACCTGCATTACCGGCTGCCGCATAGCCGCCTGCCGCGGCCTCGGCACCTATCGTCTCCACACGCGTCGGCGGCAGCGCCGGCTGCTGGAGCACGCGGGTCGGCTGCGGTGTACCAGGCGAAACGACCGCGCGAGCCGCACACACGAACTCCCCCGCACTGGCGAACCGGTCCCCCGGCTCTTTCGCCATCCCCCGCGCGATGACCGCATCGAGCGCGGCCGGAACGGTCGGATTCACCGACGACGCGCACGGCGGATCGGTCATGAGGTGGCCGCGCATCTGCTGGGCGGGGTCGGTGTCGCCGTAAGGGCGGCGGCCGGTGAGGGATTCGTAGAGGACGCAGGCGAGGGAGTAGATGTCGGCACGCGCGTCGGCGTGGCCGCTGAAACGTTCCGGCGCCATGTAGGCCCAGGTGCCGATCGCCAGACCCGTTGTGGTGACCGAGGTCTGGCCCGCGCCGCGCGCGATGCCGAAGTCGATCAGGTAGGTGAAGCCGTCGGGTGCGACGAGGATGTTGGAGGGCTTGACGTCGCGATGGACAAGTCCGGCACGGTGCGCGGCGTCCAGCGCGGTCGCGACCTGCCCGAGGATGTGCAGCGCCGTGCTCGCTTCGAGCGGCCCGCTCTCGGTCAGCCGAGCCGCGAGGTCGGTGCCTTCCACGAATGCCATCTCGATGAACAGCCGCCCGTCGACGGCACCGTGCCGGTGGATCGGCACGATGTGCGGGTCGCGCAGCGCGGCGGCGACTTGGGCCTCGCGCTCGAAACGCGTCCGGTACACCGCGTCCGCCGCGAGTTCGGCGGGCAGCAACTTCAGCGCGACGCGCCTGCGGTCGGTGGTGTCGTAGGCCAGCCAGACCTGCCCCATCCCGCCCTTGCCGAGGAGCCGTTCCAGCCGATAGCGACCGAATCGCGCCGCTGCCATCGCGAACCTCCCAGTCACCATCGACATCCGCCGCGCCGACGCGGACTCCCGAATGCCGGGGGCACATCACCGAAAGTCCAGCTCACGACATTGCTGCCGCGGGCACAGCCTTACAGGGAGCGTACTCGCGTCGACCATCTCGGACAGTGTGAGCTGGCCGACTCCCCCAGATCCCCGCCTCGCGGCCGGGCGCGAGCCCGCGCGCTAGCCTTTCCCCATGGACGAGCTGCCCGACATCCGGATCGGCACCGCGGAGCGGGAGCACGCGATGCGGCGGCTGTCGGACAACTTCGCCGCGGGTCGCCTCAGCGTCGCGGAGTTCGACGAGCGCAGCGCCGTGATCGCCGCGGCGGTCACCCGCGCCGACCTGGACCGTGTCTTCACGGACCTGCCGCCGGAGCCCGCGGCCGTCGCCGCTCCCGCCGCTCGAAGAACCCCGCCGCTCGCCGAATGGTTGGATCGGGCGATGGCCGCGATCCCGATCGTGGCGCTCATCCTGTTCTTCGTCACCGGCAGCTGGCTGTGGTTCCTCGCGATCCCACTGGCCGGCGCTCTCTTCTTCGGCACACGACACGGAAAGCACTGATGGAACCCATCGAGATCAACGCGGGCAGCTGGTACCTGCGCGCCCTGCGCGCCGACGAACGGATCGACGACCGCCCGGCGCTCGCCGCGGGCGGCATCACCGACCCGGAGTACGTCGCACAGCGAACCGCCCAGTGGGACAAGGAAACCCACTACTCCTGGGCCGTCTGCGAACCCACCACGGCGGAGATGGTCGCCGAGATCGTCGTCACCCCGGCCGCGGACGGCACCGCCGAACTGACCGGCTGGTCCCGCGAAGGCTACGAACCCGCGCTCGACGCCGGTCGCACGGCGGTCGGCCGATTCGTTGAGGGCGGCCTCGGCCTGCGGCTGGCCGCGCCCAGCTGACCGACGCGGCGGTCGCGTCGATCAGTCGCGTCCATTTCGGATCACCTCCGCGAGGAGCATCGGAGGCGCCTACCGAAACCGGCAAACAATCTTGCCGAAACCGGGACGGGGCAAGTCTGCGCTCAGCGCATGACTCCGGTGTGTCCCGTCGAGTACCGCCCCGGCTGCGGCCAAACAGTGAGCCCGTGCGGTCCGCGCCCGACCGGGATGCGGGCAAGCAGCTTCCACTCGACGATGTCGATCGCGTAGACCTCGCCGTGGTGGCGTCCCGAGGCCCAGAAGATCCGGCCGTCGACGGAGATGTTGCCCATGTCCGGGCTGCCGCCGCCGGGCAGGAACCACTTGTGTACCAAGCCGTTCGCCGCGAAGTCCCAGACCGAGATGCTGCCCTCGTGCCGGTTGGTGATGAGCATCTGCTTGGAGTCGCGGGTGATGTAGAGACCGTGCGCGCCGTCACCGGTGGGCACGAAGCCCTTGCTCTCGAAGGTGAGCGCGTCGAAGACGTAGAGGCCGCCCGCCGCCATGTCGGCGACGTAGAAGGTGAGCCCGTCCGGCGAGAGTTTCACGTCCTGCGGCTTGCCGGAGCGACCTCCCGCGAGATCGATGGTCTTGATCAGCTTGCGTTCCGCGACGTCGAAAACCTGCATGCGGCCGATGAATTCGCAGCTGGCAAGAGCGAAGCGCCCGTCGGCGGTGAAGTCCATGTGGTCGACGCCCGCGCAGTCGGGCACCGGAAGGGCGTGCACTTTCTGCCAGGTCTTCGGGTCGTAGAAGTCCAGCGACTTGTCCGCCTCGGCGACGACGAGCGCGAACTTCCCGTCGGGCGTGTAGTACATGTTGTAGGGGTCCCGGACCGGGAACGGCTCGCCGGGCAGGCCGGTGCGCGGGTCGATCGGCCGCAGGCTGCCGCCACCGATCGGCAGGTCGTTGGTGACGTAGAGCGTCTGCATGTCGTAGGACGGCACCACGTGCTGCGGCTCCTCGCCGCCCGCCGCGAAGGTGTCGATCACCTGGAAGGTGTTCTGGTCGATCACCGTGACGGTGTGCGACTGGCTGTTGGGGACGTACACCAGCGGCCGGTGATCGGCCACCGACGGGCTCAGCTCCCGGTTGGCCGCGTACACGTCGGTCGGTGAGAGCGGCGGCGGCATACCCGGCAACAGGTTGGCGATCTGCGGAGGTGGAGGCGCCGAGGTCCGCGCCGCGACCGCCGTTGTCGTTGACTCTGAGGCGACGGTGCCTGCCTCACTGGTGGTAGTGCAGCTGGTCACCGCCGCCACGGCGGCCAAAGACGCGAATATCCCGCGAGGTGCGCCGCATCGGTTCACGCGCCTGCACCGTGCCTGGGAGGAGTGAGACGACATGTGAGCGAAGCCTACGGGTCGGACAGCCATTTCACGGCTATCCACGCCGACCCGGACACTCGTCGCGTCACTCGACCGATCCGAGCACCCTTTCCAGCGCGTCGACGGCGGCGTCCAGCTGCGCCGCGGTGACCGTCAGCGGCGGCCGGAACCGGATCCCGCGCTCGCCGGTGCCGAGGATCAGCACCTGCTCGCGCTCGCGCAGCGCGGTCAGCACCGCGTCACGCAGTTCCGTCGTCGCCAGGGTGATGGCGCACATCAGCCCGCGTCCGCGCGGCTCGGTGACCCGAGGATGATCCGCCGCGAGCCCGTCCAGCCTGCGCAGCAGGTGCTCGCCGAGCGGCCGGGACGCCTCGATGAGTCCGTCGCGCTCGATCACCTCGAGGATGCGGCGGGCACGCACCATGTCGGTCAGGTTGCCGCCCCATGTCGAGTTGAGCCGAGAACTCACCGCGAAGACGTGGTCGGGAATCTCGTCGACCCGGCCGCCCGCCATCACACCGCACACCTGGGTCCGCTTACCGAAGGCGACCACGTCCGGCGCGAGGCCGAATTGCTCATAGGCCCAACGAGTTCCGGTCATGCCGACGCCGGTCTGCACCTCGTCGAGGACGAAGAGCGCGTCGTTCTCGTGACAGAGCCGCTGCACGGCGAGCAGGAACTCCGGGCGCAGGTGCCGGTCGCCGCCCTCGCCGAGGATGGGCTCGGCGATGAAACATGCTATGTCGTGCGGGTTTTCGGCGAACGCGCGGCGCGCCTGGTCCAGCGCGTTCGCCTCGGCGGCCTCGATATCGCGCCCCGGGGCCAGGTACGGCGTCTCGATGCGCGGCCAGTCGAACTTGGGGAAGCGGGCGGTCTTGACGGGGTCGGTGTTGGTCAGCGACATTGTGTAGCCGGTGCGCCCGTGAAAGGCGCCGGTCAGATGCAACACCTGAGTGCCGAGATCCGGTGACCTGCCGTGAGATTCGTTGTGCCTGCTCTTCCAGTCGAACGCGACCTTGAGCGCGTTCTCCACCGCGAGTCCGCCGCCGTCGATGAAGAACATGTGCGGTAGCCGCGGATCGCCGAGCACGCGGGCGAAGGTCTCGACGAACCGCGCCATCTCCACGGTGTACATGTCGGAGTTGGAGGGCTTGTTCAGCGCGGCCGTGGCCAGCTCCGCGCGGAAGTCCGGGTCGTCGGCCAACGCGGGATAGTTCATGCCAAGTGCGTTGGACGCGAAGAAGCCGAACATGTCGAGGTAGGTGCTGCCGTCGCGTTCGTCGACGAGGCGGCAGCCGCGGGAGTTCGTCAGGTCAAGCACCATGTCGAATCCGTCGGCGAGGATGTGCGCCGAAAGGATCTCGTGTACCCGGGTCGCGGGGGTGACCGGTGCCTTGTCACCACCCGATCGGGTGCGCTCCAGTTCGAGGGTCACACCAGTAGGGTACGAAAAGATTTACGGAATCTCTACAACATTGCGTAGTTATTACGCTCTACCGCTACCTGTCATAGAATGTCTGCAGGATGATGGTGCTGCGTGTCCGGACGTTGGCGGTCGCCCTGATCTCCTGGAGCAGCTGTTCCAGATGCCTCGGTGACGCGACCCGTACCAGCAACACGTAGCTCTCGTCACCCGCCACCGAGTGGCATGCCTCGATACCCGGGATATGTTGCAGCACAGCGGGGGCGTCATCCGGCTGCGACGGGTCGAGAGGAGTGATCGCGACGAATGCCGAGAGCAGCTGTCCAAGGGCCTCGGGATCGACGTGCGCGGTGTAGCCGCGGATCACGCCGCGAGCTTCCAGCCTGCGCACCCGAGACTGCACGGCGGAGACCGATAGGCTCGCCTTCTCGGCCAGGTTCGACAGGGTGGCGCGACCATCGGCCATCAGTTCACGAATCAGCAGGCGATCGATGTCATCGAGTACGGGTCTTGCCGGTGTATCCGCCATCAGTGGAGGCTAACCCAGTGAGCGCTGCTCGTGTCGAAAACCTCCACTCGTTCACTTCCGGCAACCTGGTAGCACCGGGTGCATGCCCACAGCGGAAACCAAAGCCGAAGCGGAGCAATCGATGACGAACACCCTGAGCGACCAGCTGACCCGCGATCTCGCCGACCGCGCGGCAACCCTGCTGCGCGGCATCGGCGCCGAGCCGCCGCAGGACGGCGAGCTGACCGCCCGCACCCCCATCACCGGCGGCGTGCTCGCCACCCTGCCCGCCGACTCGCCCGAGTCCGTCGACGCGGCCATCGAACGTGCCGCCGCGGCCTTCGGCGCCTGGCGCACGGTGCCCGCGCCCGCCAGGGCGGCGGTGGTGCGCAGGCTCGCCGAGCTGCTGACCGCGCACAAAACCGAGCTGGCCCAGCTGGTCACCTTGGAGGCGGGCAAGATCGGCCCAGAGGCGGTCGGCGAGGTGCAGGAGATGATCGACGTCTGCGAGTTCGCCATCGGACTCTCCCGCCAGCTGTACGGGCGCACCATGCCCTCCGAACGGCCAGGGCACCGGCTGATGGAGACCTGGCATCCGCTCGGCGTCGTCGGGGTGATCTCGGCCTTCAACTTCCCGGTCGCGGTCTGGGCGTGGAACACCGCGATCGCGCTGGTGTGCGGCGACACCGTGGTGTGGAAGCCGTCCGAGACCACCCCGCTCACCGCGCTCGCCTGCCACACCCTGCTCCGCCGCGCGGCCGCCGACGTGGGTGCGGATCCGCAAGTGCACCAACTGATTCAGGGCGGTTCCGAGGTCGGCGCCCGGCTGGTGGACGACGAGGGCGTCGCGCTGCTCAGCGCCACCGGCTCGGTGCGGATGGGTCGCATCGTCGCGCCGCGGGTTGCCGCGCGTTTCGGCCGCTGCCTGCTGGAACTCGGCGGGAACAACGGCGCCGTCGTCACTCCGTCGGCCGACCTGGAGCTGGCCGCGCGCGCCATCGTGTTCGCCGCCGCGGGCACCGCAGGGCAGCGCTGCACCACGCTGCGGCGGCTGATCGTGCACGTCGATGTGGTCGGTCCGCTGCTCGATCGGGTCGCGAAGGCGTATCGGCAACTGCGCGTTGGCAATCCGCTCGACGACGGAGTGCTGGTCGGCCCGCTGATCAACGAATCCGCGCGCACGAGCATGCGGGCGGCGATCGACCGCGCCCTCGCCGACGGCGGCGAGCTGGTCTGCGGCGGCGAGCCGGTGCCGGGGTTCAGCGAGCACGCCCACTACGTGCGCCCGGCCATCGTCCGGATGCCTGCGCAAACCGCCGTGGTGCGCGAGGAGACCTTCGCGCCGATCCTCTACGTGCTGACCTACCACGACTTCGACCACGCCGTCGCGCTGCACAACGCTGTGCCGCAAGGACTTTCGTCCGCGATCTTCACCGGCGACCAGCGCGAGGCCGAACGCTTCCTCGCCGCCGACGGCTCCGACTGCGGCATCGCCAACGTCAACATCGGCACCTCCGGCGCCGAGATCGGCGGCGCGTTCGGCGGCGAGAAGCACACCGGCGGCGGTCGCGAATCCGGCTCCGACTCGTGGAAGGCCTACATGCGCCGCGCCACCAACACCGTCAACTACTCCACCGAACTACCACTCGCCCAGGGCATCCAGTTCGGCTGAAACCGCCCCCGACCAGGCGATTAGGCGCCACGCCCTGCCCGTGTGTAAGGTTGAGATTACCGACGCGGGGTGGAGCAGCTCGGTAGCTCGCTGGGCTCATAACCCAGAGGTCGCAGGTTCAAATCCTGTCCCCGCTACAAACGAAAGCGGTCCGGAACAACACGTTCCGGGCCGCTTTCTTGCGTCTAGCGGCTGCCGCGCATTAAGTGTTACCGTTGGTAACGGTAGATTTCGCAATCCGAGGAAAGGGGCAGGCAATGGGGCTCGCCCAATCGCCTGATATCACGCTCGACCGCGTTCGTGAGATCGAAGACGTCGAGTACGCGGCGAAGTTGACGATGCTGTCCGAAGGATCCGTGGAGCGGCACTTCGACCCGTACGTCGACATCGATTGGGATTCACCGGAATTCGCCGTCGATCCCACCGACCGGCGGTGGATACTGCCCGACGCCGATCCACTGGGGCGGCACCCCTGGTACAAGGCGCAGCCGGAGGAGCGGCAGATCGCCATCGGCATGTGGCGGCAGGCGGGGATCGCGAAGGTCGGACTGCACTTCGAGCAGTTGCTGATTCGCGGGATCATGCAGTACGCGGCCAGGCTCGACAACGGCGATCCGGAGTTCCGCTTCATCACCCACGAAGCCGCCGAAGAGTGCAATCACACCCTGATGTTTCAGGAGATGATCGACCGGATCGGCATGGATGTCGTCGGCATGGGGTCGATCGATCGCAAACTCACCCTCGCGATCTGGCCGACCGTGGTGTACTTCCCCGCGCTGTTCTTCACCATGGTCCTCGGCGGGGAGGAGCCGATCGACCACATGCAGAAGGCGATCCTGCGCTCCAGCGCGCAGATGCATCCGATGGTCGCCAGGGTGATGCAGATCCACGTCGCGGAGGAGGCGCGCCACATCTCGTTCGCGCACGAGTACCTGCGCAAGAACGCGCCGCGGCTGGACCCGATCCGCAAGTCCGCGCTGTCGGTTCTGACGCCGATCGTGATGCGGGTGATGTGCGAGATGATCATGACGCCGCCGGTCGAGTTCCGGCGCGAGTTCGACATCCCGAAATCGGTGATCGACGACTTGTATTGGCGCAGCGAAGAATCCCAGGCGACCCTGCGCGGGATCTTCGCCGACGTCCGCGCCCTCGCCACGGACTCCGGGCTGATGAACCCGGTCGCCAAGCTCGCATGGAAGCTCTGCGGAATCGACGGCCGAGTCTCCCGTTACCGCAGCGAACCCGACCGCTGACCACGCTCACCGGAGCCGGACCATCCCGACGTCTGCGCCGGCGGTCCCAAAGGCCGGTCAGCGGTGCCCCCTCGACGTGGACCCCGAATTCCACCGGGGCCCACGTCTTCACGGCCGAGTTGGTCGTCGGCGGGTACGAACATCACCGTCGAGGTAGGCACGGGCAGGAACCTCGGAGTGCCTGCCTCGCACGGTGCTACGGCCGGTCATCAGATCCGTGGCGGCTCGATACCGAGTTCGCGCAACCGCTCGACGTACTGCGCGATATTGGCGAGTTTGATGTCCTCGTAGCCGCGGACGACGTCGGGCAGGGCGGCGGCCTGGACGGCTCGGTCGTAGCCGTCGGCGTCCAGGGTGTTGGCGAGCGAGATCACCATGCGCACGTAGTGGGCGCGGAGTTCGCGTTCGACGCGGCGGACGTGGGCGTAGCCGAAGGGGTCGAAAGCGGTGCCGCGCAGGCGCTTTCCCTTCGCGAGCAGCCGCAGGGCGAGATGGCTTCGCGGGCCCATGCCGATCTTCTTGTCCCTGCCGAGAGCCCGCAGGACGGGCGGGTGGAGGCGGTAGGTGAGGTTCGCGCCGTCGGGCACCTGGGTGGCGACCTCGGCGAGGAACGCCGGATCGGTCAGTCGCCGCGCGACCTCGTACTCGTCCTTGTAGGCGGTCAGCTTGTACAGCCCGCGCGCCACCTGCTCGCTGAATTCGGTGCGGTCGGTGACCCGCCGTTCGGTGTCCCAGATGTCCCGCACGGTGCGCACGTAGTCACGCGCCACCGCGACGCTCTGGAACCCGATCAACTCGGCCGCGCGCAGCTCCACCAGCCGCCGCGTCTCACCGGTCGCGGTGAATCCGTCGAACAGATCCGCGGGCACGACCACCGGGGTGGGCTCGGGCTTGCTGCGCGCGGTGGCGGCGGCGAACTCCGCGGGCCGCGCGATCGCGATCCTGCCCCAGCGGAAGGCCGCGATATTGGCGGCGACGGCGACGCCGTTGATCTCGATGGCCTCCTCGATCGCCGACGCGGGCAGTCGCAGTCCCCCGCTCTGGTACGCCGCGCCGACCAGCAGGAAGTTGGCTGCCGCGGTGTTGCCGAAGAGGACCTCGGCGGCGGCGAGCGCGTCGAACGAGCCAACCACCTTCGCCGCCCGCGCCAATCGGGCCAGCAGCGACGACTCGTCCGGATAGGTGACGGACTTGTCGTAGACCATGTCGCCGGTCGGGGTCTTGCTCGTCGAAGCCACCGCGATGGTCGCGGACGGCGAACCGTACGCCAGGTTCTTGTCGTCGGTCGCGGCGAGCAGGTCGAACGCGATGACGCAGTCCGCGGAACCGGGAGCGAGCCGATTCGCGGGCTCCAGCGCGTCCGCGGCGAACCGCAGGTGCGACACGACCGGTCCGGCCTTCTGGCTCAGGCCGATCTGGTCGAGGCTCGCCACGTCGTAGCCCGCGCGCAGCGCCGCCGTCGCCAGCACCTGGTTCACGGTCACGATGCCGGTGCCGCCGATTCCCGCGAGGAAGACGTTCTGCGTGCCGATCGGCGCCGCGAGCGCGAGCTCCGGCAGGCGCGGCGGCTGCGGACGGCGAA
Organism: Nocardia amikacinitolerans; assembly: GCF_900215415.1. Classification (NCBI taxonomy): domain Bacteria; kingdom Bacillati; phylum Actinomycetota; class Actinomycetes; order Mycobacteriales; family Nocardiaceae; genus Nocardia; species Nocardia amikacinitolerans. The sequence continues at coordinate 557,477 of NZ_OBEG01000005.1, read as the reverse complement.
CTTCCTTGCGCCGCTTACGTTTCGCCGGGTCGGGCAGCTCCACCGTGACGAAGGAGGGGCAGTCGCCGTCGAGGCAGCTGTAGTCGGTGTTGCAGGAGGTCTGGTCGATGCGCGTCTTGCGGCCGAACTCGGTGTCGACCGGCTGCACCGAAAGACAGTTGCTCTTGACGCCGCAATCGCCGCAGCCCTCGCACACCGCCTCGTTGATGATCACCCTGGTCCGCCGGACCGGCAGGGCGCCGCGCTTGCGCTTGCGGCGCGCGTCCGCCGCGCAGTGCTGGTCGTAGACGAGCACGGTGACGCCGGGGATCTCGCGCAGCAGCCGCTGGGCCTCGTCGAGCCGATCGCGGTGCCACAGCAGCGTGCCCGGCGCGAGATCGCGCTTGCGGTAGCGCTTGGGCTCGTCGGCGCAGACGATGATCTTCCGCACGCCCTCGACGCTGAGCTTGTGGGTGAGCTTCGGTACGCCGATGGAGCCCTCCGCGTCCTGCGCGCCCGTCATCGCGACGACGTCGTTGTGCAGCAGCTTGAAAGTGATGTTCACCCCCGCCGCGACGCAGGCCTGCACCGCCAGCTGCCCGGAGTGGAAATACGTTCCGTCGCCGATGTTCTGGAACAGATGGCCCACGTCGGTGAAGGGCGCCTGCCCGATCCACTGCGCCCCTTCGCCACCCATCTGCGTCAAGCCGGTGACCGCGCTGTCGGCGCGACCGGACATGGTCACCATGGTGTGGCAGCCGATCCCACCACCGGCCAGCGAACCCTCCGGCACCGCCGTGGAGCGGTTGTGCGGGCAGCCGCTGCAAAAGTACGGAGCGCGTTTGGCGGACAGTACCGACAGCGACAACGGCTGCGGCAAAGGCCTTTTCATGTCGAGATAACCGGCGAGAGCCCGGCGCAGCGGACCCGCGATACGGCCGGAGGTGAGTTCGCCGTTGGGGCTGAACAGCACTCGCCCTTCGGCATCGGCCTTACCGACGATCTCGGGCGCACCCGGACGGCCGTAGAGGATGTCGCGGATCTGCGTCTCGACGAACGCGGTCTTGTCCTCGACGACGACGATCCGCTCGAGCCCGTCGGCGAACTGCCGGACACGTTCGGGGGCAATGGGATACGGCATGCCGATGCGCAGCAGTCGGACGCCCGCCCGAGACAGGTCGGCGTCATCGACACCGAGATCGAGCAGAGCCTGCCGCATCGCGTCGAAAGTGGTTCCGGTGGCGGCGATCCCGACCCTGGCATGCGCCGGGTTCACCTCTATGACGTCCAGCTCGTTGACGGTGCTGTAGGCCTTCACCAGTTCCCAGCGCGGTCCGTACAAGTCGGCCTCGGCGATGACGCTGTCGGTCGGCGCGGCCATCGGCCGCTGGAGATAGCTGAAAGGCTTCCCTTCCCACTCGATCTCGGGCACGGTGATGGCGATGTCGCCGACCGAGCCGTCGACCGTCCAGGCGCCGTCGGCCACGTCGGCGACGATCTTCAGCGCGACCAGGCACCCGGACGCCCGCGACAGCGCGACGCCGTGCAGCCCCATGGTGATGATTTCGCGCGCGTTGCGCGGAAAGAGCACGGGAATGTTCATCGCCGCCAGCGACCGTTCGCTCACCGCGGGCACGGTCGAGGACTTCGACGCCGGATCGTCGCCGACCAGCAGCAGCACCCCGCCGCGCGCGTTCGCGCCGTACATATTGGCGTGCCGCAGCGCGTCGGTTGCGCGGTCCAGGCCGGGCCCCTTTCCGTACCAGACCCCGACGACGCCGTCGTGTGTCGCGTTGCCGACGGGCAATTGCGCCTGGCTGCCCCACACCGAGGTCGCGGCGAGTTCCTCGTTCAAGCCGGGGACGAAGGAGATGTCGTGCTCGGCGAGGACGGTGGGCATTCCGTTGAGCATCTTGTCCACGCCGCCGAGCGGACTGCCCTGATAGCCGGAGACGAAAGTGCCGACCCGCAGGCCCGCCCGCAGATCGCGCACGTGTTGTTCCACCAGTTGACGCGCGATCGCCTGCACCCCGGTCAGCACGACGGTGCCGGAGCCGACCCGGTAGCGGTCGGCGAGGTCGTATGGCGCGGTGATCAGATCGCGGTCGGCGAGCTCGGTCATCGGTCCACCCATCCGCTCGGCGCCCGGTCGGGACGCTTCGCATAGTTGTGCACTTGGTTGCCGACATCCTTACTCTCGAGCGCGTAATGAACAATAGATGGAAGTACAGTTGAGCATTTTGCTCAATCTTGACCATCCACCCTGGGCACTGCCTACGCAGTATGCGAGGTAGATGTGACGACCACCACGTTCGCCGCTCGGCGACCGATGGTGAGCGGCGCCGTCGCGCGACGAAGTGGCGGCGGGACGAACCGGCGAGGCCCCAACCCAACCCCGGCCGAAGATCGAACCGGTCGGCTCGTCGAACCAGACCCGCGGCGCCGCGAACGCGAAGTCGGCGACGGCAACGGCAACAGCAACGCGACGAGGCGACGAGGCGACGAGGCGAGGCGACGGCAACGGCGACAGCGACGCGACGCGACGCGACGACGAGGCGGCGGTCCGACGAGGCGGCGCGACAAGGCGGCGAGGCGGCGGTCCGACGAGGCGGCGCGACAAGGCGGCGCGACAAGGCGGCGCGGCGGCAACGACGAGAAGGCACAACGGCGGCAAGGCGGCGCAACCGCGCAACCGCGCAACCGCGCAACCGCGCAACCGACGGCGACGCACCGAACAACGGCGACATTCCGCAGTCGAACGCCGCGACATTCGACAGCTCACATCTCACTCACCGGGCCGAGAACACGAGCCCGCGAACTCCCCGCGCGTACCGCAGTATCCGAGCGAAATACCTTGTGATCACGGCATTCACATTGGTAGCGTTTCCGAATATATCGTTTCGTTACCCGAATACGGCCGCTCCCTATTACTCTCCTCTTTGCTCGACGAAAGTTATTGCGTCGCCGTTCTTTCAGTGACTAAGGTGACACCCGACCCGTGCCGGAGCTCGAATCCGGCACGGGCCGGTCCGCACGGGGGCAGCGATGCCCAGAGGTAGGCAAGATCATCGGTGATAGGCAGCAGAATCCACCGCGTATTACCGACCGGCATGTGGTCCCGCCCCCTCGGCGTCCGAACCAGGTTGCTGGCGATCGTCCTCATCCCCAGCGTCGCGCTGCTCGCGCTCGGCATCGGCGCCACCTGGTATCTGGTGAAAGCCGGTCGCAATGCGGCGTCGTGGGCCGAGCTGGCCAGCTCCGTCACCACCCCGGCGATCCTGATGATCGAGGCGTTCCAGGAGGAACGTCGGGCCTCGCTGCTGCACTTGGCGGGCGACGACGACGCGACCAACACCCTGCCCGCCGCCCGCAAGAATTCCGACGAGGCGCTGGCCGCGCTGGAATCCCTCGGTGAGACCGCCTCCGGACTGCGGCCGGACCTGGCGGGCGACATCGACGGCTACGACGTGCTCTACCAACAGTTGCCCACACTGCGCGGCGGCATCGACGCGCACGCCCTCCCTTCGGCGCAAGTTTTCCTCGCCTTCAACCAGATCATCGACACCATCGTGCTCGCCTCGCTGCTGGCCGCCGAGGTGGCGCCGGACGCCGAGATCGCCGTCGAACTCTACAAGGGGGTGCACGCGCTGCGCGCGGCCGAAGCTGTCTCGCGGGCGAGCGCGATCGGCTCGGCCGCGCTCATCTCCGAGCAGCTCACTCCCGAACAGCTCACCGAGCTCGGCAATTACGTCGGCGACGGCCGCGGTGAGATCGCCTACGCGACAGCCGTGCTCAGCGGCAAGCGCCAAGCACAGCTGCAGGAGATCACGTCCAGTCCCACCTGGCGGCAGCTGACCGCGATGGAGGACGCGATCATGCATCGCGGCATCCAGACCGGCGATTCCGAAGGCGCGAGTGGTTCCACCGGCGAAACGTCCGGCAGGCAGTCCACCTCCCGAACCACCCGCACGGCAGAGCCGCCGCCGCTGCCCCTCGGCATCGGCGAATGGCAGCAGGCCGCCACCGCCGTGCGCTCGCAGCTGCTGAAGCTGTGGGAGGACCAGAGCCGCGACGCCCACCGCACCGCCGGGTCCACCGGCGAGGAGATCGCCCGCAACTCCTTCTACGGCGGCCTCGCCGTGCTGGCCCTGACGCTGTTGGCCTTCCTCGCCGCACTGCTGCTGGCCAACCGCTTCATCGGCCGCATGCACCGATTGCGCCGCGACACCCTGGAACTCGCCGACGAGCGCCTGCCCGAGACCATCCGCAGGCTCGGCGAGGGCAGCCAGGTCGACCCGCAGGAGATCGCGCGCCTGGACTACGGCGGCGACGAGATCGGTCAGGTGGCCGACGCGTTCAACCGCGCGCACGTGGCCGCGGTGTCGGCCGCGATCGCCGAATCGAAGACACGGGCCGGTGTCGCCGCGGTCTTCCTCAACATCGCGCACCGCAGCCAGGTGATGGTGCACCGTCAGCTGGCGCTGCTGGACAAGGCCGAGCGCGAGGAGGAGAACCCCGCCCGCCTCGACCTGCTCTTCCAGCTCGACCACCTGGCCACCAGGGCACGGCGCAACGCCGAGAACCTCGTCATCCTCGGCGGCGAACAGCCTGGCCGTCGCTGGCGCAACCCGGTGCCGCTGATCGAAGTGGTGCGCAGCGCGGTCGCGGAAAGCTTGGACTACACCAGGATTCAGATCGGCAAGCTGCCCGAGGTGCGCGTTTCGGGCACCTCCGTTGCCGACCTCATCCACCTCATCGCCGAGCTGACCGACAACGCGACCGCCTTCTCCCCGCCGGAATCGCGGGTCGAGGTGACGGGCACGCTGGTCGGCAAGGGTGTCGCCATCGAGATCACCGATCAGGGCCTCGGTATGCCGGAAGCCGAACTGGTCGAACGCAATACGGTGTTGGCCTCACCACCGGACTTCAGCGTCGCCGCGCTCTCCAGCGACGCCCGCCTCGGCCTGTTCGTGGTCGGGAAACTGGCCGCGCGGCACGGTATCTCGGTGCGGCTGACCGAATCCGACTACGGCGGTGTGAAAGCCATCGTGCTTGTACCGACCACGCTGATCTCCACCGGTCAGGAGCCACCGCGCGAGCAAGCCGCCCGCGAACCGCACGCGCTGGCGAGCAACGGGACGTTCAACGGATTCGCCCCTGTCCCCGCACTCGCCGCGCCGATCGCTCCCCAAAGCGCCACCACCGAAACCGGTTCCGGCGATCGACCGGCCCTGCCCAAGCGCCGTCGCGAGACGTCCGCCGCGCCGGTCGTCGGCCAGAATGGCGCGACCGGCACACGGCCGCGCACCGCCGAGGAAGCCCGCACACTCATGTCGGCCATCGAGAACGGCACCCGGCAGGGTCGCCTGAATCGCGTCGACAAGCCAACGACCCCGCAGGAAGGTGCCGGTGACGACCTCCAAGCCACGTAGTCTCGACTGGTTGCTCGACGATCTCGTCGAACGGCTGCTCGACGTCCGCTACGCCGTCGTGCTCTCGACCGACGGACTGCTCCTCGGCCACAGCTCGGCGATGAATCGCTCGGACGCGGAACGCTTCTGCGCGATGGCCTCCACCCTGCACGGCGTAGCGCGCAGCGCGGGTAGCCATTTCGACGCGGGCGGGGTCTGCCAGACGGTGGTGGAGCTCGACCGCGCGGTGCTGTTCATCACGGCGGCCGGCGACAACGCGTGCCTCGCGGTGCTCACCGCGGAGAACGCCAACATGGGCATGGTCGCCTACGAGATGAACCAGACCGTGCAGCGCGTCGGCGCGCACCTATCCGTCGACCCGCGCCCGCAACAGCTCGACGGGGTCGGTTCTCGACGGCCATGAACGACCGGCGGGAGTCTTGGTTCGACGAGGAGGCGGGTCCCCTCGTCCGCCTCTACGCGGTCACCGGCGGGCGCTCCGGCGGCGGCAGGCCCGAGCTGAACATGCTCACGCTCGTGGTGCGCGCCGGATCACGGACGCTGCGCCGCAACGAACCCGAGTACGCCGAGATCGTGCGACTGGCCCGCGAACCGCAGTCCATCGCCGAACTGGCCGCGCAGCTGAATCTGCCGCTGACCTCGACCAAGATTCTGGTCGGCGACCTCATCGACGACGGCCTGCTGGACTTCCGCGATCCCGAACCGACGCCGGAGGCGGGACCGCGCGACATGGACGTGTTGCGCGCGGTACTGAAGGGCATCAAGGCGCTCTGACTCCGGGACCACGGACCCGGGACGCCGGCACCGACCTCGGCACACCACCATGCAGGGCACTGCCACTCGATACGGCGACCTCCGGCGTCTCGGCGCGAGACGCACGGAGGTCGGCGGATCGGCTCAATTCAGGCGTGCCGCAAGCCTTTTGGCGTTCATGTACGCGATCGCCTCGATCGACACCATGGGGTTCACCCCCGACGCGGTCGGGAAGCACGAGGCATCCGCGACGACGATATTCGGCACCTCCCAGGTCGCGCCGTCCGGATCCGCCGCCGACATCGCTCGCGAGCCGCCCATCCGCGCCGAGCCCATGATGTGCAGCGCGCCCATCCCACAGCGGCCCGGACCGTACCCGGCGGCGAGGCAGGCGGCGACGAATTCCGCGTGCGATCCGCTGACGCCCGGCTCGTAGGACGCTCCTGCCTGGTGCCCGGAGAAGACGCGCTTCGCGCCTGCGGCTTCGAGAATGCTTGCGGCGCCCGCGATTCCGGTGTGCAGGTGGGCGCGGTCGCGCTCGGAGAGCTGGTAGCGCACGACCGGTTCGCCGGACCGGTCGACCGTGACGCGCCCGTGGTCGCGGTCGCGGGTGATCACGCCGACCGCCGCGGTGCGAGCCAGATCCAACATGGCCGCACGATGTTCGGCCGCGCCGCGCCAGTTCATGAAGCCGACGAGCAGGCCGGGGTGCAGTGGGCCGGTCTCGTAGATCACGCCGTAGCCGTGCTGGTCCAGGTCGCTGTGCTTGCGCGAGATCCTGGTTTGCAGCCCGCCCTCCCACGGCCTGATCTCCTCGTCGAAGACGCCGAAGACCGCCGAGGCGGGGTGCAGGCGCAGGTAATCGCCGATGTTCTTGTTCCGCAACCCGGAACGACGCAGCAGCGCGGGCGTTTGGATAGCGCCCGCGGCGACCACCACGGCTCGGGCGCGGACCGTGAATTCCGCGCCATCGGCGGTCACCGCCCGAACACCTTCGGCCCGACCGCCCTTCACCTCGACGCGCCGGACGTCGGCGCCGACCACGAGCCGCGCACCGTGCGCGGCGGCGTCGGCGAGCCAGGTCTTGGTGACCGTCTGCTTCGCGCCGAGCCGACAGCCGTAGCCGCAGCGTCCGCACTCCACCCCCGCGTCGCACGCGTCGGTGACGTTGCGCGGCAAGGGGGCGACATCCCAGCCCAGCGCCGCGAGCCCACGCTCCAGCACACCGTCGCGCGCGGAGCCGGGCGAGCGATCGAAGGTGACGCCGAGCCGCCGCTCGACGGCGTCCAGCGCCGTGCCGTACTCGTCCTCGGCGAACTGGCCCGCGCCCAGGCTCGCCCATTCCGCGCGCACCTCGTCGGGGGTGCGCAGCGAGGTGCTCCAGTTGACCACCGTGCCGCCGCCGAGGCAGGTACCCGCCACCAGCGTGAGCTGGCCCTCCGCGGTGGCCGACGGCCCCGGCGCGTACAACCGCAGCAGCGCGTCGAGCTCGCCCGCGCCGAAATCGGCGTCGTCGTAGTATTCGCCGCGCTCCAGGACGATCACGTCGAGACCGGCTTCGGCCAGCACGGCGGCCGCCGCACCGCCGCCCGCGCCGGAACCGACAACGACGACGTCGCAGTCGAGCGTGCCGTCCGCGCGGGGGCGGACCGGCCGCAGGGCGGGTTTCGGCGCGCCTGGCAACGGACCGGGCGGAGCGGGGTAGCCCATCTCCTTCCACAGCGGGTTGCTGCCGTCGGGTCCCGGCGTCGTGTAATACGCGAGCAGCGCGGCCTGTTTGAGCGCCTGGAAGATCGCGCGCTTGGCACCCAGCCGCGATCCGCCGAGCGCGAGCAGCAGCCGTTCGCGATCGGCCTGCGAGCGCGCGGAGAAGCGGCGCGGACCCACGCCCGCCAGCAGGCCGAGAACCGGGGAATCCCACAGTCCGAGCAGCGTCGCGAGCTGCTTGCGTTCGGCCTCGCGCGGATTGCGGTCGAGCAGCCGGAGCACCACGTCGGCAACGCCGAGTTCGGAGGCGGACGGCAGCGCGAGACCGTCGCCGGGCGCGAAGGTGTCGCAGATCAGCTCCAGCGCAGCCCGCTGCCCTGCCGTGAGTTCCATGGTGTTCTCCCCGAGACCGAAAGTGTGGCGGCGCAACCGGAATTACGGCTCACATAAGTTGACGAGCTCGAACCCTACTCTGGAGAATTACCGGCGTAAAGACCCGATTTGCAACCAGTTCACACGGGCGTCTACCGATTCTCTTTGCGAATCCCGGACAACTTGATGGGCGCGGCCGGACAGTGTGGGTTCAGTCCGGTTCGGGTTGGCAGCGAGGGCAATAGTAGATGCCGCGTTCGCGCTGCGTGATGCGATCCGACGGCGGCGTCGTCTCGCCGAGTGGTCGCACCTCGATCCGGGTGCCGCACCGCTGGCAGGGCCAGCGCTGACGTCCGTAGACCAGCGCGCGCCATGGCGGGCTGTGCGCGGCCTGGGTGAGGACGCGGTGCGCCTCGTTGACCAAGGCCAGCAGATCCGGCACCGCACCGACCGGCGTCGCGGGGTGCACTCTTCGCAGAAAGCAGACCTCGCTGCGGTAGATGTTGCCGATGCCCGCCAGGTTGCGCTGGTCGAGCAGGGCGAGGCCGACCGGTTGCACGGGGTGTCGCGCCAAGCGCCGAACCGCCTCGGCCGCATCCCAATTCGGGCCGAGCAGGTCCGGGCCGAGGTGATCGATCGCGGTGTGCTCGTCGGCCCGCCGCAGCACCTCGACGGTGCCGAGCGAGAAGCCGACGGCCTCGGTGTCGTCGGTGCCGAGCACCACGCGCGCGGTCACCCGCGGCCGAGTCCAGCGCTCGCCCGCGCAGTAGGTGCGCCACACCCCCTCCATCTTCAGATGGGTGTGGATGCTCGCGGTAGTGGTGCGGATGAACAGGTGCTTGCCGTAGCTGCCGACCTCTTCCACCAGCTCGCCGACGAGATCCACCGTCGCATACCTCGGTACCCGAAAATCGCTGCGCACCAGCGTCTTTCCCACGAGCGCGAGCCGTAGCCGGTTCGCGGTCAGGAAGACCGCGTCACCCTCGGGCATGCGGCGCCTCCGCGCGTCGGGGGTTGTCGGCGCGCCGCGCGCCCGGGCTGTGGCGCGCCGTCATGGCTGCCTCCGCAGCCGCAGGCCCCGCGGCGTGGCGGAGAAGCCGGCCTCCGTGAGGAACCCCGCGAAGGTGTTGCCGTGCACCGATTCTCCGTCCACCCGGTCGATCACCAGCGAGTCGACCCGGCGACGCCGGACCAGCTCGGCCAGTTCGGCAGCGGCGGCCTGGCGCGCGTTCGGGTCCTCGGTGAAGGTGAGCAGTGTCTTGCCGCCGCGTTCCAAGTAGAGCACGAGCTCACCGTCCACCAGCACGACCAGCGCGCCCGCCTTGCGGCCAGGGCGATGGCCGCTGTCGCCGTCGCCCTTGGGCCAGCCGAGGGCCGCGCCGTACGGGTTCGCGGGGTCGCAGGCGGCCAGTGCCAGGGCCTTGCCCTGCTTCGCCGGATCGCCGGACCGGCCGCGTTCGGTGTCGAAGGAGCGCAACCGATCCACCACGTCGGTGGTGGAGAACTGCGCGCCGCCGAGCGAGTCGACGAAGTAGCCGCGGCGGCAGCGGCCACGGTCCTCGAATTCGGTGAGCACCCGGTACATCAGCGCGAAACCACCCGTGACGCCCTCGTTCTGCACCGAACCCCTGGTCAGTACGCCATAGCGCTCCAGGAGCGTGTCCGCGGTGGCGTGCGCGCGAATCGTGTTGTCGGCAACGCGTTCCGGCAGCAGCGACCAGCGCCCCGCGACGGCGGGCGGGCCGGACCGGGTCGGCATACTCGGCCTCGGCAGGTAGGCGCGGCCGCGTGGCGCGCGGCGCGGGGTCCGGTGCGCCGTCGTGGTGCGCGACGTGCCCGCGAGTAGGGCGCGCACCGGCGCGAAGGTGTCGCCGGAGACCACGCCCGCCCACACCAGCTCCCACAGCGCGGCGGCCACCGCGGTGTCGTCGAGCAGGCCGGTGGAGTCGGAGAGTTGGCGGAAGAAGTACGCGCCGCCGCCGTGCAGGACCGGGGGAAGCCGGAGAGGCTCGGAGCGCTGCGGGGCGTCACCGGTCGGGCCTTGGCTGCCATCGAGCGGCACCGACGCATCGCTGTCCGAATTCGTCGGCGGATCGGCATCGAGCGGAACCACGGAGTCTCTGCCTGACATCCTCGGTGGATTGGCGTCCGGGGGAATCCCGGCGTCCCTGCCCAATTCCTTCGACACGTCGGCATCGCGCGGCAGCCCGCCGCCCCTCGTCGGTTTCGTCGACGGGTGGGCATCATGGTGCCCGGCGGCCGACTTACTCGGCAGATCGGTGTCCAGCGAAACCACGTTGCCCCGGACCGATTTCCGCGATGGATCGGCATCGAGCGGGACCGAGTCGTCTCGGCCTGACGAACTCGAACTAGGCGCCATCCGCGGTGCCAGCGACGCACCGAGTGCGTCGAGCAGTCGCAGATGCACCTCGGACAGGTCGATCTCGTCAGGGGGCTGGAGCGTGAACGGCGCCTGGTCGGCCAGGTGCAACGCGATCCATCCGTCCTTGGCCGTGATGGCGCCGTGCCCGGACCACACGACCTCGCCGGTGGCCATCAGCTCGTCCAGCATCGCTGGCGAATAGTCGCGGACGCGGGCGGGCAGGATCAGCGACTCCCACGCGGAGGCCGGGATGGGCACGCCTGCAAGCTGTTCCACCACGGCCGCGACACCGTCGACGCCGCGCAGCTCACCGGTCTCGACGTGCTGCCAGGACGGGAGGAAGCGGCCGAACGCCGTTGTCGAGACCGGCTCGACCTCGTGCCGCGCCGCGGCGAGCGATCGCCGTCGCAGCCGTCGCAGCACCTGGGTGTCGCACCACTCGGAACCGCTGGCGCCCGGCGTGAATTCGCCTTCCACCGCCCGCTTTTCGGCTACCAGCCGGTGCAGCGCGGTGGCGGCGACCGCGGGGCCGATGCCGAACCGCGCCGCGACGGCCTCGGTGGTGAACGGTCCGTGCGTCCGGGCGTAGCGGCCGACCAGATCGCCGAGCGGGTCGGCGACCGGCTCGATGAACGCGGCGGGCGTGCCGATCGGCAGCGGCACCCCGAGTGCGTCGCGCAGCCGGGAGGCGTCCTCGACGGCCACCCACCAGGTCCGTCCCGCGAACGAAACCTCCAGTGCGCGACGCGCTTTCGCGAGTTCGGCGAACCAGGGCCGCGGGTCGCCCGCGGGAGGGTCGCTCGACTGCTGGCCGAAGCCTCGCGGGTCCACCGCATCGGCATCACTGATCGCCGCCGCGTCGACGCCGCGCAACGCCGCCTCGCCAACGTCGGGTGGTGCCGCTTGGTCGATATCGGCCGACACCGCACCCTCGAGGTCAGGCGGCGCCGCCTCGCCGGCGCCATGCGCGGCGGCGTCACCGGTCTGCGCGCCTTGGCCGACGCAGCGCAACGCCGCCTCTTCCGGAGTCAGCGGCCCGAGCAGGCGCAGGAGGTCGGCCAAGCCCTCCGCATCACGCGCACGGCGTTCGGGGGTGAGTCGTTGCAGCTCGCGCTCGGTCTGTTCGAGCACCGCCGGATCGAGTAGTTCGCGCAGCTCGACCCGGCCAAGCAGCTCCGCGAGCAACCCGGAATCCAGCGAGAGCGCGGCGGCCCTTCGCTCGGCGAGCGGGCTGTCCCCCTCGTACATGAACTGGCCGATGTAGTCGAACAGCAGCGCGCTGGCGAACGGCGACGGCGTCGCGGTCTCCACTTCGACCAGCCGCACTTGCCTGCGCGCGACGCGGCCGAGCAGATCGCGCAGGTTCGGCAGGTCGTAAACGTCGCGGAGGCATTCGCGCACCGTCTCCAACAGGATCGGGAAGTCCGGGAATTTCCGTGCAACGTCCAACAGCTGCGCCGAACGCTGCCGCTGCTGCCACAGCGGTGCGCGCTTGCCCGGATCGCGCCGCGGCAGCAGCAGGGCGCGCGCCGCGCATTCGCGGAACCGGGAGGCGAACAGCGCCGAGCCGCCGACCTGTTCGGTGACGATGTCGTCGATCTCGTCCTGTTCGAAGACGAACAACTCCGCGCCGGGCGGATCGTCGGTGGTATCGGGAAGCCGCACCACGATCCCGTCGTCGGACGCGGTCGGCGCGGCGTCCACGCCGAACCGTTCGCGGAGCCGGGAGCCGACAGCCAGCGCCCACGGCGCGTGGACCGGCAGACCGTACGGCGAGTGCAAGACCAGCCGCCAGTCGCCGAGCTCGTCGCGGAACCGCTCGACGATCAGTGTCCGGTCGGTGGGCAACTGACCGGTCGCGCTGCGCTGATCCTCCAGCAGGGTCACGAGATTCGAGGTGGCGTTGTCATCGAGTCCGGCGGCTTGGACGATGCGGCCGAGACCGTCGCCCCCGGCCGTGCCGGAACCGCCCGCGCCGCCGCCCTTTCCGCGCCCGGCACCGCGACCCGCGCCCTTCGAGGACGCGGGTTCACGGCCGCCCGCCGTGGGATCGACCGACCTGGCCAGCGCCTCGGCGGACTCCCGCCCCGCTTTGCGGATGAATTCGCCAAGCGCCGCACCCAATTCGGCGGGCCTGCCCAACCCGTCTCCGTGCCAGAACGGGAGTCGCCCGGGCTGCCCGAAGGCGGGCGTCACCAGAACGCGGTCGAAGGTGATCTCCTCGATGCGCCAACTGGTCGCGCCGAGGGCGAACACGTCGCCGACGCGGGATTCGTAGACCATCTCCTCGTCGAGTTCGCCGACCCGCGAATTCCGTTCGCCCACCATGTACACCGCGAACATGCCGCGGTCCGGGATCGCGCCGCCGGAGGTCACCGCCAGTCGCTGCGCGCCGGGGCGGCCGGTGAGCGTGCCCGCGTCGCGATCCCACACCAGCCGTGGACGCAGTTCGGCGAATTCGTCGGAGGGATAGCGACCGGCGAGCAGGTCCAGCACCGACTCGTAGGCCGAGCGCGGCAGTCCGGCGTAGCTGCCGGTCCCGCGCACCGTCTCGAACCAGGCGTCCACGTCGATCGGCTCGAGCGCGCAAGCCGCGACAGTCTGCTGGGCGAGGATGTCGAGCGGGTGGGCCGGGATCTGCAAGGCCTCGATTTGTCCCGTGACCATCCGCTGCGCGGCGACAGCACAGTGGATGACATCGGTGCGGTGCTTGGGAAACAGCACGCCGCGGGAGATCTCGCCGACCTGGTGACCCGCCCTGCCGATGCGTTGCAGCCCGCTCGCCACCGAGGGCGGCGCTTCGACCTGCACGACCAGGTCGACCGCGCCCATGTCGATGCCGAGTTCGAGACTGCTCGTCGCGACCACGCAGCGCAGTCGCCCGCTCTTGAGGTCGTCTTCGATCAGCGCGCGCTGCTCCTTGCTGACCGATCCGTGGTGCGCGCGGGCCAGCAGCTGGTCGGCGCCGTGGATCACCTCGGTGGACGCGCCCAGCTGTGCCGGCGGCGCGTGCTCGGTGTCGATCGGATCGCCGAGCCGCCCCGCATACGCCTCGTTCAGCCGGGCCGTGAGCCGTTCGGCGAGCCTGCGCGAATTCGCGAAGACGATCGAGGAGTTGTGGTCCAGCACCAGATCCACGATGGCCTCGTCGACGTGCGGCCAGATCGACCCCGGCTGATCGGATTCGCCCGGCTCGGTCATGTCCGGCACCGGCACCCGCACCGACAGGTCGAAGGTCTTGGGCGCGGGCGGCGAGACGATGGTGATGGGCGCGTCGCCCACCAGGAACCGGCCGACCTCCTCCGGCGGCCGGACGGTGGCGGAGAGGCCGATGCGCTGGGCTGGCCGCTCGGTCAGCAGATCCAACCTGGCCAGCGAGAGCGCCAAGTGCGAACCGCGCTTGGAACCGGCGATGGCGTGCACCTCGTCCACGATCACCGTCCGCACGGTGCGCAGGGTCTCGCGCGCCGCGGAGGTCAGCATGAGGAACAGCGACTCCGGCGTGGTGATCAGGATGTCGGGCGGGGTGCGCTGCATGGCGCGACGGTCGGCGGCGCTGGTATCGCCCGAGCGCACGCCGACGGTGATGTCGGGCGGGTCCAGGCCGAGCCGTTTGGCGGTCTGGGTGACGCCGACCAGCGGCGCGCGCAGGTTTCGCTCCACGTCCACCGCGAGCGCCTTGAGCGGCGACACGTACAGCACGGTGGTCCCCGTGTGTTCGACCTTGCCGTCCTCGCTCGAGCGGCGTGTCCGGCGCTTGGCCGCCGTGTCGTCCGGTCGCTGCCGCGCGGCGAGTTCGTCGATCGCCCACAGGAACGCCGAGAGGGTCTTGCCCGAGCCGGTCGGCGCGACGACCAGGGTGTGTTCTCCGGCCGCGATGGATTGCCACGCGCCGAGCTGGGCCGAGGTCGGCGCCGGGAAGGCACCGTCGAACCATTCCTGGGTCGCGCGGGAGAACATGGCGGTGGAGAACGTGGCCATGGGATCAGTGTGCACCCGAGCACCGACAGGCAACCGGCCGCGAGGTGGCAACCGGCCCTTGGATGACACCTGGCCGCCGAGACCTGGACCTGACCGACCGAGCACCCGCCGCGCGCCCCTCAGGCGAACTTCGTGTTACCCAACTACCGAGTTCGAACAGACCGACAGGCCGGATAAAGGTCCGGCTGCCATCGCCGGGTCGTACGCTTCGATCCGTGCAGAAGGTGCTAAGACTCGACCTGGTCAGCCATGGCATGACCGAGGCGATGCGAAAGGCACGTTTTCCAGTCGACGAATCTTTGACCGAGGCGGGCCGCCGCGCCATCGCCGCCTGCGCCCCGCTCACCGCCGCGCGTGTGCTGACCGGACCGGAACGCCGCACCGTCGAGACGGCGGCACTGATGGGTCTGCCCGGCGAGGAGGACGACCGGCTGCGCGACCTCGACGCGGGCGCGTGGCGCGGCGGCGAACTCATGTCGGTGCCGCAGGACGAGCTCTACGCGTGGCTCACCAACCCGCAGTTCCGCGGGCACGGCGGGGAGTCGGTGCTGGACGTGATCGAGCGCACCAGGTACTGGATGGCCGAGATCGCCTCCGAGGGCAAGTCCACCATCGCGGTGACCCATCCCGCGGTGATCCGCGCCGCGCTGCTGGTGACACTGGACGCCCCGCCGAAGTCGTTCTGGCGGATCGACATTCCGCCCGGCAGCGTCACCCGGCTGCACTACCGCGGCGAGTGGACGCTGCACTTCCCGCCGTGAGCGCGTCGCGGGCGCCGCACTCGGCTCCTGCATGCGCGCTCGCACATGATTCACTCACCGCGTTCGCTCATTCCGCACCGAGCGGCGTCGACCGTTCGGCGACGCTCAGCAACAGCCGCACCGCGTCGGTGATCAGCCGCGCCGAAAGCGACGGGTCGATGGCGCGCTGAATGCCAAGACCGAGACCCAGGCTCAGCACCGTCGATGCCGCGTCCTCGGCGGGCATCGGCAAGACCAAGCGAAGACTGTCGGCCAGCGTCTGCAACTGCGCGGCCACCGCGCCGCGCACCGCGCCGAGGTTGGACACCAGCGCGGCCCGCAGGTCGGGGTCGTCGCGCGAGAGCGTGGCGAATTCGAACTCGAGCATCGTCCAGCCGACGTCGCCGAGGGTGCGTTCGGCCCACTCCTGGAGTCGCGCCAACCGTACTTCCAGGCTCTCGTCCGCGGCGATCAGCTCCGAGACCTCGCCGAACTTGGTGGCGTGGATGTCCTCGAGCACCTCGAGGCACAGATCCTTCTTGGTACGGAAGTTGGAGTAGACCGCGCCCTTGGAGTACCCGGCCTCTTCCGCGACGCGTTCCATGGAGGTCTTCGCATAACCGTCGGTCAGGAAGAGATCGCGCGCGGTCGCGATCAGATCGGCCCTGGTTCGGGCCTGACTCTCGGACCTGGTCAGTCGTGCCATGCCGCGATTCTACGTACTCACGGATTTCGGATACCGAGAGAATCTGAATTCTGATAGTGTGCGAAACCATGAGTAACAAGAACGGGTCACAGCGACGTGGCCTGGCCATCGGCTGCGGCGGCACGGTCGGTGCGGCATGGATCGTCGCCGCGCTAGCCGCGGTGCGCGACGTGCTCGACTGGGATCCGCGTGAGGCCGACGTCCTGCTCGGCACCTCGGCGGGCGCGGAAATCGTGACCATGCTCGGCAGCGGTATCGGCGTCGACGAACTGGTCGCCATGCAGGAAGGCCGGAGCACGAACCCCGCGCTGCTCGCCCACATGCGGGACGAGCCGGGCCGCTTTCCGCCGCTGCCCCGCCTTGGACTCGGCGCACCGAGGCTGACGCTGCGCGGCGCGGGATCCGGGCAGCGACTGCTCACCGCTGGCAGCGGGCTGCTGCCGCTCGGCGGCGGCGATGCCGGATGGTTGCAGCGGCTCGCCGAGCGGCTGAACCCGGGCGGCACCTGGGTGCCGCATCCGGCGACTTGGCTGGTGAGCATGGATCACGCGACGGCGGAACGGGTTCCGTTCGGCGCACCGGACGCTCCCGCCGCCACCCTGGGCGAGGCGCTGCGCGCTTCGTGGGCGATTCCCGGTTGGTTCCCGCCGGTCCCGATCGCCGGACGCCGGTTCGTCGACGGCGGCGCCGGATCCACCGCGTCCGTCGATCTGCTCGCCGGGCATGGGTTGGACGAAGTCGTGGTGCTCGCGCCGATGGCGTCCACCTCGCGGCTGCCCGCCACCGGTCCCGGTCATTTTCTGGAGCGTCAGCTGCGGGACCGGATGAGCGCTCAGCTCGCCGCGGAGATCGCCCAACTGCGCGCCGCGGGCACCCGCGTGCTGATGGTCGGCGCGACCGCCGAGGATCTGGCGGTGATGGGCCCCAACTTCATGGACGGCCGTCGCCGCGTCGACACCTTCCGGCACAGCCTGCGCAGCACCCGCCGCGCCCTCGAACAAGGAGTCTTCGCGTGAGAATTCTCGGTCACGGTTATCCCGCCATCGAGTTGCGGGTCGCCAGGGTGCTGATCACCGGCGGCGGTCGCGGTATCGGCCAGTCCACCGCCCAGCTCTTCGCCGACGCCGGAGCCCACGTCGCCATCGCCGACGTCGACATCGCCGCGGGCGAGGCTGCCGCCGCGGCCATCGGCGCGCGCGCCTTCGAGCTCGACGTGCGCGCCCGCGACCAGTGGGACAAGGTCGTCGCCGAACTCGGCCGCGTCGACATCCTGGTCAACAACGCCGGTGTGATGCCAGCGGGCGCGTTCCTGGACGAGCCCGATGCGGTCGGCCACACCACCTTCGATATCAACGTGTGGGGATTGATCCACGGCATGCGCGCGGTGGTGCCCGGGATGCTCGAGCGCGGGCGTGGCCACGTCGTGAACGTCGCCTCGCTGGCGGGCAAGATCCCGATCCCCGGCCTGGCCGTCTACAACGCGAGCAAGTTCGCCGCCGTAGGTCTTTCCGCCGCAACGCGTTTGGAGTTCGCCGAGCGCGGTGTGAGCGTCAGCTGTGTGATGCCTTCGGCGGTGCGGACTCGGTTGTCCTCGGGGCTGGCGCTCGGACGCGGGATGCCGACCGTGGATCCGGAAGACGTTGCCGCCGCGATCCTGACGACCGTGCAGACCCGCAAAGCCGAAGTGGCCGTGCCGAATTATCTCTGGCCCATCGACATCGCACTGGCCGCCGCGCCGGAGCGTGCCGTGCGACTGGTCCGAAAGCTGTTCGACGGCAACCGCGCTCTGCATCCCGCCGATGCCGACGTGCGGGCGAAGTACGAGGAACAGGTTCGCTCCATCACGAAGTGAGCCCGCCCTCGGGCATCGGCGCTGGATCCTGGTGCTGAATCACTTCGCAGCGAGCACCGCGCCGAGCGCGGCCGCGGCGTCGAGCAGAGCTCGCGAGCGGGCATCGATGTTCGCGTCTCGGGCGGCCAATGCGGAGGATAACTCGTTCCACCGGTTCGCCCGGCGCAGTTCCGGCATCAACGCGCGCAGCGGGGCGATGCGGTAACCGGCCATCCGCAACTGGTGCACGATCCGCGCGTCCCGGACGTCGCTCGGCGCGTACTCCCGCGCGCCGCCCGGGGTGCCGCGCCGCGGGACGAGGAGCGCTTCGGCTTCCCAATGCCGCAGCGTCGAGGGCCGAACACCCAGCGCACCCGCGAGTTCGGCGATGGTCATCGAATCCGTCGGCCTGACATCGTCGACCGGCTCACCGGTAATCGCGGCTGCGGCCCGCTTCGCCGCTTCCAGTTCTCCGCGCTCGGCGGCAAGCCGAGCATGCGCGGCGTCCAAGAGGGCGAGCAGATCCGAATCCGGATACCCGTGCGCGGCCCGCATGATCCGCTTGGCCTCGACCGGCCCGACTCCCGCCGCGAGCGCGCGGTAGGCCAGCGCGGAATGCAGGTGCGTGTCCGTGTAGGTCCGATAGCCCGCGGCGGTGCGCGTCGCGGGCGGCAGGACACCGTCGCGTTCGAGGTTGCGCACCTGCTGCACCGAGCAGCCCGCCTCCCTCGCGACATCAACGGTGCGCAGACCTGGCGATTTGCGACTTCTCATCGAGTTATCTCGGCATTCTCCCGCTGGAGTCTCCACAAGCACATGAATGAAACGCTAGAACACATGGAGATGAACGAGATCATCGAATTCGTCCAAGGACTCGACGGCGTCCTCACACTCGAGCCGGGACCGGGCGACGGCTCACCCGAAATCAGCTGGGGCGACACGTTCTTCTACTACGCACCCGACGGCGTCGTCCCCCGAACCCAGCCCTTCGCCACCATCGTGACCAAGGACTACCCCGACGACCAGACCTCCCACCTGAACCGCCCCGACACCTTCCGCGTGAACTTCTTCGCCGGAAAAGAGGCGTTTGTCGACCGCCTCGGCCGCGCACCCCGCGATCCCGCGCCTGACGACACCGACCCGAGCGCGACGGACACCCTGCTGGCCCACCCGATCTACGGGAGCCAAGGGTGGATGGCAGTGGTGAATCCGGGCCCGCGAACGGAAGCAGCGGTACAAGAACTCCTCCAAGCCGCCCACAACCTCGCCCGCTCCCGCTGGCACCGCCGCGCCGGGGATGATCAGCCCGCATGAACCCGTCCGACCAGTGGGTCCGCTCCCTGACCGTTGACATTGTGCACGCGCTGCGGGGCCGGGTGGGCCGGGCAATCCGGCGACGCCGCTGCTTCGGAAATCAGCGATATCGACTGGACCTCCGATTGCCAAGGGTCAGCCGCGTGGGAACCCTAAATCTGGTCCGCCCTCGAAGGTGTACTCGCCAGTGGCCTCGAGCACTCGCCCCGCAAAGGACATGGCCTCGATGAGCGCCTGCACGGAATCCATACCGAAGATGGCGCGGGTCGTCGGATCGGCCTCGATCCCGTCCACGCGCACCGGGCAGTAGTAGCCGCCCCCTTCGGCCTGCTGCGGCTTGCCGAACACGACGGTCACGGAGTTCTCACCCTTGCGCAGTTCGCGCGTCGCGACGGGCTCGCCGAGTTCCCAGGTCGTCATGCCCGCCACCCTATGTCGCGACGCGTGGAGATCCGCCAGTGCGAGGGAGCATGCAGTCGGCACCATTCCGCAAGATCCGCTTGCATCACCGCGGCGCATCGACACCGTTCAACCGCCCGTCGATGAACGCTATCGCTTCAATGATGGCGCGGTCGTGGCTGGCGAACGTCAATGTGTCGTGCGGGATGTCGAGGCGTCGTAGGACCTTGTCGACGTGGGCGTCAGCGCAGGCCCGAAATTCGAGGTCGGTGTCACGGGGCTTGTTGTCGCCCAACGGCACACTCGGATCGAGGACGGTGCGCAGGAGCAGGTCGTAGTTGCGGCTGTGGGCGGTGACGATCTGTTCGAGGTCGTCGTAATTCGGATCGCGTTGGCGGCCGGAGAATTCCAGGGCGGCGTCGTAGTAGCCGAGCGCGTCGGGGATGGCACGGTCGATGAGAACGACGTCGGCGCGCTGCCAAGCGGCCAGCTCGTTGCTGATGCCGCGGGTGATGATCCACAGCGTTGAGGCCCAGGTGTGCCGCGACAGGATCGGGAATCCCAGCTGCAATGCTTGCGCACCGAGGTCACCGACGATTGCGGCCTCGATCCTGTTGCGGCACAACTCCTCCGCAAGCCGGGTGATGAAGGTGGTTTTGCCGGTGGAGTGTGTCCCGGTGATAGCGATGGTGACCGGCGGCCGGAATTCGGTGTCGAGCTGGTTCACCACAGTCCCCCTTCGGGTTCGAGCACGGCTGCGAATTCCGCAGGCGCTGCGGCGCGTACGACACCATCCCAGTCGAGGCCGCTGTCGTGGACGAGGCGGCGCAGCAGCTGCCAGGCCGCCCATGTGTCGTAAGCGGCGCGGTGGTAGGCCTGTTCGGCGAGCGCCGTGGTTCCGAGCTCGGCGTGATCGATCAGTTTGTCCAAGCCGTAGCCGGGCAGGCCGGGCCACACCGCTTTGGCCAAGCGGAGAGTGTCGAGCACCATCGGCGGAGCCCAGCTGGGCAGATGCGCCGACAACACCTTGTGCTCGACCTTCGCGTTGTGCGCCACCAGAATCCGGCCACCGAGCATCGCCTCTATTCCGGCTCCGACCTCCCGCCAGGTGGGGCATTCGGCGACGTCGGCGTTGGTGATGCCGTGGACCTTCCGGGTCACGATCGAGGTAATCGGTGCGGTCGGTCGGATCAGCCACGAGCGCATGTCGCCGACCTGCGCAGTGTCGGTGGAGATCGGCAGAATGGCGATTTCGATGATCTCCGGCGGATTGTGACCGTTGCCCTCTACATCGACGACGGCGAGGGCTTTGCCGTTGAGCGCGTGCGGTACTGGAGTGGTCACAGCTTCTCCTTGGTCGTGGGCCAGCCGAGCTCGGCACGGCCGTGTCGGTTGCGGTGGTGCGGCTTCGCGATGTCGTGCACCTGGTAACCCAGGCCGTGTTGCATGAGGTAGCGCGGCTGCTCGGACAGGCCCTCGACCATGACGGCGCGGTCGTTGATCTCTACCAGCCGCCCGCCGAGATCTTTGGCAAGCGCCGCGGTGTAGCCCGCGTCGGGCCGTCGCCAGTTCTGCGCACACCGGTCCAACTGCGCGGCCGGGCAGATGTCGCACAGTTCGCGGATACCGTAGTGGCCGTTGTAGTCGGCCACACCGTGGGCGTAGGCGACCGCGCAGCTCGTCTTGCGGAACAGCGGCGATCCAGTGCCGTATTCGCTGGCGGCGGCAAGAATTCGCCGTTCGAGGTCTTCGGGAAGGATCTTTCGTCGCGCGCTGTCCAGATACGGTTCGGGCAGACCGTTTGCCCGGTAGTAGTCGCGAATTTGGTCTTTGAAGAACAGGCCGGTGAACACGGTCGCGTGCGCATGGAAGCTGAGCTCGAACGCGCGCCGCAGGTGCTCGTCGGAGTCGTTGAGTGCCGGGACGATCGGCCGCCAATACAACACGACCCGATACCGGTCCGCTCGCGCGAAAACAGTATACAGCGACGTCGCGGCGATATTGGAATCGACCGGCTCGATTCGGTCGTCATCGATGCCGGAGTAAGTGACCAGCACGGTGAGGCGAATGTTGGTGAAAGAGTTGAGGATCATGCAGTCCTCGGGGTCGATACGCCAGCGCGTGATGACGAGAACGTGGTTGGTCAGCCCGCGCTCGTCGAGCTGGCGCAGCATTTCGAACAGGTGCGGCTTGACCCGCGGCAGCAGCGGGTCGGTGGCGCGATTGAGCAGCTGTATCGGGGTGATGTGGCGGCGGAAGTATTGGTGGCGCACAAGCAGCTCGGCGGCCTCGGCGTCGCTGATCAACGCACGCGGCTGCTTCATCTCGAAATTGTCGAACAGGTGCCGCACGCAGTACCCGCAATCGAGTGGGCAGCCGATGATCCAGTTCAGCGAAAGCCCGGACTTCCGGTACTCGATGATCTCCCGCAGTTCCTCACGTAGCTTGGCCTGCTGCGCGGAGGTGAGGACCGGCAACGGTTTCGGGTTGTAGGGGCTCGGGTGCATCAGCGGTTACCTTCCCTTCGATGGCGGGGCATGGGTGGTCGAGCGGCCGAAGCGGAGGCGCGGTGCGCGCCGGAGTTTCGGCGGGACACTATGCGGTAGCCCTGGCGGGCGAGCCGGTCTTGGATCTGCTGCACGCTGGGGCCCGGCGGGTCGTCCTCGGTGCGGAAGCCGAGGGCGAGGATGACGGTCACCACCACGGCAAGCGCGATCAGCGCAAACGACTCCTGTTGCAGCAGAGTCACTTCGGCTCCTCAGTCGCAAGGCCGTGATCGAGCGGCCGGGGCGGCAATGTGCGCTGGCCATCGACGGCTTCGGTCACTAGATCGGCCCAACAGGTGGCGAGGTAGCCGACATGTGACCACGCTCGGTGAAGTTCATCGGCGGTGTGTTCGGCGCTCAGGACGATCTCGGCGGCCACGTGTGCGACGGCCATGTCATCGACCGCCTGGCCATAGCCGGTCGTCCGCGACCAGGGCTGACGCGGCTGGATGTGCACGGTCACCCAGTCATCGATCAGGGTGCGCAGTTCGCCGCGGCGAGAGTCGATCCGAGTTTGCTCGGTGGGCCAGGTAATTCGGGTGCGGTGCAGGTGCGCAAGTGCGTGTGCCCAGCGCAGCACGAGGTGCTCGCCAGGCTGGCATCCGGCGGCGCCGCGAAACGCAGCCGAGAGTTCACGCCACCCCGGAAGTGTCGGCCTCGAACGATAGTCGGCAGTCCGAACGATCATCTCCCGCATAGCTGTTCAGTCCAGGACCGTCGAGACACGGGCGAGCGCCGCCAGATACTGGCGACAACGCGGACCGTGTTCTGCGTGCCACGACAACACCAGCGCAGCACGCGCGCAGTCCATAACGATCTGCGGACTAGCACAGTCCCGGTGCTCGGCTTCCCACTTCTGTACGCGGTCCATCAGCGACAACATGGCGTGCCTCTCCCCTGCGATGGTTAGGAGCACACCGACGCCGGTCCGGCCGCGCCGGGCTGCAAAGCCCAACACGCCTTCCCGTGCGGCCGGTTCACGTATCCGAGACGAGATAGAGGAATCGCCTGCGGTCCAACGCCGGTGTGCACATTCAGACAACCGCGTGGCCGACGTTCTCTGTAAGGCGCGCACGTCGGGCAAGTGTGTGCACAGGGGGTGTGCACAAGAGGGCAATGATGGTCAGCGAGCGGGCCTGCGTGCCACACTCCGAGGTATGGGACGCCAGCCCAAACAACCCAACCGGCAGTTGGCTGAACTCATCGAGGAAACTCGGCTCAGCCGAAAAGGACTCGCGCGCAGGGTCGTGGAGCGCGGCCGGGCAGTCGGTATCGAACTTGGATACGACCACACCGCTATAGCCAGATGGGTGTCCGGTGAACAACCCAATCCCCCAGGGCCACAGCTCATCGCCGAGGTACTGACCGAAGTCGTCGGACGCCGAGTCACCCCGGCCGACTGCGGAATGGTGGACAGTCAGGAACCGGCCGACCTCGGATTGGAGTTCTCGTTGAGCCTCGCAGAGGCAACCGCCGCTGCGACCGCACTATGGAGGAGTGATGTGGAGCGCCGCCGCTTCCTCGTCGGAGCGTCCTACGCCGTCGCGGTCTACCCGGCCGCGTCGATGCGTTGGTTGACCATGCCCGGCCCGGAACACCCCACATCCGGTAAGGGCTATCGGCGCATCGGGCAGTCCGATGTCGACGCGGTGCGCACCATGACCGCAGCATTCCGTGACTTGGACAACCGGGTGGGCGGTGGCAAAGTCCGTTCGACCATCGTCCACTACCTCCACACCTCGGTGACTCCTTTGCTGCACGGCAGCTATCCGGAGTCGATTGGCCGCCAGCTGTTCGCTACCGTCTCCGAGTTGACCAAGCTCGCTGGCTGGGCCGCATACGACCTCGAGGAACACGGCCTGGCGCAGCGGTATCTGATCCAAGCCCTGCGCCTGTCCCGGGCTGCCGGAGACGCCGCTCTCGGCGCCGAGATCCTCGCGGCGATGAGTCACCAGGCCACCTATGTCGGTCGCCCAGGAGACGCTGTCGACCTGGCGCGCGCGGCCCAGATCGCCGCGCGCACGGCAGGATTGGGAGCACTGGAATCCGAATGCCACATCGTGGAGGCACACGGGCACGCCGCACGATCTGACAGCTCACTGTGTGCTAGCTCCCTCAATGCCGCCGAACGGGCGTTCGACCGTACCGACAGCGTTCGACCACCCTGGCTCGAGTACTTCGACGACGCCTACTTGTCGGCAAAGGCCGCACACTGCTTCCGCGACCTGGGTGACCGTGCCAGAACCGCACACTTCGCCGAGCGGTCACTGGACATGTCTGAGGGCTACACTCGGGGCCGTTCGTTCAACCTGTGTCTGCTGGCCTCGGCACGCGCCGACGAAGACCCGCATGAGGCCGTGCGCATTGGCTCCGAGGCACTGACAGTCGCGGCCGGACTGGAATCTCGGCGCACACTCGCTTATCTGCGCGACCTCCGGCACCACCTGACACCGTACGCCGAACTGTCCGACGTCGCCGATTTCCGCCAGCAGGTGCTCGCGCTCTCTACTCAGGCAGGCTGAGCGCTCGGTATACCGCGACGACCGTGGCCGCGCCGATGATCTCGCCGCGTTCGATCATTCGCACGGCCTCCTCCAGCGGTATCCAGCGGATGTCCTCGGCCTCGTTGATATCTGGCTGCGTGTCGATCGAGTCAGCACCGCGGGCGAGATAGATCTCCTGTGGGTGATCCAATGTGCCGATGGCGGGCTGGTAGGTGACCAAGTGCTCCATGGTCCGTGGGCGCCAGCCGGTCTCTTCTTCGACTTCACGGGCCGCGGCGAGAGCCACGTCTTCGGCATGGTCGACATAGCCGCCCGGCAACTCCCATACCCATCGATCGATGATGAACCGGTGCCGGTACATCAGCAACGCCTCACGATTCTCGTTGAGTACCAGCGTCATCGCGCACCGCGGCATCCGCGCGACATACTGGGTGAAATGCACGCCGTCGGGCAGCTCGACGTCCACGGTCGAGAGGCGTATGTGCCGGTTCTCGTCCACCACTGTTTCGCCGTGGATTGTCCATTGGGTACGACTCACGCTTCGACCGTAAACGAATCTTGTTCCGGAGGGTTCAACCACGCGGCGTCTGATCTGGTGAACGTGTAGCACCAGGGGCATCAGCGCCGGTCGTGACGGATGATCCGTTCCGCATTTCGCCGGTACCAAGGGTACTTCGATGCCAGGAACGGCTCGACCTGTGTACGGAAGCCTTTGGCTCGCAGCCTGGACAGCGCGTCGAGAGCGTGGCCTTGCACAGTCTCGTCATCGAGTTGGGCGGCCGCGACTGCGGCAGCTTCGAAGTGACGGGATTTGCCGAGCCAATTGACCACCATCTGGCGGTATGTCCCGAACCCTCGATCCGAGGCGATGATCGCGAGTTCTTCGAAGTATTCCTTGCTGGCGGGGATGGAGTAGAGGGCGTTGCCTGCTGCCCATCGCACGTAGGGGTTGATCGTCTTGGTGTGATCGAATTGGCTGATCAGGGCCGGGATCGCCGCGGTTTTGCGTGATTCCTTGCGGTTGAGCGCATTGATCAAGTTCAGCCGCACCATTTCCCGTGCCTCGGTTTCAGCGCCGGGCCACCGATCTTCGAAGTCGGTGAGCCATTGAGCGAGCACCGCGATCACTTCCGGTGAGTTCTGTGGGCGGCTGCCGATCTCGGGGATCGTGTCGGCATACCCGCCCGCACGGCGGTACTCCTCGGGCAGGCGGGTTGCCGCGGCGTCATCGGTGGGGGTCAACTTCGGAAGTCCATCGTGACATGTTTGATCTTGTCTTGGTCCACGAGATCTTGTAGCTCCTGAGTTAGACGGGTGTTCTGGTCGGGGATCAGGATCCGCGCACTATGCGGCACATGCGGATAGCGGATACTGACCTTGGCGGATCAGCCCAATGCGATTCAGCCGGACGAGGCTGCATCGCACTCTGTCGTAATCGCACTCTGTCGTACGGGACGGATCGAGGAACATGACCGCCGCCAGCACTGATATCTGGACACAATTCGCCATTGACCTCGCCGAGCGGTTGAATGAGGGGCTGACCCACTCCACGTTCGTGCTGGCCAATGACGAACAGGGACGGACATGCGTTCAATTCACCGGCGAAGCGAAGCCTGACGGGTTCATCATCACCGATGTCATGGACAGCACTCGTCCTCATGGACAGGAGGATTGGCTGTCGACCGAGGGCCAGCAACGAATGATCACAGACGGATGGATACCTCATCCGGAGGGCGGGCCATTCTGGCAGAGGGAGATCAGCTGGTCTGGAGATCTGGAGACCTGCCGGATCGCCGCCGACTGCGCCGTCACCGTCCTTCGCGAGATCCTTTGCCGAGAAACACCACCTCCCGCGATAACTTCGCACCATTACTACGGCTGGTAAATAGCCGAGGCCAGCTGATGTCGTCGCCCAGGCTGTTCACGGCACAGGTAAGCGTTCTGGGATGCCCAAGTCGCCGGATACGCTTGCCGATGACGTCAGATTCCGCCGATGGCAGCAGATCTCGACCGCACCGACTTGCGGCAGAGTTCACCGATAGCCACCGTCAGGATCCACCAGCGTAGCCAGTCGAGTCGGCGCGGCGGGCATGATAGATCGCCTAGGGTGGTCGAGTGCGCCCATGGCGGGCTGGCACTGCGTCGCAGGTCGTGGAGCAGACCGTGTCGCTAGAAGCTGGTGAGGGTGTACAACCGCACCGGACAGTTCGCGACGGTAGGCGCGGTGGTCGAACTGCGGGAGCGGATGGGCCACTCGTCGCCGTGACAGCATGAGGAGCGAAATCATGGTGCGGATCGGCGTCACCGGGCACATGAACATCACCGAGGCCACGGCATCACTGGTGTACGACGCGGTGCGCGTGCTGCTCGCCGAGCACGACCCGGCGGATCTGATCGGGGTCAGTTGTATTGCGCGTGGCGCTGATTCGGTGTTCGCGCGAGCGGCGCTCGATGCCGGCGGGCAGCTCGAGGTGGTGCTGCCATCACGGAATTACCGTGAGCGGAAGGTGAAGCCGGATTATGCCGAACTGTTCGACAATCTCGTGGAGCGCGCGGCGGCGGTACGTGTGATGGATTTCGACGACGCGGGCCGCGAAGCGTACGAAGCCGCGAACGACGCCGTTGTGGGGTCGGTGGATCGCCTGGTGGCGGTGTGGGATGGGGCGGACGGGCAGAAGGCAGGCACCGGGACGGTTGTCGAGCTCGCGCGGGAACGTGGTGTGCCGGTCGATGTGGTGTGGCCGGAGGGCGCAGCGCGCGAGTAGTCGGGTCCGGGCGGGATCCGGCCACGCCGACTTTGGATCAGGACCCGGCCGACATGCTGGGCAGGAACCACTTCAGGAATTCCGAGAACGGCACGCACATCGCGGCGCTGCCGGTGGCGGGCCAGCACCCGCCACCGACCACCGGTGTCGCGGTCGGTGCGGGCGCGGCGGTGGCGGGTGTCAGCGGCGCCAGGGTGAGCGCGCCGATCATGGCGGTTACGGCGACGGCTCGCCTCATCGGCCGATCCTTTCCTCGACACCCGTAACACCTTCGGGCCGAAGGCAACTCGGGCGGTCGAGCCGACTGTAGGCAGCTAACGTCAGTTTCCACAGACCACGGTTCGGGGGGCGGGACCTCCGGGGGCACGCGGTCCGATGCGGTCAGAAGGTTCACGCGGTGTACGCGTCCGCTTTGGACAACGTTCCCGTTCACATGGCAGTCATCTCAAGGCGGGCGCAGCGCCCGACTCGAGGTGACCTGCACCGCGCCTGACACGGTGGAGGTCACCTTTGGTCGGCGATCCTGCGGCTGTTAGTTGCCGCTCAGTTGCTAACAGTTTGGAGCCCGAGGACGACAGCCTTTGCGGCTGACCGCTACTCACCCGACAGGAGCAGGAACGATGACGACCCGATCGGTGCGCCGCCCGGTGCCGATCCGCGCGATTGCCGCCCAGTACGTCGCGGCGCTGATCGCGCTGGCGGTGACGGCCGTCTTCGGCTATCTGCTGCTGAATCCGCCGCAGCCCGCGGGCACGGCGGAAGTCCCTCGTTCTAACGTCAGCCAGCCCCACTGAAGCAATAACTAGACCGGTCGTCATAACTCGAGGTACCTTGGCCTCGTGTCCCCACGAACCGACTCGCGGCAGCGCTTCCTCGACGCCGCCGCCGACCTCTTCCACACCAAGGGCTATCACGCCACAGGCCTGAACCAGCTGGTCAGCGCGGGCGGCGCCCCGAAGGGCTCGCTGTACTTCCACTTCCCCGGCGGCAAAGAGCAGCTCGCCGCCGAGGCGCTGACCCAATCCAGCGAGGAGTTGCGCGACACGCTGCGCGCGATCCTCGCCGACGGCGACACCGACGCCGTTTTCGCCGCCATGGCGCACAACCTCGAGGCCTCCGATTTCCAGCGCGGCTGCCCGCTCGCGACGGTCGCGCTGGACGCCGCCGCCGAGAGCGAATTGATCCGGCAGGCCTGTGTCGCCGGGTTCGACTCCTGGCGCGCGGCCATCGAAGAATTCCTGCGCGAAAAGGGCCTCGACGGCGAGCGCGCGGCCAACCTCTCGGTCGTCGCGCTGACCATGCTCGAGGGCGGACTCATGCTCGCCAAGACCCAGCGCGACATCGCCCCGCTGCGCACCGTCGCCGACTACCTCCGCACCACCCTCGAAAGGGAGCTTTCCTGATGCGCATCCACCACCTCGACTGCGGGACCATGCGCCCCTTCGGCGGCAAGCTGCTCGACGGTGCGCCCGGCCTGCTGCGCCGCGCCGAAATGGTCTGTCACTGCTTGCTTCTCGAGCTCGACGACCGGCTCGTCCTGATCGAGACCGGCATGGGCGAGCAGAGCGTGCGCCGCCCGAACGAATGGCTCGGCCGTCGCTTCATCTCGCTCACCCGGCCGGTGTTCGACATCGAGCGCACCGCTGTGCGACAGATCGAGGCGCTCGGCTTCCGCCGCGAGGACGTGCGCGACATCGTGCTCACCCACCTCGATCTGGATCACGCGGGCGGGCTCGCCGACTTCCCGCACGCCACCGTGCACGTCTACGACGAGGAACTGCGCGCCTTCCGCGGCGCGCACACCGCGCAGGAGCGATTCCGTTACCGCGCAGCCCAATTCGAGCACGGTCCGAAGTGGCAGTCCTATTCCGATCACGGCGAGCCGTGGTTCGGCTTCGAGGCCGTGCGCGAACTGGCCGGACTGCCGCCGAGTCTGCTGCTCGTGCCGCTGGCCGGGCACACCAGGGGCCACGCGGGCATCGCCGTCGACACCGGTAACGGCTGGCTGCTCGCCGCGGGGGACGCGTACTTCCATCCCGGCCAACTGGATCTCACGCACCCGCATCAGCCGCTCGGGGTGACCCTTTTCGAGCTCAGCGTCGAGACACTCGGCGGGCCGCGCCGCGAGAACCAGCAGCGCCTGCGCGATCTGCTCCGGGACCACGGCGACCAGGTGCGAATCTTCTCCGCGCACAACGCCGCCGAGCTGCGCGCCTTCCAGACGGTGCCCGCCTGAGTCGAAACCCTTGACCGCCCAAGCCCTCTCACCTAACTTACAAGATGCAAGTTATGCGAGAAGGGTGCGGCCATGGACGATCCGCGGCGCTATGTGGTCATCGGCGGAGGACTGGCGGGGCTCGCGTCCGCGGTCTGGCTGGCCGAGGCCGGCAAACAGGTCACGCTCCTGGAGCGCCGCGGGAGGCTGGGCGGACGCACGCACGCCATGAAGGTCGACGCCGTCGACGATCTGCCCGACAACGGTCAGCACGTCATCGCCAGCGGCTACGAGCATTTGTTCCGCTACCTCACCAGCGTCGGAACTCGCCAATACGTCGCCTTCCCGCATCGAGCCACCCTCCGGTGGCCGGACGGGCGCTCGGCGAGCATGTCCACCAAGGGATTCGGCGCGCTGCGAACCCTTTTCGGCGCACATCCCGACGCGAGTGTGCCGGACCGGCTCCGCGCGGCCCGCGCCACGATGCGTCTCGGGTGGCAATGTCTGCGCCAGCCCGCCGATCTCGCCGATCTCACCACCGAACAGTGGTTCCAGCGCGTCGGCATGCCCGCCACAGCCCGTGAGGCGCTGTGGGATTGGCTCGCGCTCGGCATCGCCGCCGAGCCCGTGCAGCGGGAGTCGGCGAAGGTGTTCGCCGATGTCATGGCGACCGGCATCCGGCTTGGCGTCCGGCACCGGCGGCCGGTCACCATCGGCTACCCGACGACCGACCTGGACACCCTGTATGTCACCGGGGCGCAGCGCGTTTTCCAGCGGCACGGGGTGGAAGTCAGGTACCGCGCCATCGCCCGGCGCATCCACATCACCGACGGCAAGGTGACCGGCGTCGCCCTCGCCGACGGCTCGGTGCTGCCCGCCGACGCGGTGGTCTGCGCCGTGCCGAACTCCTCGATCGGCGGCCTGCTCGACGACCTGCCCGAGCACGCCGAAATCTACGCCGCCGCAGATAAACTCGGCTACACACCGATCGTCAGCACCAACCTCTACCTGGACCGCCCGCTGGGCACCACGGCCGAGTTCGAGGCGCTGATCGGCGGCACCGGGGTCATCGACGAGGTCTTCGACCGCCAGCTGATGACCGGACGGAACACCGACAAGGCCTGGCTGTACTGCCTGACCACCAGCGGCGCCTACGAGCAGATCCACAAATCCAACGACGCGATCGTCGCCGAACAGCTCGACCTGCTGCGCCGCTACTACCCGGCGGCCGCCGAGGCCCGCGTCGTGCAGGCCCACGTCGTGCGCATGCCGAGGGCGACGTTCTCGCAGGTGCTCGGCACGCACGCGCTGCGCCCCGGCCAACGCACCTCGGTCCCCACTCTGGTGCTCGCGGGCGACTGGACCGCCACCGACTGGTCGGCGACGATGGAGAGCGCGGTACAGAGTGCGGCGAAGGCCGTGGATCTTCTGCTTGCGCTACCGTCTGTGCCGTGACCACGGAGCGAGCCTCCCGCGCCCCCAAGCGGCGCATGTCTGCCACCGATCGCCGCAACCAACTGCTGGACGTGGCCCGCGACATCGCAGCCGCCGAGGGGTTCGGCGCGGTCAGCATCGAGCGTGTCGCCCGAGCCGCCGACGTCGCGCGGGCCCTGGTCTATCAGCAGTTCACCGATCTATCCGGAATGATGTCGGCGCTACTCGACCGGGAGACCGCGGTCGCGCTGGCCGGCGTGCGCAGTGTGGATTGGATCGGCACCGGCGACGACGTCGACCAAGTCGGCCGCGGCGTGCTCGCCTACCTGCACGCCGCGCCGACCAGCTGGCGGATCATGCTCAGCCCGCCCGACGGCGGCCCGCCCGAGCTGCGCGACCGGCTCGAGACGGGTCGCGACTACGCGCGGGCGATCGGCGCACGACACCTCTCGCGCTACGCCGGGATCACCATCGATCCGAACGGCGCGACGGAACGAATCATGCTGGCGGCCGTCGAGGAACTGGCTCGGCTGCACCTGACCGACCCGACCGCGTATCCGGACGAACTCGTGCTGCGCTACCTGCGCTCACTGGTGGACTGGGCCGTCGGCGTCGAGACAAAAGCGGTCGACCGCGCCTGAATCCCTCTCGGGCGCAACCCATCCCACCGACCGCGCGGCTCAGCCGCCGACGGCATCCGCGCCCAGATTGTGAGCGACCCAGCAACTCAACTATCCGAGGGCACCGGCTCCAGAATCTGCGGCCGCGGTTCCGGTGCGGCGATCCGCAGCGCGTCGGCGGAGACGTCGTCGGGCTGGGTCTGCGACCGGATCTCGGCCTGGACCCGCGCCTGATACGTCCGGATCTCGCGGTCGATCTCCGCCTCGTCCCAGCCGAGGACCGGCGCGACCAACCGCGCCACCTGTTCGGCGCAGTGCGCGCCGCGGTGCGAGTACTCGATGGAGATCCTGGTGCGGCGGGCCAGAATGTCGTCCAGGTGCAGCGCGCCCTCGGCCGCCGCCGCGTACACGGCCTCCACCTGGAGATACGAGGGCGCCTCGGTGATCGGCTGCAACAGTTCCGGCTTGCCCTCGGCCAACGCCATCACCTCGTCGATCAGCGACCCGTAGCGATCGAGCAGGTGCTTGACCCGGTACGGATGGATGCCGTACGCCTCTGCCAGCTGCACGGTCTGATTGACCAGCGCGAAGTAACCGTCCGCACCGAGCAGCGGCACCTTCTCGGTGATCGACGGCGAGACCCTGGCCGGAATGTCTTGTGCCGCTTCGTCCACCGCGTCGTAGGCCATCACGCGGTAGGTGGTGTACTTGCCGCCCGCGATGGCGACAAGACCCGGCGCGATCCTGGCCACCGCGTGCTCCCTGGACAGCTTGGAGGTGGAATCGCTCTCGCCCGCGAGCAGCGGCCGCAGTCCCGCGTAGACGCCGGTGATGTCCTCGCTGGTCAGCGGGGTGACGAGGACCTGGTTCACCCGGTCGAGCAGGTAGTCGATGTCCGCCTTGGTCGCGGCCGGGTGCGCCAGGTCCAGATTCCAGTCGGTGTCGGTGGTGCCGATGATCCAGAACGCGCCCCACGGGATGACGAACAACACCGAGGTGGCCGTGCGCAGGATGATCGCGGTGTCGCTGACGATCCGGTCGCGCGGCACAACGACGTGCACGCCCTTGGAGGCGCGCACGTGGAAGCGGCCGCGATTGTGTGAGAGGGCTTGGACCTCGTCGGTCCATACGCCGGTCGCGTTGATCACCACGTGCCCCCGCGCCTCGCCGGAACGTCCGTCCTCGCTGTCGCGGATCCGCACGCCGACGATCCGATCCGCCTCCCGCAGGAAGCCGACGACCTGGGTGGAGGTGCGGATCACCGCGCCGTAGTGCGCGGCCGTGCGCGCCACCGTCATGGTGTGGCGGGCGTCGTCGACGACTGTGTCGTAATAGCTGACGCCGCCGATCAGCGAGTCGCGCCGCAGCCCGGGCGCCAGCCGCAGCGCGCCCGCTCGCGTCAGATGACGTTGTCCGGGAACGGATTTCGCGCCGCCCATGGTGTCGTAGAGGACCAGTCCCGCCGCGACGTACGGCCGTTCCCAGCCGCGGTGGGTCAGCGGGTACAGGAAGCGCAGCGGCTTCACCAGGTGCGGCGACAGCGTGGCGAGCGCGAGCTCACGCTCCCGCAACGCCTCGCGCACCAGTCCGAACTCCAACTGCTCCAGATACCGCAACCCGCCGTGGAACATCTTCGACGACCGGCTCGACGTTCCGGAGGCCAGATCACGCGCCTCCACCAGCGCGACCGAGAGACCGCGGGTCGCCGCGTCGAGCGCGATGCCCGCGCCGACCACACCGCCGCCGATGACCACCACGTCGAAATGTTCCTTGCCCAACCGCTCCCAGGCCGCGCGCCGCTGCTCCGGGCCCAGGGCCTGCGATTCCGGTTTCATGGTCATGCTCGACTCCTCCAGCCGACGCGCCTGCGTCGGACGTCGCGGGTCTTCACGGGCACAGATCGAGCTGTTCTGTACAGGCTATGCGAATCGCCGCACCGAGCGCCGGTCGGCGCGGGCTCCGTGTGTCGTCCAGAACTACTCGCCGGTAACCATCTCAGCCTAATCGGGTGGCGTGCCTGTCGCGATGTGATACCGAGCGCGCGGGACGTTTAGTAGCCTGCTGCCATGCGCTATGTGGCCGCCATCGATCAGGGCACGACATCGAGCAGGTGCATCGTCTTCGACCGGCGTGGCCGCGTCGTCGGGGTGGCCCAGCGCGAGCACGAGCAGATCTTCCCCCGGCCGGGGTGGGTCGAGCACGATCCCGAAACCATTTGGCGCAATACGGAACTCGTGCTCGGTGAGGTGCTGGAGCAGAACGGGCTCGGCCCCGGCGACATCGCCGCCGTCGGCATCACCAACCAGCGCGAGACGACCGTGGTCTGGGAACGCGCCACCGGCAAGCCGATTCACCACGCCATCGTCTGGCAGGACATGCGCACCGATCGGCTGGTCACCGAACTCGGCGGCGACGCGGGCCCGACCCGCTACCAGGACCGCACCGGGCTGCCGCTGTCCACCTACTTCGCGGGCCCCAAGCTGCGCTGGATCCTGGACAACGTGCCGGGCGCGCAGGAGCGCGCCGAGGCGGGCGAGCTGTGCTTCGGCACCATCGACAGCTGGGTGCTGTGGAATCTGACCGGACTGCACGTCACCGACGTCACCAACGCCTCGCGCACCATGCTGATGGATCTGCGCACGCTGCAATGGGATTCGCAGATCTGCGCGGAATTCGGCGTGCCGGAGTCGATGCTGCCGGAGATCCGCAGCTCCTCGGAGGTGTACGGCGAGATCTCTTCCGGTCCGCTGCAAGGGGTTCCGGTCGCGGGCATCCTCGGCGACCAGCAGGCGGCCACCTTCGGCCAAGCCTGCCTTGTTCCTGGTGAAGCCAAGAACACCTACGGCACAGGCAATTTCATGCTCCTGAACACCGGGACGACCCCCGTGTGGAGCAAGCACGGGCTGCTCACCACGGTCTGCTACCGGCTCGGTGACCAACCCGCGGTGTACGCGCTGGAAGGCTCCATCGCGGTGACGGGCTCGCTGGTGCAGTGGTTCCGCGACAACCTCGGCATCATCGATTCCGCCGAGGAGATCGAGCGGCTGGCGAACACCGTCGAGGACAACGGCGGCGCCTACATCGTGCCCGCGTTCTCCGGGCTGTTCGCCCCGCGCTGGCGGCCCGACGCCCGCGGCGTCATCGCGGGGCTGACCCGCTTCGTCAACAAGGCCCACCTGGCGCGGGCGGTCCTGGAATCCACCGCGTTCCAGACCTTCGAGGTGGTCGAGGCGATGCGCGCCGACGCCGAATCCCAGAAGCTGGACCTGGAACTGACGACGCTGAAGGTCGACGGCGGCATGACCGCCAACGACCTGCTCATGCAGTTCCAGTCCGACATCCTGGAGGTTCCGGTGGTCCGCCCGGTCGTCACCGAGACCACCGCGCTCGGCGCCGCGTACGCCGCCGGGCTGGCCGTCGGCTACTGGTCCGGCACCGACGACATCCGCGCCAACTGGACCGCCGACACCACCTGGCAGCCGAGCATGAGCGCCGAAGACCGCGAGGAGCACATCGCGGCCTGGAACAAGGCTGTCGAGCGCACCTACAACTGGGTGGACTGACGCGGGCGCGCTGGGTCGACCGACACAGGGGCGTACGGCCGCCCGTGGGCGCGAACACCCGACAGACGCGAGGGCGCTACGGCCCAAGCATGCTGAATCGAATGCCACAGCGGCGCTGCCCGACGCCGGGCGCAGACCCAACCGACGCTGGTCCCGCGTCCAGAAGGGTCGGCGCGGTAGCCGACCGAAGGCCGCCTCCATCCCGCCAGACCGACAGGACGTCACCTTCAGTAACCTGACCTGCGTTCCCGGCGAACCGATGCTGGGCGCTGACCCGAATCGACGCGGCCGCGGGGCGACGCCGACCGACGTTATCCGGCGTGTGCGGTGGCCAGACGGTCGATGGCTTCCTCGAGCACCGCAGCTTCGGAGGTGGTGAAGCACATCCGCATCGAGTTGCGGTAGCCGTTCTCGACCGCGAACGCGGCGCCCGGCACGTAGGCGACGCCCGCCTCCAGCGCGCGCGGCAGCAACAGCTGGGTGTCGGTGCCGTCGGTGAAATCGGCCCAGACGAACATGCCGCCCGCGGCGTCGGTGCAGACGACGCGGTCGCCGAAGCCGGTGCGCACGGCGTGCACAAGCGCCTTGGCCCGCTCGCCGTAGACGCCGCGCACGTGGTCCACGTGCGTGGTGAGCCAGTCCCGGTCCGCGAGCAGGTCGGCCGCGATCTGCTGGGTGAGCGCCGAACCACACAGGTCCGCACCCTGTTTCAGCAATTCCACCGCACGGCACACGGCGTCGGGGGCGACCATCCAGCCGACCCGCAGGCTCGGCGACAGGATCTTGGAGGCGCTGGAGAGTCGAATCACGTTGGGCGAGTGGGTGGCGACCGGCTCCGGGGCGGGCCGGTCGAACCAGAGCTCGCCGTACGGGTCGTCCTCGATCACCCAAAAGCCTTGCGCCGCAGCCAGTTCCGCGAGCTCACGGCGGCGCGCGGTACTCATGGTGACCCCGCCCGGATTGTGGAAGTTGCTCACCGTGTGCACCACCGCGGGCCGCTCGCCGCGCGCGAGCAGTTCGCGCAGCACGTCGACGCGCATGCCCTCGCCGTCCAGCGGCACGGCGACGATGCGCGCTCCGGCCGCACGGAACACCTGGAGCGCACCGACGTACGCCGGATCCTCGACGACAACCAGCGCACCCGGGTCGAGCAGCACCTCGGCCAGCAGCGACAACGCCTGCTGCGAGCCGTGCGTCACGAACACCTCGTCGATCGGCACCCGCCGCCCGAGCCGGGCGGACTCGCGCTCGGCGAGCACGTCGCGCAGCGGCGCCCACCCGGGCGATTCGGTGTATTGCAGGCAGCCTGGTCCACGCAGCGCCACCTCGGCCGCGGCGGCGATGCGCTCGCGTGGCATCAGCTCGGCATCCGGCAAACCGCCTGCGAGGCTGATCACCTCGGCACGCGCGGTGAGCTTGAGCAGGTCACGAATCGCCGAGCTCTTCAGTCCGCCGAGCTTGGCTGCCAGCGGTGGAACAGTCGGCGACATGGAAACCTCCCAGGGGAACGCCACGGTACGCGTCATCCCACTGTGTCACACCGCTACCAGAATATGAAATTCTAATCTCAAATAATGAGACGGTCGCGGCTCACCACGACCGTGCTCGCATGCTCAGGATCAGCGTCTTACCGTCCCGGCTGACGGTCTGCACCACCTGGGGATAGACGATGGGTGCGCTGTTGGGTTGGTATTGGGTCAGGTCGACCTCGAAGGTGTCGGGGTTCACCTGGGCGATGCGCAGGCAGTGCGTGGTGCCGACCGGGATCTGCTCGTTGATGGCGGCCTGAATGGTCTCGGCCGGTGAGACGTTGACCGAATCGGGTGCCACGTACCTGCGCGCCTTCTCGCCGCTGCGCTCGACGTAGAACCCGTACTGGAAGCCGAGAATCGCATCGGGACCTGAGTCGAACCCACCGGGGCCGTTCCCGACCGTCACCCTGTCGTCCTTGCTTGGCACGCAGCCCCGCCCGACGCTCGAGTCCGATGTCGGCGCGGCCGTCGTGCCTTCGTCACCGCCGCCGTTGACCGCGACGATGGTCACCACCAGACCGATCAGCACGGCGACCGCGGCCGCGACACCGCCCACGATCCAGCGTTTGTTGCCGTCGGAGCCGCCGGTCGTCGCGACGGGCGCGCCGGGCGCGAGCCGCTTGGCGATCGGATCGTCGGCCCAGGACAGGCCTGGGTCGGCGGCGGGCGGCGGCTTGGGCACCTCACCGGATTCGCTCGGGCTGTTCCACCAGCGTTCCGGGGCGCCCGCGGTCGGCGCCGCGGTGTGCCGCACGGTCGCGTCGGCGGACACGTCCCGCTCGACGTCGCGTGCGGGCGCGGGAGGGGCCTGCGGCGCGGGCGGCGCGTCCGGGAAGACCGTCGTATCAGGAGCGCGGTACTGCGGCGGCGTCGGCGGCACCGGCGGCGCCTCCGCGGCGGGCCGCCAGCCGACGTCCGGATGGTCGCCAGGGGGTTCGGGCCACTGCGGGCCGACCTCCCCCAGCTGCGGACCACCGAACTCGCTCAGCGGCGGACCGAAATCGCCGCCGCCGACCGACGGGCCGAAATCCCCTGTCGGCGGACCGAAATCGCTCAGCGGCGGACCGAACTGCGACCCGGGCTTGTCGGCTTCGTTGTCCTTCGCGTCACCTTCGGAGCCCACACCCAATCCTTTCCCCAGAACACACGTGTGGGGCGGTCGAGAACGACCGCCCCACCCGTTGAACAGCTCGTGTCAGTACTGGAACGAGCCACCCCACTGCGTGGTCACGCCAGCCACGTTGACCGTCTGCGGAGCCAAGTCGCCCGGCGGGACAATCGGCGGAAGTTTAACCTGCGAAGCGGCTTCCAGCGCGGCGGCACCACCCGGCTGAGCGGCGATCCACTGCTCGACCGACGCCTTGGCCAGGTTCACCTGGGTGGTGTCGAGCACGAACGAGTTGGTGTTCGGGGCCAGACCCTCGCCACCGGTGTAGCTGGTGACCTTGATCGTGTTCACGTCGACGAACTCGACCGACACACCGGCCTCGCCCTTACCGGTCGGGGTGTTGTACCCGATCGTGCCGACGTAACCCGCCTCGTTACTGAAGTGGTGGGTGTTGGCCACGTAACCGGGCAGCACGGCGCCGCCGTCGATGTTCGCGCCGAATTCCTGGTGCGGACCGCTCATCTCGACGACCGGGGCGGCGGGCGCGGCCTGCAGGCGCGGTGCCTGCCAGCGCGGTTCCTGCACCAGCGTTTCCGACTCCGACGGCGCGGAGGAGCCCGGCCGATCCGGCTGCGCGGCACGCGCGTCGGCATCGCCGCCCGGCTGAGCGCCGCTCTCGCCACCCGGACGGGTTTCGCCCGGCTGACCCGGCTTCGGCTCTTCGGCCTCGGTACCCGGAACCACGACCGGCTGCGCGGGCTCGGTCTGGCCCGGCACCGGCAGCGGCGCGACGCGCGGGCTGGTGACGCCCGGCTGGCTCGGCACGGTTAGTTTCGGATCCTTCTTCGGATCCGGCATCACCTGGTTCGGATCCGGGGTGTTGACACCCGGCTGGCTCGGGGTCGGCGAGCTCTCCGGCTTGTTCGGGTCCGACTGTTCGGTGTTGCCCGGATCCGGCTTGGTGGTCTCCGGAGTGTTCTGCGCCTCCGGCGTCTCGGTGCCCGGCTGGACCGGAGCCGGCGTGGTCGGCGTGCTCGGATCGTTCGGAACTGCCCCCGCCGGCGCCGCGAACAATGTAGCCACGGCAGCCGCGGTGGCCAGTGGCAATGATGTGCTCGCCATCGCTCGCTGCGCCCGACTCGGCTTACGATGTTTCACTTTTCGCCAATCCCTTTCCCGGGTGCGGCCGAATCGGTCGCACTCAGTTTGTCCCTGGTGAGACGCGCCTCGATCGCCGAACAACCCGAGGGCCGTTCGCTGTTCGGTTTCGGAAAGGACCTTCCCCCCACACCAGAACCACGCGACCGCCCGCCGATCGCATCTCTGCGGGCAGTCAACCACATGTGCGGCGTGCAGGCAACGCAGTGAAATACCCGAGCCGACAACGTCACTCGACGCGTCGACCGACATCGCCGCGAGAACCGCGGCGCCGCGCATCAATCCAGGTCGTCGTGGCGCATGAGCAGGCGGCCTGCCTCGGTGACCGAGCCGGTGAGTGACGGGTACACAGAGAAGGTCTGGGCCAGATCGTTGACCGTCAGGTTGTTCTGTACGGCGAGTGCGATCGGCAGGATCAGCTCGGAGGCGATCGGCGCGACCACGACGCCGCCGATCACGACGCCGGTGGCCGGACGGCAGAAGACCTTGACGAAGCCGCGGCGCAGGCCCGACATCTTGGCCCTCGGGTTGGTGTTCAGCGGCAGCATCACGGTCCGCGCGGGCACCTCGCCGTTGTCGATCGAGTTCTGGCTGACGCCGACGGTGGCGATCTCCGGCCTGGTGAACACGGCCGAGGCCACGGTCTTGAGCCGAATCGGGCTGACGCCCTCACCCAGCGCGTGGTACATCGCGATGCGGCCCTGCATGGCCGCCACCGAGGCCAGCGGCAGCAGGCCCGTGCAGTCGCCCGCGGCGTAGATGCCGGACACCGAGGTGCGCGAGACCCGGTCGACCCGCAGGTAGCCACCGCGGTCGAGATCGACGCCCAGCTCTTCCAGGCCCAGATCCGTGGTATTCGGTGTGGAACCCACGGTCATCAGCGCGTGCGTGCCAGCGACGGTGCGGCCGTCGGAGAGCTTGACGACGATGCCTTCCGCGGTGCGCTCGACGGCGTCGGCCCTCGCGTGCTTCACCAGCTCGACGCCGCGCTCGGCCAGCGCTTCCTCGAGCACGAGGGCGGCGTCGGCGTCCTCGTGCGGCAGCACCCGGTCGCGGCTGGACACCAGCTTCACCCGGACGCCCAATTCCGTGTAGGCGGAGACGAATTCGGCGCCGGTGACACCGGAACCGACCACCACCAGGGTCTCGGGAAGCTCGCGCAGGTCGTAGAGCTGACGCCAGTTCAGGATGCGCTCGCCGTCGGGTTCGGCGCCGGGCAGCACGCGCGGGCTCGCGCCGGTGGCGATCAGCACCACCTCGGCCTCGATCAGCCGCTCGCGCTCGCGACCGCCGTCGAGCTCGAGGAGCACGCGATGCGCCGCACGCCCGCCGCCGTTCTCGGCCAGCCGCGCGGAGCCGGAGAGGACGGTCACGCCCGCGGACTGCAACTTGGAGCGGATATCGGAGGACTGCGCCAGCGCCAGCGCTTTGACGCGCGAGTTCACCTCCGGCAGTCGCACGGCCGCCTGGCTCGGGTCGAGCGTGATTCCGAGGTCCCTTGCCCGGCGCAGATCGGTGCGCACACCGGTGGAGGCGATGAAAGTCTTCGACGGGACACAGTCCCACAACACACACGCGCCACCGATGCCGTCGCGGTCGATCAGTGTCACGTCCGCGCCGTGCTGGGCCGCGACCAAGGCCGCCTCATAGCCGGCCGGTCCGCCACCGATGATCGCAATGCGGGTCATGGATACCTCCGCTCGAGCTGTCGACCGGGATCTCCGGTACCCGGCTAACGTTAGTGGTCGGCGCGCTGTCGGGCTCGCCACACCTGGCCCTCGCGCCGGGAACACGGCGTCATGTGGGCGGGATAGCGGCGATCCGGTGTCATCATTGGCTACCCTTTGCAGGTGCCGATCTACGCCGCCTACGGGTCCAACATGGACTCGACCCAGATGCTCGAGCGCTGTCCGCACTCCCCCATGTCCGGAACCGGCTGGTTGGAGGGCTGGCGGCTGACCTTCGCCGGCGACGACATCGGGTGGGAAGGGCCGCTGGCGACGGTCGTCGAGGAACCGGGTTCCCGGGTGTTCGTCGTGCTCTACGACGTCTCCCCCGAGGACGAGCAGCTGCTGGACCGGTGGGAGGGCTCGGACTTCGGCATCCACAAGAAGATCCGGCTGCGCGTCACCCCGAGTCCGGGCAGCGGCACCGAGCCGCGGCTGGCCTGGCTGTACGTGCTCGACGCCTACGAGGGCGGCCTACCGTCGGCGCGCTATCTGGGCGTGATGGCCGACGCGGCCGAAAAGGCAGGCGCGCCAGAGGAATACGTGCACGCGCTACGGACGCGCAACAGCCGCAACGTGGGACCTGGCAACTACTCGAGCTGAGACGCCGAACCCCGCCGCCGGAGCAACCGGACGGCGGGGTTCGTTACGTTTCGCCTGTTTCGGACGCCTCGCCTGTCGAGACGCCTTGATTTTCAGCCGCCTCGCTTTTCGGAACCCTCGCTTTTCAGACCTCAGCGCGGCGGCGTCTGCAACACGATGTTCGACAGCACCCGCACGCCCACCGCGAGCGCGCGCTCGTCGATGTCGAAGGTCGGCTGGTGCAGATCCAGCTGCTCGCCATGCCCGGACCAGACGCCGAGCCGCGCCATCGCGCCGGGCACCTCCTCCAGGTACCAGGAGAAGTCCTCGCCGCCGCCGGACTGGATGGTGTCGGCCAGCGCGTCGGGGCCGAGCGCGCGGATGGCGTCCTCGAAGATCCTGGTCGAGTGCTCGTCGTTGACCACGGGCGGCACGCCGCGGCGGTAGTTGAGCTGGTACCGCACGCCGGTCGGCGCGAGCAGGCCGTCGACGATCTCGTGGACCATCGGCTCGAGCAGCGACCAGGTCGCGTGGTCGCCGGTCCGGACGGTGCCGGTGAGCATGCCCGTCTGCGGTATCGCGTTCGGCGCCTTGCCGGCCGACACCGCGCCCCACACCATCACGGTGCTGGTCCGCGGGTCGATGCGGCGGCTGAGCAGGCCGGGCAGGCCGGTGATCACGGTGCCGATCGCGTAGACGAGGTCGCTGGTCAGGTGCGGACGCGAGGTGTGGCCGCCCGGCGAGTCGAGCACCAGCTCGATGGTGTCGGCGGCCGAGGTGATCGCGCCGACCCGGATGCCGACCCTGCCGACCTCCAGGCGCGGATCGCAGTGCAGCGCGAAGATCCGCTCAACGCCCTCCATGACGCCCGCCGCGACCAGGTCGATCGCGCCGCCCGGCATCACTTCCTCGGCGGGCTGGAAGATCAGCCGCACGCCGACCGGCAGGTCGGGGATCTCGGCGAGCGCGAGGGCGGTGCCGAGCAGGACGGTGGTGTGCGCGTCGTGGCCGCAGGCGTGCGAGACGCCGGGCACGGTCGAGGCGAAGCTGAGGCCGGTGAACTCCTGCAGCGGGAGCGCGTCCATGTCGGCGCGCAGGCCGATGCGCGGTCCCTCGGGGCCGATGTCACAGATCAGGCCGGTGCCGCCGGGCATCTTCTGCGGGGAGAGACCCGCCTTGGTCAGCCAGGCCGCGACGAACTCGGTCGTGCCGAACTCGGTGCGGGAAAGCTCCGGGTTCGCGTGGATGTGCCTGCGCCACTGCACGAGGTCGACAGCGTGCTCGGCCAGCCACGATTCGACCGCATCCCGGGCGGTCACGACGGTGTCCGTCGCGACGCCGCCCGGCGCCTCCGGGGTCAGGCACGCCGCGCCCATGGGGCCGGTGGCTCGCGCCGAGGTGTTCGACAATGCGGCACTCGCGGGGCCCTCCGTGGTAGCGCGCGCCGCCTCCTGGCCCGTCGCTCGCGCCGCCGGTCGGCCTGTAGTGCTCACCGAATGTCCTCCTGTCGTTGAACGAGTCGTTGCAACAACCTGTCTCTGTTTTCTTCATCGCGGGCGAGGGCGATTGCGGTACGCGCCAACGCGACCGCGCCATCGGTCACCGCGCGATCCGCCGAGGCGTTGACACTCGCCTCGGCGAAGCCCGGCTGATGTGTCACCGCCCCACCGGCGTCTATGCCGATGACCGGATGGATGCCCGGGATGACATTGGTGACATTGCCCATATCGGTGCTGCCGAGCGGTCGCTGCGCCTCGAGCTCCGGTGCGATCGGCACCCGTCCCAGGTCGGCGATCTGCTCACGATAGGCACACAGTAGTGCCGGATCGGGCGTCAGCTCGGTATATGTAGGCGCGAGCGTCCGGATTTCGTGGGTGCAGCCGGTCGCGAGGGCGCCCGCCTCGAAACAAGCCGACGCTCGTCGCATCAGATCATCGAGGGATGCGGAGTCGACTGCGCGTAGGTAGTACAGCAGTTCCGCACGTCCGGGCACGATGTTGGGGGCTACGCCACCGTCGCTGACTATACCGTGAAGTTGCTGACCGGGTAGAAGGTGCTGCCTCAGCAAACCGAGAGCAACCTGCGCGACGGTGACGGCGTCCCCCGCGTTGCGGCCGTACTCGGGGGCCGCGCTGGCGTGCGCCTCGCGCCCGCGGAAGAGCACGCCCAGGTCGGCGAGGGCGAGCGAACGGGCGCCGACGATGTCGTACGGGCCGGGATGCACCATCATCGCCATCGCGATGTCGTCGAAGACGCCGCGCTCCAGCATCAGCACCTTGCCGCCGCCGCTCTCCTCGGCGGGCGTCCCGAGCACCACGACGGTGATGCCGAGTTCATCGGCCACCTCGGCGAGGCCGAGCGCCGCGCCGACGGCCGACGCGGCGATGATGTTGTGCCCGCAGGCGTGGCCGATCTCGGGCAGCGCGTCGTATTCGGCGCAGATGCCGACCGTCAGCTCGCCGCTTCCGTAGCTCGCGCGAAAGGCCGTCGGCAGGTCGGCGACGCCTGCCTGGATCTCGAAACCGCGCTCGGCGAGCGGCGCGAGGACCTTGGCGACGCTGCGCGTCTCCTCGAAGGCCAGCTCCGGCTCGGCGTGGATGGC
The DNA here is from genome assembly GCF_900215415.1 of Nocardia amikacinitolerans. Taxonomy (NCBI): domain Bacteria; kingdom Bacillati; phylum Actinomycetota; class Actinomycetes; order Mycobacteriales; family Nocardiaceae; genus Nocardia; species Nocardia amikacinitolerans. Next base: position 513,524 of record NZ_OBEG01000005.1, on the reverse strand, counting down.
GTGCGACAGCTCGATCAGCCGGGTCGCCGCGGCGTCGATCGCGGCGTCGGAGGCCGCCGCGGCGCCGTCGGTGCGGACAGCGCGCGGCATGCTGCTCGTTTCCTCAGGCCCGCTGCGCGGTGATGGCATGGGACACAGTCTGGCACTGTGGCGCGAATCGGGCGCGTCCCGTGTCCGTCGACCTGCTCACATCCGGGCCCTCGCCAGGGGTTATCCGACGGCGAACGCCAGGTTCTCCGGGCTTGTGCGCACCGCGAGTCCGGCCAGTGCTTCGGCGTGCAGCGCCCGCTTGATGATCGGCAGATTCGGCTTGCGGTTGCCCGCCAGTGCCGCGGCCTGTGCGACGGCGGTCTCCAGCAACACGTCGGCTTCGGCGGCCTGGTCCACGATGCCCGCCGCGATGGCCTGATCGGCCGGGTAGCGGTGGCCGGTGGTCATGGCCTGCACGCAGACCTGGTTGCTCAGGCGGTTGGTGAGCAGGGCGTTCATGCCGACGGTGAATGGCATGCCGAGGTGCACCTCGGGCAGGCTCCAGAAGCCGCGATCGGCCCGCATGACGCGGAAGTCGTGCGAGGTGGCGAGCATGGCGCCCGCACCGAACGCGTGGCCGTTGATGGCGGCGACCGTCGGCATCGGGAAGGCCAGCAGGCGGGTGTAAAGCGAGTGCACCTTGTCCAGGTAGCCGTGCATTTCGCCGAGGTTGCCGAACAGCCAGTCGGTGTCCAGGCCGTTGCTGAAGAACTTGCCGGTCGCCGTGGTCACCAGCGCCGCCGGACCCTCCGAGGCCTCGACCTTGTCGAACAGCGCGTGCACCTGATCGATCCAGTCCGGATGGAAGCGGTTCTCGCTGTCGGTCTGTCCCTCGCTCCCGAGGTACAGCACGAACACATCTCCCTGACGCTCCAGATACGGCATGCGTGCAGCGTATCGCCCTGGGCGGACAACCCCTACTCGCGGGTAGCCCCGCGTTGTGGGCGTGGGACGGTAAAGCTCGATAGGGTTACGGCATGCTTGCCGAACAGGCCGCCGAGGCGATCGCGGAACGTACGGGAGTCGAGCGCCACCGGGTGGCCGTTGTGCTGGGGTCGGGGTGGCAGCAGGCGGCCGCGGAGGTCGGTGCGCCGTCGGCGTCGGTGTCGATGCCGGAACTGCCCGGCTTCGGCGAACCGACCGCGCAGGGCCATGTCGGCGTGGTGCATTCGGTGCCCGTCGGTGAGACGCCGGTGCTGCTGCTGATGGGCCGCCAGCATCTCTACGAGGGCTATCAGCCCGCGGACGTGGTGCACCCGGTGTCGGCCGCGGTGGCGGCGGGCGCGGAGATCGTGGTGCTGACCAACGCGGCGGGCGGCATCCGGCCCGGCTTGCAGGTCGGTGAGCCGGTCCTGATCAGCGATCACCTCAATCTCACTGCCCGGACCCCGCTGGCGGGCGCCACCTTCGTCGACCTGGTCGACGCGTGGGACCCCGAATTGCGCGCGCTGGCAAGGGAAGTCGACCCGAGCCTGACCGAGGGCGTGTACGCGGGCCTGACCGGACCGCAGTACGAGACGCCCGCCGAGATCCGCATGCTGCGCACCATCGGCGCCGACCTGGTCGGCATGTCGACGGTGCTGGAAGCCATCGCCGCCCGCGCGCTCGGCGCCCGGCTGCTCGGCATCTCGCTGGTGACCAACCTGGCCGCTGGCGTGACCGGGGAACACCTTTCGCACGCGGAGGTGCTCGCCGAGGGCAACGCGGCCGCACCGAGGCTCGGCAAACTGCTGCGCGGCGTGCTGGAGCGGCTCTAGATGCTGCGCTTCGGGACCGCCGGTCTGCGCGGGCCGCTGCGCGAGGGCCCCGACGGCATGAACGTGACGACCGTGAGCAGGGCGACGGCCGGCGTGGTGGACTGGCTGCGCGGCCGCTGCCTCGGCGGCGGTCACGTCGTGGTCGGCCGCGACGCCAGGCACGGTTCGCCCGAATTCGCCACCGCGGTCGCGGAAATCTTTGCGGCGGCGGGCTTTCCGGTCACGCTGCTGCCCGGAGCGGTGCCGACGCCGGTGGTGGCGTACGCGGTGCGCGAGCTCGGCGCGGTGGCGGGCGTGCAGATCACCGCGTCGCACAATCCGCCCGCCGACAACGGCTACAAGCTCTATCTCGACGGCGGCTCGCAGTTGATCGCGCCCGCCGACACCGAGATCGAGCGCTGCATCGAGACGGTCGGCGAACCGATCCCGCGCACGCCGGTCGCCGAATCCGACGACGCGCTCGTGCACCGCTATCTCGCGCGGGTCGCTCAGTTGCCGGACCTCGTCGGCGGGCCGGGTGCGCGCGACGACATCCGGATCGCGCTGACGCCGCTACACGGAGTCGGCGGCGATCTCGCCGTGCGGGCGCTCGCCGCGGCGGGTTTCACCGACGTGCACCTGGTGACCGAGCAGTTCGCGCCCGATCCGGACTTCCCCACCGTCGCCTTCCCGAATCCGGAGGAGCCCGGAGCCGCCGATCTGCTGCTCACGCTGGCCGAACGGGTGAACGCCGATGTGGCCATCGCGTTGGACCCCGACGCGGATCGGTGCGCGGTCGGCGTGCCGGGCCCAGACGGGTGGCGGATGCTGCGCGGCGACGAAACCGGTGTGCTGCTCGGTGCTTGCGTGCTGCGCACCGCGCCGCCGGACGCGCTGGTCGCCACCACGATCGTGTCGTCGCGGCTGCTGTCCAAGCTGGCTGCGGCGCGCGGCGCCCGTTACGCCGAGACGCTCACCGGCTTCAAATGGCTCGCCAGGGCGGGCGACGGGCTGGTGTACGCCTACGAGGAGGCCATCGGGCACTGCGTCGACCCGGCGGCCGTGCGCGACAAGGACGGCATCTCGGCGGCCGTCCTCACCGCCGACCTGGTAGCGCGGCTGAAGGCCGAAGGACGCACGCTGCTCGACGAACTCGACGGGTACGCGGTCGAATTCGGCCTGCACGCGGGCGATCAGGTCGCGTTGCGGCTGGCCGACGCCGAGGCCGCCGCCGCGGTGGTCGAGCGGCTTCGCACCGACCCGCCCGGCGAGATCGCGGGCGAACCGATGAAATACGCGGATCTGCTCCAGGCACGCGGACGGATGCGCACCGACGCGCTGATTTTCGAGGGCGCGGGCTCCCGTGTGGTGATTCGTCCGTCCGGCACCGAGCCGAAACTCAAGTGCTACCTGGAGGTCGTCGAGCCGGTGACCGACAGCGCCGGTCTCGCGCACGCGAGAAGCGTTGCGGCCGAGCGGCTCGCGGCGCTCGCCGAATTCTGTCGCGCGCTGTAGCCCCCGCGTCAGCGCGGTCCGAACTGGCGGTCGCCCGCGTCGCCGAGGCCGGGGACGATGTAGGCGTCGGAGTTCAGGCCCGAGTCGACGGTCGCGGTCACCAACCGCACCGGCAGGTCCGACTTCTCCAGTAGCGCAATGCCTTCCGGCGCCGCGACCACGCAGATCGCGGTGATGTCGGTCGCGCCGCGTGCGGCGAGCAGTTCGAGGGTGTGGCGCATGGAGCCGCCGGTCGCCACCATCGGGTCGAGCACGTACACCGGGATACCGGACAGGTCGGCGGGCAGCGATTCCATGTACGGCACCGGCTGGTGCGTGGTCTCGTCGCGGGCGATGCCGACGAAACCGACCTGGGCATTGGGGATCAGCTCGGCCGCCGCGTCGACCATGCCGAGCCCGGCGCGCAGCACCGGGACCAGCAGCGGCGGATGGGCAAGCCGCACGCCCTCGGCGAAGGCGACGGGGGTTTCGATTTCGTACCTGGTCACGGGCGCCTCGCGCAGCGCCTCGTAGACCAGGATGCCGGTGAGATCGCGCAGCGCGTTGCGGAAGACCGCGTTGGGTGTGCGCGCGTCGCGCATCGTCGTCAGCAGGGTGGCGGCGAGTGGGTGGTCCACGGTGTGCGTACGCATGAGGGAACGATAAGGTTCGAGGCGAGTTCGGCGTCGAACGTCCTCGTGAATTTTTTTCGCGAGGCGTGGAACCGAATGGCAAGGCGGCGCGTCGAACCAGTTGGATGACGTACTCTGCCTGGGAACGAACAGATGGGGGAAGCACTATGGCAAAGATGTCGGCGGACACCGAGGGCATCGCCGCCTACGGCGCCACCGCCGAGGTGATGGCCGGTGAAATGGCCGGTGTCGCAGCGGGGGCCGCGGGCGCCTCGCCCGCGTTGCTCGGGCCGATCATGGGCCTCATCGGCGGGGATTTCATGGCCGCGTACTCCGCGGCGCACGCCGGACACGTCGCGTCGATCGCGCAACTGTCAGCGGTCCTTTCCAGCATGGGCGGCGCGGCGGCCGGCGCGGCGACCGTGCTCACCGAGACCGACCTGAACAACGCGGCCGCGCTGAAGTCCGCCGACCTGGACGGATGAGCCGGTGATCGACGTCAACCTCCTGGTCAAGCCGCTGCTCGACCTGCTCGGCAGCTTCGGCACCGGCGTACTGCCCAGCGGCGGCCCGGCCGACTCGCTGGTCTCCACCTCGACGGCGCTGGATCAGCTGCATCAGTTGGGCCGCAACAGCATCAACCAGATGAACACCGCGTGGGACGGCGTCGCCGCCGACGCCGCGACCGCGAAGGCACTGCGCGTGCAGACCTCCGCCGCGAACATCTCCGACCGCGGCAACGAGATGGCGACGGTCGTCGACCAGGCCGCCACCGAGGTGGAGACCGGGCAGAAGGATCTCAACGGCATCGTCCAGTCCTTCGTGAACACCGCGACGGCGCTCGGCCCGACGATCGCGACGCCGCCGGGATTCGCGGCACTGGTCGGCACCGCCATCGATCACCTGAACCAGGGACTCGGCGTGGTCGGCCGGGTGCGCAACGAGCTGGACACGCACACCGCGACCATGACCCAGCTGACCCCGGCGCCCTCGAGCCCGTCGCTCGCGTCGCTGCCCGGCGCGATCACCAGCACCGCGGGCTCCGGCCTCCAAGGCCTGATGGGCGTGGTCGGCCAGGCCGGTTCGCTGATCACCAGCGTGGCGAGCACTTCGGCGCAGAACGTCGCCAAGACGAGTCCGGGCACGAACAACAACTCGAGCTCGAACTCCACGAAGCCCGGCGACACCACCGCCGCGCCGAGCAGCAAGGACGGCGTCAAGATCACCCTGCCCGACGGCAGTGTCGTCGAGGCGCCGAACGAGAAGGCCGCGACCGCCGTCCAGTCGGCGCTGAGCGCGGTCGGCACCCCGTACGTCTGGGGCGGCAACACCCCTGGGTCCGGCATCGATTGCAGCGGCCTCACCAAGTACGCCTACGGCGAGGCGGGCGTCGAGCTGCCGCGCCTTGCCCAGGAACAGCACATCGGACACCCCCAGGTGTCGCCCGGCGATCTGATGCCGGGTGACCTGGCCGTATGGGACGGCCATGTCGCCATGGTCGTCGGCAACGGACAGCTCGTCGAGGCCGGTGATCCGGTCTCGGTCAGTTCCATCCGAACGGAGAACATGGGTATGGAGTTCTACGGCTTCTACAGGCCGACAGCATGACCGAGCAGCAGGCCCAGCAGATCCCGAACGTCACCCTGGCCGTCAGCCAGAACCGGTCCGGCACCATCGCCGTGCGCGCGACCGACCAGGGCATGCCGGTCGAGATCAAGTTCGAGCGCAGCGAATACCGTTACGGCGCACAGGCTCTCGCCAACGAGATCCTGCGCCTGACCCAGCGCTCGGCCATCGCCGCGCGCGCCAAGCGCCGCGAGGTCCTCGCCGAGTCGGGCATGCCCGCCGACATCCTGGACCGGCTCGGACTGCCGACCAGGCAGCAGGCGGTCGACGAACTCGACCGCATCGACGACGCCGACACGGGACCGACGAGCTGGATGCGGCCGGTATGAGCGAGCGAAGCGAGGAATTGGCATGAGTGCCGAGATGGACGCGCTCGTCGCGAGCGCGACCCAGAAACTGGAAGCGCTCGAGGCCGCACTGTACGGCCTCAAGCAGGTGCGCGGCCAGTTCACCACCGAGGACGGCGCGGTCACCGTCGAGGTGAACAGCGAGGGCGCGCTGGTCGGTCTGACGCTGTCGGAGGCGGTCACGTCGATGGCGCCCGCCGACGTCTCCCAGCTGATCGTCTGGGCTTGCAGGCAGGCCTCCGAGGACGCGGGAGCGCAGCGGTCGAAGGTCGTTGCGACACTGAACGAGTCGTTCGCCCCGGCGCCCAACGGCGCGGCGGGCACAATTGGGGGCGGGCCGGATAGTGCCTGAGCCGGAAGGTCGATAGGCTTCCGCACATGGCTTCTGGAGACATCGTCCCGATCGAGCTCGGCCTGACCGACGGCGATCTCGTCACCCTGTGGGCACCGCGCTGGCGCGACGGTGACGACGAGTGGATGGCATTCCTCGGACATGAGGATTCCCTCTATGGTTTCGACACCGTCGCCGAACTGGCCGCGTTCATCCGGACCAGCTCCGACAACGATCTGGTCGACCATCCCGCGTGGAAGGTCGTCGCCGGACTCTCGGCGGTGGAACTGGAGCCGGAGGAGAATTTCACGTTCGACCTGGTCGCGGTGCCGGAGCTGGCCGCGGGCGATCCCGACGTGGACAGCATCGCCGAGCTGGAGGACACCCTCGGCATGGTCCGCAACATCGGCGAGGTGTGCGAGCTGGAGACGGTCACCAAGTTCTTCGGCTCGCACCCCGTGCTCGGCGCGCTGCCGGGCGGGGTGAGCGCGTTCGTCGGTCGGGACGGCGAGGAACTCTGGGACCAGATCGGCGCGGCCATCGCCAAGGACTGGGACTCGGTGCTCGACGCCATCGACTCGGTGGTCGCCACCCCGGACGTGGACGCCAAGGCCGTCGCGGTCGCCGAGGCCGAGTTGCTCGCGGCCGAGGAGAACGTGGTCGACGCCGACGACGCGGCCGACAGCGACGAGGACGAGGAATTCGAGGCCGTCGACCTGGACGACGAGGACGAGGAGGAAGACGACTCGTTCTGGCACGAGGTCGGCATCGACCCGGTCAAGATCGTCACCTCGGACGGCACCTACTTCACGCTGCGCTGCTACCTCGACGACGAACCGATCTTCCTCGGCAAGAACGGCTCGATCACGGTCTTCGGCTCCGAGCGCGCCCTCGCGCGCTACCTCGCCGACGAGCACGACCACGATCTGGCGCGAGTGAGCACCTACGGCGAGGTGCAGACCGCCGCCGTGGACGGCTCGCTCGAAGTCGAGGTGACCGACGAGAACGTCTATGTGCTGCCCGGCCTGGCCGACGACCTGGCCGAGGGGCCAGAGGCGGTCGACATCGAACAGCTCGACTTGGCCGTCGAATTGTTCACCGATGCCGCCGACTACGCCGAGGACGACGCCGTCGAGCAGGCGCTGGCCCAGTCCACTCCCCTGGGCTGGTACGTGTCGTACCTGCTGAACCCGGACCCGACCCGGATGGCGCCGAACCCGCCGTTCGCCGCCGAGGCGCAGAGCTGGCGCGAGCTCGAGCGTGGGTTCGAGGCTCGGCTCGCGCCGCAGTAGTCCACTGATTTGGGGCCGAATCCATTCGGCCCCAAATCATTTCAGCCTGATCCAGATGTGCTCGGCGCGACCGAGCAGCCGCTCGTCCGCGCCGTAGACCGCGGTGGCGGAATAGAGCTTGCGTCCCTGCACGCCATGGCTTTCCCCGACCACCACGCACGGCTCGCCCGCCTCGGGCAGGCCGAACACCGCGGCGGTCATCGAGCCGAGCAGGGCTGGCTGCTCCAGCATGCCGGGTACCGACCAACCGCCCGGGCAGTCCAGCGCCGCCCACAGCAGCGCTGCGTCGATCGGCAGCGTCTCGTCCGGCGTCCACGGGGCCGCGACCACGCCCTCGCGCACCGGACCCGGCTCGATGCGCAGGCCGTCCCCGCGCGCGTTTCCGCAGACGAAGCAGTGCGCGAACATGTCGTTGGTCTCGTACGAGCCAGCGGCGACTTCCGCCACCTCGCGCGGCACGGATCCCGGGACGTCACGCTCGAACGCGCCCGCCCGCGATTCCGCGATCAGGCGCTCACCGTCGAACAACTTGCCGTCGTCCAGCCGTAACGGCGTGTCCAGCGGAGCCGGGTTCCGCAGCATCACCGTCACCGCGCTCTCGTCGCGGTGTTCGGCGAGGCGTCCGGCGACATAGCCGCCGTTGCCGGAATTCGGTGGGCCGTTGAACCGACCGGGAATCTGCACAATCGTCACGAGATCCCACGATAACTGGGTCTATCGGAGGCTCTACGTGGGCGGGCGGTGCGAAACTTCAGCCGAGCAGCACCGCGTATCCGGGCTTGATGATGTCGTCGATGATGCGCAGGCGGTCCGGGAACGGGATGAAGGCCGACTTCATCGCGTTGATGGTGAACCGCTCCAGATCACTCCAGCCGTAGCCGAAGGTCTCCACCAGCTTCAGCATCTCCGCACTCATCGTCGTGTCGCTCATCAGGCGGTTGTCGGTGTTCACCGTGACGCGGAAGCGCAGCCGGGCGAGCAGATCGAACGGGTGCTTGTCCAAGGCGGGCACCGCGCCGGTCTGCACATTCGACGACGGACACAGCTCGAGCGGAATTCGCATGTCCCGCACGTAATTCGCGACCAGACCCAGTTCCGCGTCCGCCAGCGCGCCCGGCACGTGGATGTCGTCGGTGATGCGCACGCCGTGTCCGAGCCGGTCGGCGCCGCAGAACGCCAGCGCCTCGTGGATCGACGGCAGGCCGAACGCCTCGCCCGCGTGGATGGTGAAGTGCGCGCTGTTCGCCCGCATGTACTCGAACGCGTCGAGATGCCTGCTCGGCGGGAAACCCGCCTCCGCGCCCGCGATGTCGAAGCCGCCGACGCCACGGTCGCGCCAGCGCACCGTGAGCTCGGCGATCTCGCGCGAACGCGCCGCGTGCCGCATGGCCGTGAGCAGGCAGGTCACCACGATGGAATGGCCCGCCTCTGCGGCGGCCGCCTCGCCCTCGCGGAAGCCGGCCAAGGTGTGCTCGACCACCTCGTCCATGCTCAGTCCGCGCTCCAGGTGCTGCTCGGGCGCGAAGCGCACTTCCGCGTACACCACGCCGTCGGCGGCCAGGTCCTCGGCGCATTCGCGGGCCACTCGGCGCAGGCCCTCCGGTGTCTGCATCACCGCGACGGTGTGCGCGAACGTCTCCAGGTAGCGCTCCAGCGAACCGCTGTCGGCGGCGTCGCGGAACCAGGCCGCGAGGGTGGCCTCGTCGGTGGCGGGTAGATCTTCGTAACCGCAATCGGCGGCGAGCTCCAGTACCGTCGCGGGCCGCAGACCACCGTCGAGGTGATCGTGCAGCAGCGCCTTGGGAGCTTGGCGGATCGAGGCGAGGGTGAGCGGCATCGGTCCTGTCATGACCACACGTTAGCCGCGCCGCGCGGAATCGGCAGCGAAGTTCCGGCGTGGCAACCATCTCGTTGCCGGCGGGCCATGGAGTGGTCCACAGCGCGTTCGCGCGGCGTTGCCGATCACGGTCGTCCGCCGTGCCGGGCCGAGCACGGTGCGCGACTGCCGGTGCCGTCCCGGCATGCCCGCCTGCACGAGCGGCTGGACGGCTCGCGCACCGACGGCCGGCGCTCAGGAACCGATTCGGTCGAGGATGAGCGGGGCGCCCCCGGCCGGTGCGGCGGCGCCGATGGCCAGCGAATCCGCCAGTGCGGCAACGGCTCCCGGGAGCGCGTCCGGTGTGTCGGTATGCAAGGTGAGCAGCGGCTGTCCCGCGCGGACCGGATCGCCAGGCTTGGCGTGCATTTCGATACCCGCACCGAACTGCACCGGGTCGCCTTGGCGGGCGCGGCCCGCGCCGAGGCGCCACGCGGCGATGCCGACGCCCATGGCGTCCATGCGGGTCAGCACGCCGTCGCGCTCGGCGCGAATGGTCTCGGTGTGCCTGGCGCGCGGCAGCGGCGCGTCCGGGTCGCCGCCCTGGGCGCGCACCATGGCGCGCCAATGGTCCATCGCCCGTCCGTCGGCGAGCGCGTCGGCCGGATCGATGTCCAGGCCCGCCAGCGCCACCATCTCCCGCGCCAGCGCGAGGGTGAGCTCGACGACGTCGGCGGGCCCGCCGCCGGCGAGCACCTCGACCGACTCGGCCACCTCGAGCGCGTTGCCCGCGGTTCGCCCCAGCGGGGTGTCCATCGCGGTGAGCAATGCGACGGTGCGCACCCCGGCGTCCGTGCCGAGCTCGACCATCGTCGTGGCCAGTTCGCGGGCCGCGCCGTGGTCCTTCATGAACGCGCCCGACCCGACCTTCACGTCGAGCACCAGCGCGCCGGTGCCCTCGGCGATCTTCTTGCTCATGATCGAGCTGGCGATCAGCGGGATCGACTCGACCGTGCCCGTGACGTCGCGCAGGGCGTAGAGGCGCTTGTCGGCGGGCGCGAGGTCGGCCCCCGCCGCGCAGACGACCGCGCCGATCGCCGGATCGGCGAGGATCTCGCGCATCCGCGGCACGTCGACGTCGGCGCGCCAGCCGGGGATCGACTCGAGCTTGTCCAGGGTGCCGCCGGTGTGTCCCAGACCACGTCCGGACAGTTGCGGAACGGCCGCGCCGCACGCGGCGACCAGCGGCGCGAGCGGCAGCGTGATCTTGTCGCCGACCCCGCCCGTCGAGTGTTTGTCCACCGTGGGCCTCGGCAGATCCGTGAAGTCCATCCGCCGTCCCGAGGCGATCATCGCGGCCGTCCAGCGGGCCGTCTCCCTGCGCGTCATCCCGCGCCAGACGATGGCCATGGCCAGCGCCGACATCTGCTCGTCGGCCACCGCGCCGCGGGTGAAACCGTCGACCACCCAATCGATCTGCTCGTCCGACAGCTCCCCGCCATCCCGCTTGGTCGTGATGATCGAAACCGCGTCAACACCCGTCACCCGGCCAGTCTGGCACGACACCCCGCCGCGGCTGGTTCTTGTCGGAGGCCTCCGATAGCCTCGCCGCATCAATCGATCGACGAAGGGGGATTCAGATGACTTACGCCGAGCTGAACCGACGGGTTACCCGGATCGAGACGCGTGTCGCCGACCTCGAGGAGACGCTGCTGCGAGACGTTCGCGGGGTGAAGATCTTCGCGAACCGGCTCGCGGCTCAGTCGTCGACCATCGGTGAGGGTGTCGCGCTGATGATGCAACGAATGGGGCTCACTCCCATTCGCGTGCCGACTGTCGAGCCGCCTACCCAGGCCGAGATCGACGAGTCGTTCGAAGACGACTGCTGACGGACAGCGACTACTGCTGCCCGGCGTCCAGGTCGTCGGGGCCGAAGGCGTCGGGTAGCAGAGTGCTCAGCCGGACGGGGCCGGTGCGGTGGTCCACCAGGAGATCGCGGCCGCCGTGCTCGTAGAGGAGTTGGCGGCAGCGACCGCACGGCATCAGGATTTCGCCGCGGGAATCGCAGACCGAGACCGCCGCGAGACGCCCGCCGCCGCCCGCGAATAAGTTACCGACGAGTACGCATTCGGCGCAGAGGGCCAATCCATATGAGACATTTTCCACATTGCAACCGCTCACAATTCGACCGTCCGAAGTGAGAGCCGCGGCGCCGACCGGGAAACGGGAGTAGGGCGCATAGGCATTGCGCATAACTCGAATAGCATTGTCGCGCAAAACATTCCACTCGATTTCCGGCATCGCGAGCCTCCCGCCGAACCACCGCGAGGAGGGCGCACGAGAGCCCGCGCGCACCCCATTACGCATCAACAAAGGCAAACCTAACCCAGCGCAATGTAGCGCAACGCACGGCACGCCGAATTAGTTCCGCGAAACCGAGAGGATTAGAGTCCACAACAGATCGGTTCAGGTTCCCGGCGGGCCTCGCGCAAACGGAGCACCGTGCTCCAGCACACTCGGAGCACAGCGCAGCAACCTGGGCATTCGCCCCCTTCACGCGGCCGGCCCGGGACCTGAAACCGGGTCCATCAACGACGTTGGAGGCACCGCACTCTATGACCACGATCGAAGCTCCGGCCCAGCCGAAGCGGAAGACGCTGTACCGAGGCGACCCCGGAATGTGGTCCTGGGCGCTGCACCGGATCACCGGTGTCACCATCTTCTTCTTCCTCTTCGTGCACGTCTTGGATACCGCACTGGTCCGCGTCAGCCCGGAGACCTACGACGCGGCGATCGAGACCTACAAGACCCCGCTCGTCGCGCTGATGGAGATGGGCCTCGTGGTCTGCGTGCTGTTCCACGCGCTCAACGGCGTCCGCGTGATCCTCGTCGACTTCTGGTCCCAGGGCCCGCGCTACCAGCGCCAGATGCTCTGGATCGTGCTCGCCATCTGGATCCTGGTCTCGGCCGCCGGTATCGGCCGCCAGTTCTTCTACCTGTTCACGGAGCACTGATCGCCATGACTGCACCTGTTCTCGGTAAGTCTTACGACCGCCCGGCCAGCCTGGATCTGCCCCGCTCGCCGCGCGCCCGCTCCAGCAACAACTTCGAGAAGTACGCGTGGCTGTTCATGCGCTTCTCCGGCCTGCTGCTGATGGTCCTTGTGCTGGGCCACATGTTCATCATGCTGATGATCGACGGCGGCGTGCAGCGGCTGAACTTCGCCTTCGTCGCGGGCCGCTGGGCCTCCCCGTTCTGGCAGATCTGGGACCTCACCATGCTGTGGCTGGCCCAGCTGCACGGCGGCAACGGTCTGCGCACCGTGATCGACGACTACTCCCGCAAGGACTCGACCCGGTTCTGGCTCAAGACCCTGCTGGTGATCTCGATGATCCTGGTCACGGGCGTCGGCACCTACGTCATCTTCACCTTCGACCCCAACATCAGTTAGGAACAGGCCCTCGATGAGTGAATCGCGACCGATTCAGGAACACCGCTACGACGTCGTGATCGTCGGTGCCGGTGGCGCGGGCATGCGCGCGGCGATCGAGGCCGGTCCCCGGGTCCGCACCGCGGTGCTGACCAAGCTGTACCCGACCCGTAGCCACACCGGCGCGGCCCAGGGCGGTATGTGCGCCGCGCTGGCCAACGTCGAAGAGGACAACTGGGAATGGCACACCTTCGACACCGTCAAGGGTGGTGACTACCTGGTCGACCAGGACGCCGCGGAGATCATGGCCAAGGAGGCCATCGACGCGGTCATGGACCTCGAGAAGATGGGTCTGCCGTTCAACCGGACCCCCGAGGGCAAGATCGACCAGCGCCGTTTCGGTGGCCACACCCGCGATCACGGCAAGGCCCCGGTCCGCCGTGCGTGCTACGCCGCCGACCGCACCGGCCACATGATCCTGCAGACGCTGTACCAGAACTGCGTCAAGCACGACGTGGAGTTCTTCAACGAGTTCTACGTGCTCGACCTGGTGCTCACCGAGACCGACCGCGGTCCGGTCGCCACCGGTGTGGTCGCCTACGAGCTGGCCACCGGCGAGCTGCACGTCTTCCACGCCAAGTCGATCGTGTTCGCCACCGGCGGCTCGGGCCGGATGTACAAGACCACCTCGAACGCGCACACGCTGACCGGCGACGGCATGGCGATCGTGTTCCGCAAGGGTCTGCCGCTGGAGGACATGGAGTTCCACCAGTTCCACCCGACAGGTCTGGCCGGTCTCGGCATCCTGATCTCGGAAGCGGTTCGCGGTGAGGGCGGCATCCTGCGCAACGCCTCCGGCGAGCGGTTCATGGAGCGCTACGCCCCCACCATCAAGGACCTGGCACCGCGCGACATCGTCGCCCGGTCGATGGTGCTCGAGGTGCTCGAAGGCCGCGGCGCGGGTCCGAACAAGGACTACGTGCTGATCGACGTGACCCACCTCGGTGAGGACGTGCTCGAGGAGAAGCTGCCCGACATCACCGAGTTCTCCCGCACCTACCTGGGCGTCGACCCGGTGAAGGAGCCGGTGCCGGTCATGCCGACCTGCCACTACGTGATGGGCGGCATCCCGACCCGGATCCGCGGCGAGGTGCTGCGCAACAACACCGACATCGTCCCCGGCCTCTACGCGGCGGGCGAGTGCGCGTGCGTCTCGGTGCACGGCTCCAACCGCCTCGGCACCAACTCGCTGCTCGACATCAACGTGTTCGGCCGCCGCGCGGGCATCGCCGCCGCGGAGTACGCCCAGCGCACCGAGTTCGTCGACATGCCGGAGAAGCCGGCGCAGATGGTCACCGAGTGGCTGGAAATGCTGCTGTCGGAGCACGGCAACGAGCGGGTCGCCGACATCCGCACCGAGCTGCAGTACACGATGGACATGAACGCCGCCGTGTTCCGCACCGAGGACACCCTCAAGCAGGCCCTCACCGACATCCACGCGCTCAAGGAGCGGTACGCGCGGATCTCGGTGCAGGACAAGGGCAAGCGGTACAACAGCGACCTGCTGGAGGCCGTCGAGCTCGGCTTCCTGCTCGAGCTGGCCGAGGTCACCGTCGTCGGCGCGCTGAACAGGAAGGAATCGCGCGGCGGCCACGCACGCGAGGACTACCCGGACCGCGACGACGTTAACTTCATGCGGCACACGATGGCCTACAAGGAGAGCCCCGAGCTCATCGCCGACATCCGCCTCGACTTCAAGCCGGTGGTGCAGACCCGTTACGAGCCGATGGAGCGTAAGTACTGATGACTGCTGTTGCCGAAGCACCCTCTTCGCAGAAGCCCGCTCCGGTCCCCGACGGCTCGGTGATGATCACCGTCAAGGTGGCCAGGTTCAACCCGGAGGACGACAAGGGCGCGCACTGGGAGTCCTTCCAGGTGCCGGTCCTGCCGACCGACCGCTTCCTGAACGTGCTCATCTACATCAAGTCCTACCTGGACGGCACGCTCACCTTCCGTCGCTCGTGCGCGCACGGCGTGTGCGGTTCGGACGCGATGCGGATCAACGGCGTGAACCGGCTGGCCTGCAAGGTGCTGATGAAGGACATGCTGCCCAAGGGCGGCAAGTCGCTCACCGTCACCGTCGAGCCGATCCGCGGCCTGCCCGTGGAGAAGGACCTCGTCGTCGACATGGAGCCGTTCTTCGACGCGTTCCGCGCGGTGAAGCCCTACCTGATCACCACGGGTAACGAGCCAACCCGCGAGCGCATCCAGAGCCAGGCCGACCGCGCCCGGTTCGACGACACCACCAAGTGCATCCTGTGCGCCTGCTGCACCACCTCCTGCCCCGTGTACTGGAGCGACGGCAGCTACTTCGGCCCGGCCGCGATCGTGAACGCCCACCGCTTCATCTTCGACAGCCGCGACGAAGGCGCCCGCGAACGCCTCGACATCCTCAACGACGTCGAAGGCGTCTGGCGCTGCCGCACCACCTTCAACTGCACCGACGCCTGCCCCCGCGGCATCGAGGTCACCAAGGCCATCCAGGAAGTCAAGCGAGCCCTCCTCTTCACCCGCTGACCTCCGGACCACCGCCTCACAACGAAGGCCGCCACCATCCCTGAGACGGTGGCGGCCTTCGCTGAATTGCGGGGCTTCGACCACGCGCGGCGTCGCCTGCATCCGAACCGATTCACCGGCTGACACTGGGGCGCCCGCACGCGGGGATTCTGCGGCGCATAGATCAGGGGACCGGGGAACGCGTTGCGCGGCGCGCGAACGGCGGGGCGTGTTCCGGGCGGAGGCCGATACCGCCCAAGTAGGCGGTGACAGCGCGCAGCCAGGCCGACCGGCGCAGTAGCCGCAGCGGCGCGGGGAGCCTGCGCTCGTCGAGGGTGGCGTTCAGGGCGGGGCGGATGAGCATGTCGTGTTCGGCGCGCTGGGACCGCTGGACCATCGCCGCGGGGAAGGATCGGCGGCGTTGGACGCGGGCCAGATCGGTACCGCGAAGCTTGCCGCGTCGCAAGGGTTCGGCGAGGTATCGCGCGGTGGCGACGGCGTCTTGGATCGCGAGGTTGACGCCGACGCCGCCGACCGGCGACATGGTGTGCGCGGCGTCGCCGATGCACAGCACGCCGTCGGCGTACCAGCGGCGCAGCCGGTCCATCCCGGTCCGCAGCGCGGCGACATCGTCCCAGTCGCGGATGGCGGCCAGTTGCCGCTCCGAGAAACCACACAGCTCGCCGAGACGGGACCGCCACGCCGCGATGTCCTCGAGTCGCCGCTGCTCGTCGGTGCCTTTCGCGATGAGGTAGGCCACCTGCTGGTAGTCGCCGCGATCCATCGCCACCGCCACCTGACCCCCGCCGAACCAGCCGAACACCTCGCCATCGCCGATGTGGGACTTGGGTACTCGGACCTGCCACACATCCATCGGAATCTCGAACTCGCGCACCGGCAGTCCGGATTCACGGCGCACCACCGACCACCTGCCGTCGCAGCCAACCGTGAGATCCGCGGTGAGCGACCGCGCTCCGCCGTCCGCATCGGTGTAGTCGACACCGGTGACCCGGCCGTCGTCGTCGCGGCGTAATCCGGTGACGGTGCAGTCGCGACGGAGGGTGAACGTCGGCTCCTCGGAAGCGGCAGCGCACAGCAGATCGAGGAAATCGCCCTGGGGCACCATCGCGATGTGCTTGTGCCGACCGGGAATTCGGCTGAAATCCGCCATCACGACGACGGTGTCGCCGATTCGGATACGCATCTGCCGCAGGCGCCCGGCGGGAATTCTCGCGAACCGTTCGCCCAAGCCGAGTTCGTCGAGAAGGCGCAGTGTCGACGGGTGGACGGTATCGCCGCGGAAGTCCCTTCGGAAGTCGGCGTGCTTCTCGAGCACGGTCACCTCGACGCCCGCGCGAGCCAGCAACAGTCCGAGCGTCATCCCCGCTGGGCCGCCACCCACGACGACGCACCCCGTTCGTTCGATCATGCCGCCAGGCTAACAGAAATTAGACTCTGTCTAAATTTCGATGGCGTGTAAGAATCCAGGCATGGGACTGCGGGAACAGAAGAAGCGGAAGACCAAGCAGGCTCTCGTCGAGGCGGCCCTGCGATTGTTCGGCGAGAAGGGTTACGACAACACCACCGTCGCCGAGATCGCCGCCGCCGCACAGGTTTCCTATGCGACCTTCTTCAACTACTGCACCACCAAGGAAGACGTCGTCTTCGCCGACGACGACCTCTACGACGAACTTCTCGCCGAGATCTTCGCGACCCGCGTCCCATCCGAACGTCCCGCCGACCTACTCCTGCGCGCGATCGATCAGCTGAGCGCGGCGACGAGCTGGAGTTTCCCGCTCGATCACGAACTCACGCACATCCGAGCACGCCTCATCGCCGAAGTGCCCGCCCTGCGCGCTGCCGCTCTGCTGCGCAACGCCGGCCTGCGGCAGCGCCTGACCCGAGCCCTCCTCGGCGCCTACCCCGACGATCTCGACATACTGCACGCGGCAGCACTGACCGGCGCGATGGTCGGTGCGGTCGACGCCGTGCTCGACGACTCCGCCAGAGGACAGCTGACACCCACCACGATCACCGGCATCGTGCACCAAGCCGCTGAAATCGGCCTGCGCGGGCACCTGTCGGAGGGAGCACGGCATACGACCTGAGCCGACTCATTCCCGGCCGAGGGGAAGAGGAGTCGCGCAGGACCAGTGTTCGCCCGCGAGGACGACGTGGTCGAGGAAGCGGAGGCCCACGGTGCGGCAGGCTTCGATGAGGGCGGTGGTGGTGCGCCGGTCGTCGAGGCTGGGGGTGGCCGTGCCGGAGGGGTGATTGTGAACGAGGGCGAAGGCGCGACCGTCGTGGCGGAGGACGGTGTTGAGGATCTCGCGGATCGGGACGGTGACCTGATCGACCGCGCCTTCGGCGACGAACACCTTCTGCCGCAAGCGATTCTGGGTGTCGCAGACCAGCACGAGGATTCGTTCCACGCGGACGCCGTCGAACAGCGGGCGGGCGATGCGGACGACGTCGAAAGCGCTTTCCAGGTGCGGCGCGGCCTCGGGTTCGGCGCGTGCCCTGCTGCCGAGCTGGAAGGCGGCGATGATCGCGGCGGCCTTGGCCACCCCGACCCCCGCTCTGCGGAACAGTTCCTCGGGCCGGGCCGCGGCCAGACCCGGGATGCCGCCGTATTCGGCGAGGAGCTCCGCGGCCAATTCCAGCGCGCTCTCGCCCCTGCGACCCTGACCGAGCAGCAGGGCGAGCAATTCGCTGTCGCTGAGCGCGTGCGGGCCGAGCGCGAGCAGTCGCTCACGCGGGCGTTGGCCGAAGGGCAGGTTGGCGATCGGTACCGACATCTCAGACCCCCTCGAAGGCGATGGAGAATTCGGATTGTGCCAGCGGCCACCGACAGGTCGGGTGGGTGCGCGGTTCGGGCAGAATGAGGGGACGAACCGATTGGGGGGACGAATGTCTGGGTGGCGCAAGAACTCCAAGAACACGGGGGCCCACGGCCGCGACGGCGCGACGCGGACCGTCCGCGCACTGAGCGCGACCGCGCTGCTGACGCTCGCGGCCTGCGGAGGCTCCGGCACCGCGGCGAGCCCGGACCTCGACAGGTACTACGACCAGCGCGTCGCATGGGGTTCCTGCGCGGACTTCCCGCACGGCGCCGAGCTGACCGCCGGCGGCCTGGAGTGCGCGCGGGTGACCGTCCCGCTCGACTACGCCGAGCCCGACGGCGCCACGGCCTCGATCGCCATCTCCCGCCTGCCCGCTCGCGGCGAGCGGGTCGCCGCCCTGCTCACCAATCCAGGCGGCCCCGGATCGCCGGGACTCGCGATGCCGCTGATGTTCGCGAAAAGCGAGACGGCGCAACGCTTCGACGTGATCGGCGTCGACGTGCGCGGCCTCGGCGCGTCCACACCGAAGGTGGTGTGCCTGACGCCGGAGGAGTTCCAGGCGGAGCGCAACGAGCTCGACATCGACTATTCGGCGGAAGGCATCGCGCAGACCGAGCGCGAACACCGCGACTACGTCGACAAATGCGTGCGGCGCACCGGCGTCGACGTACTGGCCAACGTCGGAACCCGCGAGGTGGCACGGGATTTCGATGTGATCCGGGCGGCGCTCGGCGACGAGAAGCTGACCTACTACGGCGGCTCCTACGGCACCCGCCTCGGCTCCACCTTCGCCGAGATGTTCCCCGGTCGGGTGCGCGCCATGGTCCTCGACGGTGGCGTCGACCCGGCCACCGACATGGTCGACGCCGTGGTGTTCTCGCGCGGCTTCCAGCAGGCCTTCGACGCCTACGCCACCGACTGCGCGAAGGCGCCGGACTGCCCGCTCGGCACCGAACCGGCCCGCGCCACCGCGGCCTTCCACGCCCTCGTCCTCCCGCTGATCGACCGGCCCGCCGCCACGGCGGACCCGCGCGGCCTCGGCTACCGCGACGCGCTCAGCGCGGTAGCCAATTCGCTGTACAACCCGGCGGGCCGGCCCGGTATCACCACGGGCCTGAAAGAGCTGGCCGGTGGCCGAGGCGACGCTCTGCTGGCGTTCGCGGACATCATCGCGAGCCCGAGCATCGTCGAGCGGGATCTGCAGCAGGCGGTGTTCTGCCTCGAGGAGAAGCGCGTCACCGATCGCGCGGAGGCCGCCGAACTGGACCGCCACACCCGCTCCGCCGCACCGATTTTCGACGACGGGCGCGCAACGGGACAGGCTCCGCTCGGCGTCTGCGCCTTCTGGCCGGTGCCGACGAACTCCCAGCCGCACGTCCCCTCGATACCGAATCTGCCGAAGGTCGTTGTCGTCTCCGTCACCGGCGATCCGGCCACCCCGCACCAGGGCGGGATCAACCTGGCCCGTGCGCTCGGCGCTTCCCTGGTCACCTACGAGGGCGTGCAGCACGGCGTCTTCGGCCAGGGTGTGGCGTGCGTGGACGAGCCGGTGTTGCGCTATCTGATCGATCTCACTCCGCCGCCCGAAGGCCTGGTCTGCCGGTCGGTCTGAGCGGATCCCAGCGGGCCCGACAACCGCCGGTTCGGGCACACTGTTCGGCGAACCGGCATCCGGGGGAAGGCGAATAGTGCGAAGGCGCAGGACGATTCAGAGAGTGGCGCGGTCGTGGTTTCCACGCTCGGCGCTGGCGGCGCTGCTGCTCACCACTGCGGCGTGCGCGGACGACGAACCGCTCGTCGCACCGGCTCCGACCTTGGAACCGTTCCTCCGCCAGACCCTCACCTGGGAGTCGTGCGAGAACTATCCCGGCGGCGCAGGTCTTTCCGCAGAGGGCATCGAATGCGCGCGGGTGACGGTTCCACTGGACTACGCCGACCCCGGGGGCGAGACCGCCCGCATCGCCATCTCTCGGCTGCGGGCGCGCGGCGAGCGTGTCGCCGCGATCCTCACCAACCCGGGCGGCCCTGGCGGGCCCGGCCTCGGCATGCCGAGGATGCTGGCGAAATCGCCGCTGGCCGAACGCTTCGATGTGATCGGCATGGATGTGCGCGGCCTCGGCGCCTCGACACCGCTGGTGCGCTGCCCGTCCGCGGAGGAGACGCGGACGGAGCGGTTGCTCCTCGCGGTCGGCCATACGGTCGGCGAGGTCGACCAGCTGGAGGAGGAGGTGGAGGACTACGCGGTCTCGTGCGCCGCCGGTTCGGGAACAAAGCTGCTCTCGCACGTCGGAACCGTCGATGTGGCCAGGGATCTCGATGTGATCAGCACCGTGCTCGGCGAGCAGAAGCTGACGTACTTCGGTGGTTCCTACGGCACCCGCATCGGTTCCACTTTCGCCGAGATGTTCCCGGACCGGGTCAGGGCGATGGTGCTGGACGGTCCCCTCGATCCGGCGTCCAACATGAGTGATCCGGTGGTCGACGCCGCCGCGTTCCAACGGGCATTCGAGGCCTACGCGGCGGACTGCGCGACGGCACCCGACTGCCCGCTCGGCACCGATCCCAGGCAGGCCACCGAGGTCTACCGGAAGCTGACTCTGCCGCTGATCGAGCACCCCGCGCCCACCACGGATCAGCGCGGAGTGGACTTCGTCGATGCCGTCGAAGCGGTGATCGCCTCGATGTACAGCCCGAAACTCTGGCCGGACCTCACCGCGGCCCTCGCCGAGCTGAGCCGGGGCCGTGGCGACGCGCTCCAGGCGATCACCTCCGGCCATTCCGAGTCCGTCGGAATGGGCGTGCACCTGGCGGTGAACTGCCTCGAGGAGGTCAGGGTCACCGACCGGGCGCAAGTAACCCAGTGGGAGCGCCGAATTCGCGAGGTCGCTCCCATCTTCGACAGCGGACTTCCGGTCACCGAGTCGCCCTTGGACGTCTGCGCGTTCTGGCCGGTGCCGCCGAATTGGCAGCCGCATCCGCCGGTGATCACCGGCCTGCCGAAAGTGGTGGTCGTGGCGGCCACCGGCGATCCGGCGACGCCGTACGAGCGCGGCGTGCGGCTGGCCGAGGCCCTCGACGCGTCACTGATCACCTACGAGGCAACCCAGCACGGCGTCGCGTTCAAGGGCGTGCGCTGCGTGGACGAGCCGGTCATGAAGTACCTGATCGAACTCGTTCCACCGCCGGACACCCGCTGCGCACTACAGCGATAGACGGCGGGTCGGGCCTCCGCCTTCGCCACGCCTGGGACTGTCGACGGTAGCGCTCTAACCGTCGACGGTGACGACCTCCGGCGCGGGTACCGCGCACAGCACACCCGAGGCCAGCTTCTCGAGGTGATGGAGTTGCCGCTCGTGCACCACGATTCGGCGCAACGCCTCGTTGACGGTGGCGTTGCTGTTGGACGTGCCCATGATCGCGGCAGCGGCGGCCAACAGCTTCTGGTCGAGATCGATCCGCACGGTATGCATGCGTCCTCCTTCGTACTTTCGCCATCTTGCGCCATCAGCCCCGCTCATGTCCGGCAAATCGCGTACACGCGCCGGGATACCCTTCTTGACTTAATACCCTACGGGGGTATAGTGCGAGGTATGGAACGCCGCCACGGGGCACAGCACGGGCACTCCGGGCACGCAGGCCATTCCGCACCGGCCGCGAGTGAAACGCACGCAGCCGACCAGCACGCCGGGCACCGAACCGACAGTGCCGACACGCACCACGGCCACGGCGTCGACGCGCACCGAAGCCCGAGTGCCGCCGCACATCAAACCGTCAGCACCACCGATCACTCCGCACACACCGGGCATCACCCCGCCGCCACCTGGAAGATGGCGGCGACCGCCACCCTGCACTGTCTCACCGGCTGCGCCATCGGCGAGGTGCTCGGCCTGGTCATCGGTACCGCGCTGGGCTGGAGCACGCTGCCGACGATGGTCCTCGCCATCGTGCTGGCGTTCGGCTTCGGTTACGCGCTGACCATCCGCGGCGTGATGAAGGCGGGCGTCGCGTTCGGCGCCGCGCTGTCCGTCGCGTTCGCCGCCGATACGCTGTCGATCACGGTCATGGAGATCACCGACAACGCGGTGCTGCTCGCCGTGCCCGGCGCCATGCACGCCGGACTCACCGACGCTCTGTTCTGGGGTGCGCTCGCCTTCGCTTTCGCCGTCGCCTTCGTGGTCACCACACCGGTGAACAAGTGGCTGATCGGCCGCGGCAAGGGCCACGCCGTGGTGCACGCGTATCACGGCGGTCACTGAATCGCCGCTGTCACCGTTTCCATCCGCGAGACCGGCAATCGACGGAATCGACCCGGCCAGCTAGGCAGTGTGTACAGCTGGCCGGGCTTTCGTTGTCGGAACGGTCAGGCGGTGCTTGCATCGAGGTATGTTCACCGAGGCTCAGCTGTACTCGCCGGTCACCCGCAGCGGCGACGGCGACGTGACGGTGCATTTGAGCGATGAGCACCCCGGCGTGCACGACCCCGAGTACCGGGCGCGCCGCAACGCCATCGCCGCTCTCGCGCTGGCCTACAAGCCGGGCGAACCCGTACCCGAGATCGATTACACCGAGGAAGAACAGCAGGTCTGGCGGATCGTCTCCGCCGAACTGGCCCGCAAACACCGCACGTACGCGTGCGGGGAGGTACTGGCCGCCGCGTCCCGGCTCGGTCTACCCGGCGACCACATCCCGCAACTCGACGAGGTGACGGCGGCACTCGCCCCGCTGACCGGCTTTCGCTACGTCCCCGCCGCCGGGCTGGTGCCGTTGCGCGAGTTCTTCGGCTCCTTCGCGGACCGGGTGTTCCACTCGACGCAGTACATCCGGCATCACTCCGCCCCGCTCTACACGCCCGAGCCGGACGCCATCCACGAGATCATCGGCCACGCCAACCAGATCGCCAGCCCCCGCTTCGCCGCCATCTACGAAACCGTCGGCGCGGCGGTCGCCAGACTGACCACCCAGACGGCGCTGAAATTCCTCGCCGATGTGTTCTGGTTCTCGATGGAGTTCGGCGTCGTCCGCGAGCAAGGCGAAATCCGCTGCTACGGAGCCGGACTGCTGTCCTCCTACGGCGAGCTGGACGAGTTCCGGCGGGCCGAGCTGCGGCCGCTCGACGTGGTCGCCATGGGAACCGCCGCCTACGACATCACCCACTACCAGCCGATTCTGTACTGCGCCGAGTCGGTTTCCGAGATCGAGGACGTGATCGGCGGCTTCTTCGCCGAGATGGACGACGACACTCCCCTGCGCGCCCTACGCGACCAGAAGCGCACCTCGGTGGCCGAGGCGAGCTGAGGCGGTCAATCGACGGAAGGGTCGAGCGGCAGACCGGCGTCGAGGAAGTCCATCGCGCGCCCGAGATTGTCCGCGTTCACCGGCGCGCGCAGCGAGATGGCGAGGCCCGCTCCGGCGATAGCACCGGCCGCCACGCGGACCTCGAAATCGTCGGCGGGGCGGTCGAGGTATTCGGCGAGCAGCTCGGCGATCATCTCGATGCCGCGCTCCAGCTCGATGCCGATCGCCGCGCGCAGTTCCGGCACGTGGTAGAGCAGGGCTTGGCGCTCCTGCTCGAAGGCCAGTTCCTCGGGCGTCAGGGTGGCGAACGCCGTGTCCATCGCTTGGCGGAAGGCGAGAATCGGGGAAAGCCCACGCGGCTGGCGGCGGATCTCCTCGATCAGCACCGGATCCAGGTCGTCGGCGATGACCAGCTGCTCCTTGGTCGGAAAGTAGCGGAAGAAGGTGCTCGGGGAGACGTCGGCCGCCGCGGCGATCTGCTCGATCGTGGTCTCCCCGTAGCCCTGCTCGCGGAAGAGCCGGAACGCCTCGGTGCGAATCGTCCGGCGGGTCCGCTCCTTCTTCCGCTCTCGCAACCCCGGCACCGCGACACCCTCACCCGTTGACTCAACCGACATGCGTCGATTCTGACTCATCGCGCGCCGCCGCGGCGGCAGGTGCGTCGACCGGCTCCGGCGCGCGGCCCGGCAGCACCCACAGCGCCAGCGGCACCGACACCGCGCACAGGGCGGCGCAGACCCACAGCATCAGGCTCATCCCGCCGACGAAAGCCGACTGGACCTGGGCCAGCGCGTCCGCGCTTCCGCTCGCCTTCGCCGCGGCCGCCCCTGCGCTCACGCCGTCGTCGTAGGGAGCGACGTTCAGCGCACCGAGTTCGGCGCGATACCGGGTGACGAGCACGGTGCCGAGCAGCGCGACGCCGATGGTGCCCGCCGCCTGCCGCAGCGCCTGCATCAGCGCGGACCCGACGCCGCTGCGCGCGACGTCCAGATCGTCCATGGCGACCGACATCGCGACCGGCATGCCCATGCCCATACCGACGCCGACCAGCGTGATCCAGCACGCGGTGAACCAGTAGG
The DNA here is from genome assembly GCF_900215415.1 of Nocardia amikacinitolerans. Classification (NCBI taxonomy): domain Bacteria; kingdom Bacillati; phylum Actinomycetota; class Actinomycetes; order Mycobacteriales; family Nocardiaceae; genus Nocardia; species Nocardia amikacinitolerans. The sequence goes on along the minus strand of NZ_OBEG01000005.1, from coordinate 489,017 downwards.
CGCTGTCCACGTCCGTCAGCGCGCCCATGCGGAGGCCGATGCCGAGCAGTACGAAACCGGCCGTGATCGCCACGCGCGCACCGGCTTTCGGGAGCAGCCGGTCCCCCAGCCGCGCACCGACCACCACGCCGCCGATCATCGGAAGCAGCCGAAGTCCGCTGCCGAGCGCGTCGGCGCCGAGCACCTCCTGGTAGTACTGCGGCACGGTGAAGAACATGCCGAACATCGCGAAAGTGATCAGCACGGCGAACACCGATCCCCAGCGAAAACCCTTGGCGCGGAACAGCTCCAGGTCGATCAGCGGGTTCCGTGCGCGACGCTGCCATAGCAGGAACGCCGCAACGGCGAGCGCGCCGCAGGTGAACAGCATCCAGGCGACGGCGTCGCCCCAGCCTTCTTCGCCGAAGCGGATGAAACCGTAAGTGACACCGAGCATGCCGAGCATCGACAGCAGTACACCGGGCAGATCGATCGGATGCTGTCGCGGATTACGCGATTCCGGCACCAGCGCGGCCACCGCCGCCGCGGCGACCACCACCATCGGCACGTTGATCAGGAAGACCGAACCCCACCAGAAGTTGTCGACCAGCCAGCCGCCGAGCACCGGCCCCAGCGGCAGACCGAGCGAGGTCGCGGTGACCCAGATCGACATGGCGCGGGCCCGTTCCCGCTGCTCGGGAAACAGCACGGGAAGCACGGCCATGGACAGCGGCACCATGGCCGCCGCGGCGACGCCGAGCACCACCCGCGCCGCGATCAGCTGCCCCGAGGTATCCGCGAAGGCGCAGGCAAGCGAGGCCAGACCGAACAGGACCAGCGCCGCGAGCAGGAGCTTCTTGCGCCCGTAACGGTCGCCGAGCGCTCCCGCGGGCAGCATGAACGCCGCGAGCGCCAGCGTGTAGGCGGAGCTGAACCATTGCAGCGCACCGGTGTTCGCGTGCAGATCGACGGCGAGGGTGGGCAGCGCGACGGTCAGGACGGTCATATCGAGACCGATGGTCAGCATGGCGAGGGCCAGCGCGCCGAGCGCGAGCCACCGTCGGGTATCCGCGTTCATGATCTCTCCCCAGAAATGCGAGTTACTACTTTTTGATAGTAGCTCTCATTTCATGGTTACTGTCAATACCTGAACTCAGGCGTACCTGCGCCGTCACCGACGCCATGGCCTCCCTACGTCGTGCCGGGTGACGTAGATTCGTCAGCCATGACGGATAGTCGCGCCAGCAGGCCGTCGTGGAGCGGGCCGCCTACGCTCACCATTGGTCCGACCACACCGGTGACGGTGCAGTACCGATGAACAGCAAGGTGATTCGGGCGCTCGGAGCGCTCGGCGCCGCGGCGGTGGTGTTGCTGGTCGCGGTGCTCGCGCTGCGCGGCGGCTCCGACACCGACCGAACGGCGGGCTCGGCCACCACGACGGCGCGCGCCACCGCGACCGCCACCGACAGTCCCGCGCGCTCACCGGCCACCCCACCCGCTGCGGCGACCGAACCGGCGCCGAGCCGGGCGCAGGGCGTCCCGGAACGCGCCTACGTGACGCTGGCCGAGATCGACGCGGGCCGCTGGCCGGATTCGGCGAACGCGCCGGGCACCAAGGGCGGCGAGCGCTGGATGAATCGCGAGGGCACGCTGCCGCGCACCGACGCGGCGGGCAGGTCGATCACCTATCGGGAATGGGACGTCAACCCCAAGCAGCGCAATCGCTCCCGCGACGCCGAACGCATCGTGACCGGCAGCGACGGCACGGCCTGGTACACCGGCGACCACTACGAGACCTTCACGAGGATGCGCTGATGACCCGTCCGGTGCCGCTCTCGCGATTCCTCGCCCGCACCGCCGACGGCGCGCCCTCCGCCGTCGGCGGGTCGTCCGCGCCGGTGCTCGGCGCGCTGCCCGTCGACGCGCCGGAGCTGAGCGAGGTGCGCTATCGCGCGCCCGCGGGCTACCTGGTGCGCGAGCTGCGCGGGCCGAAGATGCGCGGCACCGCGGGCGTATTCGACGAGTGGGCCGCGGCGTTCCAGTTCCCGTACTACTTCGGCGCGAACAAGGACGCCTTCGACGAATGCCTGCGCGACCTGGACGATTTCGTCGGTAACGCGAGTGGCTACGTCGTGGTGGTGCGGGACGCGGCCGCGCTGCTCGCCGATCAACCCGACGAGCGGGACTGGTTCGAAGCGGCGATGCGCGACTGCGCCGACTACTGGGCACGGCGCGATGTCGCGTTCCGCGTGGTCTACCAGGGCCTGCCACCTTCGGGCGAGTTCGTCCCGCTGACCTTGGCTTGATCCGAGGTAGCCCTGGTCCTCGCGATCCGGCGCAGGTCCCCGGTCCCGACATGCGTCAGCCGAGGCGGTGCGCTCGGGCACGAAGTCTCGGGTTCGACCTCAGCCGAGGCGGAACGCTCGGGTGCCAAGTCTCGGGTCCGACCTCAGCCGAGGCGACGCGCCAGATCCTCACCGAGCAGGACGAACACATCCGTGGTGTGCTCGATGAGCTCCTCTTTGCTGAGCGGCAGATCGCCTTGCAACCAGGTGGTCAGCGTCTGCACCAGACCGCCGACCAGATAGGTCGCGCGGAAGAAGATGGCCGGATCCGGCTCCGGCTCGGTGATGCCGTAGAAGTCGATGCCCTCCGCCGCGACCATGCGCGCGAACACCCGGATCGTCTCGGTGGTTCGAGCCCGCAGCTCCGGCGTCGCCATGCCCGCGATCAGCGCGACCTTCGCCTTGCGCGGATCGTCGGTGAGCATGTGGATGCCCGCGGCGATGGCGGAATGCGCCTTGGCGCGCGGTTCGTCCGGCGCGTCGCGCAGGCCGTCCAGGATGGCGACGGCGAGTTCCTCGGCGATCCGGTCGGTCAGCGCGGTCAGTACGGCGTCGCGACTGTCGAAGTTCTCGTAGTAGTAGCGCTCGTTGAGCCCGGCCTGCGCGCACAGGCCGGAGACGGTCAGCTTGGCGAGGCCCTGGGTGCCGACGATCTCGAGCGCCGCGTCCAGCAGGGCGGTGCGGCGCTGTGCCCTGCGCTGGTCGGCGGAGATGCCGCCGTAGGTCCGCTGCGCTGTCACAGCACGATTCTGGCACGGCAACGATTCTGGTAGTGGCCCTTGCCACAATGTCGAATCTGGGGGATTCTATTGCCAGATGACGTGGGTCCGGCGGTAGCCGGGTCTTTCGATGAGGAGACAACGATGTCCGCACGCTCGTCCACGCCGGGATACTTCGCCGACCACTCGATGGCGCGGCGCGTCATGAGCAAGCGCGCGGTCGGTCTCACCTACGGTCAGCGTGCTCTCGTGATCGGGGCCGTGCACCCTCGGCTCTACGTCGGGACAGCCGAGAACACCGAGCACCGCGACACGCCCTACACCCGGCTGGCGCTCACCGGGAAGCTGTTCGAGGCCGTCTTCCTCGGCAGCAAGGAGGAGGCGGACCGGGCGCTGGCGTTCACCACGAAGAAGCACGCCAAGGTCGTCGGCGAGCTGCCCGAGGACGCCGGGCCACACCATGTGGCTGGCACGCCGTACTCGGCCCTCGATCCGCACCTGATGTTCATGACGATGGCGTTCACCTTCGATTCCGCCGAAGCGATGTACGACCTGCTGGTTCGCAAGCTGACCGACGGCGAGCGCGAGGGGCTGTACCAGGACTACGTGCGTTGGGGTGAGCTGTTCGGCATGCCGCGCTCGGCAGCGCCCGCCGACTACCCGGCCTTCCGCGCCTTCTTCGACGGCTACCTCGCCTCCGACGAGCTGTTCCTCACCGAGGAGGCCAGGTTGGTCGGGTCGTATCTGGCCGGTCAGCGCGTCCCCTATCCGCAGCGTGTGCCGTTGCACCAGGTCACCTCGGCGTTCTTCCTGCTGGTGCAGGGCAGTCTGCCGCCGCGCATCCGGGCGATGTACGGCATGCGCTGGGGAATGGCCGACGAACTCGCCTTCCGCGCGCTGGCCCGCGGCGTGCGCACCGCGCATATCGCGCCGCCGCTGGCCCCGAGGGTGCTGCGCGGCACGCTCGCCGGTCCGAGCGGCCCGGTCTACCGGCTGGTCTCCGAGCGGGAGCGCGCGCTGGCGCGGACCGGGCGGCCGAGCATGCCCGGCGTCGACCCACGCAACTGGGCGGCTAGAAATTCCGCTGGACCCGCATGGGAAGATCGGAGGCATGTCGAGTCCCGCATCAGCCCCGGCCGCCGAGCGTAAACAGCGTGTGCTGTCCGGGATCCAGCCGACCAGCTCCTCGTTCCACCTCGGCAACTACCTTGGGGCGCTGCAGTACTGGGTGACCTTGCAGGACGACTACGACGCGCTGTACTTCATCCCGGACATGCACGCCATCACCGTCGCGCACGACCCGAAGCAACTGCGGGCGCGGACCCGGGCCGCCGCCGCGCAGCTGCTGGCCATCGGTATCGACCCCAAGAAGTCGACGCTGTTCGTGCAGAGCCAGGTGCCCGAGCACGCCGAGCTGGCCTGGGTCCTCAGCTGCATCACCGGTTTCGGCGAGGCGAGCAGGATGACGCAGTTCAAGGACAAATCGGTCCGGCAGGGCGCGGAGAACGCGACCGTCGGCCTGTTCACCTATCCGGTGCTGATGGCCGCCGACATCCTGCTCTACCGCCCGCACCAGGTGCCGGTCGGCGAGGATCAGCGCCAGCACTTGGAGCTGACCCGAAACCTGGCGCAGCGCTTCAACACCCGCTACAAGAAGACCTTCGTGGTGCCGGAGGCGCACATCGTCAAGGGCACCGCGAAGATCTACGACCTGCAGGACCCGACCGCCAAGATGAGCAAGTCGGCCGCCACCGACGCGGGCCTGATCAACCTGCTCGACGATCCCAAGATCACCGCGAAGAAGGTCCGTTCGGCGGTCACCGACACCGAGCGCGAGATCCGCTACGACACGGACGCGAAGCCGGGCGTCAGCAATCTCCTGGTGATTCTGAGCTCGCTGACCGGAACGCCGATCGTCACGCTGGAGAAGGATTTCGAGGGCAAGGGCTACGGGGATCTGAAGTCCGACGTCGCCGACGCGCTGGTGGAATTTGTCACGCCCCTGCGTGCCAAAGTGGAAGAGTATCTGGCGGATCAAGGCGAACTCGACCGTATCCTCGCCGCGGGCGCGGAGCAGGCGCGGGAAATCGCCGGCAACACTCTCGCACAGGTCTACGACCGGGTGGGTTTCCTGGCCCGCTAGCCCGGGTACGACGCTTGCGAGGGCGTACCTCCGCCTTCGCTCCGGCCGCGCGGGGAGTCGGCGCCCGGCCGGGTTCGTCAGGAGGCGTCGAAGGGGCGAACTGGTGCAGGCGATCGACAACATCAAAGCCGCGGTCGAACGCCGCGTGCAGGCGCGGCCGTGGCTGGACCATCTGATCCGGGCCGGTGGCCGCTACCAGCGCCAGCGCGGCGACTACTTCGCCGCCGGCATCACGTATTTCACTGTGCTGTCGCTGTTTCCGTTGCTGATGGTGGCGTTCGCGGCCGCGGGCTTCGTGCTCGCGGGCAATCCGGAACTGTTCCAAGAGCTTCAGGACAAGGTCGTCGAGACCATCCCTGGCGAGCTGGGCACCCAGCTCAACGAACTCATCGACCAGGCGGTCCGATCCCGCGGCACGGTCGGCGTGCTCGGCCTGCTCGCCGGCCTCTACACCGGGCTCGGCTGGATGGCGAACCTGCGCGCGGCGCTCACCGAGCAGTGGGAACAGAAGCACGAGGACGACAACTGGATTCGCACCAAGATCTCCGATCTCGGCGCGCTGATCGGCCTCGGTCTGGCTTTCGTGGTTTCGCTCGGTCTTTCGGCGCTGGCGTCCAGCAATCTGGGCGCTCAGTTGCTGGAGCGCTACGGCCTCGCCGACCTGCCCGGCGCCCGAGTCCTGTTGACGCTGCTGTCGATCCTGTTCGCGCTGCTGGCGAGCTGGGCGGTGTTCGCGTGGATCATCGCAAGGCTGCCCCGCCAGCCCGTCACGGTGGCCAGTGCCGCGAAAGCCGCGCTGATCGCCGCGATCGCCTTCGAGATCTTCAAGTTCGTCGCCTCGATCTACCTGCAGATCGTGCTGCGCAGTCCGGCGGGGGCGGCCTTCGGTTCGATCATCGGTCTGATGGTGTTCAGCTACATCACCTATCGCATCATCCTGTTCGCGACCGCTTGGGCCGCGACCGCCTCGGAGAACGAGCCCGAAGCCGAGGTCGCCGCGCCCGCCCCGGCTGTCATCCAGCCGCGGGTGATCAACAACGCCGGGCCGTTCGGCAGCGGCGCGGCCTACTTCGGCGCGGGAGCGCTGGCCGCCCTCGGGCTGGCCACCCTGCGCAGGCGGCGTTGAACTCGGAACCGAATCGGCTCAGCGCCGTTGGCGGTTGACGCGCCGAGCTTTGAGCAGCAGGAACAGGATCAGCACGATGCCGCCGACCATCAGCAGCGTGCGGACGCCCGCGTTGTCGCGCTCGTGCGGCGGGCTGGCGAGCACGTCGCCGCCCTCCGGTCCGGGCGGAGCGGCAAGGGCGGCGGTGGATTTCGCGTCGGTCGAGTTGTGGTTCGGCAGCATGCCGACCTGGGTGCCCGCGGGCAGTGCGAAACCGTAGTCGAGCAACCGAGCCGCCTGTTCCCACGGTCGCAGCGGGCGAACCTCGGCTTGCAACAGGGTGACGGCCAGCCTGCGCCCGTCGCGCTGCGCGGCCGCGACGAAGGTCTGCCGCGCGTCGTCGGTGAAGCCGGTCTTGCCGCCGAGCGCGCCCTCGTAGTTGAACAGCAGTTGGTTGTCGTTGCCGACGGCGAAGCCAGGGTGATCGGTGTCGTCCGGGATCTTCTGATTCTTGGGATAGCCGGGGAAGTCGATCTGCTCGGTGCGGATGAACTCGGCGAACAGCGGGATGGTCATCGCCTCGCGGAACAGCAGCGACAGGTCGTAGGCCGAGGTGCTCATGCCGGGTCCGTCCAGCCCGGACGGCGTCGCCGCGCGAGTATCGAAGGCGTACAACGATTTCGCCAGCTCGTTCATCTTCGCCACGGCGGCATCGTCGCCACCTAGCTGCGCGGCGATCGCGTGCGCGGCGTCGTTGCCCGAGGCCATGATCAGCGCCTGCATGAGCTGCCGGTTGGTGTAGCGGCCGCCGGGACCGATGCCGACGCGGGTGCCGTCGACGTCCGCGTCCGCCTGAGTTCCGGTGACCACCGTGTCCAGCTGGAGAGTGCGCAGCGCGACGGTGGCGAGCAGCACCTTGATCGTGCTGGCGGGCCGGTAGCGGCCGTGCGGGTCCTTGGCCGCGAGCACCTCGCCGGTGTCCAGATCCGACACCATCCACGCGGTCGCGGAGATGTCCTTCGGCGGTGGCGGCGCACCCTTCGGCAGCACCACGCCGCACTCGCCCATCCTGGTCCCGCCCACCGGAGGCACGGGGACCGCCAACGGGCCCGGCGTCGGTTGCCCCGGCGCGGGCACCTCGGACGCGTCGATCGGCGCGGGCGGTTTCGTCTTTTGGGGGCAGTTGTCCGTGTTCGGGGTGGTGAACGGCGCGGTCGTGGTGGTCGTCGGCGCCGCGAAAGCCGGTGCGGCGAAAGCGCCGCCGAGCAGGGTCGCGGCGGCGAGCGCACCGGCGAGACAGCGCGCGGCGCGGTGGCGGGGGTGCGGGATTCTCATCGGGAGCGAGCCTAACGGGCGCAGCCGGACGGAGTCCGTCATTAGACCGCGCATGGCCGGAGCGAATGCGGAGGTACGCCTAACGGGCGAGGCCGGACTGAGTCCGTCAACAGACCGCACATCGCCGCAGCGAAGGCGCTTAGGCCAGCGTGCCGGAGCCCGAGGCTCTGTCGGTCAGCCAGGTCATTCCTGGGACTTGTCGCGCCATCGGTCCAGCGCTGCCCCGACCAGCGCGCGAGCGGCTTTGCCGGTCACGGACTGCGAGGCGAGCGTTTCGAACGCTCGGGCGTACAACGCAATCTCTCGGGGCTGGGTGATCTTCAGCTCAGCCGTGATCGCTTCAACCAACACCATGCGTTCATCGAACATGACGAAATTGGTTGCCGGGGTGAGCCATTCGGCATCCGCGGGTACGATGCCGAACAACATCCGTGGTAGCCCCATGACGGCTAGGAGCCGGTCCAACTGGCCGGTCATGACCTCGGCGTTCCCCACGGTCGTAGACAACGACTGTTCGGTGATGAGGATGTGGAACCGATGGTCTCCGTGGTAAAGGACCTTTTGCTGCTCGAGCCGTTTCGAGACACCTTCGTCCACGTCGTTGGGTATCCGGTAGAACTCCGTCACCCTGCGTAGCACCGCTTCGGCGTAGTCGGCCGTCTGGAGAATCCCAGGGATCAACACGGGTTCGTAGAACCTCATGAGCTTGGTCTGTTCGGCGAGCGTCACCGACTGCTGCTGTCGGCGCTTCGTGCCCGTGTGCAACAACCGCTTGTACTCGACATACGCCGACTCGATATTTCGCACGGTCGCTACAAGGTCGCCTAGCTGGTCCTTGGTGTCTGTGTGAGTGCAGTACGCCCGTAGGTCAGCCTCCGAGGGACTGCGGTCCCCGGTTTCGATCTTGGACACCTTGGACTCATGCCAGCCCGCGAGGGCGGCGAGCTGGCGTCCCGAGAGTCCGGCATCCTTCCTGATCTCGCGGAGGCGCTTTCCGAGCGCTTCTCGCTGCTCGTGAACCGAGTTGGTCACAGCGTCGCGTGTGCGAACTCGGCGTAGGGGGTGCCCAGCTGCCACAGTCGTTCTCTCACGCTGCGGCAGTAGGCGACTATGTGCGGGTCATCGGTCGCGGCGACACCGGCCCCTCGGCCAGCGGGATCAACGACGTTGAAAGCGACCAACGAATCGTCGTACAGCCACCAGTCATCCGAGGGCAGTTCCCCGGCGAGATGCCGGGGCACGTACCGGATGTCTTCCCCGGCACACTGATTCTCGGGAGTGATCGAGAGCAACCAACGGTGATAGTCCGGCAGTGGCACCGTCACGACTCGGACCCGTGAGACTTCTACGCCCCGGTTCGTGGCGTCCTTCATGAGGTCGAGCCACGGCTGAAACCATGCGTAATCGTCGTCTCGGTGACCTTCGAGGAACCGCGCGAGTTGCGGGTTCTCGTCGTCTACGTCGTAGGCGTCCCTGGTTTCGAGGTGGAACGCTGAGCGTTCAGCTTGCCGGAACAGGTCCCAGAACGCTTGCCCTTGCAGCAGTCGCACCGTAGAACTCCCTCTCTCGCTTCGGCACCTCGATAGCCGTCTCATCGTCGGCTAGGACGAGCTGAGTCAGCGTCTCAGCATCCGCTACCGGTCGGCCGGAGAGGATGAACGTACCCCGGCCGGTGTCCGTCATCGTCGCCCCGACGAACGTATCCGGCTCCGCGAACCCGAGTAGTAAGTGGGGGATTTCGACAGAGCCGGGTGAATCGGTTCGCCATCCCTGAACGAGGTACGACCCTTGGTCAGTGGCGTACAGCGTCGGGCACTGGCCTTGTCCTGAGCCGCCCTTGCCGAGGAACTGTAAGCGCATGATCTTGGCTCCTGTCTAGGAGTGTGACCGTGTGTGACACCCCCGTATGCCATGGTGCCCCATCCGGCCAGCACATATGGCCAGTAGAGCAAATTTTAGTCAAGTTCTGTCAAGTTGATAGCACCGCCGATTGGGTGCTCTCTAGCGTCGCTTCACAAGCACGCGGCACCGGGTGAGTTCCAGTCCCAGTTCATCGGTTCGGCGGTTTCCCGGTGCCGGGTGCTCACCAACCGCCAATCCAGGAGGGATCGTGCTCCCACAGAGGACGCCGAAAAATGAAACGACCGTCCGCGGCGCCAGCGGCCCGACCGGAGTTGCTCGAGCGCGTAGCCGATGCGCTGAGAAAGTGGGACCAGCCGAAGCGGGGTGCCGCATGAGCGAGGTAATCCGGCCGATGCTGGAAGCGTTGTCGGCACGCGCTGCGGCGCGCTGCCTGAGCATCCGCCGAGCCGCACGACCTCCGTACGGGTGGGAATTGTGCAACGGCGACAGAGTCGTGTTCTCCGGCTCTCTCGACCGCGTTGCCGAGTGGCTGGACGCTGCGGAGAACCGGCCGTGATCACGCTCGGCTGGGTCTTCGTGTTCGGGCTACCGACAGCGGTGTTCGTAGCCGCGCTGGTGTGGCCCGAGCGGATACCGAAGGACCGCACTGTGAAGGCAGATCCGCGGGCGGATCGAACACGAGGACGTCGCAACTATCGACTGAAGCCCTACGCGCCACGAAAGCACTGAGCGAGTGTAGTCGCTCAAATGTCAGGATGGGGAAAACCCGTGCAGTACAACGTTTCTCGACTTCTCGTCATTGTCGCCGCCTCGGGCGCAATGCTGCTGATCGACACAAGCAAGGTCGCAAGTGCCGGTCCGACCGAGGCCCGAAGACAGCTGTGTGACAACGGATTCATCTTCACCCGGCCCACAATCGTGCCGCCGGACCTTCATGCAGACGCATGGGCGAAATGCGACATGCCCCGCGAAGGCGACCCAGGTCTCACGCATGACTACTACCTGAGCTTGCAGAGGCTCAATAATTCGGGCCAGTGGGAATTCGTTGGTCAGCACGTACGAACCCGGCTGGTGCCATGGTCTCGTCAGACCCACACCGCGACTGCTCCGTGTGCGCCGGGAACCTGGCGTATGTACGCCCAGGTGGTCGGTACGATCCAGGGCAGGCCGTATGGCCCTATCGAGACCATTTCCGGTACGCGAGATGTTTCGGCCGAGGACTGCGAAGTAGGCGGATGACGTGAGATTGCCGAACGGACGGCGGTACGCCGACTACGACGGTCCGGTCATGATGCGCGATCGTCTTACCGGCTTGTGGAGGGCAGCGACACGGCCCCGACCCCGGCGTTGGCTGAACCCACAGCACACGGGTGCGGGTCACATGCTGAACCGGGAGCTGGGTTGGTGGACGGTGCGGCCGATGCTCGGATGGCGTTCGCGTCGTTGGGTCAGCAAACCGACCTACGCAACCCGTGCCATTCCCGGCGATGATCTCAGCGCCGCGAAGGACTGGATGCGGGCGGCACTGGAAATCGCATAGCTCCGCCGAGATGCCCGGGAATCCGGGGCATTTCTCTGCTCTGTGATCTGCCACCCGCAGGGCTGTAGCCGCACCGGGGGTCTACCCATGCGGAGGGTACCTAGCCGACGACACCCGGTGAACTGGGGTTCACCGCACGTTCGATGTGCTGGCCGGTCAGTCCGTGACCAATGAGGCAGCCCGCGCTGTTCCGTCAAGGCGCTGGGTTGGTGGCCGCCGGGGTGGCGGGCGAACCCGCGGGACCGTTCGTGGCGGTCGAGGTGGCGTGGGTCGCGGTGGCCGAAGCGGTGCGGTCTGTGTCGGAGCCGCCGCGCAGCGACAGCATCGCGACCAGCAACACCACCGCCACGGCGCCGAGCGCCCCGAGCGCCCGAATCACCTTGCTGTTCATCGGTACTGCACCGTCACCGGCGCGTGGTCGGACCAGCGCTGGTCGTAGGCGGCGGCCCGCTCGACGACGGCCTGCTTGGCGCGGCCGGGCAACTCGCCGCGGGCCAGCTGGTAATCGATGCGCCAGCCGGAGTCGTTGTCGAAGGCGCGGCCGCGGTAGGACCACCAGCTGTACGGGCCGTCGACGCCCGGATGCAGCTGACGCACCACGTCGACGTAGCCCGCGGCGATCAGCTCGTCGATCCAGGCGCGTTCCTCGGGAAGGAACCCGGCCGACTTCAGGTTGCCCTTCCAGTTCTTCAGGTCGCGTTCGGTGTGCGCGATGTTCCAGTCGCCGCTGACCACGAAGTCGCCGGTGCGGGCTTTCAGATAGGCGCCGAACTCGGCCATGAACCGGTATTTCTCGTCTTGGCGCGGGGTGCCCGCGTCGCCGGAGTGCACGTAGACGCTGGCGACGGTCAGCTCGTCGAAGTCGGCCTCGAGGTAGCGCCCGGAGGCGTCGAACTCGGCGCTGCCGAATCCGATGCGCACGGCCTTCGGCTCGCGCCTGGAGAGGATGCCGACACCGGCCCTTCCCTTGGCTCCCGGCTCGGCGTGCGCCAGCCACCATCCGTCGGCCAACGCGGGGGCGAGTGCGGCGCGGGTCTGCTCGTCGGTGGCGCGGGTCTCCTGTAGGCAGACGATGTCGGCCTCGGTGGCGGCGAGCCACTCGAGCATGCCCTTACCCGTGGCCGCTCGGACGCCGTTTACGTTGATCGTAGAGATGATGTAGGGCACCCGACGACCGTACAATGCTGGTCAGAGATATCGCCCCCGGACACCGCCGTCCAGGAAGGGGTGCTGACGATGACGTCCGACACCTCCAAGTCCCCGGCCACGCCGCGCTCCACCCGAGCGCGCACCGCACAGACGGCCGACAAACCCGGACCGATCAAGGCCTTGCACCTGGGTTCCGGCGATCCGCTGCTGCTGTTGCACGGTTTCATGCTCTCGCCGCACTGCTGGGAACGCACCGCGGAACGGTTGTCCTCGGCGTGCGAGGTGTACGCGCCCGCGCTGCCAGGGCACTGGGGCGGCCCGCCCGCCGAGGGCTGGCACACCGACGTGGCCGCGCTGGCCGACGGGATCGAGGCCCAGCTCGACGAATTGGGTTGGCGCACCTGCCATATCGCGGGCAACTCGCTCGGCGCCTGGGTGGGTGTGGAACTCGCCCGCCGCGGCCGGGCCCGCACGCTGACGCTCATCGCGCCCGCCGGCGGGTGGAACGTCCCCTCGATCACCCAGTTCCGGGTCGGCCTGAAGTTCCTCTCGCTGGTTCCGCTGGTCCGCATCGGCAGGCGGCTCGGCGATTTCGCCACCGACAACTTCATCCCCCAGCGGTTCGCGCTGTTCCTGCTGAGCAAGCAAGCCTCGGCGGTGCCGCGCCGGGAGATCGCGAACGTGTTGCGCGCCGCGCTGAACTGCTCGGCGATGCTGCCGATGATCGTCGGCGGCCTGCGCGCCCCCGCCCTCGCCGACCTGTCCGACCTGCCGACGCCGGTCCGCCTGCTGCTCGCCGAGTACGACCGCATCATCCCGAACCGCGTCTACGCCCGCCGCTACCTGAAGGAACTCCCCGACTCCGCCGACCGCATCCTCGTCAACGGCGTCGGCCACGTCCCCATGCTGGAAGCCCCCGACCGCATAGCCACCCTCATCGCCGAACACGTCTACGCCAGCCGCACCCACCTCCGCGCCGTGTGAGCGAAGTCGGCAGCCACCCGCGGACTTCGCCGCGGGCCTCCTCGCCGCGACCCGCGCCAGTGCGGAGTACCAGGCGGCTGCACGGGCCTACGCGCTGGCGCACAAACTCGGCCGCCAGATCCGTGAAGCACGTGAGGCACGTGGCTGGTCGCAAACCGAGCTGGCGACCCGTGCCGGGATGCGCCAGCACGCCGTCAGCCGCCTCGAGGCAGGGGACGTCGTGCCGACGATCACCCCACTTTGGAACGGATCGCCGCCGCCCTCGAGACCGAGCTGTCGGTCTCTCTGGCGGCGTAGAGGCGCACTCCACCCGCGCCGTCCCGCGCTCTCACACACCCTGTGCACGCCTCACATAGGCGGTGCCTATGTGAGGCGTGCGGTAGGGGTGTGGGAGCTCAGCGGCCGAGGAGGGCCTTGGCGATGTGGGTTACTTGGATTTCGTTGGAGCCCGCGTAGATCATCAGGGATTTGGCGTCGCGGGCGAGTTGTTCGACGCGGTATTCGGTCATGTAGCCGTTGCCGCCGAAGAGCTGAACGGCTTCCATCGCCACGTCCGTGGCTGCTTCGGAGCAGTAGAGCTTCATCGCGGAGGCTTCGGCGAGGGTCGGCGGTTTGCCGGCGCGGCCGCGCTCGAGCGCGTTGAACACCATGTTCTGCACGTTGATCCTGGCGATCTCCATCTTGGCCAGCTTGAGCTGGACCAGCTGGAAGCGCCCGATCTCCTGACCCCACAGCTTGCGGCTCTTGGCGTACTCGACGCAGAGCCGGTGGCATTCGTTGATGATGCCGAGCGCCATGAACGCCACGCCGATCCGCTCGGCGGTGAAGCTGGAGCGCGCGGACTCGCGGCCGTCGCCGCCCTTGTGCTCCTCGGTCTCGCCGAGCAGCCGGTCCCGGCCGAGGCGGACGTTGTCGAAGAACAGCTCGCCGGTCGGCGAGGCGTGCAGGCCCATCTTCTTGAACGGCTTGCCCTGGGTGAGCCCTTCCATGCCCTTGTCGAGGACGAAGGTCAGCACCTTGCGCTCGCGCTTATCCCCTTCACCCTCGTCCAGCTTCGCGTACACGATCATCACGTCGGCGAAGGGACCGTTGGTGATGAAGGTCTTCTGACCGTTGAGGATGTAGTCCTCGCCGTCGCGCTTGACGTAGGTCTTCATCCCGCCGAACGCGTCCGAGCCCGAGTCGGGTTCGGTGATCGCCCAGGACGCGACCTTCTTCATCGTCACGATGTCGGCGAGCCACCGCTCCTTCTGCGCCAGCGTGCCGCGCGACATGATGGTGGTCGCGCCGAGCCCGATGCTGACGCCCATCGCGGTCACCAAACCCATACAGACGCCGGACAATTCGCCGATCAGCACCGCCATCAGCGACTCCTGCCCGCTGAACGGGCTACCGCCGGAAGACTTCTTCTTCTCCGGCGCGGGCTCCCCCGCCGCGACCGCGGCCTCCTTGGCCCGCTGTTTGGCGAGCATCTTCTCGACCGCCTCGCCGCCCATCGCGTCGATTCCGAACTCGCTGAACAGCTTTCGGATGATCGGATACGGCAGCATCTCGCCGGTGTCGAGCGCGTCCAGGTGCGGGCGAATCTCCTTGTCGATGAAGGTGCGCACCGCGTCGCGGATCATCAGATCCGTCTCGGACCATTCGAACATCGTCGTTCTCCTTTCTGGCGGCCCAACCTCAGGGCAGCCGGGCGGCGATGTCGTCGATGAGCCAGGGGCCCTCGGTCTCGATCGTCTTGACGTCGTGCCAGCCGCCCAACTCGGAGATGGCGCCGCCCTGCACCGCGAACACCTTGCCGGTGATCGGGCACTTGTCCGAAGCCAAGTATGCGACCAACGGGGAGATGTTGGCGGGGCTGAAGGCATCGAATCCGCCCGCTTCCTCGACCGCCTCGGCCTCGGCCGCCATCATCTCGCCCATGCCGGGCGTGGCGAGGGTGAGCCGGGTCCGCGCGATGGGGGCGATCGCGTTCACCCGCACGCCGTAGCGGGCGAGTTCGTCGGCGGCGACCAGGGTCAGCGCGGCGATGCCCGCCTTGGCCGCGCCGTAGTTGGCCTGACCGGCGTTCGGGATCGTGGTGCCCGAGGCGGACGCGGTGTTGATCACCGCCGCGTTGGGCTGGTTGCCCGCCTTGCTCTGCTCTTTCCAGTACGCGGCCGCGTGGTGCAGCACCGCGGCGTGGCCCTTGAGGTGCACCGCGATCACGGCGTCCCACTGGGCTTCGTCCATGCCCGCGATGAACGCGTCGCGCAGGATGCCCGCGTTGTTGACAACGATGTCGAGACCGCCAAGCTCCGCGACCGCCTGCTGGACCAGGTTGCGCGCGCCCTCCCATGAGGCGATGTTGTCGGTGTTGGCGACCGCCTTGCCGCCCGCCGCGAGAATCTCCTCGACCACCTGCTGCGCTGGCCCGGAATCGGTGCCCTCGCCCGCATTGCTGCCGCCGAGGTCGTTGACGACGACGCGCGCGCCCTCGCTCGCGAACAGCAGCGCGTGCTCGCGGCCGATCCCCCGGCCCGCGCCGGTGATGACGGCGACCTTTCCTTCCAATGCGCCCATGTGCGTCTCCTGTGTGGTGCTCCCGCCCGATGGGGCGAGGGTGTGATGAATGGGGTGCGAGATCGGCCCGCGGCGAGTCGCGCCGCGGGCCGATCGGGTCAGTCGGCGATCTCGGCGAGGCCGTCGCTGAGCACGACGTC
Source organism: Nocardia amikacinitolerans (assembly GCF_900215415.1). Lineage (NCBI taxonomy): Bacteria > Bacillati > Actinomycetota > Actinomycetes > Mycobacteriales > Nocardiaceae > Nocardia > Nocardia amikacinitolerans. Next base: position 473,153 of record NZ_OBEG01000005.1, on the reverse strand, counting down.
CGTTCCGCGGACCGTCTCGAAGGCGTAGGTGGTGACGCCGTCGGCGGCGCCCACCTTCCAGATCCGGGTCTCCAGGTCGTCGCCGGGGAAGACCATCTTGGCGAAGCGCACCGCGAAGCGGCGCAGCCGATGCACATCCGAGCCCGCCGCCTCGGTGAGCACCGCCCACGACGCGAAGGCCATGGTGCACAGGCCGTGCGCGATGATGCCGGGCAGTCCGGCGTCCTTGGCGACCTGCTCGTCCAGGTGCAGCGGCACCGGATCACCGGAAGCCGGTGCGTAGCGGAAGGTTTGGTCGTCGTCGACGTGCTGCGGCACGACGGCGAACGGCTCCGTTTCGCGCAGCGACTCGTCGAACTTGTGCGACGGCGCGGCCTCGCCGACGGTCTTGCCCGCATCGATATTGCGGAAGAACGCGGTCAGGTACTGCTCGTTGACCAGTTCCCCGTCCTTGTCGCGGCATTCGATGAGGATGGTGATCGTGCTGCCGTTGGACTTGCTCGCGTAGCCGACCGCTTTGGCGCGGGTGACCAGCTCGTCGCCGGGCCGGATCGCCCGGTGGAAGTGAAAGTCCTGCTCGCCGTGCACAACTCGGCCGAAGATGTCCATCGGCGCCACGTCGATCACCGGCATCATCATGGCCTCGAAGACCGGGACGATGCCGAACACCGGCGAGGCCACCTCACCGGCACGGTGCACCGCGATGGGATCGTTGGTGGCCGCGGCGTATTCGGCGATCCGCTCCGAGGTCACCTCGAAACGTTCCTCGTCACACCAGGTTTCGAGGCCGGAATCGTCGAACTCGACAAGGCGTGCGGTGGTTTCCGCTGTCATCGCGCGACGTCCTACGCTGAGGCCAGCGCGTCGAGCTGCTCGAGCGACTTGTCCAGCTGCTTGATGCCGTCCTTCTCGACCGCCTTGCCGAGCGCGCCCTTGATCAGCGCGCCTTCGAAGTCCCCGGACACCACGATGGTGCTGCCCGCGCCCTTGGGCTGGATGTCGAAGGTGAATTCGGTTTTGACACCGGCCATTCCGGTGCCGCCGAGGGTCAGCTTGTTCGGCGCTTCCACCGCCTTGATGGTCCATTCCAGCTTGTTCGCCATGCCGAGCATGACGATCTTTGCCACCAGCTTGGACCCCTCGGCCAGGACGGTGGGCGGCTCCTCCATGAAGCGCTCGTGGATGGTGAACCACTTGTCCCAGGTCTGCGGGTCGGAGACGACCGCCCACAGCGCTTCCGGGGTGGCGTTGACGTCCTTGGTCGCTTCGATGTGTCCCATGATGTTCTCCTCTTCGCCCGGCGGGCGTGCTGAATCCGTGTGGTGAATGGTGGTTTTCGAGGCCGCTCAGCGGTCGGCGCGCTGGTAGGCGGTCACGACTGCGGCGCCGCCGAGGCCGATGTTGTGCTGAAGCGCGGCGGTGACGCCCTCGACCTGGCGCTTGTCGGCCGCGCCGCGCAGCTGCCAGGTGAGTTCGGAGCACTGCGCGAGACCGGTCGCGCCGAGCGGGTGGCCCTTGGAGATCAGGCCGCCGGACGGGTTGACGACCCACTTGCCGCCGTAGGTGGTCTGGTTCTCATCGATGAGCTTGCCCGCCTCGCCGGGGCCGCACAGGCCGAGCGCCTCGTAGAGCAGCAGCTCGTTGGCGGAGAAGCAGTCGTGCAGCTCGATGACCTGGAAGTCCTCCGGCCCGAGGTTCGCCTGCCGGTAAACCTGCTGTGCGGCTTGCACATTCATGTCGTAGCCGATCAGGTTCTTCGCGGTGCCGTCGAACGTCGAGGCGAAGTCGGTGGTCATCGCCTGGCCGACGATCTCGACGGCCTGCCCGGCGAGGTCGTGCGAGTTCACGAAGTCCTCGCTCGCCAGGATCACCGCGCCGGAACCGTCCGAGGTCGGCGAGCACTGCAACTTGGTGAGCGGGTCGTAGATCATCCGCGCGCCGAGGATGTCGTCGAGGGTGTACTCGTCCTGGAACTGGGAGTACGGGTTGTTCACCGAGTGCTTGTGGTTCTTGTAGCCGATCTTGGCGAAGTGCTCGGCGGTGGTGCCGTACTCCTTCATGTGCTCGCGGCCCGCCGCGCCGAACATCCACGGCGCGACGGGGAAGAGCACCTCGGAGATCTCGGCCAGCGCCATGATGTGCTTGGCCATCGGCTGCTCGCGATCGTCCCAGGTGGAACCCAGCGAGCCCGGCTGCATCTTCTCGAAACCCAGCGCCAGCGTGCAGTCGGCGAGGCCGCCGCGGATCGCCTGCGCCGCGAGGTACAGCGCGGTGGAACCGGTCGAGCAGTTGTTGTTGACGTTGACCACCGGGATGCCGGTCATGCCCAGCTCGTAGACCGCGCGCTGGCCGGAGGTGGATTCGCCGTAGACGTAACCGACGTAGGCCTGCTGCACCTCGCGGTAATCGATGCCCGCGTCGGCGAGCGCCTTGGTGCCCGACTCTCGCGCCATGTCCGGGTAGTCCCAGTCGGTGCCGTCCTCGTTCTTGCGACGGCCCGGCTTCTCGAACTTCGTCATGCCGACGCCGACGACGTAGACCCTGTTCGCCATCGAACTCCTCACTTCGTGCCTGCCCCGCCGCGGTTGTGAGCCCGCGGCGCGGGCGGCGGACATCAGCGTCCGATCCGACCGGATCGAGCTGAAACAAACATACAAAGCTGTATGTAAGAATGCAAGAGTGTGGGCCACTCTCAAGTCGAGTACGGAGAATTACCAGTTCATACAGGCATTGACAGACATACAACTAGTTGTGTATCTGCAACCATCTGCCGGTGATATTTGCCGATGCGCCCCTCTCGCGGTCGAGCGCAACCGACGCTAGATCGCTTTCAGGACAGGTTCTGTCCTCGAACGACGGCATTATCGGAAGGGGTGAGTCACGACCTGCCCGCCCGAATCCTGCGCCTGCTGTCACTGCTGCAAATGCGCCGGGAATGGTCCGGCGCCGACCTCGCCGACCGGCTCGGTGTCACGGTGCGCACGGTACGCCGCGATATCGACCGGCTCCGCGAACTCGGCTACGCGGTCGACTCCAGCCCCGGTCACCACGGCGGCTACCGGCTCACTTCCGGCACCGACCTGCCGCCGCTGCTGCTCGACGACGACGAAGCCGTCGCCATCGCCGTCGCGCTGCGCACCGCCGCCACCGGCCTGACCGGGATCGCCGAAACAGCGCTGCGCGCGCTGGCCAACTCGAACAAGTCCTCCCTGCGCGCCTGCGCGGTCGCGTCACCGGGCAGACCGTCACAGCGCTGCACTACACCGGCGACGGCCCGCAAGCAGATCCCGCGGTACTCGCCACCGTGGCGGCGGCGTGCCGTCGCCGGGTCACACCGCGGCCGCTACCCGCCCGCGATCCGGCCGCTTACGTCGCCGACAAGATCGCCGAAGCGCCCGTGCGCTACCGCGCCGTCGCCACCGTGGCCGCCTCCGCCGAGTTCGTCGCCGCCCGCAGCTGGGGTGCACTTCCCAATCGGATCAAGCGGCTCGACGGGGATACCTGCACGCTCGATCTGTCCGGCGACTCGCTGCCCCGGATCGCCGCCCTCCTCACCGGCCTGGACATCGACTACACCCTCGACGCCGACCCCGCCGTCTTCGACCATCTGGCCACGGTCGCCGACCGCATGCACCGCGCCGAGCGACCGCCGACGTGACGCCCGAAAACCCACCCCTCGAACGCGATTCGGCGTCATTCACGCCGCGGCATGAGACTTGCCGCCGCGGCCGCGCGCAGGTTCGCGGAGGCGCGCGCCCAGCGGCGGCGGGCGCGATCGGTGTCGGGCTCGATGAAGTTCGAGATGAGGATGCCGCGCAGCGCGTCCATGGCGGTGTAGACGAAATCGCGGGCGTCCTTGCGGCGCATCTCGTCGGGGACGAAACGGGCCACCGCCATCAGCACCGCGTTGTTGACGAACGGCTCGACCTTCTCCATGGCCGAGGCGAGCACCGGGTCGGTCCGGCCCGCGACCCACAGTTCGACGGTCGCGATGAACAGCGGGCCCTGGTGCAACTCCCACAGGAAGTCCAAGGCCGCGGCGACCGGGTCGGCGCCGCTCTCGACCTTGGCCATTTCCCGCATCGCCGTCTCCGCGCGGCGCTGGGCCAGGTGACTGATCGCGGCGACGACGAGATCGTTCTTGGATCCGAAATGATGCACCTGCGCCCCGCGCGTGACGCCGGCGCGCTCGGCGACCCGCGGCGTCGTCGTCCCCGCGTAGCCGTATTCGACCAGGCAATCGATGGTGGCGTCGAGCAGCCGCACGCGCATCTCGCTGCTGCGCTGCTCCTGGGTTCGGCGCTGCGGCTTGTCGGCGGCGGTCCTGGTCATTCCGACGATTCTACACTTACATACAGATCTGTATGTTCTGCCCCGGAGTTCCCACATACCGTGTGTACGCCTCACACAGGCGGTGCCTATGTGAGGCGTACACAAGGTGTGTGGCACCCCAGGTCCCGGCGCTATGGGCGAGCCGGTGTGGTGCGTCGGGAGAGCAACACGGTGAGCGCGAAGAGCAGCGTGCCGATCACCGCGAGTCCCGCGCCGACGGCGGCGGGCGCCGTGTAGCCGAGGCCCGCCGCGATGACCAGGCCGCCGAGCCACGCGCCCGCGGCATTGGCGATGTTCAGCGCCGCGTGGTTCAAGGCTGCGGCGAGGGTTTGGGCGTCGGCGGCGACGTCCATCAGCCGGGTCTGCAGGGCGGGGGCGAGCGCCGCGCCGGTCGCGCCGACCAGGAACGCGCCCGCTGCGGCGGTGAACGGATTGTGCGCCGCGGCGACGAAACCCGCGAGCACAAGGGCCATCGCGATCATCGCGACGAACACAGCGCGGTCGACGCCGCGGTCGGCGAACACGCCGCCGACGATGTTGCCCGCCACCATGCCGAGCCCGAACAGCATCAGCACCAGCGGCACGAAGCCGATTGACATGCCCGCGACGTCGGTGAGGGTGGTCGTGATGTAGGTGTAGACGGCGAACATGCCGCCGAAGCCGACGGCGCCGACCGCCAAGGTCAGCAGCACCTGCGAGCGGCGCAGCGCGCCGAGTTCGGTCCTCGGATCGGTCGTCTTCATACCGGTGAGTTCCGGCACGAAACGGGCGAGCGCCGCGACCGTCGCGATGCCGATCAACGCGACAACCACGAAGGCGTCCCGCCACCCGAGGTGCTGGCCGAGCCAGGTGGCGGCGGGAACGCCGACGACATTGGCGGCGCTCAGCCCCAACATCACGGCGGCAACGGCTTTGGCTCGCTGCCCGGCGGGCGCGAGCGTGGCCGCCGCCAGCGAGGCGACGCCGAAGTACGCCCCGTGCGGCAGACCGGAGACGAAGCGCGCCACGACGAGGCTTTCGAAGTTCGGCGCAAGGACGGTTGCCGCGTTGCCCACGGTGAACGCGATCATCAACGCGATGAGCAGGCGTTTGCGCGGAACCCGCGCGCAGAGCGCGGCAAGCACCGGCGCACCGATCACGACACCGAGCGCGTAGGCGGACACGGCGTGTCCCGCGGTGGGCTCCGAGACGGTCATGGCCCGCGCGATGTCCGGCAGCAAACCCATGGTGACGAACTCGGTCGTGCCGATGCCGAAGCCGCCGAGCGCCAGCGCCAGCATCGCGGGGACATGCCAATCGGTCCGCGCCTTGTCGGGCGGAGCGGGCAGATGGGCGGCTACCTGACTGGTCACGCCTTCATGTAACCGGCGCGCGCGTCCGATCGCTCCCCGAGCCGACGTGAGTTCGACCACCGTCCGCCGCGGTATCGGTCCAGTTCACAAGGCATTCCGACAATCAGGACCCGACCGGCTCTCGGCGCGCGAAGGTCCGCCGGTACTCGGCGGGCGTGACCCCGACCACGGATGCGAAGTGCCTGCGCAAATTCGTCGCGGTCCCCAGTCCGGACAGTCGGCTGATCCGCTCGATATTGAAATCGGTGGTCTCCAACAGCGACTGGGCATGCGCGAGGCGCTGGTTGAGCAACCACTGCATCGGCGTTGCTCCGGTGGATCGGTGCAAGCGGCGGTGGAACGTCCGCGGGCTCATATTGGCCTTGGCCGCCAAGGTGTCGACGGTCAGCGGCTCGTCCAAGTGCTCGACGGCCCATTGCAGCACCGCGCCGAGATCGTCCGCTGGGCGCGCGGGAACGTTTCGGTCGATGTACTGCGCCTGGCCCCCGGACCGGTGCGGCGGAATCACCATGCGGCGCGCGAGCTGGTTCGCCACCTCGGCCCCGAGGTCGCGGCGGACCAGGTGCAGGCACAGGTCCACCGCAGCGGTCATGCCCGCGCTGGTCAGCACGTCGCCGTCGTCGACGTAGAGCACGGAGTCGTCGACCTCGACCTTCGGGAAACGCTTCGCCAGCATCTCGGCGTGCGCCCAGTGCGCGGTGACCCGCCTTCCGTCCAGCAGACCCGCCGCCGCCAGCGCGAAAGTGCCGTCGCACAGGGCGACCATGCGCGCGCCACGGTCGTGCGCGGCGGCCAGCGCGTCCAGCAACTCGGGTGGCAGTTCGCGTTCGGCGGTCACGCATTCGTGCGCCACCGAGGGCACGATCACGGTGTCGGCCGTCAGCAGGTCGTCCAGACCGTGCTCGGCACGGAGGAACGCGCCGAAGCCGATCGGCTGGGTCTGCTGGTCCGGCGCCACCGCGCACACCTTCAGCTCGTACCAGGGGTCGGCGAGATCGGGCTGCGGCGTGCCGAAAATCGAGGCGACGACGCCCAATTCGTAGAGATCCCATGGATGCAGCGCGCCGGGCGCGATGGCCATGGCGACGGTTCGACCGGTCATGTCTCCCAGTATGGCAGAAATCGTTCGCTAGGCGGCAGTTCTGCCACTCACGCCACGGCGGCTTCGTCGCGAAGACTGGTCGACGGGCGCCCACCCGATAGAACGACACGACGGAGGAATCATGAGCAAGACATCGGTCACCGTGCTGGGTCTCGGACGGATGGGCGCGGCGATCGCCGAGGTCTTCCTGCGCAACGGCCACCCGACCACGGTGTGGAATCGCACGCCGGGCAAGGCGATTCACCTGGACGAGCTCGGCGCACGGCGCGCGGACGACGTCGCCGAGGCGGTCGCCGCGAGCGAGCTGATCGTCACCGTGCTCGCCGACACGGCAGCCGCCGGAGACCAGCTCCTCCCGCTCGGCGCGGCACTACACGGGCGGACGGTGCTCAACGTCGCGACCGGCCGCCCCGACACCGCGCGCGAGCTGGCCGACCGGCTCGCCGAGCACGGTGCGCGCTTCCTGGACGGCGGCGTCTTCGGCGTCCCGCAGACGGTGGGCACGCCCGACGCGCTGCTCGTCTACAGCGGCGAGACCGGCGCGCAGGCCGAATTCGCCGAGGTGATAGCGGAATTCGGTGCGACGAAGTACGTCGGCGCGGACGCGGGTCTCGCGGCGCTGCACGACATGGCGGTGCTCGGCGGGATGTACGGGCTGTTCGGCGGCTTCTTCCAGGCGACGGCCATGGTGCACACCGAGCGGGTCGCCGCGGTCGATTTCACCGACACGTTCCTGGTGCCCTGGCTGCGCGCGCTGCTCGACATGCTGCCGACGCTGGCCGCCGAGATCGACTCGCGGGAGTTCCCGGTGAACTTCTCCGATCTCGCGGTCAACGCGGCCGGCCTCGCCGACATCCGCACCACCAGCCGAAACCAAGGCGTGGCAACGGATCTGCTCGATCCGCTGCAGCGGCTGTTCGACGCCGAGGTCGAGCGCGGGCACGGGACGGCCAGTTTCACCAGGGCGTTCGCCGGATTGCTCGACGCACCGGTGCCTTCCGCGAACTGACGGCGCGCGAACAGACTGCGGCGCAAGGGCACTCGCGGTGAGCCCCGAATACACATCGGGCACCCGTTCCACCGCGAGGTGGGCGGGTGCCCGGTTCAACCCCGGCGCTGGGAAATCCCAGCGCCGGTCGGGTCGGACGAATCACGTCCGGCCCCGGTGCCGACTCAGCGCAGCGCGCGAGCCAGGTTCGCGTCGAGCGCGCCGAGGAACTCCTCGGTGGTCAGGTAACCCTGGTCGCCGCCGACGAGCAGCGCGAGGTCCTTGGTCATCTGGCCGCCCTCGACGGTCTTGATGACGACGTCCTCGAGAGTCTGCGCGAAGCCGATCACCTCGGGGGTGTTGTCCAGCTTGCCGCGGTGCTCGAGGCCACGGGTCCAGGCGAAGATCGACGCGATCGGGTTGGTCGAGGTCGGCTTGCCCTGCTGGTGCTGGCGGTAGTGCCGGGTGACGGTGCCGTGCGCGGCCTCGGCCTCGCAGGTCTTGCCGTCCGGGGTCAGCAGCACCGAGGTCATCAGGCCGAGCGAACCGAAGCCCTGGGCAACGGTGTCGGACTGCACGTCTCCGTCGTAGTTCTTGCAGGCCCAGACGTAGCCGCCCTCCCACTTCATGGAGGAGGCGACCATGTCGTCGATGAGGCGGTGCTCGTAGGTCAGGCCCGCCGCGTCGAACTGGCTCTTGAACTCGGCGTCGAAGATCTCCTGGAAGGTGTCCTTGAACATGCCGTCGTAGGCCTTCAGGATGGTGTTCTTCGTCGACATGTAGACGGGGTAGTTCTGCTGCAGGCCGTAGTTGAACGACGCGCGCGCGAAGTCCTCGATGGACTTCTTGAAGTTGTACATGCCCATGATGACGCCGCCCTCGTCCGGCATCTTCACGACCTCGTGCACGATCGGCTCGCTGCCGTCCTCGGGGGTGAAGGTCAGGGTGACGGTGCCCGACTGGAAGACCTTGAAGTCGGTGGCGCGGTACTGGTCGCCGAAGGCGTGGCGGCCGATGATGATCGGCTTGGTCCAGCCGGGAACCAGTCGCGGAACGTTGGAGATGATGATCGGCGCGCGGAAGATGGTGCCGCCGAGGATGTTGCGGATGGTGCCGTTGGGCGAGCGCCACATCTTCTTGAGGCCGAACTCCTCGACGCGGGCCTCATCGGGGGTGATGGTGGCACACTTCACGCCGACGCCGTGCTGCTTGATGGCGTTGGCCGCGTCGATGGTGACCTGGTCGTCCGTCTTGTCGCGATACTCGATGCCGAGGTCGTAGTACTCGAGGTTCACGTCGAGGTACGGGTGGATCAGCTTGTCCTTGATGAACTGCCAGATGATCCGGGTCATCTCATCACCGTCGAGTTCGACGACGGTGCCTTCAACCTTGATCTTGGACATGGATCTTCGTGTCCTCCTAGGATGGTGCCCTTATTGCACGGCCAGGCGAACACGCTTGTGAGCGGACCCCAGCTGTTCAACAGACAACGTATATGTACCGCGTTGTTTGCGGGACGTGTGGTGCAAGCAAGACAAGCGTACTGCTGCCGACGACCTCACCGCGCGGGGAGGGCCCACTGTGCGGACTTCCAGACGGTTACCCACGAGTAGCCCCACGAGTGATCCCAACCACCTTCTCCATCATGTCATCCCGGGCAAGTCAGGCGCTCCGACCTGGGCGGAAGCCCAACGGCGGCCGGACGCGCGAGACGGCCCGCGCACCACATATGCACGGGCCGTCCCCGGTGTCGCTCAGACCGCGAGCGGGACGCGAACGCCCTCCTCCGCGTCCTCGGCGAAGTCCGCAGGCCCGGCCTTGATCATCAGCGCGATCACCGGAATCGCGGCGAGGAAGAAGCCGGCGCCGACGTAGAACGCGACGTCGTAGCTGTGGATGGCGGCGCGAGCGGCCAGGTCGTCGACGGTCGGGTTGTCGGCGAGGTAGTCCTTCGCCGCCTGCACCGAGATGGTGGTGAGCAGCGCGGTGCCGACCGCGCCGCCGACCTGCTGGGCGGCGTTGAGCAACGCGCTGGCGACACCGGCGTCGGCCTCGTCCACCCGGTGCAGCGCGACCGCCTGCATGCCGACGAACAGCGGCCCCATGCCGAGCGCGATCAGCAACTGGGCGGGCAGCACACCGGCGGCATAGCTGTCGCCGTAGCTCAGCTGCGCCAGCCAGAGCAGCCCGACAACACCGAGCGCGGCGCCCGCGACCATCAGCGGACGCGGTCCGAGCTTGGGCAGCAGTGCGCTGGTGACGCCCGCCGACACCGCGATGCCCACCGGGAACGGCAGGAACGCGACGCCCGCCTTCAGCGGCGAGTAGCCGAGCGTGACCTGGAAGTAGAAGGAGAGGAACAGGAACATCGCGAACATCGCGATGGGGATCAGCAGCGCGGCGAGCAGCGCGCCACCTCGGTTGCTCTCCCCCGGAATGCGCAGGGGCAACAGCGGATTCGACGAACGACGCTCGATGACGACGAACGCGACGAGCAGCGCGAGCCCGGCGACGAGCAGCGCGAGGGTTCCGCCCGAGGTCCAGCCGTGATCGGCGGCGCGGCTGAAGCCGTACACGATGGCGATCAGACCCGCCGTCACGGTGACGGCACCGGGCACGTCGTAGCCGCCGGTCCGCGGCGCGGGCACGTCCTTGATGACGAACGCGAGCGCGCCGACGAACGCGAGAATCGCGATGGGGGTGTTGACCAGCAGGGTCCACCGCCATGACGCGTACTCGGTGAGCGCGCCGCCCGCGATCAGGCCGATCGCGGCGCCGCCCGCGGAGATGCCCGCGAACACCGCGAAGGCGCGGGCCCGCTCCTTCGCCTCGGTGAACGTCACCGAGACCAGCGCGAGCGCGGCGGGTGCGAGCAGCGCGGCGAACGCGCCCTGCAGGCCGCGGCCCGCGAAGAGCTGGGCGCCGTTCTGCGCTAGACCCGCGAGCGCCGAGGCGGCCGCGAAGCCGATCAGGCCGACCAGGAAGATCCGGCGGCGGCCGAGGTAGTCGGCGAGGCGGCCGCCGAGCAGCAGCAGGCCGCCGAAGATCAGCGTGTACGCCGTGAGGGCCCACTGCTTGTCGCCCTCGCTGATGCCGAGGTCACGCTGCGCGAACGGCAGCGCGATCGTCACGATGGTCGCGTCGAGGACCACCATCAGCTGGGCAAGGCCGATCACGCCGAGCGCCAGCCAGCGGGCCGAGTCGCGCCGGTCGTCCGGCGCGTGCACCGCTGTCGATATCTCGCTCACTTTGTCTCCTCGTCGTCGGAAGTGCGCGTTAGGGCAATCCTGTCACTGTCCGACATTTGGCGTCAATAGAAAAATGTCGCAGTCAGACATTTGCCATGTTGCGACAGTTGAGCGAGTGTCTGAGTTACAGTGGGGAGATGCTCGACTCATCGACGCCGGCGGGCACGAACGCGGCCGAGAACGCCGCCGCGACCGGGAACAGCACCGGCCGCGCGGCCTCGGGGAGCGTCGCGTCCGCCAACCAGGAAAACCCGGTGTCCTCGACGCGAGAAGGCGCCGTGACCTCGAGGCGAGAAGACGCGGCACCTCTGGGCCTACGCGAGCGCAAGAAGCAGCAGACGAGGCAGCGCATCATGAACATCGCGCTCGAGCTGTGCGACAAGCAGGGCTTCGACGCGACGACGGTCGAGCAGATCGCGAACGCGGCCGACGTCTCGCCGCGCACCGTCAACCGGTATTTCGAGACGAAAGAGGACATCGTCCTCGCGCCCATCCTCGACTTCGGCCAAATGGTTGCCGAGAAGTTGCGAGAAGAGCCGCTCGGCGGCAACGAACTGCGCGCGCTGTGCAACGCCTATCTCCGGGTGATCGATGACGCGGCGAGCGAGAACTCGGCCGTATCGTTCTGCAGGTTCCAGCAGATGCAGCGAGTCGCGCGTGACAGCCCTTCGGTCAACAGCCGCGCGCTGGAGTTCGCCGACAGCAAGTCCGATGCCATCACCGCGGTGCTCGCCGAACGTCTCGGCACCACGCAAGGGGCGCTGAGCGTGCGATTGCTCGTCTCCACCTGGCAGATGCTGTGTCATCTCGCGATGGACGTGCACGGCGAGCTGATCATGGACGGCGATCCGGAGACCGCGGTGCACGCGGCGCGGGCGACGCTGCTCGACGCGTACGCGGAGTTCATGCGGGTCTGCGCGGAACCGGTGACCGAATCGGCGGAGTGAGATCGGCTACGAATTTCGGCCATTGGCCGCCCGCCAGCTACCATGTCCGTCAGGTCATGAGTGCCAGCGCCAAGCCCCGGCTCGCTGGACGGCAACCCTCCAGCAGCGGTGGGGTGCTCCGGGTGATGACCGGGCCCTCGAAGGTCGAGGGCAAGCGCGCTGTCAGGAGGTTCCCGGAAATGTGTTGTCCTGGATAGACCGCATCACCGATCTCGTTAGTTCCGGCGAACAACTCTTGTGGAGCATGACATGACCGACCCCGTAGCGGCCGAGTTCGATCCTGCCCGTTGGTCCTTCGAGACCAAGCAGGTGCATGCGGGCCAAGCCCCCGATCCGAGCACCGGCGCCCGCGCCCTGCCGATCTACCAGACCACCTCCTACGCCTTCCGCGACACCGACCACGCGGCGGCGCTGTTCGGTCTCGCCGAGCCGGGCAACATCTACACCCGCATCATGAACCCGACCCAGGATGTGGTCGAGCAGCGCATCGCCGCCCTGGAAGGCGGTGTCGCCGCGCTGCTGCTGGCCTCCGGGCAGGCCGCGGAGACTTTCGCGATTCTCAATCTCGCCGAGGCTGGCGACCACATCGTGTCCAGCCCGCACCTGTACGGCGGCACCTACAACCTCTTCCACTACTCGCTGCCCAAGCTCGGCATCGAGGTCTCGTTCGTCGAGGACCCGGACGATCTCGAGCAGTGGCGCGCGGCGATCCGGCCCAACACCAAGGCGTTCTTCGGCGAGACAATCGCCAATCCCAGCAGCGCCGTGTTCGACATCCCCGGCATCGCCGAGGTCGCGCACGCCGCGGGAATCCCGCTGATCGTGGACAACACCGTCGCGACCCCGTACCTGATCCAGCCGCTGGCGCACGGCGCCGACATCGTGGTGCACTCCGCCACCAAGTACCTGGGCGGGCACGGCGCGGCCGTCGCCGGTGCGATCGTCGACGGCGGAAAGTTCGACTGGACCGTCCGCGACGACAAGGGTGAGCCGCGCTTCCCCGGCTTCACCACCCCGGACCCGAGCTACAACGGCGTGGTCTTCGCCGACCTCGGCGCGCCCGCCTACGCGCTGAAGGCCCGCGTGCAGCTGCTGCGCGACCTGGGCGCGGCGGTCTCGCCGTTCAACGCGTTCCTGATCGCGCAGGGCATCGAGACGCTGAGCCTGCGCGTCGAGCGCCACGTCGCCAACGCGCAGGCGGTCGCGGAATTCCTGACGCAGCATCCGGCCGTCGAAGCGGTCCATTACGCGGGACTGCCCGGCTCGCCTTGGCACGAGCGGGCCAAGCGGCTCGCGCCGAGGGGGACCGGCGCGATCGTCTCGTTCGAGCTGCGCGGCGGCGTCGACGCGGGCAAGAAGTTCGTGGACGCGTTAGTCCTGCACAGCCACGTCGCTAACATCGGGGACGTGCGTTCTCTGGTGATCCATCCGGCCTCCACGACGCACTCCCAACTGACACCCGAGCAACAGCTCGCCTCCGGCGTCACCCCGGGACTGGTCCGCCTCGCCGTGGGCATCGAGGGAATCGACGACATTCTGGCCGATCTGCGCGCCGGATTCACGGCGGCGACGACGTGACCGTGAGCACCGAGCAGAGCATCGAGTCCGGCGTCGGCCTGCTGCCGCCGCCGGACGGTCGGCCCGGCGTCATCGCGATCGGGGACGTGCGGCTGGAAAGCGGCGCGGTGATTCCGGACGTGCACCTCGCCGTGCAGCGGTGGGGCGAGCTCTCCCCCGCCCTGGACAATGTGGTGCTCGTCGAGCACGCTCTGACCGGTGATTCGCACGTCGTCGGCACGCCCGACGACATCCACTCCCAGCCCGGCTGGTGGGAGGGCATGGTCGGCCCGGGCGCGCCGGTGGACACCGACGAATGGTGTGTGATCGCGACCAACGTGCTCGGCGGCTGTAAGGGCAGCACCGGGCCGTCGTCGCTCGCGCCGGACGGCAAGCCGTGGGGTTCGCGTTTCCCGGAGATCTCCATCCGCGATCAGGTGAGCGCCGAGGCCGCGCTGCTGGATCTGCTCGGCATCGAGCGGCTCGCCGCTGTGGTCGGCGGATCGATGGGCGGCATGCGGGTGCTGGAGTGGATGATCGGCGCGCCCGAACGGGTGGCCGCGGCGCTGGTGCTGGCCGTCGGCGCGCGCGCCACCGCCGACCAGATCGGCACCCAGACCACCCAGATCGCCGCCATCAAGGCCGACCCGGACTGGCAGGGCGGCGACTATCACGACACCGATCGCGCGCCGATGACCGGCATGGGTATCGCGCGCCGCATCGCACACCTCACCTACCGCACCGAGGGCGAACTCGACCACCGCTTCGAGAACCACGCGCAGGGTTCCGAGGATCCGTGGAACGGCGGCCGCTACGCGGTGCAGAGCTACCTGGATCACCAAGCCGAAAAGCTGTGCAAGCGTTTCGATCCCGCCACCTACGTGCTGCTGACCGAGGCGATGAACCGGCACGACGTCGGGCGCGGACGCGGCGGTATCCAGGCCGCGCTCGCCGCGACGCCGGTGCCCTGCGTGGTCGGCGGCGTGGACTCCGACCGGCTCTATCCGCTGCGCACGCAGCAGGAACTGGCCGACGCGCTACCCGGCTGCGCACGACTGGAAGTGGTGCATTCGCGCGACGGGCACGACGGGTTCCTGACCGAGGCGGCGGCGGTTTCCAAGTTGCTCATCGAGACCATGCGGTTGGCGCGCGAGAACCGCTGACGCGTCCGCCGCTGTCGACCTGACATCCTCGCTGCGCGTCCGCCGCGGCGGCGATGGAACCACCGGTGCGCGCCTCGTCAAGCGCCCGTGCTGCGGCGGGCATCCTCGATGCGATTGATATTGGTCTCGATCCAGTCGCGCAAGGCCGCGATGGGGACGCGCAGGCTGTGGCCCAGCTCGGTGAGCGTGTAGTCGACACGCGGTGGGATGGTGGGATGCACTGTGCGCGTGACGAATCCATCGGCCTCCAGCTGACGCAGAGTCTGCGTCAGCATCTTCTGGGAGATTCCCTCGATGCGGCGTCGCAGGTCGGTATAGCGCAATGTGCCCTCGGCGAGCGCGTCGACGATCAGCACCGTCCATTTGCCCGCGACATGGTCGAGCACCTGCCGTGTGGGGCACTTCGCGGAGTAGACATCGGCGGGCAGACCACTAGCCTCGTGAATCGTACGCACCCATCCGAGTGTAACGAACCCAAAAGTGCCTTCTTCCTAATAGTGCGTCGCTCTCCGATAGTAAGAATTATGAACGCACAGGCACTTTCGGTTCCCGACGCCATCCGAACCCGTCGCACAGTCCGCCACTATCGGCCGAACCCGGTCGCCCCGGAACTCCTCGACGAACTGCTCGATCTCGCGGTGCAAGCCCCGAGCGCCTGGAACATGCAGGACCGGTCGATCGTGGTGGTGACCAGCGATACCGGTCGAAAAGCACTGTCCGAGGCAGCTTTCGGGCAGCCGCAACCGCTGGAGGCGCCGGTGACGCTGGTCTTCGTCGCCGACCCGGCTGCCTGGCGGGCGGGCAACGGCGACATCGCGGACTTGGCCGGGCGCAACGGCGCGTGGAACGCGGAATTCATGGCCTTGTTCGAGTCCCGAGCCGAATTCCACGCACTGGAGCAGCGCGGACTGCTCAGGGAGAACGCCGTGAAGAACGCGATGATCGCCGCGACGTACGTGATGCTCGCGGCGGCCAGCCTCGGGCTGGCCTCGGCGCCCATGAACGGCTGGGACCCCGCCCTCGTCAAGCGGGCCATCGGCATCGACGATCGGGACGATCTGGCCATCGCGGTTATGGTGGCCGTCGGCTACCCCGCGTCGGCGGTGCCGCATCCGGGCCGCCGCGAACGCGACCGGACCGTCTTCAGCGAACGTTATCCGGGCTGAGCGGAGGGCGTCGCGCACCCGGCCCGGTACAAAGTCCGGTGCGCGATGCCTCGGCCTCAGCCGACGCCGAGGGTGTTGATGGTGGCGGCGAGGAAGACGATGGCGGAGCCGAGCAAACTCAACGCGCCAACGTCGAATGGCTTGCTGCGCACCGCGAGCAGCCCAACCCGCGCGGTCGGCAGGCACAACCGGAAGGCCGCCGCCAACAACGTCGCCCCACCGAAGAACAGCGCACCGCGCCGCCACCGATCCTGTGCGACGAAGACCACCGCGACCACAACGACGAGCACGACGACCACCATCGGCAGATGACACTTCACAAACTGCGCTGCCCGGCCGCCTGCGTGTCGTCCAGCGGACGCGTCGAGATCGGTCACGCCCCCGATTCTTGCAGACGCACCCTCGCCGCCGACGCCCCCACCACCCGCTCCCGTCGACGTCGGGCTCGATGTCCTCCGGCATTTCGCCGACCCGAGCACGGGCAGCTTCGGCTGGTAGACCCGGCGGCGCGGTAATGGCGGCGCCTGGTTGACTTGACGCGTGTTCCGCCTGATGTTTCACGAGCCGTGCATTCCGCCGAACACCGGAAACGCGATCCGTCTGGTCGCCGGGACCGGCTGTGAGCTGCACCTGATCGAGCCGCTGGGGTTCGACCTCTCGGAGTCCAAGCTGCGCAGGGCCGGGTTGGACTACCACGATCTCGCCTCGGTCACCGTGCACGAGAGCCTGCCCGCCGCCTGGGAAGCGCTGCGGCCGGAGCGCGTCTACGCCTTCACCACCAAGTCGACGACCCGCTACACCGACATCGCCTACCAGCCAGGCGACGTCCTGCTCTTCGGCACCGAACCCACCGGCCTGCCCGACCACGTCCTCGACGACCCCCACGTGACCGCCCACCTGCGCATCCCCATGCTCCCCGGCCGCCGCTCGATGAACCTCTCCAACGCCGCCGCCGTCACCGTCTACGAAGCCTGGCGCCAGCTGGGCTTTCCCGGCGGCGTCTGAGAGCGGCGCGGCTACCATTTACACATGCCAGGGCCGCACTGCGAGCAGCCGAATCTTCCCACCCACCTGACATGGGAAGAACTGGAGAAGCTACCCGCCGAGATCGCCGCGCAGATCGAGCTGTGGAACGGGCGGGTGGTCTGGCTGCGCCGTGGCCCGGGCGAACATCAGATATTCACCGGCCGAATGTGGACAGCGCTCGAACGCTGCGGCCCTCCAACTATCTGCTCACCGGGGAATGGACCCGCGACGCTCCGAACGGTATCGAGTTCGATTTCCCGTTCCCGATCAGCATTCCGTGGACCGAACTCGAGTTCTGAGGTAGCCGCCCTCAGTCCTCGATCTCGAAACGCTTGTGGCGGGAGGTAGCGCCCGCGGTGAGGCGGACGGCGGTCTTGGGGACGTTGTAGTGGGTGGCGAGGAGTTCGATCGCGGCCTTGTTGGCCTTGCCCTCGACGGCGGGGGCGCGGACGTAGAGCTGGAGGGTGCCGTCCGGAAGTGGTTCGACGAGTGGGCCTTTACGGCTGTTGGGTTTGATGATCGCCCTGACCACCGTCGGCGGCATCGGGGGCTCCTGTTCGGGTGGCGGCGGGAACCGCTGTGCTGGAAGGGCTTTCGTCCGGACGGCGCCTGCGGCGCACCAAGCGGACGACAGCGAACACGAGGGCGCCGACGATCGCGAGGAAGCCGAGCCAGGGAATCGCCTTGCCGGTGAACACGACCGCGTCCTTCAGCCAGTCGACCAGCGAGTTCCAGCCCGCGACGATGCCGTCCCAGAAGTTGCTTGGTCCAGCGTCGGAGTCCTTGTCGGTCGTGGTGATCTCGATGGTGAGGGTGGACAGCGCGACCTGATCGTCGAGGCGGCGCTTCTGGGCGGTGAGGCTGTCGAGTTCGCCCTGGCGGCTGGCCAGCGCCTGCTCGGCGGCGATGAGATCGGCGGTGGTCGCGGCGCCGGTGATCAGCGCGCGCAGCCGGTCGACCGAGGCCTGCAACGCCTTGATCCTGGCGTCCAGGTCCTCCCACTGCATGGTGACGTCGTCGCGGTTGGTGCTCACCCTGGTGAGGGTGCCGATCGCGCCGAGGCCGTTCACGAACGCGTCGGTCTTGTCGGCGGGCACCCGCACGGTCAACGACGCGCTTGGCTCGGTGTCGTCGGTGCCGGGCTGCTCGGTGCGGCTGTCCACCCGGCCGCCCGCCTCGCGCACCCGGTCGGAGACCTGCGCCGCGGCCGCGATCGGATCGCCTGCGGTGATGTCGATGCTGCCGGTGACGACCTCCTTGCGGTCGACGGTGTCGGTGTCCTGCCCGCTGCTGTCGCCTGGCGTGGGCGCCTGCTCACGGAACCCTGGCGGCGACACCGGCGCGGAGGCGCCCGTCTTGGCCTGCGAGCCACCGGAGTCGGCCCGATCGTCGTCGCCGCAGCCGACGAGCAGCGCCAAGCCGAGCAGAGCGACGCACACCACAACAAGCTTCCGCATGCTCGCAGCGTAACCGCCGCACCGCGCGCGGTCACCGAACTCGTTCGCCAGCAGACGTCGGCACGCGGCGTCACAGGTCCGCGGGCAGTATCCGGAAGGCAGCGACGCCTGGCGTCAGCGGTTCGATAGCTCGAAAGTCGCGCTGATCCAACGTGAATATGCAATCGGTCCGGTACTTGTCGGCGAGTGCGACTCCGACGGCATCCGCCAAATCCAGCCGGAGGCCCTCGTACTTGGAGCGAATCGACTGCGCCGACGCGAGATCGACATGCTTGAGCTCCGCCAGCTTGTAACGCCCTTCGATCAAACGGCCCATCAGGGCGTCGGTGACCTGCATCGCGGCTTCGAATCCGAGGTCACGGTGCACCAGGTGGTCCAGTTCGGTCAGGACCAACGGTGAAATCACCAACGTCTCGGTTTCCATGACCTGGAGCGCTTGCTCATGCTCCGCTTGGTCTTGATCGAAGGCCGCGAAGAGGGCGGAGGTATCGGCGACGATGATCACCGCCGCGCCGCCCGCGACTTGATGTGGTCGTAGACCGCATCGTCCATCTCTTCCGCGGTGCGCGATCGACCACTGCGAAAGACCGGCAGCGGTTTATCGGCCTTCGGCCTGTCCGATGAGTCGAGCAGCATGGTGATCCCCCGTCGAATGAGTTCCGCCTTGCTCACCCCCGTCGCGGCGGCTTCGGCGTCGAGCCGGACCTCCAATTCCTCGGGGAGATACACGGTCGTCTTGATCATGCCATATAGGGTACCACCCACGGAAGGAGCGGTCGGCTCAACGGAAGTCGCGCGACTTGCCGTCGATTCGCAGGTGCAGTCGCTGGAGGTGTTCCGCGACGACGCTGACGGCGCCCTCCGCGTTCTGCACCCGTCCGCGGATGAGCAGGGCGGTGGCGCTCTGGGCGAGGCGGCGGTAGCGGGCCCAGAGACCGACGGAGCAGACGACGTTCACCATGCCGGTCTCGTCCTCCAGGTTGAGGAAGGTGACGCCCTCGGCGGTGGCGGGGCGCTGGCGGTGGGTGACCGCGCCGCCGACCAGCACACGGGAACCGTCGGGGACGGCGAGCAAGCCCGAGGCGGGGATGGCGCCGAGCGCGTCGAGTTGCGGGCGCAGGAATTCGGTCGGATAGCTGCCCGGTGAGATTCCGGTGGCCCACACGTCGGCGGCCGCGAGTTCCAGTTCGCTCATACCGGGCAGGGCGGGGGCGGTGGTCGCGGCGCCGGTGCCGGGCAGCCGATCCACTCGCTCCCCCGCCGCCGCGCCCGCCGCCCACAGCGCCTCACGCCTGCTGATGCCGAGGCTGCCGAGCGCGCCCGCGGTGGCCAGCGATTCGGCTTGCGCGACAGAGAGTTCCACCCGTCCGGTGAGGTCGAGGAACGAGGTGTACGGTCCGCGTTCGCGCCGGGCGGCGACGATCCGCTCGGCAAGTTCCGCGCCGAGGTGGCGGACGGCGGCCAGCCCGAGCCGGATCTCGGTGCCCGCCGCCTCCAGTGTCGCCTCGGCCAAGCTGGCGTTGATGTCGGGGCCGTGCACCGCGATCCCGTGCCTGCGCGCGTCGGCGACCAGGGATTGCGGGGAGTAGAAGCCCATCGGCTGGGCGCGCAGCAATCCGGCCGTGAACGCGGCGTGATGGTGCAGCTTGAACCACGCCGAATAGAACACCAGCGCGGCGAAGCTCTGCGAATGACTTTCCGGGAAGCCGAAATTCGCGAAGGCGTAGAGCTTCTCGTAGATGCGGTCGGCGATCTCGCCGGTGATGCCGTGCAGGTCGCGCATGCCCTGGTAGAGGCGAGCCTTGATGCGCTCCATGCGTTCCGGTGAGCGCTTGGACCCCATCGCGCGGCGCAGCTGATCGGCCTCGGCGGCGGTGAAACCGGCGACGTCGACGGCCATCTGCATCAGCTGCTCCTGGAACAGCGGAACGCCGAGGGTGCGGCCGAGCGAATTCTCCAGCGCCGGATGGTCGTAGTCCCATTTCTCGCGCTCGTTGCGGCGACGGATGTAGGGGTGCACCGAGCCGCCCTGGATCGGCCCGGGGCGAATCAGCGCGACCTGCACCACCAGGTCGTAGAAATCACGCGGCTTCAGCCTGGGCAGGGTGGCCATCTGGGCCCGCGACTCCACCTGGAAGACACCGACCGAGTCCGCGCGCGAAAGCATGTCGTAGACGGCGGTCTCTTTCAGGTCGAGCTTGTGCAACTCCACCTCGATGCCCTTGTGCTCGCGCACCATATCGATCATGTAGTGCAGCGCGGAAAGCATGCCGAGCCCGAGCATGTCGAACTTCACCAACCCGACCGCGGCGCAATCGTCCTTGTCCCACTGCAATACGCTGCGGCCAGGCATGCGCGCCCACTCCACCGGGCACACGTCGGCGATGGGACGGTCGCAGATCACCATGCCGCCGGAATGGATGCCCAAATGCCTTGGCAGCCCTTCGATGTCGGCGGCCAAGTGCAGCACCTCGTCGGGAATGTCGGTGCCGGTCTCGGCCGCGACGCCGGTCCAGCGGCTCACCTGTTTGCTCCACGCATCCTGCTGTCCCGGCGAAAAGCCAAGCGCGCGTGCGGCATCGCGCACCGCCGACTTGCCGCGGTAGGTGATCACATTGGCTACCTGGGCGGCGTACTCGCGACCGTATTTGGCGTAGACGTGCTGGATCGCCTCCTCCCGGCGATCGGATTCGATGTCCACGTCGATATCGGGCGGTCCGTCGCGTTCCGGCGAGAGGAAGCGTTCGAACAGCAGCGAGTTGGCCACCGGATCGACGTTGGTGATGCCAATGGCGTAGCAGACCGCGGAGTTGGCCGCCGAACCCCTGCCCTGGCACAGGATGTCGTTGTCCGCGCAGAAGCTGACGATGTCGTGCACCACCAGGAAGTAACCGGGGAAGCCGAGCTGCTCGATCACCGCGAGCTCGTGTTCGATCTGCCGGTAGGCCGCCGGGTTCTCCGCGCGCGAGCCGTAGCGGCGAGCCGCGCCGCGCAGGGCGAGTTCGCGCAGCCAGGAGTTCTCGTCGTGGCCGTCCGGCACGTCGAAGGGCGGCAGCTGGGGCGCGATGAGGCGCAGGTCGAAGGCGCATTCGCGGGCCAGCGCCGCGGCATTGGCCACCGCGTCGGGGCAGGACGCGAACAGCAGCGCCATCTCCGCACCCGAGCGCAGGTGCGCGCCGCCGGTGGGCGCCAACCAGCCCGCGATGTCGTCCAGGCTCTGCCTGGCCCGGATGGCGGCCAGCGCCATGGCCCGGCGCCGTTGCGCGGGTGCGGCGAAATGCGCTCCGGTGGTTGCTATTACGGGCAGGCCGAGCCGGTCGGCGAGGTCGATGAGGTGGGCGTTGCGCTCGTCGTCCTCCGGGACGCCGTGGTGGGTGAGTTCCACACCGACCCGTTCGACGCCGAAACGCTCGGTGAGTTCGCGCAACGCGGCCTCGGCACGCGCCAGGTGGGCGTCGCCAACGCGCAGGTCCTCGTCGAGCGCGCGGCGCAGGTGCCCTTTGCGGCAGCCGGTCAGGATGTGCCAGTGCCCGCCCGCCGCCTCGGTGAGGACGTCGAGGTCGTAGCGGAGGATGCCCTTCTCCCCCGCGGCCAAGTGCGCGGCGGCGATCTCACGGGACAGCCGCCGATAGCCCTCTTGGCCGCGGGCCAGCACGAGCAGGTGTTGTCCGGCCGGATCCGGCGCGCCCGTGCGCGGCGCGGAGTCCGGCGCGTCGGCGTGCGTTTTCGGCGCGCGCAGGCGCACGTCCTGCGGGCCCAGCGACAGTTCCGCGCCGAAGACGGTCGCCATTCCCAGCTCCTTGGCCGCCTCCGCGAAGCGGACGGTGCCGTAGAAACCGTCGTGGTCGGTGAGCGCGATCGCCTCCAGCCCCAGCCGCACGGCCTCCTCCACCAGCTCTTCGGGCTGGCTGGCGCCGTCGAGGAAGCTGTAGGCCGAATGCGCGTGCAGTTCCGCGTACGGCACGGTCGGGCCGTCGTGGTGCATCGGCTCGGCCGAGTAAGGCTCGCGCTTGCGCGACCAGGCCGGGCTGTCGCCGCCGTCGCCCGGGTACATGGCGTCCGGGTTGGTCCGGCCGGGACGACCGGACAGCACCCGCTCCAATTCGGCCCAGGTCGGCGGGCCGTTGCTCCAACCCATGACACGTCACCTCCTCATCTCGAACATACATTCGATAGATGTGGAGGTGCGCGGGGGTCCGCCCAACGGATACCGAGTCGCAACCAGCGGGCGGCGGGCCCCTCATCGACCCGCCGCCCGCCCGCCGATCAGCCCTCTCGAACCCGCTCGGTGGAGCCGGCGGCCACCGCGGCGTCCACCCGGTCCAGCCCGTCGCGGATCATCTCGCCGTACGCGTCGTCGGCCAGAATCCGCAGGTGACCGCGCGCGATCGCCAATTGCATTCGGGCGCCGTCGAAATCGCCGAGCCTGCGGTGACTGTCGGCCAGGTTCAGATACAGCGAAGGCAGGAAACAGCGCAGTCCCTCGTCCAGCGGGATTCCGGGACCGAACACCGCGGCGAGCGCGCGCTGATCCCAATGCAGCGCGTCCTCGTCCTTCTCCTGAAGGACGGCGAGGTGATGCGCGATCACACAGCGCTGCAAGGGATCACCGGACGGATCTAGTTCCTCCCACAGCGCACCGAGCGCGCGGCGCGCCGCTTCCGGATTCCCGCTGCCGAGCCGCACCGCGGCAAAGATGTCCGCCATCCGATCGTCCGCCATGCGCACGAGTATCGCACATATGTTCGAAGGATTCGAGAGCTCTTCGAACGCGTCTCCGGGCGTGACGAGCGCCACTTGGCGAGTAAACTTACTTCAGAGTAAGTTCTTGCCCATTCCAGGCCGTCACCGTTGACGCGACAAAGGAGCGATCCCGATGAACCGAGCTTCCGCCGACGACGCCGGTGTGCGCGGGCAGATCCGACGCAACCGCCGCAGCCGGGATCTGACCGGCAGGCACGTCCTCATCACCGGCGCCTCCTCCGGCATCGGCAGGGCCGCCGCGGTGGCCGTGGCCGACAAGGGCGCCACGGTGTTCCTGCTGGCCCGCCGCGGCGACGAACTCGCGTCCGTGGTCGAGGAGATTCGCGCCGCGGGCGGCTCGGCGTACGGATACCAGTGCGACGTCACCGATTCCGATTCCGTCGACCACACCGTCAAGACCATCCTCGACGAGCACGGCCACGTCGACATGCTGGTGAACAACGCGGGCCGCTCGATCCGCCGCGCCATCCACCGCTCCACCGACCGCCTGCACGACTTCGAGCGGACCATGGCGGTGAACTACTTCGGCGCGCTGCGCATGACGCTGGCCCTGCTGCCGCAGATGCGCGAGCGCAAGTTCGGCCACATCGTCCAGATCAGCAGCGCGGGTGTGCAAGTCGCGACTCCCCGGTTCTCCGCCTACCTGGCGAGCAAGGCGGCGCTGGACAAGTTCACCGAGGTCGCGGCCGTGGAGACCATGGCAGACGGCGTCACCTTCACCACCATCCACATGCCGCTGGTGCGCACACCGATGATCACCCCGAGCGGCGCCCAAGGGCCGTCGGAATCACCCGAGTGGGCGGCGGCCACGATCGTGCGCGCACTCACCGAGCGCCCCAAGCGGATCGACGTCCCGATCGGCACCATCGCCGAATACGGCGCGCTGCTCACGCCCAAGTTCCGCGACCGCGTCCTGCACCGCTACTACCGCGCGCTGCCGGACTCCCCCGCCGCCAAGGGCGAAACCACCGACACCGAGGAAGACGCGGAACCCGTTGCCCCGCAACCGGAACCACGGGAGCCCTCGACCGCACGCCGGGTCACCGGCACCGTGCTGCGCCGCGCCGCCCGCTGGGTCCCCGGCACCCACTGGTGACCGGACCGCTACCCCCTGCGCGCTTGCCGTTCCGGATCGCGCCGGTGTCGACTCCCCGCGCACGGCGCAACACCGACGTCCCACACATCTTTCGCACGGTTCACATAGGCACCGACCGTGTGAAGCGTGTGGAGAGTATGTGGGACTTGGCAAGCGGTAGGCGGCGGCACAACCGGAGGTGGCTGGTCGGGTGCAGCGCAAGGGATTTGGCTGCGAACGGCGTCAGTGTCGGTGGACGACGACAGCGGACGGTGCCGACGCGGCGCGCGATCAGGGCAGCGGCTGGATGGGGTCGGCGAGGAGGGCGGTGACCGGTTTCGGGCCCGCGCCGCAGCTGGCTTGGCGCGGGGGGTAGGCGATCGTCCGCGCGGTGACGCGCCAGCGTCTGCCGTCTCGGTGGGTGACGATCGCACTGCCCGCGTACGTGGGATCGGTTGCGGTAGCGTCTTTTTCGGATTCGACGGTGAGTTCGTCGAGGCCCGCGGTGATCTCAGCGCGCACCGCGAGTTCGGCGACCTGCTCGACGGGCCGATGCCCGCTGCGCCCACGCAAACCGGTGAGCGCGACCTCACCGCGGTGGGCGGCCGCCACGGCGGCGGTCGCGGTGGCGGTGTCGACGCGGCCGTAGGTGAGTCCCGAGGGCAGCAGCACCATGGCGGGCGCGAAGCGGTGGCCGCCGGTGTGCGAGCATTCCCAGACCCGGTCGGGGTTGGCGGTCGCGAGGGCCGCGGCGATGGGGCGGCCGAGCACGGCGCAGCACTGATCGCGCTTGCCGTGCGCGCAGACCAGGACCAGCGGGTCGGTCACCGGCTCGCCGATGCCGGGCGGCGGTCCGTCGAGCAGGTGCAGGTCGATTTCGAGCAACTGCTTCAGGTCGGTGATCTCGAGCCGCTCGCACCAGCCGCCCTCGGCGCGCGAGTTGACCAGCAGAACCGTTCGGGCACCGGTGAATTCGCTGCGGCCGGGGCGACGGATCAGGGTCGGGCGGGCACGCGCGGCGGTGGTGCGCGCGGCGAGTTCCGCGCTGATCTCGGGTCCGAGCACTTCGTCGCCGATCACGTCACGACCCCACGCGCCGGGGTGTTCGACGCAGAGCCAGCTGCTCACCTTCGTCGCGGTGCCGGGCAACGGAACGTCGGCCGACGCCGCCGAGCACAGCATGCCGTCGAACGCGTTCATCGCGCGCTCACGCGGACGGACCTGTCGGTAATGAACACCGTTTCACTCTAGATTCCGCGCGCCGTGCTCTCTCACGGCACGGCGAGGAACGGCAGCACCGTGGCCTCGAACTCGCGGTACCGGTCGCGGTGGATGCTGTGGCCGCACGCGAACGGGGTGACGGTGCAGTCGGCGACCAAGCCGAGCAACACCTCGAGCTTCGCGAGATCGACCATGCCGCCAGGTCCGCCGCGCAGCACCAGCGTGGGGGCGGTGATGTCGCCCAGCCGGTCCCACCATTCCGGGTTCGGCTTGCGGAACTGTTCCAGCGCCGTGCGGGTCATCGAGCGATCGAAGGCGAGGACGGCGCGCGGGTGCCGGATGAGGCTGGTCGTCGCGTGCCAGAGTTCCGGCAGGGTCGGGAACCGGCGGGTCAGCCGGAGTTCCTCGTCGCCGGAGCGCAGCGGCAGCGGGCATTCCTCGATGACCAGCCTGCGCACCAGCTCGGGCCGCTCCTGCGCGACGCAGGACACCGCGTAGCCGCCCAGCGAGTGCCCGACCAGATCCACCTGGCTCAGTTCGAGGTGCTCGCACAGGCGCAGCACGTCGGCGCCGAACTCGTCGAAGCGGTAGGAATCGGTGTGCGAGCTGTGACCGTGCCCGCGCAGGTCGGGAATGATCACCCGCCGCCCCGCCTGCGCCAACCGGCGCGCGAAGCGATCCCAGGTGTGCCCGTCCCCGCCCATGCCGTGCACCAGCACGACGGGCGTCTCGTCGACCGCTCCCGAATCGCGATAGGCGATCTCCATCCCACCGAACGCCATCCGGGCAGCCGTCAGATTCACGATGTTCGAGAGTACCGACCCCCACCCGACCCCCGCCCGGTGTTTGTCGGCAGCATCACAGCGGCTGAGCACGGTTGGCGAGGTCTCGGCTGCGTTGTTCGCAGCGCGCCCGATATGCGGCCGACCTCGGGCGTCAGCTGCCGATGAGGGGGTGTTCCTCGCCCCACTTGAGCATCGCGTACAGGATGTCGCTGAGGCTCTCGCCGTCTTCGGTGAGTTGGTAGACGACGCGGGGCGGTACTTCGGCGTAGACGGTGCGGGTGAGGATGCGCTGGTGTTCGAGGGCGCGCAGGCGGTCGGTGAGGGTCTTGGCGCTCGGCGAACCGAGGGCGGTGCGCAGGTCGCCGAAGCGCTTGGGGCCGGAGAGCAGTTCGCGGACGATCAGCGTCGTCCATTTTCCGTCGAGAACCTTCAGCGTGCGCTCCACACCGCACCCCGAGCACTCGGTGTCTTGCAGTTGTTTCAGCTGCTCAGAGCCAATGGTTCCCATCAGGAAATAATATCACTTCCTGGGTATTGCTTTACTGCCGAAACTAGCATCGCGGACATGAACACATCAACCGTGATCGTCCACGGCGCGACCGGAATCCAGGGCGTCGCTATCGTCCGCGGCCTGCTGTCCGCGGGGCACCGCGTCCGAGGGATCGTCCGCACTTCTCCCGCCGCGCTGCACCCGGACGCCGAACCGGTCCACGCCGACCTGCTCGACCCCGAGTCGCTGGCCGCCGCGTACGCGGGCGCCGACGCCGTGATCGTGCAACTGCCGCTCGTCTTCACCGACCTCGCCGTCCGGCAGTCCGAGGCGGTGCTGGCCGGACTTCGGAAGGCGGGCGTCGAACGGGTCGTCTTCAATACCGGCACGGTGCTGCCGCCCGCGCCCATCGGGGTGCCGTTCGTGGACGCCCGCGTGCTGCTGTCCGCCGAACTGACCCGCGGCGCCGAGGCGGCGACGGTGGTCGCGCCCGCTCGGCAGTACATGGAGAACCTCGTCGCCCCTTGGTCCGCCCCGCTCGTGCGCGCCGGGCAGCTCGCCTATCCGCTGCCGCGGGAGTTGCCCGTCCCGTGGGTCGCACTCGATGATCTCGGCTCGACCGTCGCCGACCTGATCACCGCGGCCGCTCCGCCCCCGCTGCGGATCGTTGCGGGTCCGCAGGCGCTGACAGGCGACGAGGTCGCCGCCGAGCTCGGCACGGTCCTCGGACACCCGGTGCGATGGAATTCCATATCTCCCGAGGCTTATCGGGAGATGCTCGCCCCGCACCTCGGCGCCGAGGCCGCCGCAGGGGTCGCCGGGGTATACACACCGCCGCCCCCGGGAGCGCCCACACCGCCGGAACCCGATCCGTCGGTGCTCGTGACCGGAGCCACCACCCTGCGGGACTGGGCGACGCGCCAGGACTGGCAGACAACCGCGTAGATTCAGCCACTTGTTGAGGTGGGGGTACGCGCCAAGCGGTCGCCGTGCCACGGTCAGCCACCACCGCAGTTCATGATGAATGCCGACGCACTACACGCCTGCGGGCGGCCGCGCCGGTGGCGGTCGGCACCCACCGGCACGTGCTCGTCGATCACCTGACCGCGCCGAGGGCGAGCTAGGCGCTATTAGTCGTAAAGCCCTTCGGCGCGCCATGATTCACCGCTGTAGACGAGGAGCAACACTCGGACGTCGCCCGCGTCGCCGCCCAACTGGACTTGGGCGCGCGCCGCGGCGGCGGAGTCCGGGACCCACCAGTGTTCGTCCACCGGCCATGGCCCGGCCCAGCCCGCCAGCGGCCAGCTGCGGCTGCCCCAGTGCAGCCGGGCCGGGTCGGCGGTGAACAGGCCGCGCTCGGTGACTCGCACCGGAGTTCCGTCGGCCGCTTCCACGCGCACCACTGGGCGGTTCATCAGCAGCACAGCGGGGGCAGGTTCCGGTAGCCGACCGGGCCAGGGCAATTCGGGGTCGGCGGCGGGGACCCGCTCGTCGCCGAGCACGACCATGGTGACGCGTTCGGCGGGACCGCGGCCGCCGCTGAGCACGCCCATCTGGACCGCCTCCCCGCCGAGCAATCCTTGGACCCGGACCAGCGCGCGCCGGGCTCGCTCGTCCTCCTCGCCGACGCCGCCCCACAGGCCGAGTTGCAACGCGCCCGCCCGCACGACCTCCACTGGCTCCAGCCGCAACAGCGTGACCGGGGCGGTTGGTCGGTCGCGGCGGGTCAGCCAGCCGTCGAGTTGCCAGCGCACCCGATCGGCGGTGTCCTCGGGGGTGAGCGGCTCGGCGCACCGCCAGATCCGCGAGAGTTGTTCGCCCGCTTCGGTTTCGGCGAACACGGCGAGCCTGGTGCAGGCCAGCGCGGCGTCGGCGAGCTTGGCGTGCAGGCGGGTGGCGAGCATGCGTCCCGCGAAGGCGGCCGCGTCGACCCGGTCGATCGGCGGGTCGCAGCGCTGTTCCACGGCGAGATCGGGCGGCGGCCGGCGCGCGGCGGGCGGGCGTTCCGGAACGGCGCGCGCGCTGCGGTGCGCGAGCACGGCGTCCGCGCCGAAGCGGGAGGCGACCTCGGCGGGACCGAGCGCCGCGAAATCTCCGATCCGGCGTAAACCCAAGCGGTGCAACAGATCCACCAGCTCGGCACGCTCCGGCACGGCCAGGCTCGGCTCCAGCGCGAGCTCGGACACCGCGAGCGGCGCGAGGAATCCCGCACCCTCGCCCCGTGGCACGATCGCACCGCGCCGCGCCGCGATCACCGCCGTGGACAACTCGTCGGCGATGCCGATCTGCGCCTCCACCCCGACCGCCGCCACCGCGTCGACCAGTCGTTCGGCGGCCGCCTCCTCGGAGCCGAAGAACCGGGCGGCCCCGCGCGCACCCAGCACGAGCAACCCGGCCCGCAACACCTCCACACCAGGGACCGTGGCGTCGACGGCCGCGACCACCGGCTCGAACAATCGCGCGTCGCGATCCGGATCCGCCTGCGCAAGAAACAGTTCCGGGCACCGCGCCTGCGCCTCCCTGCGCCGCAGCCCGCGCCGTACCCCCTCCGCCCGCGCCACGGCCGAGCACGCCACCACCCGGTTGGCGGACAACACCGCCACCGGCCGCGTCGGCGGCAGCTCGGCCACGGCCGCCGCCGCGACCGCGGGCCAGTCCTGGCACCACACCGCGAGCACCCGCGCCCGACTCGGCCGAATCACGGTGCGGCCCCGCCACTCACGACGCCGCACCCCGCGCGATCGGCAATTCGGTAGGGGCAGGCGAGGTTTCCTGGGCGAACCACTCGACGCGCCCACCGCTGGGGCGCAGCTCGACACGTCCGCGCCGCGGCATGCCCGCACGGTGCCGGGCCTCGACTTCGAGGCTGAGCGAGCGGAGGCGGCCGTGGCCGGTGCCGAGACCGACGTATCCGGCGATGCGGGCGTCCAGGCGCAAGGTGGGGTTGGGCCAGTCGCCGTCGGTGACCACCAGGGTGGCGCCCTTGTTGCGGGCGCGGGCGGCGAGCACGCGGGTGCGGGCGGGCGGCACGGCGACGCCGTCGAGGCCGAGGACGACCAGGTCGAGACCGTCCAGCAGCACCGCGGCCACCTCGATCGGATCGGGTCCTGGATCGGCGATCACGGCCAGCCGCGCGAGTTCGGCGCCCATCTCCGCGGCGGCGAGCAGACCGAACCTCGGCACCCCGACGACCGCGGCGTGCCCGCCGTGCTCGGTCACCGCGGCGAGCAGACCGGCGAGCAGCGAGCGCGCACCAGAGTAGGCGACCACGGAACCCTTGCCCAAACCACCCTCCGGCAACAATTCCGCAAGGGCATCGGGCACCGGGAGCGGTTCGCGGCGCATGTCCTCGGCGAGCGGCGCCCGCGCGGCCGCCGACTCCCCGCGTCCAGGGATGGCGGCCATCCGACGGCGCAGTTCGGCCAGCTTCTGTTGTCTCTCCGTCTCCCCCACCCGCACGTCCGAACCCATCACAACCACCTACTTCCCACGATGGACTCCGAGGCGAAGCGAGCGGACCGACCCCACCTCCACACGGAGGAACGGAAGCCAGCACCGATCCAGCTATCGATCCCTTATCGAATATACGTTCGATACGCCTCCAGTAGAAACCCACCCCCGGAATCCCGTCAAGAGCACTCGCGGGCCACCACTTGTCGGCGCAAGAATCGCGGCGACGCAGGGATATTCGGATACCCTGCACACCATGATCGATCGCCCACGTCCCATCGTCGGCCCCGACTATTTGGTCGCAGGCCGCTACCGCCTCCAGTCCAAGCTGGGCGGCGGTGGTATGGGCGCGGTGTGGCTGGCCCACGACCGACTGCTCGACCGGGACGTCGCCATCAAGCAGGTCCTCTCCACCGCCGGGCTGCCCGAGGCCGAGGCCACCGAGGTGCGCAACCGGATCATGCACGAGGGCCGGGTCGCGGCGAAGCTCTCGCACGAGCACGCCATCGCCGTCTACGACGTGGTGCTGGAGGCGGGCGAGCCCTGGCTGGTGATGGAGCATCTACCCTCGCGCAACGTGGCGCGCGCGCTGGCGCTGGTCGAAACGCTGCCGGTGATCGAGGTCGCGCAGATCGGCGCCCAGGTCGCCGACGCGCTGGCCGCCGCGCACGCCGCCGGCATCATCCACCGCGACATCAAGCCGGGCAACATCCTCGTCGCCGATCGCGGCCCCGGCGTCGGCATGGCCAAGCTCAGCGACTTCGGCATCTCCCGCGGCGCGGGCGAGACCGACGAACCGGACGGGATCATCACCGGCACCCCCGCCTACCTCCCGCCGGAGGTGGCGCGCGGCATGCAGCCGACCGAGGCCAGCGACGTGTTCTCGCTCGGCGCCACGCTGTACACCGCGATCGAGGGCCAGCCGCCGTTCGGCCTGCACGAGGACAGCGACGTCCTGGTGGAGCGCGCCGCGATGGCCCAGATCATTCCGCCCTCGCGCAGCGGCATCCTGACCAACGCCCTGCTGCACATGATGGAGCCCGCGCCGCAGCGCAGGCCGACGATGGCCGAGGCGCGGGACGAAATCCTCACCGCCGCTTTCGGTCCCGGCACCGGCCCCTACATTCTCGGCGCCCCCGTGCGCACCGAGGACGGCACCATTCCGGCTTGGGCGGCCCGCAACTCGGCCTCCGGCCTGCGCAGCCCGCACTCGGCCCCGCTTCCGCGCCCGCACCGCAGCGCGCCCAGCGGGGGCGTTGCCGCGACGGCCATGCCGCAACGTGCGGCCAAGCCCCAGCCGAACAACGCCCCGTTGGCCATCGCCATCGGTCTCTTCATCGGCCTGCTCATCATCATCGGCATCATCGTCATCGCGATGTAAGGCGCACCAGACCTCGCAGCGGGTTCACACGCTTCGCAAGCGCTACAACCTCTGCGAAGCGTGTGGATGGCCTGCGAGGACCTAGTCGATGCGGCGACGGTGTGCCCAGCGAGTGAGGGCGTTGCGGTTGGACTGCTGGGTTTTGCGCAGCACGTTGGAGGCGTGCGTCTCCACGGTCTTCACCGAGATGAAGAGGTTCTCGGCGATCTCGCGATAGGTGTAGCCGCGGGCGAGCAGGCGCAGCACTTCGAGTTCGCGGGGAGTCAGCGAGTCCAGTTCCGGGTCGAGCGGAGGTTCGGGAACCGGGGAACGGCCGGTGAACGAGTCGAGCACGAATCCGGCGAGCCGCGGGCTGAAGACGGCGTCACCGCCTGCGACCCTGCGGATGCCGTCGGCGAGCTCGGCGCCGGAGATGGTCTTGGTGACGTAGCCGCGCGCGCCCGCCCGGATCACCGCGATCACGTCCTCGGCGGCGTCGGACACGCTCAGCGCCAAGCAGACCGGGCCGTCCTCGATACCGGACAGCACCGCGACGCCGCCGCCGTCGGGCATGTGCACGTCGAGCAGCACCACGTCCGGGCGGGTGGACTTGATCCCAGCGATGGCCTCGGCAACGCCGCCCGCCTCGCCGACCACCTCCATATCGGCCTCCCGGCTCAGCTCCGCGCGCACACCCGAACGGAACACGGCGTGATCGTCGACGAGAAAGACCCGCACGCTCACCTGCTTCTCCTCACCTTTCGGTGGAACGACCCACCCTGACTGCGCCGACCGCCCGCGGCCGTCCGCATCTCATCGGTACCACAAGCGGGCCGGCGACGACGTGTCCGCCGCGGAACTCCGACTCGGACCCGCCTCACCGCCATCGAGCCGAGCGGATGGCTTGCCGATTCGCCCTGGCGGCTTGTCCGCTCGGCATCGTCGGTGTTCCCTGCATACTCGTCGAGGCGCGTCCGGTCGGCACAGCGCTGGGAGCCGCGGCACGGCCGCACACCGGACAGCACCTGCGCGACCGCCGCCGCACGGCACGCACCGGGGCGGTGGTTACTGCGCGCGAACCATTCCGCACCGCGCCTACTTCCCCGATCGCACCGATTGCCGGTTGCGCTCGGTCGGCGGGTCACCGGCCGTACCTGCGTCGGAATCGGGGCTCTCGGGCACACCGGAATCGCTGCGCGGCATGAAGATCCGCACCTCGGTACCGCGCCCCGGCGTGGACAGGATCTCCACCTGGCCGCCGCGGCGTTCGATCCGGCCGCGGATGGATTTGGCGAGACCCTGCCGGTCCTGCGGCACCGAGGCGACGTCGAATCCCGCGCCGCGGTCGCGCACGAAGACGCTCACCTGGTGCGGTTCCACCTCGGCGAACAGGTCGATGGTCGGCACGCCCGCGTGCTTGGCGGCGTTCACCATCGCCTCCCTGCTCGCGCCGAGCAGCGCGGTGAAATGTTCCTTGGGTAGACCGTTTCCGGAGTCGTCGAGATCCATCGAGACGTCGCCGACCGTCACGGGGGTCACCTTGACGCCGTGCTGGTCCTCCACCTCGCCCGCGATGGTGCGCAGCGCCGCGGCCAGGCTCGACTGCGCGGGACCGGAGTCCTCGAACAGCCACTTGCGCAGCTCCCGCTCCTGGCTGCGCGCCAGCCGCGCCACCTCCTGCGGGTCGTCCGCTTGGCGCTGGATGAGGGCCAGCGTCTGTAGGACGGAATCGTGCAGGTGCGAGGCGATCTCCTCGCGTTCTTCGTTGCGGATGCGGGCCGCGCGCTCGGTATTCAGCGCGCGCATCATGCGCAACCACAGCGGGACGGTGAGCAGACCGGCGCCGATCAGGGTGACCGCCACCGCGATCAGCGCGGAACCGAGGGCGCTCAAGTCGATCCTGGCCAGCACCACGACGCCGAGCCCGAGCACCACCATGGTGGCACCCGCGACGACGCGCGCCCAGGTGACCACCGAGGGGTGTGCGGGCAGGCCGAGCAGCGAGCGCGGGCCGTCGGTGTCGTACTCGCGCCAGACCAGCGCGGCGCCAACCGCGACGACGACGATCGGCACGATCACCTTCGCCGCGACGGTGCCGTTCATCAGCCAGGAGACCGCCACCGAGAGACCGAGCCCGAGCAGCGCGAGACCGATCGCTTGGCGTCGCTCGGTGCCGCTCGGCTTGGCCGAGTCGCCGCCGCTCGGAGTGAAGATCCACAGCAGGCCGTAGGCGATGATGCCCGCCCCCGCCAACGCGGAGAGCAGCACGAACGCCATCCGCACCTTGAACACGTCGAGCCCTAGGTGATCGGCGAGACCACCCGCCACACCGCCGACGATCCGTCCACCCGACCGTCGCACCATCCGCAGCTGCGGATGCCTGCCGAGATCGAGCACCGGGACGGGCCGCGCCCCGTAGCCGCGGGAGGCGTCGAACCCGGGCGCGGCCCCGAAGCCCGGCGCGGAGGCGCCGCGGGCAGCGTCGAACGCGGGACCGGTGGGGTGCATGCCTTCGATACTGGCACGCTCCCCCGACACCGGCCATCAGGAATCACCCTGATCTTGCCCTCATCCCCTGGGCCACCAGTTTCGGACCCACCATCCCGTTGATCTGCGCAAACACAGTCCCACCGATTCGCCCGCCTGCCGACCGATCCCGATTCGCGCGATCGCACCGCAACGAACCGGCCTTACCGAAGCACGATCCGGCAGGGCAATGCTGTCCGGTCCGGACAAAGGACCCCGCTGAGCTGCGCAGACGCACACGTCCGCCACGCCGTTCCGACAGTTCGGAAGCGGTAGGCGGCACCGGCCACCGCGCCGGACCGGAAAACCCGCCCCAACGCCGCGACCAGGGCTTTCCCGCCCACCACCAGCTCGCGGCGCTCGGCCAGGACATCCGCCGCCCCATACCTTTCCGTTGGGTCGCCGAAGACCCGGTCTCCACCGGAATCACCCGGTTCGATCCCCCGCATCGCCGCGGGAAAGCAATCTCTTGGGGAGGAACACATGAGGTACGTATCGGTACTCGCGTCGCTGTTCTCGGCCGCCGTCCTGGTGGTCTGCATGGTCCTTACGGGGAGCCCGTTCGCCGGGGCGGCAGCGATGGCGCCGCACGAGAAGACGGTCGAAGGGCCGAACGGATTCCGGTTCACCGTCGGACACTCCGGTCAGGCCTTTCATCCGGTCGCTCCGCTGAACGGCATGCCGACCAATCGGGAGGTGTTCCTCGACGACACGTTCTACGGCCGGGTCGAAGCAGGCGGGACCGGCACCTTGAAGGCCGGTTACCTGGTTGCCTGCGCGGTCGACCTGACCGTCGGCATCGACCTCGGCGCCGCGATCGGCTTCGACGGGGGTTTCCGGGTCGGCGGCTCCAGCAGCAGTGATTCGGCCTCGTCGGGCGTGGACGCGAGCCTCGGCCCCGACCTGAGCATCGGCGCGAGCATCGATCTGTCGATCACGCCGGGCAAGGTCCAGCCCTTCGAAGTCGGTACCAAGGAGCTGCCGACCGGCAGCACCGGCTACTTCGTCAGCCGCGATTTCCACGTCTCGGTGCAGGATTGCGGCGGTCCGCTGACCATCCGCTCGTACACGATCGTCGAGGCGCAATCGCCGGAGGTCAGCGGGCGCGAAGCGGTCTACGGGGACCCGATCTTCCTGTGAGAGCGAGGTGGAAGGCGGTGCGCGACGCGGCGCACCGCCACTGTCGTCGGGGAGATGAATCGCGGCCCGGCCGGGTAGATTGTTCCTATGTTTGTGCCGCCCAGACATTTCCGTGGGCACGCGTGACAGGGGACGCAGCACGGGGGGAAATCAGTTCGCCACGAGCGGTTTTCGCCGAACGATTCGCCGACCTGTATGCCGCCGCGGGAAATCCGACACTGCGCAGGGTCGCCGCCCAAGCGGAGAACCGCATGCGGGCCACCGGGGCGGCGACCCCCGCGTCCGCCCAGCGGATCAGTGACTGGAAGGCGGGCCGAAACGTGCCCGCCCGCTTCGAATCCCTGCTGCCGGTGGTGCTGACACTCATCGATCTCGCCAAGAAGCGCGGCGGCACGCTGCCCGCGAAGCTCGCGGACCCGCAGGAATGGAAGCGGCTGTGGACCGCGTCGAACTCGTGGACGCCCGACGACGCCGACGACATCGCGTGCCCGTACCTCGGCCTGCAGTCCTATCGAAACACCGACAGCGACATCTTCTTCGGGCGCAAGCGGGCGACCGAGGAGCTCACCGAGCTGGTGAGGAACACCGTGCGCGACGGTGGCGGGATCGTCACGCTCATCGGCGCGTCGGGAGCCGGTAAGTCTTCGTTACTCGCGGCGGGGCTGACATCCGAACTCGCACGGGGACAAGATAAGTGGCGCATCGTCACAGTGACACCCGGCGCAAATCCCATGGCCGCCCTGATGAAGCCCCTTGGCGCGCAGGTCAAGAACGCAGAGACCGATCCGGCGAAGCCCGCCGACGCGCGGAACGAAGGCTCTGCGGACACCGACTCGGCTCAGCCCACTGGCGCTCAGGGCAAGGACTCCCCCGATACCGACTCGGCGAAGACCTCTGGCGCGCGGACCAAGGACTCCGCGCGCACCGATTCCGCGAAGCCCGCTGGCCCGCAGGAAAAGAGCCCAGCGGGCACCGAGTCGCCGACGACTCCAGTACCGCACGGTACCGACGCGCCCTCGACGACTTGGCCGACCGACGGGCCGCGCCTCCTGATCATCGACCAATTCGAAGAGCTGTTCACCGTCTGCGCCGACGAACAGGAGCGCGACGAGTTCCTGGCGCTCCTCGATCAGCACGCCAGGCAGACCGACCCCATCGCCGTCCTGCTCGCCCTGCGCGCCGACTTCTACGCCCGCTGCCTCGACTACCCGGTCTTGCAGGAGTCCCTGGAAAAGCGCAGCTACCTGCTAGGCCCGATGCGCGTCGACGAGCTGACCGAGGCCATCACCGGCCCCGCCGAACGCGCAGGACTGAAACTCGAAGCAGGACTCGACGAACTCGTCATCACCGAACTCTGCGGCCTCGGCGACCATCGAACTCGTCAGAGCTACGACCCCGGAGCCCTGCCGCTGCTCTCCCACGTCATGGCCGCCACCTGGCAGCACCGTGAGGGACGCAAGCTGACCATCGCGGGCTACCGCGCGGCGGGCGGCGTCGTCGGCTCCGTCGCCGCCACCGCGGAACAGGCGTGGAGCGAACTGTCCGATCCGCAGCAGTCGGCCGCGAAGGACGTGCTGCTCGGACTCGTCACCGTGGCGCGCGACTCCCGCGACACCCGGCGCATCGCGGTGCGCCCCACGCTCCAACAGCGCAGCGCCGATCCGCTCTCGGCCGCCGCCGCGCTCGAACTGCTGGCGCGCACCCGGCTGGTGACGCTGGACGCCGACTCGGTCTTCCTCACCCACGAGATCGTGCTCGACGCCTGGCCACGGTTGCGCGCCTGGATCGACGAGAACCGGGTCGGCTATCTGGTGCGGCAACGGGTGGAAGCGGATGCGGTCGAATGGGATTCGATGAATCGGGATCCGGCGCTGCTGTATCGGGGTTCCCGGCTAGAGTCCGCACTCGAGCACGCGGCGGCATCGGACGGGGTCGTGCGCGATTTCCTGCACGCCTCGCGCGCATCACGCGGCCGGTTCCGTCGCCGCACCACACTCACCAGAATCGGCTTGGCGCTGGCGGGAGTGGTGCTGTTGGTGTTCGGCCTGACCGCCTACACCCAAACGCAATTCGGGCAGCGGCAGCGCGAGGAGAAGAATTTCGCGGCGGTCATGAGGGAGGCGGAGCGGCTGCGCAGTGTCGACCCTTCCCTTTCTGCCCAGCTCTACCTCGTCGCAGAGCGCATGCGGCCCGGCGACGAGACGGTGCGGACCCACCTGCTCGACACGCAGGATCAGTCGCTGGCGACCACCGTCCCGGCACACGGCAACGGTTACGTCGAGGCGTCTCAACAGCCAGGGGGTGCTCTGCTGGCATCCGCCGACGACGAGGGCATCGCGTACCTGTGGGACAACAGCGATGCTGGTAATCCCAGCAAGCTGGTGCAGCTCCCCGGCGGGGTCTCGAAGGCTGTCTTCAGCGCGAATCGCCGCGTCATGGCCACCAGCGGCAGCGGGGGTGCACGGTTGTGGGACATCGCCGAGCCCGACGCTCCGCGAGTGCTGGCCGAATTGCCGAGGGCCGGTACTGGAACGCACGTAGCCATGAGCTTCAGCGCGGACGGCACTATTCTCGCCACGTTGAACGCCGACACCGTCACGTTGTGGAATGTCGTCGATCCCGGCCGACCTCGAGCCGGCGCGAAGCTACCCGCCGGGCAAGACGTCAACGCCGAAGTGCGGTTCAGCCCCACCGACCCGGTGCTGGCCGTGCCGACGAACAATCAGGTGTTGAGCACACAGCCCCCGGCGCGGATTCAGCTGTGGAAAGTCGACGGTCCCGAGCGCGTCACCCCCTTGGGACCGCCGATCGAGGCCACGACGGCGGTCCTGACCGATATGGATTTCAGCCCAGACGGCCGAATTCTGGCCGTTGGCGGCGGTGACGGGTCACTACGGAACGACGGGCACGCGAACCGGGGGACGCTACAGCTGTGGCGAATCGATCGAGACAGCCCGCCGACGCCGCTCGGCGCACCGGTTGCGGTCAGCGAATCCGCCTTGTGGTCAGTGACTTTCAGTCCCGACGGCCTGATGCTCGCGGTCGCCACCTCCGAGGACGCCGCGCTGTGGAACATGGCGGATCCGGCCCAGCCCAAGCTCATCGACGAGCCGCTGACCAAGAGCCCTACGACCTGCCGGTTCTCGAAAGGCATCGCGATGCCTTGCCGGAGCGGCCCTACCAGCCTCGCCTTCGGTCCAGACGGACGAACCCTCACTGCGGGCGGGTGGGACGGCAACCTACGAGTCTGGAGTCTTCCGCCCGCATTGGTGTCCGGCCCGTCGGAGAAGGCGTCGTTCCCCCGATTCGACGCGGCAGGACGCCGCGCGGTCGTCGCCTCGGGAGGGGACACCATCGAGATCTGGGACACCCGAGATCAACTGCGGTGGCGGCTGCTCGGCCGCTTCACTCATCGCGCCGGTGACTATCTGTACGAAGTGAGCCCGGATGGAGCGACCCTGGTGACCGCTTCGTACGAGCATCAGTTCACTGTGTACGACATAACCGATCCAGCGAACGTGCGTCTTCGAGGCGACTGGGCGAGCCTGAGCGGCGCCGAGCACTTGGCCATCCGGCCGGACTGGCGGATCGCGGTGACGTCGCACGATGACTCGCTGCGGGTGTGGAGCCTCGAGGATCTCGGACATCCCGCGCCACTCGGCGACAAAATACCCCTGACAGATCCCATGGACACCGAATTCAGCAGCGATGGCGAAATCCTCGCGGTCCGCACATTCCTGTCGGATGGCGACATCGTCCGGCAACCCCTCACGTTGTGGAACTTCGCAGACCCCCTTCGTCCTGCCCCTCTCGGTGATCAACTGCCCGAGATAGCCGGCAGCATCAGCACTGTCGAGTTCGCCCCCGATGGGCGCACCATGATCTTGGTCAACAACCCGATGATGCAGGTGTGGGACGTCGGTGACCGCGCCCGAATCCGACCGATCAGCGCGCCGATCGTCGCCGACAGCCTCTCCGTGGGCAGGATCTCCTTCTCGCCGGATTCCCGCCGGGCCGTCATTACCGGCGAGGATCGGCGGATCACGTTGTGGAACATGACGGATCGAGCGGTTCCACAACAGATCGGCGACCCACTGACACCGCCGCGCGAAAACGACGACTGGACCGCTCAGTTCCTCCCGTACGGCAACCACCTCGTCATCTCTGGCGGATCACCGCGAGTCTGGAACCTCGATGTCTCCTCCGCCATCGATCGAATCTGCGACACCACGGGAAACCTACTGACCGAGGACGTTTGGCAACGCCACCTCCCCCTACTCCCCTACCAACCCCCTTGCTCCTGAAACACGCTCTCTTACAGGGACTTTCCAAGCATTCCTTCAGCACCCCTGACCATCCTGAAAGCGACCACGGGGCAGTCCGTGGTCGCCTCCGGGTAGGGAGCCCGGGCGTGAACCGAGGGGGATACCCGAATGAATGGGAAGTCTGGGCTGGCCGCTGTCGCGATCGCTATGGGTTGTCTCGCGGGGTTCGCACCGCAGGCCGCGGCGGTCGATCTCGCGCCGCACGAGAAGACGTACTCCGCCCCCGGCGGGCTGGAGTTCACGGTGGGCCACAGCGAACACGCGGCACGGCCGGTGGGTTCGCTGAACGGGATGCCGACCAATCGGGATGTGTTCCTGGACAACACCTTCTACGGACAAGTCTCGGACGGAACGGGTCGCTTGAAGACCGGGTACTTCGTGGCCTGCGCCGTCGACCTGAAGGCGAAACTCGACCTCGGCGCGGAGGTCGGCATCGACGCGGACGCGAGCGCGCACCTGGGTCTGTCGCCGGAGTCGCTGCTGCCCGGCGTGGACGTGAGCGTCGGGCCGTACCTGAGCGCGGGGATCGGCGTCGATCTCTCGATCACTCCCGGCAAGGTGGTCGACGTACCGCTCGGCGAGAAAGAGCTGCTGCCGGGCAGCACGGGATACGTGTTCAGCCGGGACCGGCGCGTCCACGTCGAGGACTGCGCCGGCCCGCTGACGGTGCAGGCGTACGCGATCATCACCGCGGAGACGCCGGAGGTGACCGCGGAAGGCGCGGTGTTCGGGGATCCGTTCACCATGTAACCGCCGGAAACACCGACCACAGGAGCACCATCCGACCGCCCGGTCCACCAGGATCAGGATGGTTTTTCAGGGTTCACCCCGATGCGCCGCGCCGCTGGTCAGCCGCACCATGGGAAGCATGACGAGAACAACCTTCGGCGATCAGCTGCAGCAGATGTGGCAGACGCGGCCCGTCCGGTTGCCGCGCCAGGGCCCGGTCGCGGGCGTCGCGGCCGGGTTCGGGCAGCGCTACAACGTCGATCCGGTGCTGGTGCGGGTCGCGTTCGTGGTGTCCACCCTGTTCGGCGGCGCGGGCATCGTGCTGTACCTGCTCGCCTGGCTGCTGCTGAACGAGTCCGGGGACCAGTCCTCGGCCGCCGAATCGCTGTTCGGCAAGGGGCACAGCTCCCAGTCGCACACGAAGACCGTGGTGCTGGTCGTCGCACTGGCCATCGCGGTCACCACGGTCGGTCCGATCGGCGTCGGACTGGCCGGTTCCGGGATGATCAGCCTGGCACTGATGCTGGCGGGCTGGTGGATGCTGTTCATGCGCTGCCCGCAGCCGCCGCCGGGCACCAGCATGGTCGACGGTGGTTTCGCCGACGGCCTCTTCGCGACCGGCTATCCCGGGGCGGCCTTCCCCACCGGTCCGCTGCGTGCGCCCGGTTACCCGATTCCGGACGTCGGGCCGGTGTACAGCCCGTACACCAAGCTGCCGGACGCGTACGTTCCCGACACGCCGCGCGAGACGGCGGCGGAAACCGTGCCGGACAAGGACATCGACCAGCCCACCGAGGTGATCGACGCGAAAACCGAAGTGCTCGAAGCGCGGACCTCGTCACCGCAGCCGAGCACCGAGGACGAGACACCGATCTCGCTCGAGAAAGCCGCCACCGGCCCGAACACCGTCGCCGAGCCGAAGTCCCTCGCCGAACCGAAGCTCCTCGCCGAGCCGAAGACCCCTGGCGAGTCGGCGTCTCTCGCCGAGCCAAAGACCCTCGCCGAACCGAAGACCTCTGGCGAGCCAAAGACCCTCGCCGAACCGAAGTCCCCCGGCGAACCGAAGACCCTCGCCGAGCCAAAGACCCCCGGCGAACCAGCAACCCCGGGCGAACCGAAGCTCCCCGCCGGCTCGAAGACATCCGCCGATCTACCGACCCGCACACCGTCCCACCCAACCCCCGCCGCCTTCCCGGGCGTCACCCCACCCTCCTGGGACCCCCTCGGCGTAGCACCTCTGGCCTGGGACCTGCCCGAACCGACACCCGCCCGCGCTGTCGTCGCCCCGCCGCCGAAGCGTCCCCGGTCCCGGCTCACCCCGGTCGTGCTCGGCCTGTCCATCCTGGCCGCCGCGGGTGCTGGCGCGATCGCCGCCGCGGGCGCCGAGTGGATGACGCCCGGCCGGATCGCCGCCGTCGCCCTCGCGGTGATCGGCCTCGGCTTGGTTCTCGGCGCGTTCCTGCGGCGCGGCTACGGCCTGCTTGTCGTCACCGCTCCGCTCGCCGGTTTCGTCCTGCTCGCCTCGATGATCGGCCCGATCGAATTCGACAGGGGCGCCATGGGCGACCACGTCTGGACCCCGGCGACAATGGCCGACCTGCAACCGGACTACCGGATCTCGATGGGTGCGGGCACCCTCGACCTGCGGTCGCTGAACCTGACCGAGAACCGAGCCGTGAACGTCGACGTGCAGATGGGCGAGGTCCGCATCCTGGTTCCCGAGGGCATGACCCTCCGCACCGACTGCACCGTCAACATGGGCGACAACCGGTGCCCGGAGGGCGTCACCGGACCGAACACCCCGGGCGCCCCGGTGCTCGACCTGAACGTGGACATCCAGATGGGCAGCGTGGAGGTGCAACGTGGCTGAGCAGACCCAACCCAACGGCACGACCGAGGGACGCGGACCGTCGGCCTCCCTGCTGATCGTCGGCCTGCTCGCCCTGGCGGTGAGCGTCTGGGGCTTCATCGGCCCCGCCGCGACGGCCAGCGGCGCAATCTCCTTCGGGTGGATCGTCGTCATCGCCGCCATCGTCGTCGGCGTCCTGCTCGTGATCTCCCCACGCAAGCGCCGCTAGCGCGATGGCCCGACAGGAGAACCCCATGACGCGAGACCAATTCGAGAACGACGCGACCGACCCGGCGCCGCCGAATCAGGGCACGCCCGTCGCGCGGGTAGTGCCGATCTCGCCGGCCAGAAGCTACGTCGGGGGTGGCTCGCTACTCGGCCACGTCGTCCTCGGCCACGGCTGGAGCCGCGCCGGCACGGACTGAACCCCTGAAAAACGACGGGCCCCGCACATCGTGTGCGGGGCCCGTCGACGTTTCGGGATCACTCCCATTCGATGGTGCCCGGCGGCTTGCTGGTGACGTCGAGGACGACGCGGTTGACCTCGGCGACCTCGTTGGTGATGCGGGTCGAGATGCGCTCGAGCACCTCGTAGGGCAGGCGGGTCCAGTCGGCCGTCATGGCGTCCTCGCTGGAGACCGGGCGCAGCACGATCGGGTGACCGTAGGTGCGGCCGTCGCCCTGCACGCCGACGCTGCGAACATCCGCGAGCAGCACCACCGGGCACTGCCAGATCTGGCGGTCCAGCCCGGCGGCGGTGAGCTCCTCGCGGGCGATGGCGTCGGCCTGCCGCAGGGTGTCGAGGCGATCGCCGGTGACCTCGCCGACGATGCGAATGGCGAGACCCGGACCCGGGAACGGTTGGCGGGCAACGATTTCCTCGGGCAGCCCGAGCTCGCGACCGACCGCGCGGACCTCGTCCTTGAACAGCAGCCGCAGCGGCTCGACCAGCTCGAACTCGAGGTCTTCCGGCAGGCCGCCGACGTTGTGGTGCGACTTGATGTTCGCCGTGCCGCTGCCGCCGCCCGACTCCACCACGTCGGGGTACAGGGTGCCCTGCACCAGGAACTCGACCTTGGGCGTCTGGCCGTCCTCGGCGCCGTGCTCGGCGACGACCTCGCTCACCGCGTCTTCGAAGGAGCGGATGAACTCGCGGCCGATGATCTTGCGCTTCTCCTCGGGGTCGGTGACGCCCTTCAGCTCGCCGAGGAACTTGTCCACCGCGTCGACGGTCACCAGCTTGGCGCCGGTCGCGGCGACGAAATCCTGCTGCACCTGCTCGCGTTCGCCGGAGCGCAGCAGGCCGTGATCGACGAACACACAGGTCAGCCGGTCACCGATGGCGCGCTGCACGAGCGCGGCCGCGACCGCGCTGTCCACACCGCCGGACAGACCGCAGATCGCGTGCCCGTCACCGACCTGCTCGCGGACCTGCGCGATCAGCGCGTCGGCGA
Source organism: Nocardia amikacinitolerans (assembly GCF_900215415.1). NCBI lineage: Bacteria > Bacillati > Actinomycetota > Actinomycetes > Mycobacteriales > Nocardiaceae > Nocardia > Nocardia amikacinitolerans. The sequence goes on along the minus strand of NZ_OBEG01000005.1, from coordinate 429,647 downwards.
TGTTGGCGGGCGTCCAAGCGGCCGGAATGCCCGCGAGTTCGTGCAGGAAGCGGCTGAGCACCTGCTGGCCGTGCGGCGAGTGCAGCACCTCGGGGTGGTACTGCACGCCCGCCAAGCGACGGACCCGGTCCTCGAACGCGGCGACCGGAGCGCCCGCGGTGGTGCCGGTGACCTCGAAACCCTCCGGCGCGTCGGTGACCGCGTCACCGTGGCTCATCCACACCGGCTGGATGGTGGGCAGACCGCCGTGCAGCAGACCGCCGTCGATGTTCAGCTCGGTGCGGCCGTACTCGCGGGTGCCGGTGTGCGCGACCGTGCCGCCCAGCGCCTGGGCCATCGCCTGAAAGCCGTAGCAGATACCGAAGACCGGCAGCTCCAGATCGAACAGCCGGGGATCCAGCTGCGGAGCGCCCTCGGCGTACACACTCGCCGGACCGCCGGACAGAATCACCGCGAGCGGGTTCTTGTCCGCGATCTCCTCGACGGTGGTGGTATGCGGAATCACCTCGGAGTACACACTCGCCTCGCGCACCCGCCGGGCGATCAGCTGAGCGTATTGGGCGCCGAAGTCGACAACGAGGACCGGTCTCTGGGATTCTGCCACGGCCACAGTCTAGTGAGCCGGGTGCGCGCCCGAACCAACGGGCACGCCCCTGTGCAGGCACGTTGTGTCCGCGGACACCGGGCGGTCTCGTCGTCCTCCAGCTGTCTCCGAGCGGGCGGCCCGAATCCCGCGTCGACCCCGCCGCGGCTCGTTATCCTCTTGCGGTGCCCTTCGCCCGTGCGATAGACGCCGACATCCACTACGAGGACAGCGGCGGGGACGGTCCGGTGGTGTTGCTAGCGCACGAATTCCTCATGGACCGAACCATGTTCGCTTCCCAGGTGGCCGCGCTCGCGCCGGAATTCCGGATCGTGTCCTGGGATGCCCGCGGCCACGGACGCACGAGGGATCAGGGCCTACCCTTCACGTACTGGACCGCGGCGCGCGACGCGCTGACCGTGCTCGACCAGATCGGCGCCGAACGGGCGGTGGTCGGCGGCACCGCGCAGGGCGGCTTCACGGCGCTGCGCGCCGCGCTGATCGCGCCCGAGCGGATCGCGGGACTCATCCTCATCAGCACCGAGGCGCACGGACCGACACCCGAGCAGTCCACGGCCACCCAGCGTTTCCTCGACGAGTGGTACGACGACGACAGCAGGGAGCACGCGGTCGATCGGCTCGCCACCTGGCTGATCGGCGACGACGACTGGTACCGGGCGATCTGGACCAAACGCTGGCTCGGCCGGGAACGGCACGACATCGAGGTCGCCGCGGGCTGCCTGCTCGCCAGGGAGTCGGTCCTCGACCGCCTGCCCGAAATCACTTGTCCCGCATTGGTCATCCACGCCACCGACAGCGGCATCACACACGACCGCGCCAAACAGTTGGCCGAGGGTCTGGCGGCGGCGACCTTCGTGGAGATCGCGGGCGCCCGGCTCGCGGTCACGATGACGCACCCGGAACCGGTGAACCACACGATCCGCCAGTTCCTCCGCGATCAGGTCATGCCGACGGGCGTGTATTGACGCCGACATACAAAGGAAGAGCCCGCGCCCCGCGGTGCGGGCGCGGGCTCGAGGAACGAAACGTCAAGCGCGAACGCTGAGTCCGACCTTCTGGAACTCCTTGAGGTCGGAGTACCCGGCCTTCGCCATCGAGCGGCGCAGACCGCCGACCAGGTTCAGCGAGCCGAACGGGTCGTCGGACGGTCCGAACAGCACACGCTCCAGGCTCGGGCGCACCTGCTCGGTGGACTCGCCACCCAGGTCCCACGGATCGTCCACGTGCAGCAGCGAACCGCGCGGCACCGACGGGTGCGCGGCGGCCGACGGCCAGTACCAGCCGCGGCCGGGCGCCTCCGCGGCCAGCGCCAGCGGCACCCCGAGCATGGCGGCGTCGGCGCCACAGGCGATCGCCTTGGCCAGCTGACCGGAGGTCGCGATGTCGCCGTCGGCGATGACGTGCACGTAGCGGCCGCCGGTCTCGTCCAGGTAGTCGCGGCGCGCGGCCGCGGCGTCGGCGATGGCGGTGGCCATCGGCACACCGATGCCGAGCACCTCGCCGGTGGTGGTCGCGCCCGGGTAGGAGCCGTAGCCGACGATCACGCCCGCGGCGCCGGTGCGCATCAGGTGCAGCGCGGTGCGGTGGTCGCTGACACCGCCGGCGACCACGGGCACGTCCAGCTCGGCGATGAAGGTCTTCATGTTCAGCGGCTCGCCGTCACCGACGTGCTCGGCGGAAATGATGGTGCCGTGCACGACGAGCAGGTCGATGCCCGCCTGCAACAGGGCGGGCGTCAGCGTGCGTGCGTTCTGCGGGCTGACCCGCACGGCGACGGTCACGCCGGCCGCGCGCACCTCGGCCACCGCGGCCGCCAGCAGATCCGGCTGCATCGGCGCGGCGTGCAACTCCTGCAACATGGCGACGGCGCGCTCGTAGCCACCCTTGCCGACCAGCTCCAGCAGCTGATCGATCTTCGCCTCGACATCGGCGTGCCTGGCCCACAGGCCCTCGCCGTTGATCACGCCGAGCCCGCCGAGACGGCCGAGCTCGATGGCGAACTTCGGCGACACCAGGGCGTCGGTCGGATGTGCGAGGAACGGAATCTCGAACCGGTAGGCGTCGAGCTGCCAAGCCAGCGACACCTGCTTCGACGAGCGGGTACGCCGCGAGGGAACGATGTCGACATCGTCCAGTTCGTAGGTACGCCGGGCCGTCCGGCCCATGCCGATCTCGACCATGTCGCGCACTTGTCTGTCCTTTCGGTGTTTATTGCGCGCTGGCGCGCGCGTGTTCGCGGCCTTTATGTGTCGCTTCCGAGCGGTCGAGACTCGCGACTTCGTCGCATGCGCTTCGACCGCTCGGAAGCGAGACGGCCGCGAACGGGCTCGTAAGACTCGCCCTCGGGGTGGTCAGGAGGGAGCGACGGGTCCAGGTCGCTACGACTCGCGAACAGGTTAATCATGCACGGTTCGTCCGGAGTGATCGCAATCGCGTCCGGCGCCGCGCACGGAAATCGGAGTCGGCACCGCGCTCGACCGGCGACCACCCGCGCCGCGCTCAGCTATCGGACCCCTGGGCCGCAGGAAATTCTCCGGCGACGAGTCACCAGTGGCGGCCGGACCAACGCTCTGGATCCGGCCGCGCCCGGCTACGTCAGCTGCGACCGGTGTAGTTCGGCGCCTCGACCGTCATCGTGATGTCGTGCGGATGGCTTTCCTTCAGGCCTGCCGCGGTGATCTGCACGAACTGCGCTTCCTGCAGCTCGGCGATGGACTGCGCGCCGGTGTAGCCCATGCCCGCCCGCAGACCGCCGACGAGCTGGTGGATCACCTGGTTGACCGGACCGCGGAAGGGCACCCGGCCCTCGATGCCCTCGGGCACCAGCTTGTCCTCGGCGAGCACGTCGTCCTGGAAGTAGCGGTCCTTGGAGAAGGACTTCGCCTGGCCGCGGCCCTGCATGGCGCCCAGCGAGCCCATGCCGCGGTAGCTCTTGAACTGCTTGCCGCCCACCAGGATCAACTCACCTGGCGACTCGGCGGTGCCCGCGAGCAGCGAGCCGAGCATCACAGTGGACGCGCCCGCGGCGATGGCCTTGGCGATGTCGCCGGAGAACTGGATGCCGCCGTCGGCGATGACCGGAACGCCGTGCGGCTTGCACGCGGCGACGGCCTCGAGGATCGCGGTGATCTGCGGCGCGCCGACACCGGCGACCACGCGGGTGGTGCAGATCGAGCCGGGCCCGACGCCCACCTTGACCGCGTCCGCGCCCGCCTCGACCAGCGCGGCCGCGCCTGCACGGGTGGCGACGTTGCCGCCGACCACCTGGATGCGGTCGCCGACCTCGGCCTTGACCTTGGCGACCATTTGCAGCACCTGCACCTGATGGCCGTGCGCGGTGTCGACGACGAGCACGTCGACGCCGGCGTCGGCCAGGGTCATGGCGCGCGACCAGGCGTCCTCGCCGACACCCACCGCGGCGCCGACGAGCAGGCGGCCGTCGCGATCCTTGGTGGCGTTCGGGTACTGGTCGGTCTTGACGAAGTCCTTGACGGTGATCAGACCGCGCAGGCGGCCGTTGCCGTCCACGATCGGCAGCTTCTCCACCTTGTGGCGGCGCAGCAGACCGAGCGCGGCCTCCGCGGTGACGCCCTCCTGGGCTGTGATCAGCGGGGCCTTGGTCATCACGTCGGCGACGCGACGGTTCTGATCGACCTCGAAACGCATGTCGCGGTTGGTGATGATGCCGACGAGCGCGCCGGTCTCGTCCACCACAGGAAGACCGGAGATGCGGAAACGGGCGCACATCGCGTCGACCTCGGCCAGCGTGTCGGTCGGGCGACAGGTCACCGGATCGGTCACCATGCCCGCCTCGGAACGCTTGACCGTCTCCACTTGCGCGGCCTGATCGGCGGCCGAGAGATTGCGGTGCAGCACGCCCATGCCACCCGCGCGCGCCATCGCGATGGCCATCCGCGCCTCGGTGACGGTGTCCATGGCCGAGCTCACGAGCGGGGTGCGCAGCCGGATCTCCCTGGTGAGCTGACTCGAGGTCTCCACCGAGCTGGGAATCAGATCCGATGCGGCGGGCAGCAGCAGCACGTCATCGAACGTGAGGCCGAGCATGGCGATCTTGTTCGGGTCGTCGCCACCCGTAGGGGGGCGGACCGCGAGCCGTTCGCCCGGTACGGGATTACTCATTCGGATCGACCCCTCCTGGACGTCGAAAGCGAGAGACGCCGGGTGGACCGGCGTCGCGCACAACTGATGGGATGGACGGTGGCGGCGAGGTCAGCGTGTCGAGAACTGCCCGGCGCCTGACACCCATGGTATCTGTCCCGCAAACTCGTCGATGAACTGCCCGATGGCGACGCCGAAGCAAGTGCGTCCACCGACCGCACGGCCGCGGGTACGCCGCGACGGCGAAACTGGCACCCTACATAGCTGGCGCAGACCACCCTGTTCTGCGTACCGTGGGTGTGTGCGTGACCATCTACCACCTGGCTTGCCGCCGGATCCGTTCGCCGGAGACCCCTCCGACCCGTCCGCCGCGCTCGACGCCATCGAGCCCGGCGAACCGCTGGATCCCCACGAGCGCCTTGCGGTCGAGGAGGATCTCGCCGACCTCGCGGTCTACGAAGCGCTACTGGCGCACCGCGGAATCCGCGGGCTGGTCGTCAGCTGCGAGGACTGCCGACAGGACCATTACCACGACTGGGACATGTTGCGCGCCAACCTGCTTCAGTTGCTGGTCGACGGCACGGTGCGGCCGCACGAGCCGGCCTACGATCCGACGCCGGAGGCGTACGTCACCTGGGATTACTGCCGGGGCTACGCGGACGCGTCGATGAACGAAGCCTTCCACGGCGACGGGTTCGACGGCTTCGACAGCTGATCCCGCGGTTCCCACACCCGAAAACGACGAAAAGCCGACCCGCCGGTCGGCAATCGGTCGACGCGCGAATACTCGCGTGATACCAACGCGACACGCCCGAACGTGCGCGCGATTCTTCCAGGGTGTCGTCCGACACCTCGATCACGAGGGGATGTCTACCAGCGATGCGGTCGGCCGCCGCTCGATGGTGAACTCGCTTACGCCCGAACTCAGTTGGTCGGGATCGAGCCGCCGGGCAGGCTCGGAACGATGACCGTGCCCGGCCCGTCCTCCACCACCGGCGACCGCGTCGCGGGCTGAGTCGGCGGTTCCGCGGAATCGGCGCTTGGCACGACCACCGTCGTCGGCAGCTGCGTCGCGGGCGGCGACTGCGTCGGCGGCTCCTCGACGGGCGCCGTGTTGTTCGGCACGGTGGTCACCGGCGGCTGCGTCGTCGGCCTTGTGGGTTGCGTCGGCGGCAGGCTCGGCTCCACGGCCACGGTGGTCGGCGGCGTCGTCGCCGACACCGGCGGCACCATCTGGTTCGTGTTGGTGGTCTCCTGCGCCGGCTGCGTCGTCGTCGGAGGAGTGGTACCGGTGGTGCCGCTCGGCCGTGGCTGAGTCGACGTGACCGCCTCCTCGAGCGCGGCCGCCGCCTCCGGAGAGATGCCGCGGAGCTGCGTCAGCAGCCGTTGCCACTCGGACTGCAGATCCTGCTTCTTGCCGGAGTCGCTGACCTGGTCGACGTTCACCGACGCCCGCTCCAGCAGTGCTTTCGCCTGCGCCGGGTTGTTCTGGGCCAGTGCGCGTTCGGCCTGGTCCAGCTCGTTGCCCGCGCGCTGCACCACGGTGGTCTGCGCCTGCTCGCTGAACACGACCTCCTTGACCCGCCAGAGCGGATCGCCGGGCTCGGCGCTGTAGGAGAACGCCGTCACACCGCCGAAGACGAGTGCCAATGCGGCCGCGGTACCCGCGATCGGACCGACAAGCCGAAGACGGCCTCGGTTGACTGCGCCGACTCGAACCTTGCGCGCGCCGATCTCCTGGTTGACCGCGGCTACGACCGCGTCCAGATCCGGATCTCCCGGTAGCGGCGGCGTAATCAGTTCCGCGCGCCAATCCGCGAGTAGGGCGGCGAGCTGAAACTCCTCCGCACTATCGGTCTGTACCGGTCCATCGCTGGCGATGGCGTCGATCAGAGCATCGTCGCGGCGTACCGCTGCGATGTCCACCGGTCCGGTGTCACCAGTCCCCCCGGCGTAGGGACCGCTGTTTCGCGATCCACGTCGCGCCTTCCAGTCACCCCGACCGCGCTCGCCATCCCTAGCCATACATTTCACCTGCCCTCGCCACTTGTGACTTCAGTTTCGCGAGTGCCCTGTGTTGGGCCACCCGTATCGCGCCCGCCGTACTGCCCACGGCAACCGCGGTTTCTTCCGCTGACAAACCCATGACCAATCGCAGGATCAGGATCTCTCGATGCTTTTCGGGAAGCGTCGCAAGCAAACGGTTCATCTGCCTGCTGGTTTCCGATTCGAGAGCGCGCTGCTCCGGTCCTTGGTCGGTGGATATGACATCTGGTACTTCGGCCATCGCCTCCGCCTTGTTACGGGCGGCGTTGCGGTGTGCGTCGGCGACCTTGTGCGAAGCGATTCCGTATACGAAGGCCATGAAGGGCCTGCCCTGGTCTTGATACCTGGGCAAGGCTGTCATCACGGCCAGACATACCTCCTGCGCAACGTCGTCCGCGGAGAGCTGTCCACGCTCCGCCGCGCCGATACGCGCGCGGCAGTACCGGACAACCAGCGGGCGGATCAGCTCTAGTACCTGAGCTAAAGCGGATCTGTCGCCCTGCGCTGCGGCAGCGACGGCGAGGTCCAACTCTTCGCCCGTGTGCGTCATCGTCAGAGATATTCCTGGCGTTACAAGTGGCACTGGCCCGATGACCTGTGCTTCCGCCGAAGCGGCGGAACGGATCTAACAATAGCGATAGACAGCGCGGAACCGAGCAACATGGTCACTTGTCTCGCTGACGCGGCGTCGGCGGCTACGGCGCGCCCGGTGGCCGAAAACGCCCGCCACGACGGGCTATTCCGGCCGCGCACCGTTCGGCCTCGCCCGCGGCGTCCGGATCCGAGAGCCCGGAACGCAGCATCGCGCACGCCCAGCGCAGCGGGAGCAGATCGTGCTCGCGACACTCGGTCGCGACCGTGTCGGCAAGCGCGCGGGAGTGTTCCAAGTCACCCGAAGCGGCCGTCGCGGCGGCGACGAGGAGGCGGGACTTGACGCGGTGCCGCACCGAGGGCGCGGCCTCGGCGAGTGCCAAGGCTTCGCGCGCGTGCGGCAGCGCCTCGCCCGCCGCGCCGGACGCCAACGCCGTCTCGGCGCTGACCCAGTGCCAGCGGATCCAGGCCCGCCATCGCAACCCGTCCGGATCGAGGGCGGCGCGGCTCCGGTCGAGCAGCCGGCGCGCCAGCGCGAGGCGGCCCGCCCCGAGCGCGTCGGCGGCCAAACCGGTGAGCGCATCGCAGACCGCGTCCGTTCGGTCCGGCGCGAAACCGGTCGGCGGGATGGGTTGGTGCGCGCCGCCGGGCAACGCCAGCGCGGCGGCTCTGCCGTCCGGGCCCGAAGCCGCGACATGCCAGCCGAGTTGGCGCAGCAGCGAGCCTTCGGTGCTCGCGGCGAGCGAGAGCAAGACCGGATCGGTCGTCCGCCGACGCACCGCGGCCAATTCCGCGCGGGCCGCGGCGTAGCGGCCCTGCCCGCCGAGAATCACCGCCCGGTGCCACGAACTCAGGGCGTCCGGCGCATCCGGCAACTCGGCAGCGGCGAGGCCCGGACGAGCACCGAAGGCTCCCATAGCGAGGACTTCATATCGGACATCCACCGTCGGAACTGGCGCGAACACGGGCGAACTCTATACCGAGCGCGAGCGACGACGACGCGTAGTAAGAGCGCGTCCGCGCCCCTGGCAACTTGTCAGCATTTCTGGTACGACGCCCATGTTTCCATCAGGTAAATCTCGTGTCGGCATTGCGAGATCATCCGCGCCACAAATTCACGCGCGTTTCGCGCAATTAACCTCTGCGCCCCGTTTCCGCCATCTGGAAGGCCCTCGCGGACGGCCCGCACGATGGCCACCGTCACGGCGGTTATCTGTCCCCCATGGGACCAGTAACCTGTGAGCTCTCCCAAAAAAGTCGGTCTACCTGCGGAAACAGACACATACCTCGGACAGCGCCGGTCCAGCCACGTACTGGCCAACCGAACAGTATCACCGGAACCCACGTTAAAAGTAAACAGCGGGCAGGTTAAATCTCGCCATTGGAGATTTGGAAAACCGGTGCGTCGAACTATTGACGGAATTTCGCGGCTGCCCCTAACGTAACTCATCGCCACGGACGGCGCCGCGCGAAATTGCAGCGACCGGAAGGGCGACCGCGGGACGCCGCCGATCGCATGCGTCCCGCAACTGTTGCAGACAAACTGCTCGACAACGCCGACGAGCTCGCATTACGAGGAGTTCACCATGCCCATGCCGACCCACCTCCCCGGACCGAACGCCGACGTCTGGGACTGGCAGATGCGAGGTTCCTGCCGAGGCGTGGACTCCGCCGTGTTCTTCCATCCCGACGGCGAGCGCGGGCGCGCCCGCACCGCACGCGAGATGCGGGCCAAGGAGATCTGCCGCGCCTGCCCGGTGCTCATGCAGTGCCGCAGCCACGCACTGAAAGTCAGCGAGCCCTACGGCATCTGGGGCGGCATGTCGGAGACCGAGCGCGAGATGCACGCGCGGCGCAACCGCCGCCGCATGGCCGTCTGAGCAGCGACCACCCGGCGCCCGGGTGCCGAAAACGCGAATCCGCGACCCATCCGCATCGCGCGGCGCGCCGAATGCCTAGCAAATAACCGGCCACTGAAACACCAGATGCACGATCACCGGCCGAACCGTGTCGGCACACCGCTGTCGCAGTTCGGAACCGACGCTGACGCGCGGCATCAGGCGGTCACCACCGCTGTATTCCGCGGTCGCGGCGAGCAGAAGCCGCACGGTTGTCGGCCCGGTGGCGAGCGGTAGCTGTTGGCGTGTCACATCTGAATTCGCCCGGCGTTTGGGAGTTCACCGCAAAGTAGCTGAGCTGCTTGCGGTTTGCTGGCACCCCACTGGAAGGAGGCGATAGCGGCACGCTACGGTAGTGACCGATGACACAGAATGGAGCGTTGTGACAACGCGGCCGCCAGCCGCAGAGGGCGACTCGTTCCGAAGAGAAGCCTTCCCACCGAGTGTGGATTCTGCGGTGTCGGCACGCGCAGCCGAAAGCATCGAACTAGCCGCTCTCCTGCACCGTTGCGGCCAGTCCGATCAGGAAGCTTTCGCCGAACTGTACGACCGGACGTGCGCGCGCGTGTTCGGTCTGGTGCTCCGGGTGCTGCACGATCCGGGGTACGCGGAGGAGACCACGCAAGAGGTGTATCTCCAGCTCTGGCGTACCGCAGCCAGCTTCGACCCCGCGAAGGGGTCGGCGGTGACGTGGTTGATGACGCTCGCCCATCGGCGCGCGGTCGACCGGGTCCGCGCCGAGCAAGCCCATACCCAACGGGAAGTCGCCTACGGGATAAGGGTTCTCGGCAACGAGTTCGACGAGGTGACCGAAGAGGTCGAGCGCAGGCTCGAACAACAGGCGGTCCTCGAAGGACTCACCGGCCTCACGGAAACCCAGCGAGAAGCCATCTCGCTGGCCTACTACGGCGGCCGGACCTATGCGGAGGTGGCCACCTACCTCGGCGTAGGGTTACCGACCGTTAAGTCCCGGATTCGGGATGGATTGACACGACTGAAGAAAAGTTTGGGGGTGACGTGAGATGAACGAAGCCCAGATCGATCTCGCGCACACCGTCGCGCTCGGATCGATCGACGACGAAGACCATCACGCGGTTCAGGAATTGCTCGACGGCGAGGACCCGGTGCTACGCGCCGAGTTCCTCGTAGAGGTGCAACAGGCCAAGGACGCTTTGACCGCGCTCGCGGCGGTGACGGCCACCGCGCCGCCCGCCGCGCTCCGGGCTCGGTTGCTCGCGGCCATCGCCGCCGAGCAACCCCCGGTCGCCTCCTGAGCGACGATTACCCGCCGCGTCCGGCGCGCGTCGACGCGCGGCCCGGTTCTCGCTTCGGCGACCTCGCGCGCTCCCGCGCCGCGCTCCTCTCCTCGAGGCAGCGGCGCCGTTGAGCCCTCGCCGATCTCCGCCGAGCTGATCACTCGCCCAAGCCCTCGAATACCCAAAGGCCCCCGAATGCGGATGCATCCGGGGGCCTTTCGCATGCTCGTCGCGTCAGTGGGCGTGACCGTGGTGACCGTGGTCGTGCGCCTCCTCGGCGGGCTTGTCGACCACGGCGCTCTCGGTGGTGAGCACCATGCGCGCGACCGACGCCGCGTTGACGACCGCGGAACGGGTCACCTTCACCGGGTCGACGACACCGTCGGTGAGCAGATCACCGTAGGTGAGGGTGGCGGCGTTGAAGCCCTCCTTGCCCTCGGCGACCTTGCTGACCACCACGGCGCCGTCAAGGCCCGCGTTGGTGGCGATCCAGTACAGCGGCGCCTGCAGCGCCTTGCGCACCACCTCGACACCGATGGCCTCGTCGCCGGACAGCGAGTCGCGCAGCTCGACGAGCTTGGCGCCCGCCTGAACCAGCGCGGTGCCGCCGCCGGGCACGATGCCCTCCTCGACCGCGGCCTTGGCCGCGCTCACCGCGTCCTCGACGCGGTACTTGCGCTCCTTGAGCGCGGTCTCGGTGGCCGCGCCGACCTTGATCACCGCGACGCCGCCCGCCAGCTTGGCCAGGCGCTCCTCGAGCTTCTCGCGGTCCCAGTCGGAGTCGGTGGCCTCGATCTCGCGGCGCAGCTGCGCGCTGCGGGCCGCGATGTCCTCCGCGGTGCCCGCGCCGTCGATGATCGTGGTGTCGTCCTTGGTGACGACCACGCGCCGGGCCTTGCCGAGCAGCTCGAGGCCCGCCTCGCGCAGGGTGACGCCCAGGTCCGGGTTGATGACGGTGCCCGCGGTGACCACGGCCAAGTCGTCCAGGAACGCCTTGCGACGGTCACCGAAGAACGGCGCCTTCACCGCGACGGCCTTGAGGGTCTTGCGGATGGAGTTGACCACCAGGGTGGACAGCGCCTCGCCCTCGACGTCCTCGGCGATGATCAGCACGGCCTTGCCGCTCTCTGCGATCTTCTCCAGCAGCGGAAGGAAGTCCGGCAGCGAGCTGATCTTCTCGCGGTGCAGCAGCACCAGCGCGTCCTCCAGGACGGCCTGCTGGGTGTCGGTGTCGGTGACGAAGTAGGGCGAGAGGTAGCCCTTGTCGAACTGCACGCCCTCGGTGACGACGAGCTCGGTCTCCATCGTCGAGGACTCCTCGACGGTGACCACGCCGTCCTTGCCGACGGTGGTGAGCGCCTTGCCGACCATCTCGCCGAGCTGCTCGTCGCGCGAGGACACGGTGGCGACCTGCGCGATGGCCTTCTCGCCGGAGACCGGGGTCGCCGCGGCGAGCAGCGCCTCGGAGACGGCGTCGGCGGCCTTGGCGATGCCCGCGCCGACGGCGATCGGGTTGGCGCCCGCCGCGACGTTCTTCAGGCCGCCGCGCACCAGCGCCTGTGCCAGCACGGTGGCGGTGGTCGTGCCGTCGCCCGCCACGTCGTTGGTCTTGGTCGCGACGCTCTTGACCAGCTGCGCGCCCAGGTTCTCGAACGGATCCTCGAGGTCGATGTCGCGCGCGATGGTGACGCCGTCGTTGGTGACGGTCGGGCCACCGAAGGCCTTCGCGAGCACCACGTGGCGACCGCGCGGACCGAGGGTGACCTTCACCGCGTCGGCGAGCTTGTCGACGCCGCGTTCCAGAGCCCGGCGAGCCTTCTCGTCGAACTCGATCTGCTTTGCCATAAGTCCTTTTCCTTGGATGCCTGGGCGACGGGCTCGGTCCGGTGGGCCGTGCGGATGCCGCCCGGTGGGCTGAAACGACGTTGCCCCGGCCCCGCTGGGAGGGGTACCGGGGCAACGTCGTTACGACTCGATCCCGGGCGTGGCCGGGAAGCGCGGTCCGGTCCGGACCACGCCGAGCGCGGTCACTTGCTGACGACAGCCAGCACGTCGCGCGCGGACAGGATCAGGTACTCCTCACCCTGGTACTTGATCTCCGTGCCGCCGTACTTGCTGTAGATGACGACGTCGCCCTCCTGGACATCCAGCGGGATGCGCTTCTCGCCCTCGTCGTCCCAGCGGCCGGGGCCGACGGCGACGACGGTGCCTTCCTGCGGCTTCTCCTTCGCCGTGTCCGGGATGACCAGGCCGGAGGCCGTCGTCGTCTCGGCCTCGTTGGCCTGGACGAGGATCTTGTCCTCGAGCGGCTTGATGTTCACGCTCGCCACGTTGAGCCCTCCACTTTCAGGGGATTTACGGTCGTCCGGAACTGTTGTCCCGGACCATCGGTTCGGTCACGGTGCTGACCCTGCGCATAGCCCCGTCGTCGCGGGTGCCGGGACCCCTGCTCAGTAGTCACAACTGCTGACATCCGGCGAACGCGTAGCGTGGACGGTTGCCCGGCCGACCGTGTTCACCAGTGCCACTAGCACTCTATACATGAGAGTGCCAGCGCTCAAGGGCGGGCGGTGCCAATCCGCGTCGATGTCCTCCGACACGCCCGGCCGTTCCGGCTTCCGCCGACCAAGGTTCGCCGCCCCACGGCCTCGGGGCTTTCCATTGGTTCGCGAAATCTGTAACGTTCGGATAACGGATTGTGACAGTATTAGCGACGGTCGTTCCTCGGTCCGCCATGTTCATCACGAACCGGCGTCCGCGGGAGGCATCGAGCGTCACGAAAGAACCAGCACATCGTCACAGGTAGTACTGCGTCACAGGTAGCACAGCTGCACCGGTTGCACATCGTCACAGATTCCGTTGCGCCACAAAGCTTCACCCAGAGGGCAAGTCCACACGTGATCCAAGGCCGGTTCCCGCGACCCACCCGGACGGCGGTCCGGCCGGATCCCGAGTCCGGATCGCTCGCCGACAAGGCGACGGTGCGGAAGTCCATTCGAGATGGTCGGCGACACGATGACCATCCGCTCGAAGGGAGGTGAACATGCGAACGTCCCTCGGCATCTCCGCCGGGAACGAGGTCGTGTGCTCGGCGCTGGTCGCCACGGCGTCGAACGGCGCCCAAAGTTTCGACTACCGAGTCGTTTCCGCCGACGCGGCCCATTCCGATCTCGGTGATCTCGTCGCGTCCTCGATCGACCTGATGACCACCCAGTTGCCGACTCAGCAAGTGCCGCACGACATCGCGTGGCCCACGCAGCCGGTCGGCGTCCGCCTCGCCGGTGCGACGGGTATGGAAGCGGCGGCGGGCAAACCGCCGACCAGCGTCGCCGTCGCCTACCGCGGCAAGGAACAGGAGCAGGTGATCCGTTCGGCCACCGGCAAACAGCGCGAGCTGAAGCTGGTGCCGGAAGGCACCGCCGCGCTGACCTTCCTGCGCCACACCGGTCTGCTGGACCGCTACGAGACGGTGGCCATCGTCGACCTCGGCGCGACCGGTCTGAGCGTCACCGTCGCCGACCAGGCCGACGGCAACATCCTTCGCTCCGAACGCATTCACGCGATCAGCGGCAACGCGATCGACGACCTGATCTACCACCACCTGCTCGACGTGCACTACGCCCGGCGCGGCACCAGGCCGAACCGCGGCATGCTGACCAACCGCGGACGCGCCGCGAAGGAACATCTTTCGGTGGCGCCCGCCGTCACCATCGACCACGTCGCCGGCCGCCCGCTCAAGCTCACCAGGGCCGATTTCGAGGAGCTGATCGGAGATCTGCTGCGCGACATCGCCCTGTTCACCGCGGCGGTGTTCGCGCGAGCGCCGAAGGAACCGCAGGCGGTGGCGGTGATCGGCGGCGGTGCGAACATTCCCGCGGTCCTACAGACCCTCGAACGCGAGCTGGACGTGCCGGTGCTCACCGTCGACGATCCGGAGGCGGTGATCGCCAAGGGCGCCGCGCTGGTGGCCGATGCCGCACAGCCTTCCGGTTTCCCGGTGGCCGCGCTCGGCGGCGACGCGCCCGCGGGCACCTTCACCAAGGTCGTCGGCACGCTCGCCGGAGCCATCGTGGTGGTCGGCCTCGTAATCGGCTACGGCTTCAAGACTTTCGCGCCGACCTCGGACGAGGAGGTCTCCCCCGCGGGCACGACGAGCAGCGCCCTGGTGCCCACCGCGCCCGTCACGGTGGCGCCGCAGACCGGCACGGGAACCGACACCTCCGGCGGTCGCGAGACGGTCAACCGGACGACCGGCGTGACGCCGTCGGTCACCGAGGACGCCGGTCCGTCGTCGACCCGCCCCGGTGCCGTGTCCACGCCGTCGCCGACGCCAACGCCGACGGCGGCGCCGATCCCGTCGGTCCAGCCGACGCTGCGCCCCGACCCGAACCTGCCGCCCATCCCGTTCCCGGAACTGCTGGGCCCGCTGCTGAATCCGCCCGGCGGTTCCTCTGCGCCCTCGCAGCAGCAGAACCGCGAGGAATACGGGCCGTCGACCAGTCCAGCGCCGCCCCCGGGGGTCCCGCCGCAGACGCCCGCGCAGACCCGAATCCCCTTCCCACCGCCTCCGGCGAGCGCGCCGCCTCAGGCACCCGCACAGACGCGTATCCCTTATCCGATGCCCCGCTCCAATTCGGGCTCCGCCCGGCAGGGCACGGTGCACGCACTGCCGCTGCTCGAACTCGAGTTCGCTCCGCACGACTGATCCGGGTAGGACATCAGAATGAATCGCTCCGGCAAGGACTGGGGCCGAGCGATTCACATCGGCCACAGGACCGACTCGCGCTGACAGACAGCTGATTCCGAGTCGAGCGACCCACTGCCGACGGACCGAACCCGCCGAACGAATCGTCCTGGCGCGAATGGATGTCCAGGGCAAAGGATTCGAACCGGTCCGCGGGTACACCGCTCGGCAGGCCGCGCACGGCTGGTCAGCGCGGCTCGCTACCGACCGAATGGACGCCCAGACAAGCGATTCGAGCGAACGCGCAGGCACAGCGCTCGCGGCGGCTCGGTCGGAAGGCGACGGCGCACTCGGCGCGGGTGCTCGGGCGGGCGCCGACCTCGGCGCGGGCGTGGATGACGCGATCGAGGCGGGCGCGACCGCCCTCAGGCGATCTGGCTGACCGAGACCGGCAGGCCCGGGTCGGTGGCGACCGTGAGCGGCGAGGGTTTCGCCCCACCCGCGATGACGTGCGCGCCGAGTGCGGCGATCATCACACCGTTGTCGGTGCACAGCCGCGGTTTCGGCACCCGCAGCGTCAGACCCGCCGCGGCGCAGCGCTCTTCGGCCAGCGAGCGGATTCGCGAGTTGGCGGTGGCGCCGCCGCCGAGCACCAGGGTGCCGACGCCGACGTCCTCGGCCGCGCGGATGGCCTTCATGGTCAGCACGTCGGCGACCGCCTCCTGGAAGGACGCGGCGATATCCGGAATCGGCAGGTTCTCGGTCGCGACGCCGGCGCGCTGCGCGGACTCCACGTGGCGGGCGACAGCGGTCTTGAGGCCGGAGAAGGAGAAGTCGTAGCGCGGGTCGCGTGGTCCGGTCATGCCGCGCGGGAACGCGATCGCCTTCGGATCGCCGCTCGCCGCGGCCGCGTCCAACGCGGGTCCACCGGGGAAGCCGAGACCGAGCAGGCGGGCCACCTTGTCGAAGGCCTCCCCCGCCGCGTCGTCGACCGTGCTGCCGAGTTCGACGATCGGCTCGGCCAGGTCGGTGACGTGCAGCAGGTGGGTGTGTCCGCCGGACACCAGCAGCGCGACGCAAGGCGGCATCGGCCCGTGCTCCAGCGTGTCCACCGCGACATGACCGCCGAGGTGATTCAGCGCGTAGAACGGCACATCCCAGGCCGCCGCATAGGCTTTCGCGGCCGCGACACCGACCAGCAGCGCGCCGGCCAGCCCGGGTCCGATGGTGACCGCGATCGCGTCGGGCTTGGCGATACCCGCCGCCGAAAGCGCCCGGCGCATGGCGGGCACGATCGCCTCGAGGTGCGCGCGGGAGGCGATCTCCGGCACCACGCCGCCGAAACGCGCGTGCTGGTCGACGCTGGAGGCGACCTCGTCGGCGAGCAGCTCACAGCTGCCGTCGGGGTGGCGGCGGACGATGCCGACTCCCGTTTCGTCGCAGGAGGACTCGATGCCCATGACGATCACGACAACACCTCGTCGGGAAGCGGGAGCGCGGTCAGTTCCGGCCTGCGCATGGTGTAGGCGTCGGCGCCGCTGGGGTGGTAGTAGTTCTTGCGCAGGCCGATGATGTGGAAGCCGTGCTTGGCGTAGAGCGCGATGGCGGGCGCGTTGTCCGTGCGCACCTCCAGGAAGACCGGTCCACCGCGCTTGCCCGCCTCCGCGAGCAGCGCCTCCAGCAGCAGCGTGCCGATGCCCGCCCGGTGATAGTTCGGGTCGACACCGATGGTGTGCACTTCGGCCTCGGGGTGTTCGGCATCACCGAGCAGCGCCACGCCCGCGTAGCCGACCATCCGGCCGTCCTCGGCGCGGGCGGTGATGTAGCGGTTGTGCGACCCGGCCAGTTCCGAGCGGAAGGCGACCGCGTGCCACGGATCGTCCTCCGGGAACAGCAGCTGCTCGAGTTCGACACAGCGCTCGATGTCGTCCGCGTTCATCGGCTCGATGTGGAAGGTGTGGGTGCGTACGTCGTCGTCCACCATCACGCTCCCGTCCGATCGAGGGTGCGGTACGCGTTCTCGACCGCATCCGGCCTGCGCAGGTAGAGCGGCACCAGCGGCTCCGGCACGGCGCGCGCGAGCAGTTCGGCGGCGGCGACGCGCACCAAGCCCGCGGGTGAGGGCGTCTCCACCGGAAGCACCGGCAGGTCGAACAAATCCACGTGCGAGGCGGAGCCCGCGATCGCGGTGGCGGAGCCGTGGTCGAGCGCGGCGGGCTTGACCACATCCGGTCCCGCGACCCGGACGCCGGCGCGGTAGCGCGCCCAGTACACCTCGCGCCTGCGCGCGTCGGTCACCACGAGCAGCTCGCCGTCGGCAGCGAAGTCGCCCTGGGCGAATGCGTCCGAGGCGATCGCGTCCAGACTGCACACGCCGTACACCGGGATGCCGAGCGCGTCACCGAAGGCGGCCGCGGTAGCCATGCCGACCCGTAAGCCGGTGAACGGTCCGGGTCCGATACCGGCGACGACCGCGGCGATATCGGTCCTGGAACGGCCTGCCTCGGAGAGGCATTCGAGGATCTGCGGGGTCAGCACCTCGGCGTGGGCGCGGGCATCGACCCGGACCCGCGAGGCGACGGTGCGCAGCTCGGCCGCGGTGACCGCATCGGACGCGGCCTGCTCCAGTTCCACCAATCCCGCTGTAACGGCGGGTGTCGCGGTGTCGACAGCTAGTACAAGCATGATTGGCCCAACGATACCGGGTGGTACCTCGCCGCGGCGCGGAGCTACCGAGTAGCTAAATCCGCAGGCCGATCCGGCGGCCGCACCACTGTGACCTGCGTCTACTCGACCCACTCCCAGACCGCGGTTCGCACATCGGATTCCGGTTCTCTGGTCAGTAGGACGCGCAGATGCCGCTCGGCGAGGTGCTCGACGACCCCGAGTCCCCACTCCACGACGACCACCGCCTCGTGCAGGTCGGTGTCGAGGTCCAGCGCGTCGAGTTCGTCGAGATCGCCGCCGAGCCGATAGGCGTCCACGTGCACCATCGGCACCGGCGCCGCGCCTTCGCGCCTGCCCGCCCGGTGCTGCCTTGCGATGATGAACGTGGGCGAGCTCACTCGGCCCTGCACGCCGAGGCCCTCGGCGATGCCGCGCGTCAAAGCGGTCTTGCCCGCGCCGAGCGGACCGTCGAGCACCACGAGATCGCCCGCGCCGAGTTCGGCGGCCAGCTCGCGGCCGAGCGCCTCGGTGTCTTCCACGGTCGGCAGCGTTCGTCGTTGCTGCGTCACCGCCGACCTCCTTCGCACCCTGCCGCTGATCGGGGTCGAGCGTACCGGCGCGGTCGAGGTCGGCCGCGAGCAGCTTCGCGGACCGGATAGAACCCGACCCACCGCGGCTCACCTCGCCAAAGCCTCGGGGGCCTAGTTGGCGCGGACGAACCCGGCGCGAGCAGCTTCCCGACTGCTGCTCATCCGACCGCCTCGTCGCCCTCTTCCGCACGGAAGAACCCGGCGCGCACCAGCAGCCGGTGCAGCGCGTCGTTGACGATGTCGGGGAATTGCAGGTGCGGCATGTGGGCGGCCTCGGTGAGCCGGATCAGTTCGCTGTTCGGCAGTTCGCGGGCGAGGGCGCGCGAGTTGCGGAACGGGATCACCAGGTCGTGCACGCCGCCGAGCACCAGAACGGGAAGTCCGGCCAGCGTGGGCAGGGCGGCCGACTCGTCGTGCAGTTCAATCGCTTTCAGGAATTTGACGATCGTCTCGACGGGGGTGTCGTCGATCATCAGCGTGGTGAATCTGGACAGCGTCGGGCTGACCGGCCCGTGGAACGAACTCACATGCAGGATCGGCGTGATCAGATGCCGCACCGTCGACCTACCGGCCTGCACCAGCGCGGGCGCGGTGTGCACGGCGAGCCGGAAGCCATCGATCGCCGGATTACGCAGCAGCTGGGTGATGCCCGCCGCGGTGACCTCGGCCGCGGCGGTGGAGAGCAGTGCGATCGCGATCACCCGGCGCGCGAACAGCTCGGGGAACTGGGCCGCCGCCGCGAGCACGGCCATGCCGCCGAGCGAATGCCCGACGAGCGCGACCGGTCCGGTGGGAGCGGTCGCCTCGATGACCGCGGCGACGTCGCGACCGAGTTGCGCCACGGTGCAGCTCGCGGTGGTCGGCGTGCCGGAGCGTCCGTGCCCGCGCAGGTCGAAGAACACGAGCCGAACCGCTGCGCCCCAGCGCTTTTCCAGGTCACGACGCTGGAAATGGAAGGACTCCATGCTGTTGCAGAAGCCGTGCACGAAGACGACGGTCAGTGGCGCGTCGACCGGACCGCACTCGCGCGTGGCGAGCCGGACGCCGTCTTCGGTGACGACCGCGCCCGCACGGTCCTCGGCCATGAGCGCGAAGTTCTCGTCGCGGTATTCGTCGCGGCGCGCGGGCCAGAGCACCCTGGCGCCCGCCCTGCGCAGCGCGTGCGCACCGGCGAGCGCGCCGACCATGCCCGCTGTCGCCATTCCGCCGCGCCAGATGTTCGTGCGATTGTTGTTGCCCCGCAGTATTTTCGGTCGTCGCGCTCGCATCGAGAACCCCTCATCTGTCGGCGGAACGCACGCCGACGAGTCCAGCACACGACATCAGCGCGGGCAAGCTCCGACGTGTCGCCGCGCGACCCGTCCGCGCGGCGAGCAGACAACTTCGTAGTGGATCGTGCCGAGCGCGTCGGCCCAGTCCTGGGCGATGGGCTGGTCCGGGCCCGCGCCGAACATGATCGCGGTGTCGCCCTCCGACACGCCCGCGGCGTTGTCGCCCAGGTCGACGACGAACTGATCCATGCACACGCGCCCGACGTTGGGGCGGCGCGCGCCGCCGAGCCACACGTCGAAGCGGCCGCTCAGCGGACGGAACACGCCGTCGGCGTATCCGGCGGGGATGAGGGCGACGGTGGTTTCGTGCGGTGCGATCCACTGGTGTCCGTACGAGACGCCCTCGCCCGCGGCCACCCGTTTCACCAGGGCGACCGGGGCCTGGAACGTCATCGCCGGGCGCAGGCCGAAATCGCCCATCTCCGGAACCGGGCTCAGGCCGTACACCGCGATGCCGGGGCGCACCATGTCGAAGGCCAGGTCGGGGCGGGTGACCGCGGCGGCGGAGTTGGCCAGGTGCGCGACCTCGGGCGGCAGGCCGTGGCGCTCGGCAGCGGCGATGGCCTCGACGAACCGGTCGCGCTGCACGTCGAGGAACGGGTGGTCGGGCTCGTCGGCGTGCGCCAGGTGCGAGAAGATCGCGCGGAAGCGCACGACACCCTCTGCGACCAGGTCCCGCAGGGCAGCGAGCACCTTCGGGTATTCGTCCGGGGCGATGCCGTTGCGGTTCAACCCGGTGTCGACCTTGAGGGTTACCGTCGCGGCTTGGCCGACCCGCCGCGCCGCCGCCTCCACCGAATGCAGATTCGCGAGCGAGGAGACGCCGATCTCGATGTCGGCGGCGATCGCCGCCGCGTAGTCGGAGCCGGCGTTGTGGAGCCAGCACAGAATCGGCGCGTCGATCCCGGCCGCACGCAAGGCCAGCGCCTCCGGGATCGTGGTCGTCCCGAGCTCCCGAGCCCCCGCCGCCAACGCGGCCCGCGCGACCTCCACCGCGCCGTGGTTGTAGCCGTCGGCCTTCACCACCACCATCACCGCCGCGCTCCCCGCATACTCCCGCAGGACCCGCACATTGTGGGCAATGGCATCGAGGTCGACGACTGTCTCCACTTGCGCACTCACAAGAGCCGATCCTGCCATTTCGAGGACGGGCGCTGTCAGGGAGTACCGATTCCGCAGGTCATCGGGGTATACCGCGGGGCGACCGGCGAGAACCGGACGTGGGTTCGGCGAGCGTCGGGGCGGGGTGGATGTGGTTCTGGAAGTGAAACGATGACGTCCATCAGGGTGTGGTCGACCGTTGTCAACCCGGCTAACGCGCCCAGCCACTCCCCGGCAATCGCCGATCGGTTCCGAGTTCTTGTGAACCGGAGAATTCGGCCCCGCCCGCCCAGGTACTCCTCGAAGAGTGCTGGGCACTATGGGTGCCGTACCCGGGTCGCCTCCCGCAGTCAGGTGGTTCGACGCGAGGCCCGGTTCACGGACAGGGAGTTGCGGCCAGGCACGTCCAACACGCAGCCTCCGTCACCACCCAAGGCACACCAGCTAACCGAGCTCACTCACCAGCGAAGCGGCGCTGCCGAAAACCCGCGGCAGCGGCGGGACGGCGCTGCCCGACCGGGTACGGCGGCAGGTGCCGCCAGAAACGACTCAGGCGCTCAACGAACGCAGGGTGCGAATGGCGGCGCGAATGTGGGCGAGGAGCGGGCTCGCCGAGGTCGGGGCGGCGGTGGGGTGGTTCTCGTGAGCGGCCAGGTTGGCGGCCAAAGCGTGGGCGCGAGCGGCGGCAGCGGCGGACCAGGCGGGGTCGCGACCCGCGGCGAGCAGCGCGCCGATGACGCCGGAGAGGACGTCGCCCGCGCCCGCGGTGGCGGCCCAGGAACCACCCGCCTCGTTGACGAGCACCGGGCTGCCCGGCGCGGCAACCAGGGTGGCTCGGCCCTTGAGGAGCACGGTCACCTGCCATTTCTCGGCGAGATCGCGCACCGCGCCGACCCGATCCGCGCCCACCTCCTGCCCGGTCAGCCGGGCGAATTCCCCGGCGTGCGGCGTCAGCACCGTCGGGGCGGTCCGGCCGCGCACGAGGTCGGGTGCGGCGGCGAGCAGGGTCAGTCCGTCGGCGTCCACCACGGTCGGCAGGTCGGTGGCGAGGATCTGCTCGAGCCGTGCGCGGGCGTCCGCATCCGTGCCCGCACCCGGTCCGAACACCCAGGACTGCACCCGGCCGGTCTCGGAAACATTCTGCGCCGCAATAACTTCCGGGAAATGTGCGAGCACTTGCGACGCGCCGGTACCCGCGTAGCGCACCATGCCCGAAGTGGCCGCCACCGCACCGCCCGTGCACAACACGGCCGCACCGGGATAGGTCGCGCTGCCCGCGCAGATACCGGTGACACCCTGGGTGTACTTGTCGTCGGTCGCACCCGGCACCGGCCACCGCGCACCGATCTCGGCAGGCTCGAGCGCGGCGAGTTCAGGTTCGGGGAGCTCTAAACCGATGGGCACCAACTCGATTCGCCCGCACCACGGCGCGGCCAACGCGTGCACCGGCTTGTACGCACCGAACGCGACCGTCACCGCCGCCCGCACCGCGGGGCCCGACACCGCCCCGGTATCCGGATCGACGCCGCTCGGCAGGTCCGCCGCCACGATCGGCACACGCACCCCCGCAACGAGTTCCGCGGCACGCGGCCGCAGCGGACCGCGTCCGGAGATACCGACGATGCCGTCGATCACCAGATCGGGCGCGCCGACCTCCTCACGAACCCGCCCACCCGACGCACGAAGCGCGGCAAGACCTTTCGCGTGCGCCCGCGCCGGATCGAGCAGCACCGCCGTCACTTCCACGCCTCGTCGGCGCAATTTCGCGCCCGCCCACAGGGCATCGCCGCCGTTGTCGCCGGAACCGACCAGCAGCGTCACCGCCCGGCCCGCGATGCCGCCGGTTCGCGCGCGCAGCTCGCCCGCGACGATCGTCGCCAGGCCGTGCGCCGCCCGCTGCATGGGCATCCCCTCGGGCACCCTGGTGAACAGTTCGGCCTCGGCCGCGCGCACTTCGTCGGCGGTGAAATAGCCGCGTTGAACGGACATCGGCGCCTCCACTGGTCGCTTCGGGCTGGCCACCCGTCCGGACACTACCTGCTCGCGCGCCGAAATCGGCCATGCCGCAACCGCGGTTCCGCGCTCTCCACGGCCCGGCTTCCCGCACCGCTCCGGTCGTGCGCACGGCTTCCCGCTGTGCCACTAAGCTCGAACATCATGCCGATGGTTAGCCGCTCCAAGTCCGTTCCGATCGTCACAGCGTTCGCCGTGGCGGCGACGCTGTCGCTGGTCGGCTGCGGCTCCGACGAGCCCGCTCCCGAGCGGAACGCCACCGCCACGTCGACGTCCGCGACACCGACCGGTGAGCGCAAGGCCGCCAGTATCACCGTCGACGTGGACGACATGAAGTTCTCGCCCGAGAACGTCACGGTCGGCGTCGGCGACACCGTCCGGTGGAAGTTCTCCGACAAGGCGCCGCACTCGGTGCAGGGCATCGGCGACAAGGCCATGGGCATCAACAGCCCGATCTTCGACAACGGCGAGTGGAGCTACACCTTCACCCAGCCGGGCACCTACCGGTATCTGTGCACCCTGCACCCGGAGATGCGCGGCACGGTCACGGTGCAGTAAGTGCGGTCACACCGGCCGGTTCTCCCGCACACCGCGCCGCACGTGTTCAACAGATCTACTCGACCGTCACCGATTTCGCCAGGTTCCGCGGCTTGTCGACGTCGTAACCGCGCGCCTGCGCGACCTCGGCGGCGAAGATCTGCAACGGAACCGTCGACAGCAGCGGCTGGAAAAGCGTTGGGGCCGAGGGGATCTCGATGAGATCGTCGGCGAACGGGCGCACCGTGTCGTCGCCCTCCTCCGCGATCACGATGGTCCGCGCGCCGCGCGCCTGGATCTCGCGAATGTTGCTGAGCAGCTTGGAGTGCAGCACCGCACGGCCCTTCGGCGAGGGCATCACCACGATCACCGGCAGTCCGTCCTCGATCAGCGCGATGGGGCCGTGCTTGAGCTCGCCCGCGGCGAAGCCCTCGGCGTGCATGTACGCGAGTTCCTTCAGCTTGAGCGCGCCCTCCAGCGCCACCGGGTAGCCCACGTGGCGGCCGAGGAACAGCACGGTCGGCACGTGCGCCAGCTCACGGGCGATCGCCCGCACCTGCGGCGCGGTGTCCAGCACCCGCTCGACCAGCTTCGGCATGGCCTCCAGCTCGCGGAACTCGCGCGCCACCTCGTCGGGGTACTTGGTGCCGCGGGCCTGCGCCAGCGCCAGACCCACCAGGTAGTTCGCGGCCACCTGGGCCAGGAACGCCTTGGTGGAGGCGACGCCGATCTCCGGGCCGGTGCGGGTGTAGAGCACCGCGTCGGACTCACGCGGGATCTGCGCGCCGTTGGTGTTGCAGATCGCGAGCACGCGCGCCTTCTGCTCCTTGGCGTGCCGCACCGCCTCCAGCGTGTCGGCGGTCTCACCGGACTGCGAGATCGCCACGACCAGCGTCGACCGGTCAAGGACCGGGTCGCGGTAGCGGAACTCGCTGGCCAGCTCGACCTCGACGGGCAGGCGCGTCCAATGCTCGATCGCGTACTTGGCCAGCAGACCCGCGTGATACGAGCTGCCGCACGCGACCACGAAGACCTTGTCGAACTCGCGCAACTCCTGATCGGCGAGGCGCTGCTCGTCGAGCACGATCCGGCCGCCGGACTCGTCGGTGGTGAAGTGCCCGATCAAGGTGTCGGCGACCGCGGTCGGCTGCTCCTCGATCTCCTTGAGCATGAAGTAATCATGGCCGCCCTTCTCGGCGGCCGCCAGATCCCAGTCGATGGTGAACGGACGGGTGCGCACGCCGTCCTCGGCGCCGGAGAAGTCGGTGACCTTGTAGCTGTCCGAGGTGATCACCACGGCCTGGTCCTGACCGAGCTCGACCGCCTCGCGGGTGTGCTCGATGAACGCGGTGACGTCCGAGGCGATGAACATCTCGCCCTTGCCGACGCCGACGACCAGCGGGGTGCTTCGACGCGCCGCGACGATCACGTCCGGGTGGTCGGCGTGGGTGAAGACCAGCGTGAACGCGCCCTCCAAGCGGCGCAGCACGGCCAGCGCGCTGGCCGGAAAGTCACCGGCGGTCGGCCCTTCGGCGTAGGCGCGGGCCACCAGGTGCACCGCGACCTCGGTGTCGGTGTCGCTGAGCAGCTCGACGCCCGCGTCCTCGAGCTCGCGCCGCAACGGGGCGAAGTTCTCGATGATGCCGTTGTGCACCACGGCGACCTTGCCGGAGATGTCGCGGTGCGGGTGCGCGTTGCGGTCGGTCGGCGCGCCGTGCGTCGCCCACCGGGTGTGTCCCATACCGGTGGTGCCAGCGAAACCGGCGACCCCGGTTTCGGCCAGCTCGGCCTCCAGATTGGCCAGCCTGCCCGCTTTGCGCTCGACCGCGAGAGCGCCCGCTCCGTCCAAGATTGCGACGCCCGCGGAGTCGTACCCGCGATATTCCATGCGGCGCAATGCGTCAACGACGACGCCGAGCGCGTCCCGGTACCCGACGTAGCCAACGATTCCGCACATGGCTCACCAGAGTACTTATCGGATAACGTTCACGTCGTGTCGGCGTCTGTGAAATCGCTACTGAGCACCCTGACCAGCCGCGGCCCGCACCGGGTGTTGCGGGGGAACCTGGCCATCGCGGGCCAGCCGGGGGTGGTCTATACGCCCGAGAACGGGCGCAACCTGCCCGCCGTCGCCTTCGGACACGGCTGGCTCACCGGCGTCGCCAACTACCGTGAACTGCTCCAACACCTCGCGTCCTGGGGTTTCGTCGTCGCCGCCCCCGACACCGAGCGCGGACCGATTCCGTCACATCTCGGCCTGGCGACCGACTTGCTCACCACGCTCGACATCTGCACCGGCGTGCGCCTCGGCGACGGCGAGATCAGCGTGCACCCCGACAAGCTCGCCCTGGTCGGGCACGGCATGGGTGCTGGCGCTGCCGTCATCGCCGCCGCGCAACGCAAGGTCGCCGCGCTCGCCGCCCTCTATCCCGCGCCGACCGCCCCCTCCGCGGAGACCCTCGCCCCCGACCTCGAGATCCCCGCGCTCGTCGTCGCGGGCGCCACCGACGTCTCCTCCGTCAGCTCCAACGCCCTCCCCCTCGCCGCGGCCTGGGGCGGCGAAGCGCTCCTGCGCACCGTCGACGGCGCCTCCCACAACGGCATCATCGAGGGCCGCCGCGCCCTCGCCGCCCTCGGCGCGGGCAAGCACGAAGCCAAGACCTCCCGCACCACCCGCGCCCTCCTCGTCGGCTACCTCAACTACCACGTCCTCGGCGACAAGACCTACAAGCCGTTCGCCGACACGGAAGCCACCATCCCCCACACCCAACTCGTCGACCCGCACGCGCCGCAGGAAGAGGAAAAGCCGAAGCTCTCCGTCGGCACCCTCGCCCAACTCCTGCGGAAGTAGGCGTCACCCGCAGATCGGCGCGTCCGCCCACCAGTGGTCGATGAGCTGCTGTTCGTTGTAGCCCTGCCGATCGATACCGATCAGGTATCGGGAGAGCCGTGGGTCGTCCGGGAAGGTCGTGAACACGTCGCCCTCGGTGATCGGCGACATTGCCCCCGGCGGCGGTAGGAAAATCAAAGGATCCGACGCGCACCCCGCATGCGGCTTCCGTGACCATTGGGCAGCCGCGGGTCCCTCACCTTCGGCCGCGAACGAATCGAGCTTCTCGCGCACCGCGGCAGCCGACTTGTAGTCGTAGAGAGTGAAGTTGGCGGCGTCGGCATCTCCGCCGAGGCACCGGAACCCCCTGTGGTCGAGACCATCCGAGAACGTGCACCACACGCCTCGCCACCCTGTCGCGGTGGTGCCTTTGCCGCCGGGGAGCAATTTCGGAAAATCGGCGACGATCTTTCCTTCTTTCTCGGGCCAGGCGACGGTTGTGAGGCCCGCCCAGGATCGAGGCGACGAGTCGCTGGCCTTCGCGGCGAACGAGACGACACCGACAACGCCGACCAACAAGACGGTGAGCCCGACGCCGAGCGCCGCGATCAGTTTTCCGGATGGACGACCAGCCCCGGCTGGACGGCTCCCGACGTTCGGACCGTACGGCGCCGGGATATGCGGAGACGCGGGCCGGAACGGAGACGCCGGGTAAGACGGGTTCACCGGTGCCATCCCGCCGTTGCCCGCTACGAATCCGTGTGGGATCGGCTGCAGTGGAGCCTGATTCGGCGGTTGCCACCCTCCCCCGACAGGCGCGCCGACCTGCTGCGGACCGGTGGCAGGCCGCCCCGCCTGCAATGCATGCGCGACGGCTGCCGCGAACTCGCCGCAGCTGGCGTATCGGGCTTCGGGCCGTTTCGCGAGCGCCCTCGCCAGCACCGTGTCGAGCGCTGGCGGCAGCCCGTGTCGCCGCGCGCTGATGGGCGGCGGCGGATCCGACAGATGGGACCGAATCACCGAGACGGGATTGGTCGAGTCGTAGGGCACCGTCCCCGTCAACAGCGCGAATAGGGTGCAGGCCAGGGAGTATTGATCGCACCGGTGATCAAGTGGAGCTCCGGTCAGCTGCTCTGGCGAGGCGAATGCGAGTGTCGCGGTGAAGGTCCCCGTCTGAGTCAACCCGTGCTGCTCATCGCGCAACCGCGCGATACCGAAGTCCGCCAGAAACACTCGTGGCGGTTGTCCCGGCTCGGCATCGCCGAGCAGGATGTTCGCGGGTTTGATGTCCCGGTGCAGCACGCCCTGTCGATGCGCATAGTCCAGTGCCGCAGCAGCTTCGGTGATGACACGAACCGCCAGCGCCGGTTCGATCGCACCCAGCGTCGCCACGTCGGTTCCGGCGATGTACTGCATCGAGATCCACAGACTGCGATCCTCGACGCCGCGGTCGTATACGGCGACGATGTTCGGATGCTCGAGCCGCGCGATCAGATCTGCTTCGCGCTCGAACCGTGCCCGAATCTCGTTGTCGCCGAACATTTCCGCGTTCAGCAGTTTCAGCGCGGTCTTCCTCGGCAAACGCGGATGCTTGGCGAGATACACGGTACCCATCCCGCCCTTGCCGAGCACCCGTTCGATCTCATACCCGGCGAACACCTCACCGGCCCGTAGGTCGGTCACGTGCCGCCCCCTTCGTTGTTCTACTCACACCGCCGCGTCATGCTATCGAAACCACACGGCTCCGAACGGTCTCCGCCGGGCGAACTCACCACACGCGGAAGCCGGTCCGCCTCAGTCCCATTCGCTCAGATCAACCAACTCTTACGTCGGTAGTACTCCGACTCGGGGTCATCGTCTTCATCGATCGGCGTGACAACATCCTTCGACTTGCGCGCCGCGATCGACCGAGCGATCGCCTCCCGTTGCTCCCGCGCCTCGGCCTCCTGACGCTCCCTTTCCATGCGCTCCTCAGCTTCGGCACGCTCCCGCTCCTCGGCTTCAGCGCGAGCCTGCTCGGCCTCGTCCGCAGCGGCCTCCGCTTCGCGAACCTTCTCTTCCCAGAACGGAATCAACTCACGTGCCGAACGCTCCGCCAACTCACGCCCCTTATCCGCCGTTCGACGATGCACTGCGTCGAGTTCATCGAGCAACATCGCGGAACGACGGCGGGTCTCCGCGGCCAGTTGTTCGATCTCAAAGGAGTAATTGGCCACTACATCTCTCCTGCCCGGTCATTCCGATTCACAGCGGGCCCGCCTCAGCCAGTTGGGCACCGGTGTCGAACGGCTCTTCCTGTTCCTCTGAATCCTCTTCCACGACGGGCGTCGGTATCGGCTCCGGCTGGTATTC
Organism: Nocardia amikacinitolerans; assembly: GCF_900215415.1. NCBI lineage: Bacteria > Bacillati > Actinomycetota > Actinomycetes > Mycobacteriales > Nocardiaceae > Nocardia > Nocardia amikacinitolerans. The sequence continues at coordinate 401,028 of NZ_OBEG01000005.1, read as the reverse complement.
GCCATCTTCCTCGCGCTTGGCCGCAGGTGGCATCGGCGGTGTCGTACCGGGGTTTCCGGTGCCCCCCTCCGGCGTCTGACCGCCGTCGGATGGCTTGTCTTCCGGGGCCGGAGGTTCGTCTTCGTCCGGCTTCTGCTCGCTGTCCGAGATGACCGGGATGCCGTTCTCGTCCAGCTTCATGCTGTACTCGTGCGACGTACCGTCTGGGTCTGTGGCGATCAGCTTCAACTGGCCGTCCGGTCCCATCTCGAACTTCAAATGTTTGTCCCCGAGGTCGAACTCGGCCTTCGCCTTGTCATCCTTGTTCTCCTCGTCCTTGGCGTCCTCTTCCGCCTGCTTGGTCACTTCCTCCAGCTGCTCCAAAGCAGTGTCGACCCCGTCCTGAACAATGCCGCTCAATGCGCTCAGTCCGGTACCGAGCCCCTGTGCAAGAGTGGTGGCCAGCGGCGACAGACTCTGCGCCAGAGTCGCGAGACCTTCCAACGGGTTGGTCGTGTTCGAGGGTTTCGTCGTGTCGTCGGTTTTCGTGTCGTCACCAGGTCCGGGGGTGCCGGGTGTCGAGGGCCCGGGAGGCCCAGGAGGCCCCGGAGTCGACGGCGTCTCCACTTTCTTCTCACCCGCGGGCGCGGGGTACGGATCGTCATCGATCTGTTTCAGTGCGGACTCGAGCGACGTGTACTGCGTCTCGAACGCCTGGTGCGTGATGTCGCACTGCTCGATGAACTTCTGCAGCGCTTCGTCGTATTCAACCTTGAAGATGTCGTTGAGCCAGTCGCGACAACGGGTCTGGATCTTGTGATTGTAGGCGGAATCTTCTCCCAATTGCCACGGCCAGGTGAGATCCCCCTGAAGGGCGGAAATCAAAGGCACGGCGGATAAACCCGCCTGAATAGCGTTGAGGGGGCTATTCGTCGGAGACAGATCGGGGAAGATTTTGGTCAGCTTTCCGATGAGCGTGCTGCCGCCGAAGATCGGATTCGTCAATGCGCCACTCTGCGCCCCGGAAATGATGTTATCGATATCCTCGGGCGTCTTGCCCTGGACCTTGACGTCCTTTTCGCCCTTCAGCAGCTTCAGGGTAAATTCCGCCTTGGCCAGTACGGCATCTCGAAATGGACCGATGGTCGCCCGCATGGCGTCCATAGCGGCCCGGACCTTACGCCGGTCCTCCGCCGCGAGTGTGACCTGCTGGCTGAGCATCGCGATGCCCGCGTCGGCTGCTGCGCCTTGCCAGAGCGACGGCAGCTTTTTGGCGAGCTGATCCTGGATGTCCCACTGCGCATCGGCATTGGTCAGCATCTTGTTGATGCCATCGGCGGCAGCTTCCAGCTTCGCGAGATTCATACCGCGCTGCTCGTCGTACCTCATCTCGAGGAACGAATGGGTCTTGCCGTCGTCACCGCCGAAGGCGCGACGGTACCTGGGCGCCAATTGGATCCAGTATTGAAGGCCCGGTGCACCCGCGTCGAGGATCTCGTCGACGGAACTGCCTTTGTACTGCTGAGCGAAGCCGTCTTGTACGCCCATCAGGCGCTACCCCTTCCGATGTCCGAATGCCTCATTTGTTCAGCGACGGATCATCGGCCGCCTTGTTCGTCTTACGTGCGTTGTTCTCGTCGACGTTCGCCAGCTCGATGGAGACCTTGCCTATCGCGCTGGCGGTGTCTTCCGTTGCCGTCGTCCAGATGGCCAGCCAGTTGCTCACCCGCTCCATGGCTTCGTGAACGCGCTTGCCCTGCTCGACATATTTGCGGCCTGCTTCACTCTCGGCGCCGTTCCGGCCGGTACCGAACATGTTGTCGGTGACATTGCCGATGTAGTTCCTGATGGTGGTCGCCGAACGACTCAGATCGTTCGCGGCCGTCGCCAGACCGGCTTGGTCTACGACGACGCTGCCGGAGATCGTTTGACCCATGACCCCTCCATGTTCGAGTCGTACGACGTTGGCATCGAGCGCCAGCGCGGCGCGCTGCCCTACTACATTCGACGCACCGTGTCAGGATTCGGTTCCCCCGAGATCAGCACAGGCGAAGCTCAACGCCGTGTGAAGAAATCTACTGGGCGGCGCGGCCGGGCTCAATTGGACCGTGGCGCGTGGACGCAGGTTCCGATGATCCGCACGGGAGTGTGCGGATCATCGCAGCCTGCGGCCTGGTTCACCCCTCCGAGGGGTCGGCGTTCGGGGGCCGTATGGGGGTGAGTGTAGTTGGGCGGCGGTCGCTTTCGGGAGTTCGTGGCGGGTGGCTCTTGGCAGCGCACCCGCCGCGAACGGCGACTACTCGCCGATCTTGCCCTGGTCGGTGCGCTTCCACTCGGAGGAGCCGTCGGGGTGGCGGTGGAACTCCCAGGCGGCGTAGTCGCCGTCTTTTTCGACGACGGTGACGTGGTCGGCGAGGCCGTCGTGGTCGTAGTCGGTCCAGACCTGCATGGCGTCGTCGCCCTGGGTGGTGACGGAGTCCAGGATGCCGTCGGCGTTGATGTCCTGGGTGGGATGGTTCAGTTCGACAGCCCCGAGGCCGTCCAACGGGGTGGACGCGTCGATGTCGGGTAGATCCATGCCCGGGAACTCGCCGGACGTGATCATGGCTCCTCCTCGGACGGGACTCGTGCGATGGTGCGGAACTCCGGCAGGCGCGCGGAATCACCCCATCCTGTCATCCACGAGTCCCTGGCGCAGCCCCCGACCCGGTCGCGGTGGTCACTTTTTCGGAATCACCAGCCACAGAACGAGGTACAGGATGAACTGCGGGCCGGGCAGCAGGCAGGACAGGACGAACAGCAACCGGACGATGCCGGCGTTCCAGCCGAAGTACTGTGCGATGCCGCCGCAGACTCCGGCGATCCACTTGTCGTGGGAGGTGCGGGTGAGGCGGCGGGCGGGTGCGGTCATCGGATTTCCCTCTCTGGTGTCGATCGCTGTGCCATCCACTCTCCGCGTGCGGGCGCTCGCGCACATCGGTCCGTCGACCCATCGGCACCCTGATTTCCGCGCGCCGCGACTCAGGGTGAAACCCCGAGCATGGGCGCGGATCCGGTTCGCCAGGCCGCCGACGGCGTCCATTCGAGTGCGACCCCGTGCGGCGGGCCGACGCGAACACGGCAGACTTCTCCCTGTGAGCACCACTTTGCATGCGCGCGGACTCTCCGCCGAACACGGCGAACGCACCCTGTTCGACGATCTGGATCTGACGCTCGCTCCGGGTGACGTTATCGGCTTGGTCGGCGTCAACGGCGCGGGCAAGTCAACGTTGCTGCGCATGCTCGCCGACCGGACGGCGCCCACCGGCTCGATCACGCTCAGCCCGCCGGACGCGACGGTCGGCTACCTCGCGCAGGAGCCGGAGCGGATTCCCGGCGAAACGGTCTTGGAGTTCCTCGGCCGCCGCACGGGGGTCACGGCGGCGCAGCATGCGATGGACTCCGCGGCGGAACGGCTTGCCGAGGGCGGTGCGGACGACTACACGCCCGCGCTGGAACGCTGGCTCGCGCTCGGCGGGGCCGACCTGGATCAGCGGGCCGAGGAGGTCACCGCCGAACTCGGCCTCACCGAGAACCTGGCGAGCGGTTTGGACACGCCGATGACTGGCCTCTCCGGCGGACAGGCTGCGCGTGCCGGTCTGGCATCGGTCCTGTTGTCCCGCTTCGACATTCTGCTGCTCGACGAGCCGACCAACGATCTGGACCTGGACGGGCTCGCTCGGCTCGAGCAGTTCGTCACGGGCGTGCGGGTACCGCTCATGGTGATCAGCCACGATCGAGAGTTCTTGGCGCGCACTGTGAACCGGATCGTCGAGCTGGATCTGGCGCAGCAACAGGTTGGCGTCTACGACGGCAGCTACGAGTCGTACCTCGCCGAACGGGCGATCGCGCGGCAGCACGCGAGGGATGCGTACGACGAGTACGCCGACACGAAAGCCGGCCTGGAGGCGCGGGCGCAGATGCAACGCAACTGGCTCGAGCACGGGGTGCGCAACGCTCGCCGCAAGGCCCGCGACCCGAAGAAGCTGGATTCCGACAAGGCGGGCCGCAAGATGCGCGCGGAGTCGACCGAGAAGCAGGCGGCCAAAGCGCGCCAGACGCAGCGCCGTATCGAGCGGCTGGAAGTCGTCGAGGAGCCGCGCAAGGAGTGGGAGCTGCGGATGTCCATCGCCGCGGCGCCGCGCAGCGGGTCGGTGGTCGCGACGGTATCCGACGCGACGGTCACCCGCGGTGATTTCACCCTCGGTCCGGTGACGACCCAGGTCGACTGGGCCGATCGGATCGTGCTGACCGGTGCGAACGGTTCCGGCAAGTCGACGCTGCTCGCGCTGCTGCTCGGCAAGATCCCGCCCGACTCGGGAAACGCGACGCTCGGTTCCGGAGTCGAGATCGGGGAAGTCGATCAGGCGCGCGGACTCTTCCGCGGGACAGCCTCCCTCGCGGACACCTTCGGCGCGCAGATGCCGGACTGGCCGGACGCCGAGGTGCGCACGCTGCTGGCGAAGTTCGGGCTGCGCGGGCCGCACGTGCCGCGTGCCTGCGACACGCTCTCGCCCGGCGAGCGCACGCGTGCGGCGCTGGCTCTTCTGCAAGCACGCGGCGTGAATCTGCTGGTGCTGGACGAGCCGACGAACCACCTCGACCTGCCCGCGATCGAACAGCTGGAGCAGGCCGTCGAATCCTTCACGGGCACAATGCTGCTGGTTACGCACGATCGGCGGATGCTGGAGTCGGTTCGTGCGACGCGACGTTGGCATATGGACAACGGCAAGCTCATCGAGGAATGACCGCCCTACCCGGAGTTGGGTAACCATTGTTCACCGCCCTCGCATCGCGCACCGGAGGGGCTCGATGAAGTTCTCGGGTCGCTGGTACACGTCGGTGGCGGTCGCGTAGTAGACGGTCCAGCCGTCCGCGGAGAGCCAGTTGTGCCGCCGGTCGTCGCGCACTGCCGCGGCTTCGCCGGAATGCCATGTGGCGCTGTCGTACTCCAGGCCGATACGCCACTCGGGCCAGCCGAGGTCGAGTCGCCGTAGCCCGTTCCTCGTCGACACTTCGACGTGCGGCTCAGGGCGTGGAAGGCCGGCATCGATACAGCGCAGCCGCGCCCGCGACTCCATCGGCGACTCCGCACGACCGTCCGCGAGTTCGATCAACTCCACCGCTTGCACGTAGCCGCGACGACCTCGGTGGCGTTCACTCTCCGCGAGCAGGGCTGTACGGGAGAACCCGAGGCGTAGCGCCGAGTCCAACGTCGCCACTGCGTCGAGTCGGTCGGTGGTACGCGCGACATCGACGGCGGTTCGAATCGCATTCGTCGCCACGATGCCGTTGATCAGTTCCAAGTCACCCGGCTCCGTCCGATCGCTGTGCACCACCAACCGGGAGGTTCGCGATCGCTGAACACCGAGCACATGTGTTGCCCTGCTCCCGGACACCGCGAATCCATGCAGCTCCGCGGCGGTCTCGTACGCGGCGGCCAGCGACTGCGCTCCAATCGATAGTCGCGCGGCCTCCACTCGCAGTTGCGGGTTCGGCGTTGTCGCGGATTCGCGGTAGACGCCGTGGAACACGCGCACCCAGTCGCCGCGGTCGACGCGAGTGCGCATCTCGGCGCGGGTGTACTCGCACAAGGCCTGCCAGGCGGTGAAGGCGCCGAATTGCTTGTCTCGAACTTCCGTCAGTCCCGGTCGCATGAGACCACTTTGAGCTGATCGCGTCGCGGGCTGGATTCGGCGACCTGCGGAAATGGTTGGGCGGTGGATAACTCTGGGCCTGTGGACAACTCGCCGGTAGATGCTCGAATGGCAGTCGTACCCAGGGACGAGGGACGCGAAATCGCGGGAGAGAAATGGTGGCTACAAAGGCGGTTTCAACGACCATTTGACTACCGTCGAAACCATTTCACTATCGACGGTAGTCAAATGGCGGTAGGGGACTTGACAGCAGTCAGGTCAGCAGAGCAGCAACCCGACAAACGCCACATCACCCCTCCCGCAACCTCCCCAAACGCAACCACAGCCGGATGACCACGCCGGAAGCCGAACCCACCCAACGGCGGGAGGTAAGCCGGGTACCCCACCCAACGCGCCCAGCACCGCTCACGGGCAAACCATGGCAGACAAACGAACCCGAACTAGCGAACCCGGGATCACGTCACCCAACGCAACCACGAAACCCAGCCCCCGCCACCGTCTTACCTGCCCTGGGGAGACCAACTCTCGGCACACCAGCCAGCCGTTGCTGCTAAGCCATAAACCCCGCGAAGCCGAGCGGATTCACCAGCCTGCAGCCCTCACCGTCACGCAACCCCTGATATGCCAAGCGATGCAGGCCATTCAGCCGAGCCCGCTAAACCGACGCAACCCGCTTCGCCAAATCATCCGCAAGCTGCTTCGCCTGCACCGGATCCGTCGCTTCCACCATCACCCGAACAAGCTGCTCGGTACCACTGGGACGCAACAGCACCCGCCCGGAATCCCCCAGCACCCGCTCGGCCTCCGACACCGCGTCGCGCACTTCCGGCGCGGCGGCGACCGCGGCCTTGTCGTTCACCGGCACATTCACCAACACCTGCGGCACCGTCTCCAGGACGCCGGCCAGGTCGGCGAGGGTGCGGCCGGTCTGGGCCATCCTCGCCATCAGGCGAAGGCCGGTGAGGATGCCGTCGCCGGTGGTGCCGTACTTCGGGAAGACCACGTGACCGGACTGCTCGCCGCCGAGGGTGTAGCCGCCGCGGCGCAGTTCTTCCAGCACGTAGCGGTCGCCGACGGCGGTGGTGCGCAAGCTGATACCGGCGTCGCGCATGGCGATGTGCAGGCCGAGGTTGCTCATGACGGTAGCGACCAGCGTGTCCTTCGCGAGTTCGCCCGCGTCCTTCATGGCGAGGGCCAGGATCGCCAGAATGGCATCGCCGTCGACGATGTTGCCGTCGGCGTCCACGGCGAGGCAGCGGTCGGCGTCGCCGTCGTGGGCCAGCCCGAGGTCGGCGCCGTGCTCGCGCACCGCGCGCTGCACTTGCTCGAGGTGGGTCGAACCGCAGCCGTCGTTGATGTTGAGGCCGTCGGGTTCGGCGTTGATGGCGATCACCGTCGCGCCCGCCTCGCGGTACGCGGCCGGACCGACCTCGGCGGCGGCTCCGTGCGCGCAGTCGACGACCACGGTGAGCCCGCTCAGGTCCTGCCCGGTGCCTTCGACCAGATGCTCGACGTACCGCTCGTGGGTGCCTTCCACGCTGTACTGATCCGGGATGACCAGGCCGTGGTCGCGCGCGCCGGAGGCGTTCAGCACTCGACCGATGCCCGCGCCGGTCGGACGCTGCGGAGCGTCTTCGGCAAGCAGTGCTTCGATCCGGTCCTCGACGGCGTCGTCGAGCTTGTGACCGCCCGCGGCGAAGATCTTGATGCCGTTGTCCGGCATGGGGTTGTGCGAGGCGGAGATCATCACGCCGAGGCACGCGTCGTAGAGGCCGGTGAGGTAGGCGACGGCGGGCGTCGGCAGCACACCCACCGAGAGCACGTTCACGCCCGCGGCGGTCAGCCCCGCGGTCACGGCGGCTTCCAGCATCTCGCCGGATGCCCTCGGGTCGCGGCCGACGACCGCGAGCGCACGCTTCTTGCCGCGGCCGAGCACCTGCGCCGCCGCTCCGGAAACACGCAGTGCCAGTTCCGGACTCAGCGATCCGTTGGCAAGCCCGCGGACACCGTCGGTGCCGAACAAACGTCCCATACCTCGCCCCTCATCGGTGGTTTCGCGACATGCGCGTTGGCCCGCAGGCGTCGACCTGAGCAACCGCAGGGCCCGCGAACGCCGCGACTCAATACAGCGAGAGCAGGCGACCAGCGGTGCTGGAAGCCTGCTCTCGTACAGCTGCCGCGCCGACCATACCGCCCCCGGCACCTCCAGGGTGCCGGATGGCGGTGATCGACGAAGCCAAAATCAGCGCTTCGAGTACTGAGGCGCCTTACGCGCCTTCTTCAGACCGTACTTCTTGCGCTCGGTGGCACGCGGGTCACGGGTCAGGAAGCCCGCCCGCTTCAGGGCGGGACGGTCCTCGGGGGTGACCTCGATCAGCGCGCGGGCGATGGCCAGACGCAGGGCGCCTGCCTGGCCCGACGGGCCGCCGCCGACCAGGCGGGCGTGCACGTCGAAGGATTCGGTGCGCTCGACGGTCACCAGCGGCGACTTGACCAGCTGCTGGTGCACCTTGTTCGGGAAGTAGTCCTCGATGGTGCGGCCGTTGAGCACGAAGTTGCCGGAGCCGGGGAGCAGCCGGACGCGGACGACGGCTTCCTTGCGGCGGCCGACGGTCTGCACCGGGCGATCGATGACGACCGGGGCGTAGGCGGCGGGCTCGGCGTCGTAGCCGTAGTCCTCCTCCACGACCTCGACGGCGGCCTCTTCGGCGAAGTCCTCGTTGAATTCCTCGGGAGCGGTCACTGGGCCACCTGCTTGATCTCGAACGGAACGGGCTGCTGAGCGGCGTGCGGATGGTTCGGGCCCGCGTAGACCTTGAGCTTGCCCGCGATGGCGTTACCCAGCTTGTTCTTCGGGATCATGCCCTTGACGGCCTTCTCCACGAGACGGTCGGGACGGGTCTCCAACACCTGACCGACAGTGCGCGACTTGAGGCCGCCCGGGTGCCCGGAGTGGTGGTGGATCAGCTTGTCGGTGCGCTTGTTGCCGGAGATGGCAACCTTGTCCGCGTTGATGATGATGACGAAGTCGCCACCATCGAAGTTCGGCGCGTAGGTCGGCTTGTTCTTGCCACGCAGCAGATTCGCTGCCTGGACGGCAAGACGGCCGAGCACTACGTCAGTGGCGTCGATGACGTACCACTTACGGGTCACGTCACCCGCCTTGGGGCTGTACGTAGGCACAGTGCTTCCCTGTCTGTCGTCGGTGTTGCCAGCCAAAAGCGTGCGGTCGAGGTGAATCCCGGCGGCCGGTTGAGACCCGGGCCTCGGTGTGCGAACTGGTGATCCACGAGGAATCTCCCGATCGCCCACACGCCAACGCAGAACGATACCAGGAAGGTATCGAGGGCCCGAATTCGGTCAGATCTCGACCGGGGCCCCCGGGTCGATCGCGCCCGGCGGGCCGGGCACCACGTACCGGAGCGTGTCCATGCTCGGCGGCGCGCATTCCGAGTGCACCGCGGCGGGTTCCCGGACGGCGGCGATGCCCTGCCTGCGCTCGCCCGGCGCGACGTGCGGCGTCAGACCGCAGGCCACGGGGGCTACCTCGCCGACCACCGAACGGATCGGTTCGGCGGCGCCGGTGAGCTCGATCCGGTCACCCTCGGCGGGCATCGCCACCACGGCAAGCGCTACCGCGCCCGCGATGGTGTGCGCGCCGAACAGGTTGCCCTTCATCTTGCCCCAGATCTTGCCCTTGCGGCCCTTGCCGTCCTCGTCGTCCTCCTCGGACTCGGACGGTGCCTGCCAAGAACCCTGCTGGTTCGGCGGCGGATAGGGCGACCGAGGACCGGGCGGCGGCGAGCCGGGAGCCTGGTGACCGAGCGCGGGGTTCCGCTGATCGTCGCCCTGCTGGCCCGGCGGCCTGGTGAACCGGCTGCCCAGCTCCGCCAGGTTCGGCGGGAGACCGCGCGCCAGATCCTCGCGGGTGACGCGGGTGGTCGGCTCCTCGCTGGGCACGGGTTCGGCGTTCGGCGGCACGGTCGGGTAACCGGGGCCGTAGGTGACCACGGGCGATCCCGACGGAGCCTGCGGACCGAGATCGGGCCGCTGCACCGTTTCCGGCGGTCGTTGCGCCGTTTCCGGCGGACGATGAGCCGATTCGACCGGCCGCTGAGCCGGTGGCACAGGTGGTTCGACAGGCCGCTGCCCCGCCTCCGCCTGCCACTGCCCAGGATGCTGAGCTTGCGGCGGATACTCGCTCCGCGGCTCCGCGTGCCGACCGCCCTGCTCCGGTTCCCCGGCCGCACTGTCCGTGACCAGCAGGTGAGTGGCCCCGAGCACCAGGGCGTGCATCGGATGATCGGCGACCTGCAACCGGTGCCCCAGGTGATTCTGGAACGCGAACCGCAGCGCCTCGTTGAAGCAGACATTGCCGCTCAGCAGCACCGTCGAGGTGTCCGCGCCGATCGAGCGGGCCGCGGCCATGACCTCGATCACCACATTGTCGGCCGAGCGCGCGTCGCGCATGGCGTCGCTGGTGACCGGCACGTCGACCGATTCGGTGGGCTGCTCGTCGTCACCGTGCACCGCGACGACAAGCATCGTGCGGCCGTCGGAGTAGACGCCGGTCGCGCCGACGCCGCGCGGATTGCGCTCGTCGGGCGCGCGCACCAAACCGAGCGCGCGCACGTACCCCGAGAGCGCGACGCTCTCCGGCAGAGGTTCGACCACCACGTCGAGCGTCTCGACGAGCTCGGCGTATATATCGACCTTCTCGTCCGGCCAGCCGTCCGGGAAGGGCAGCGCCACCACGTCCGGCTTGCCGCGCAGGTATTTGCCGATAGCGGCGAGCGGGTTGTACATCCTGGCGCGGAAGACCATCTCCGCGGGCCAGGTCGCCCCGGCCACCACGATCTGCGGGTGACCGAGGATGTCGCGCACGTCGGCGATGGCCATCCCGAGGTCGGGACGTTGCCGGTCGACGCCCGCGGTGTGCAGCCGTCCGGACGCATCGGCCAGCAGATACGCCGGCGGCGTGTACGTACCCTCCACCTGCACCGGCCGGATCGGAGTTCGCCCGCCGCCCGCTGCCACGGACACCACATCCCAACCGAGATGCACTGCCCCTACTCGCACCGTCACAGTCATAAGTGTGCCTGCTGCGCGAGCGAGATGCGCGCGATCCCAGCCGACCCCAGGTCGTGGCGGTTCGAGTAGGCGGTCACGCCGCGGACTTCTTCAGTCGTAGCCGCTGCCAGGTGATGATCGCGAGAACCGCCGTGATCACCAGCAACAAAGCGACATCGAGGAACCAGATGCCTGCCGAGTGTTTCCACAGATTGTCTTGCTGAGCGTTGGCGAAGATATCGAGGATGTTGACGGTCGACGCGCCGGCGGCATAACCCCAGCGCGACGGGAACAACCACGAGACCTGCTCCAGCACCACACGGTCGGTGACCGGGATGAGTCCGCCCGCCATCACGAGCTGCACCATGATCATCACGACCAGCATCGGCATGACCTGCTCGTTCGACTTCGCCAGGCTGGAGATCAGCAATCCGAAGACCACGCAGCACACCGCGGTCAACGCGATATCGATGTACAGCTCGGCGCTGCCCGAAGAGAAGACCGAACCCTGGCCCGGCGGGTTCTTGCCCGCCAGTGTGATCCCGACGAGCACTGCCGCCTGCAAGAACGCGGTCACGCTGAACACCGCGATCTTGGCCATCAAATACGCCGAGGGCAGCAACCCCACCGCCCGCTCACGGTAGAAAATGGTCCGCTCGCCCACCAGATCACGCACGGTCAGCGTGGCGCCCATGAAGCACGCGCCGAGAATCAGCACGACCAACAGCTGCTGGGTCTCGCCGCCACCGACGGGCACGATGTCGCCGTTCGGCAGGGTGGTGTATCCGCCCTTCGCGAAGCCGTTCTTGCCTGGCACCACCAGCGACAGCACACCAAGGATGACCGGCAGCAGCAACAGGAAGATCAGGTAGCCGCGGTCGGCGAAGATCAACCGAATCTGTCTGCGCACCAGCGTCGAGAACTGTTTGAACCCGCTCGACTGCGGCGGGCTGCCCGCGGGTCCGTAGCGCGGCGGCGGTGGCGGCGGTGGAGCGAACGCCTGTCTGGATCGGTAGGCGGCGAACGCCTGGTCCGGATTGGCCGCCACATTGGCGAAGATCTCGGCCCAGTCGCTGGTGCCCAAGGCCCCGCCCACTCCGGCCGGATGTCCGCAGAACGCGGTCTTGCCGCCCGGAGCCAGCAGCAGCACCTGGTCGCACATATCCAGGCAGGCCACCGAGTGGGTGACGACGATGACCACGCGACCGGCGTCGGCCAGCTCGCGCAGCATCACCATGACCTGCCGGTCCAGCGCGGGGTCCAGACCGGAGGTCGGCTCGTCCAAGATCAGCAGCGAGGGACCGGTGAGCAGCTCGAGCGCCACCGAGGCGCGCTTGCGCTGACCGCCGGAGAGCCGGTCGACCCTGGTGTCGGCGTGCTCGGTGAGCGAAAGTTCCTTCAGCACACCGTCGATCACCTTCTGACGGTCGGCCTTGGTGGTGTCCGGCGGCAGGCGCAGCTCGGCGGCGTAGCCGAGCGCCTGGCGCACCGTGAGCTGACGGTGCAGCACGTCGTCCTGCGGGACCATGCCGATACGGGAACGCAGCGCCTCGTACTCGGCGTGCAGGTTGCGTCCTTCGAAAGTCACCACGCCGCCGGACGGTTGGGTGGTGCCCGCGATCAGCTTGGACAGTGTCGACTTGCCCGCGCCCGACGGACCGATGAGCGCGGTCAGCGTGCCGCGGCCCGCCTGCATGTTCACGTCGACGAGCAGCTGCTTGTTGCCCTCGACGGTGAATCCGACGCCGTGCACGTGCAGACCCTGTTCGGCGACCGGCTTCTGCCGGTGCACCAGGGTGCCCTGCTGGACGACGAAGTCGACGTTGCCGATGGTGACGATGTCGCGCTCGCGCAGCACCGTGCGCTGCTGCCTGGTGCCGTTGACGAAGGTGCCGTTCGCCGAGCCGAGATCCTCGATGGTGAGGCCCTCTTGGGTCGCGATCAGGCGGGCGTGCTTGCGGGAGGCCAGCGGATCGTTGACGACGATCTGGTTGTCGGTGGTGCGGCCGATGGCGAGACCGGCGGACGGAATCCGGTCGGCCCTGGCGATCGGCGAGGTCGACGCCCTGGCGCGCAGCGGAGGCAGCGCCGAGGTGTCGGCCTTGGTCGTCATATTGAAGTTGGGCTGCTGCGGCGTCGGCTGCGAGGGCGGGTGATGCGCACCGACGGGTTGGTGTGACGGCGTCGGTTGGTGCGAAGGTGTCTGTTGATGCGGCGGCGCGGGCTGATGCGCTTGCTGCCCGACCGGCGGACGGTTCGGATGCTGATAACTCGGCCGTTGCCGAACCGCCTGCTGCGGCTGCGAAGACGGTGGCGGCGCCGGTGTCCGCGCGGGCCGGACCGGCGCCGCGGCCGGCAGCAGATGCAGCAGCGGACCGCTGATCGCGTCGCCCAGCCTGACCTGCGTCGGGCGGTCGATCGACACCGGCTGACTCAGCCTGCGCGCGTCGACGAAAACGCCATTGGTACTGCCGTTGTCGGTGAGAACCCAGCCGCTCCCCTGCCAGGTCAGCGTCGCGTGTACTCGCGACACCAGCGGGCTGTCGACGAACAGCGTCACTTCGGGCGCACGGCCCATGGTGACTTGCTGATTCGAATCGAAGACCCGTTCAGTTCCATCATGGCGCACGGTGATGGTCTGCGCCCCCGGTAAAGACATGCAGCGGATACTATGCCATCAACCGGACATCGGCGGTGCCCCCGACGCGCCTATTGTCCCGATCCGGCGACCGATGTGAACGATATACCGGCCGACTAGGGGGAGCTTTGCCGAAACTCCAAGCGACCGCTGTCATTACGGCTGTGCTGTGCGCGATGGCCCTGCTCGCGGGCTGTACGCGCGAAGTGGACGGCCGCGCGGTCTCGGTCTACGACGACCCGTTCAAGGTGGCCGGACTGCCAACGACGAGCGGCCCGAGCGGACCGCGTCCCGGCGTCCCCGACACCGACCTCACCGCGTCCGGCGGCGACGGCGGCGAGATCGACACTCTGGCGCTCAACGCCATCGACGACATCCAGACCTACTGGGGCGCCGAGTACGGCAAGGAGTTCGACGGCGAGTTCGCGCCCGTCGATCGGCTCATCTCCTGGAGCGCCAAGGCGCCGCGCAGCGACGCCCCCGAGTTCTGCAAGGAGACGACCTACCGTCTGGTGAACGCCGCCTTCTGCCGATTGGACAACTCCATCGGCTGGGACCGCTCGGTTCTGTTGCCCACCATGGCGGAAACCTTCGGCAAGATGGCCGTCGTGATGGTGCTCGCCCACGAGTACGGGCACGCCGTCCAATCACAGGCCAAGATCGTCGATCCGAAAGATCCGGTGATCGTCAAGGAGCAGCAGGCCGACTGCTTCGCGGGCGCGTTCATCCGTCACGTAGCGGAGGGCAAGTCGAAGCACTTCACCATCAATACTTCCGACGGTCTCAACACGGTGCTCGCCGCGACCGTCGCGATCCGCGATTCCGATCCCGACGATCCGGAGAGCGTGCACGGCTCGGCGTTCGAGCGCGTCACCGCGGTGCAGATCGGCTTCACCGACGGCCCGAAAGCGTGCAAGGGCATCGACATCGACGAGATCAACCAGCGCCGCGGCGGCCTGCCCCAGACGCTGGGCGGCAGCACCGGCGAGTACCCGATCGACAAGGAAAGCCTGATCGAGCTCACCAAGGCGCTCGCCGCGATCCTGCCCATCGAGGACAGTCCGACCTACAACTACAACGGCGCGCGGATCGACTGCCGCGACGGCACGACCACCGCGCCCGTCTCCTACTGTCCCGCCGAGAATCTCATCGCCACCGACATTCCCGAGCTGGCCAAACGCGGCACGGCCGATGTCGACGCGGACGACCCGCTGCCGCTGAAGGTCACCGGCGACTACAACGGCTACGTCGTCTTCATCGCGCGCTACACCCTCGCGGTCCAGCAGAGCCACGGCCAGTCGCTGGTCGGCGCCAAGACCGGGCTGCGCGCCGCGTGCCTGGCCGGCGTGGTCACCGGCAAGCTCGCCGACCCGAATCGCCAACGCACCCAGGGCGATATCTCCCTGGCCGCTGGCGACCTGGACGAGGCGGTGTCGGGCCTGCTCACCGACGGTCTCGCGGCAAGCGACGCGCAGGGCAAGACCGTGCCGAGCGGGTTCGCCAGGGTCGACGCCTTCCGCGCGGGCGTGCTCAACGGCGAGAACACCTGCATGTCGCGGTACTCCTAGGCGTCAGCCGCCGAACGGCGGCGGCGCGGCGGGTTCGAAACGCAGCACGCGATTGCCGATCATCACCTCGGTGCCGGGCACCAGGATCATCGGCTGATTGGGATTGAGCCGGACCCAGTCGCGGTAACCGGGCAACCGCGTGCGGGTGCCGTTGGTCGAGCCGCGGTCCACCACGGTCACGTCCCAGTTGATCAGGCGAATCTCCGCGTGCGCGCGAGACATTCCGCCGGAGTTGTCCTCCACCTTCAGCGGGATGAGCCCGCGCTGCGCGGCCTCGGAGTGTTCGGGGTCGCGGCCGAGCACCGCGTCGGCGGCCAGCATGTAGGTCATGCCGTCGTCGAGGATCAGCATGCCCAGCGGCGGACGGACCACCTCGATCAGCGCCTGGGTCTGGTCCACCGGCATGCCGCAGACGGTGCAGAACGCCGCGCGCGGATCGCTGGGATGGGCTCGGGCGCACTTGAATCCCATCACCTTCACGGTCAGCGCGGTCGCCTTCGCGGTGGCTTCGAGGCGGCGTTGCAGATCGGGATCGGGTTGTGGGGCCGGGTTGGTGCCGCCGATCTGGGTGTCGGCCTCGTGCGGGTCGGCCACCGAGTCCAGCATGGAGGTCGACGCCTGCGTCGCCGTGGGTTGCGGCTCGGGCCGGGGTTGCCGACGCGGTTCGGGGTCGATGCGCGCCGTCGGCAGCGGCGCGACGGGCGTGCGGTGCTGCGGCGCTCGGTGTTCGGTGGGCTCCGGCCGGGCGACCGCGCGCGAACGAGCGCCGTCCGACCAGACGACCGCCCCTCCGGCCTGCGCGATTCCCTCGACAAGCCAGCCGATTCCGCGCTGCCGCGGCATTTCCGGGATCCGTCCATCGGCGTCATCGATGAACAACGCGACACCCCGCGCCGGGACGGACGCGACCCGGTCGACGGTGAACGCCGCGTCGCTGCCCCGGTACCGCTCGTCCCTGCCGTCCCCGGCGAGCACCGCGGTCACCGCGCCGTGCAGGAAGATCGCGACCCCCCCGTTCTCCGCCGCGGAGAGGATGCCGAAATCGATCGGCACACCCGGGCTGATCTGCTCGGCGTGCTTCATGAGCCAGCGCGTCGCCTGCCGCGCGACCAGCGCGCCGGGGCCGTCCGGCTGTTGTTCGACGGCGGCCCTCACCAGTTCCGCGAGCGATTCGAGCGCGATGACGGCGGGCGAGTCCTCGGTCGGTTCGCCCCGCCCCCGATGCGCGACCACCAGCACCGCGCCCGCGACCCGGGCGACAGCGTGGTTCCCCGCGACGACCTCGACCTGCCGATCCTTCACCGGTATCGGCCTCCACCGGTGCTCTGGTCCAAGGTCGTCGCCATGGCACCCAGCGTATTGCAATCGGTGTCTGATCGGTCGCTCTGCCCGGCGTTCGTCGGTTATCTTCAAGGGCACGTACGGGAGGAACGAGGGGCCTGTCATGGTTCGGACTTCGCGCATCGCGATCTTGGCGGCGTGTGTTGCGGTAGCCGGTGCGTTGACCGGGTGCGGCAGCGTGGCGGGCACCGCGCTACCCGGTGAACTCGACGTCCGGAATCTGGCGGTCGGCACCTATCCGGTGGACAAGCATGCGTACGACCAGGATTCGAACGGCGACGGCGCGCTGCTGGAGGGCATGCGCATGTCCGAAGCCGTGGTGCCCACCGTGCGGATCGATCCGT
The DNA here is from genome assembly GCF_900215415.1 of Nocardia amikacinitolerans. Lineage (NCBI taxonomy): Bacteria > Bacillati > Actinomycetota > Actinomycetes > Mycobacteriales > Nocardiaceae > Nocardia > Nocardia amikacinitolerans. The sequence goes on along the minus strand of NZ_OBEG01000005.1, from coordinate 384,392 downwards.
CGCTCACCTTCGGCCGCGGCAGCACCGTGCTCACCGACACCGAGGCGGCGCTCGACTTCGTCGCCAACGTCTCAAAGCCGGTGCTGGACAACCGGAAGATGGTGACCGGCTTCGCCGCAAGCGGTTCCGACAAGGCCGATCCGCCCGGCCAGACCCGACCCGCCGCCGACGCCACCGCGATCACCAACGTGGTGTTCCGTTTCCCGGACGAGGCCACCGCCAAGCTCGCCGCCCGTGAACTCGAGGACGCCGACATCGGCGTCTCCGATCAGAACCGCAGGCTCGGCTCCACCAAGTACCCCGACGCCTATCTCCATTGGCGCCCAGGCGTTCCGAGCATCGGCGCCTTCCTCGCCCACCGCGAATTCGTCATCTCGCTGTACGTGCAGCGGCCCCGCGCCGACAGCACCGATCTGGTGAACTGGGCGGACAAGACGTTCGCCGCCCAGGTGCCCGCGCTGGACAAGTTCCAACCGACCCCGGTCGACAAGCTCGACACCCTGAAGGTGGACCCGGAGGGCCTGCTCGCCCGCGTCGCTGTCGCCGACCGCTCCGGGCACTCCCCCGACCCGGTCTCCTTCGCCATCTACAGCGGTAACCACGGCGTCCACTCCTCCGACGACCAAGCCGCCACCCAGCGCCTCATCGAGGAGACCGGCGTCGACAAGATCGCCATCGTGGACGCCAGCTCGGTGACCCGCACCCGCGACAGCGACGCCGCCCAGAAACTCCTCACCGGCCTGATCGACACCGCGGGCGACCAGTTCGACCCCGCCAACGCCCCCAACGACGTCCCCGGCGCGAAATGCTTGCAGCTCAACAGCAAAGGCGACCCGGAACGGGAGTACAAGTACCGCTGCTACGTGCCGTACAAGCGCTACGTCGGCGTGGTGACCAGCGACAAGGAGCCCGACGTCCGCCAGAAGGTCGCGGCGCAGTACGCGTTGCTGGCCAACAGCTTGTGAGCATCGCGGACCGCAACCGCCGGAAAGAGATTCGAGCGCGACTGTCCGTCGCCGCGGCGATCGTCGTTCTCGCCGGTGCGGCCTCCGGCTGCGGCGCCCAGCTCGAGGGACGTGGCGTGCCAGGCATGGCTCCGGTCGATCTGGCGAGCCTCGCCGTTGGCCCGTTCCCTTCGGCTCCTGTCGATTACGAACCGAAGCTGGAGACCAAGGGCGACGTCTTCGCGATCGAGTCGCGGCGGTTGTTCGGCTATCTTGTCGCGCCCTACGAAGTCGACAGCGAGATGGCCGCCCTCGATACGACGCGGATCGTCGCCGCTCCTGGTTCGGCGTTCAGCGACTCGCTCGGCGTGCTGCCCGCCCAATTCGAGCCGATCGCCGAAAGCAACCGGCTGATCGCGGGCGTCGTCACCGTCCGCTCGAATCAGAAACTTCGGGCCATGCGCAACATGTCGATCGCGCTGCTGAGATTTCCGTCCGACGACGCGGCCCGCTCCGCCGCAACGGAATTCGACCGCGTCATGGGGGAACTCCTACCGAACCGGCATGCCCTCGCGATTCCGGGTCACCCGGATGCCGTGGCTTCCACCGCGAACGACCAGAAGGGTTACGTGTTCGCCACCCGCGGCCCGATGGTGGTCATGGCGATGACCACAGTCCCCCAGCCCGACGCGAACGCCCTTGTGACACAACTGCGAACGATGCTCGATCTACAGCTCGACCGTTTGACCCGGTTCGAGCCGACACCGGTCGATCAGATCCTCGACCTGCCCGCCAACCCGGACGGGATCATGCGACTCGCGCTGCCGCCGCTTCCGGTGAGCGGTGACGACACCGCCCGCCGCGTCCAGCCGGCCGGAATCTACGACGCCGCCGGGCAGCTGCATTTCGAGCCGCGCGCCGCCGAGTTGAAGGCCGTGCTGGCGAGCGCGGGCGTCGATGCCGTCGCGCGGAACGACGCGACGGTCTACCGCACTCGCGATCTCGACTCGGCGTTCCGCCTCCAGCGTGCCCTCACCGAGCCACGCGAAGACGAGCAATCACGCGACAGTCCACCCGGCATCGCCGACGCCCAGTGCTTGCAGCGCGACACGGACGCCTTCGACCAGTACTACGAGTACATCTGCGTCCTCGTCCACGGACGCTACGTCGCTGTGGTCGGCGGCGACGGCCTGCCCGGCGGACTGTTCGACCCGAGCCTGTATCAGCGTGCGGCCGCCCAATATTCGATCCTGGCGCGGGGTGCCTGATGGTCGCACGTTCCCGAATCGCACTCGCCTTTCTCACCGTCCTGCTCGCGCTTTCCGCGGGATGCGGGTCCGAGCCCGCCGCGAGCGTCGACACGGCCGCCTTGAATCCGGGCAACTACCCGACGACGCCGCGGGACCTGGCCGCGCTGCGCACCGCCGACGCCGGAGCCGTCCGCGAATCCATCCGGCTCGGCAGCATCGTCCCGCTGCCCATGGATCTCGACAGTCGACTCGTCCACGGCCGCACCAACTTCGCAGGCCACCACTACACCGCCCGCAACCCACCGTTCCGCGGCAGCGGGATCAGCAACCTGGAGAACTTCGGCGAGCAGGCGCCCGGGCTGATCGCCGGATGGCACACCGGCGGCTCCCGCCGCGCCAATCGCAACTTCGGACTCGACGTGGCCATCGCACTCCTGCGCTTCACCACACCCGAGCAGGCAACGCACGCCATGCACGTGCTGGCGGACAAGGGAATCGAGAAGTACCCGCCCAAGCAGACCCTCGAAATCCCCGGATACCCCACCGGCCGCACCTACCTCACCGCCCACGATTCGGTGCAGTCGTGGACCGCTCGGGGCGACTACCTGCTGTGGACCTTCGTCTCCGACGGTCTCGCCACGCCGCCCGACCCGGCACCGCTACTCTCGGTCGCCAAGAAACTCTTCGACCGCCAGTTCGAGCAATTGGACCGCTTCACCCCCACCCCTGTCGAAAAGCTCTCCGACACAACCGTCGACGACTTGCTCGCCCGCACCCTCGCGGCCGAACGACCCGGCACCCTGGAGGACGTGACCGGCGTCTACACCGTGCCCGCCGCCCTCCATCTCGAAAGCCGCCCCGACCTCACCCGCCGCGCCTTCGAAGACGCGGGCGTAGACCTGATCGCCTACGCGGGCACCCGCGTCTACCGCGCAAGCGATCCCGCCGCAGCGGCCCGGCTCACCGCAGCCCTCGCCGCGCAGGTCCCGCCCGACTACGACCCCATCGACAGCCCACCCGGCCTACCCGACGCCAGCTGCTTCCGCGAAGACCCTGGTCCGCCGCAGAGCGCCCGCATCATCCTCGAACACCGCTGCTACTTCTCCCACGACCGCTACGTCGCAGAAGTCACCGCGAACCAACCGCAGGACCTCGCGCAGCGAGCGAGTGCCCAATACCTGCTGCTGGCACATGGTTCGGCGGGTTGACGTAGGATCCGGCGGGAAGTAAAGCGGTGGCATCGGTACCGATGTCCGGATTGGGGGAGGCATGAAAGTCCGTCGCGGCCTGTTAGGGCTGCTCACTGTGACGGCGTCGGCGGCTATCGGCTGTTCATCGAGTATTGCGGGTTCTCCCCAACCGGGCTTGGCACCGGTGGACGTCGGTTCACTCAACACCGGCTCATATGCGAACGAACCGACCGCATACGAGCCGAGGATAGGCAGCGCAGCGGATGTAATGGACATCGAGGCCAGGCGGATGCTCAACTATCTGGTTCTCCCCACCGATATCGACAGCGCGCTGACGGTGATCGGCGATGTCGAACTGTTCTCGTATCCCGAGGCCCCCTTCATCCGCAAAATCCTCCCCGACAAGTATCAACCGGTCACCGTCGACAACAAACTGATTGCCGGGGCGTACGTCTCGCGTATCAATCCCGATCTGCGCAACCGTAAGAAACTCATCGTTTCGATCCTCCGCTTCCCGACCGAACAGGCCAGCAGGAAGGCCGCGGAGGATTTCGACCGGATCACCAACGAGGATCCGGGCCGTCATCCCATCGCTGTCGATGGGCACCCCGATGCGAAAGCCACCTCGGCGGACGACATCACCGCGGTGTCCTTCCTCGCCAAGGGCCCTTTCGTAATCCTGACGAATGTCGGTGTGCCGCAGCCCGATCAAGCCGCGCTGGCGAGCGTCTTCAAGAAGACCATCGACAAGCAGATCGAACTGCTCGGCCAACTGCGCCCTGCGCCGCTCGACGACATCCTCGACGCCCCGCTGGACCCGGAGGGCGTCATGCGGCGTGCGGCACCGAAAGCGACGGACGGCACCGACCCGTTCTTCGTCGAGTACGACTTCGGGCCGCTAGAGCCTGCCGGTGAGCTGCACTACGAACGCAACGCGGTGGAGATGCAAGCGGTCTTCCGAGAAAGCGGCGTCGATCTCGTCGGGCGACGTGGCGGAATCGTCTACCGGGCACGGGATCTGCCCGCCGCGATCCGACTGCAATCGGCACTGGTCAGGCTGGGCAAGAACGACGAAGAACTGAACGCGCCGCCGGGCTTGCCCGACGCGCGCTGCGTCAGACTCGACACCACCGACTCGATCAGAGACTACGACCTGTTCTGCGCGGTGGTCCACGGACGCTATGTCGGGATCGTGGTCTCGAAGGCTCGCCTCTCCGGCGCTATCGACCCTGCTCTGTACCAGCGCGCGGCGGCCCAGTACGCGATCCTGGCGAAAAGCGAGTGATACCCATGCGATACCGACACAGTCTGTGCCTCGTCATTGCCGCCGTGGTCACCGCCGCTACGGGCTGCGGGCAAGACGACTCCGGACCAGCAACACCCGCCATCGATGTCTCGGCGCTGGATTCCGGCAACTACGCCTCGGTCCCTCGGGACGCGGAAACAATACGGTCGGATCAGACCGGTGCGGCACTGGAGGCCGTGCGAATCGGCGAGCATGTTCCGCTACCGGTCGAGATCGACGGCCGGTTCGCCTTCCAACGACTCGTGAACACCGACCGGAGGCTGACTCCGGACAACAACTCGACGCCCTATTCGATCGACCGCGAGGAGCTTCCGGCGCTGCTGCAGGGTTATGTCACCGGATGGGCTGCGTCCGCCGAACGTCGCGCCATACCGGCGCCCGGCCGGTCCGTCGAGATGCAAGTGCTCCGATTCACCGACGCCAACCACGCCGAAGAGGCGGCGAGAAGGTTCGCCGAGCGCCAAGCGGCGAACCTGCCGGGTGAGGCGGTCGGCATCCCGGGGTTCCCCAAAGCCCGAGCCAAATGGTCACCCGGCAAGAAGTATCTCGATGCCTGGCTGACGCAAGACGCACTACTGATGTATGTGCACATGGACGATCCGCTGACCGAGCCCCCAGAGGCGGCGCCGCTCGTCGCCTTCGTGCAGAAGGCTTTCACCGACCTGGTCGACGCTCTGAAGGGATACAGCCCGTCGCCGCTCGACAAGCTCGGCACGCTGCCGCTGGACCCGGACGGGCTGCTCGGTCGGGCACTCCCGCTCGAGGATGGTCAGAAACGGAAGTACGACCAATCCGTTGTGATGCCGGCACAGGCGGCGCTGCATTTCGAACGGCATCCTGGAATGATTTTGCCCGCGTTCGCGGACGCGAAAGTAGATCTTGTCGCGTACTCCGGCGGCCGGGTGTATCGCACCGCGAACGCCGATGCCGCCGAGCGCCTTCTCGCCGCATTCACGGAACTCGACGCGAGCGGTTATACACCGATGGACGGTCCGCCGAAGCTGCCCACTGCGAAGTGCTTCGACACCAAGGACAAGAAGAGCAACTCACCGCAGTATCCGCCGGTGTGCTTCGTAATCCACGACCGCTACGTGGCGCGGGTGACGGCAACGAACACCCAGCAGCTGCACCAGAAGGCAGCGGCACAATACAAGTTGCTGGCTTATCAGCAGTAGCCGAGAGGCAGAGATGACGCTCGCAAAGAAATCGTTTTCGACCCGCGCCGGCGCAGCGCTGTCGCTGGCCGTCGCTTTGACGCTAGGGCTGGGGGCCTGCGGGTCTGTGGTATCCGGAACGGCACAGCAGATTCAGCCGGACGTTTCGAAACTCGATGTCGGCAACTACGCGACTCAACCACGCACCGTCGGAAATGCGAAGAACGACAAGCAGGCTCGCTCACGCGAATCGCAGCGGCTTGGCGATTTCGTTGCCCTGCCTTACGAGGCGGATCCGTCCTATGTCGAGGACGTCTGGTACCTCCGGCCGCACATCGTGCTGAATCGCAAGACACTGGGCAACCTGGTTATCAACGACACCTTCGACGACGTTGCCAAGGACCTGGTCGCGGGCTGGGTCAACGCGTGGTCCACCGGCGGACCGAGCGAGGCGCCGCGGCGCACGATGAACGTCGCTGTCTTGATGTTCCCCGACGCGAACACCGCGAAGGCGGTCGGGCCGACGCTGGAACACGACGACTTCACCTACAACCGAGACAACGAGCCGGTCGCGATCACCAAACACCCCAACACGGCCGCACATTGGCGCCCCGGCGTCTCCTCGATCGGCTCGTGGACGGTACACGACCGCTACGTCATCTTCATCAAGGTCGTCGACGACACGTCCGGTCCCGATCTACCCGCGTTGGTCTCGCAAGTCGAGCGGATGCTCGACGTCCAGATTCCGCTACTGGACAAGTTCCAGCCGACGCCCAGCGCCGAGCTCGCCCGGATCCCGCTCGATCCCAGTGGCCTGCTCGGGCGCACACTGCCGAGCAACCCCACCGCGCCGTTCCGGCCGGAGCCAGATGGTGTCTACACGGGTCGCGGCGCGCTCTCGCTGTTCCAACAGCCAACGCCGGAGACGCTGGCGCTGTTGCAACGCGGCGAAGTCGACCTCGTCAGCTACGGCGACGCGGTGGTGTTCCGAAGCAAGTCCGCGAAGGGCGCCGAAGTGCTGTGGCGCGAGTGGCAACCGTCGAAAGACCTGCCCGCCAACCAAAAGCTCATCGGTTCGCCGACCGGCCTCGACGGGAACGTGGAGTGCTTCACCGAGTACTTCGAGAATTCCGGCAACCAGCAGGAACCGAAAGTCTCCGGAAACCTGTGCGTCCTTCAGTTCGGCCGCTACGTCGTGCAGGCACGAAGCTTGCACCCCCAGGACCTTTTCCAACGCATTTCCGCCCAATACGCCCTGCTGACAACGGGATGACGGGGCGGGCGCCGCGCTCGGCCGATACCACTCTCGCGGAGGCGATCACTCATGACGCGAGTCGATCGGCTAGGCGGTGCTTGCTAGATTCTTCCGGAAGGCTCGTGGAACCGGGCGTTCGAGATCGTCGAGGGAGGACCGAATGGCCTTGCGGCCCGGTGCAGTTGTGGGCGGATACCGGGTTCTTCAGGTTCTCGGTAGCGGCGGGATGGGAACTGTCTACCTGGCGCAGAACCCGATCCTGCCCCGCCGCGACGCATTGAAGGTACTGAGCGCCGATCTGTCGACCGACGCAGAGTTCCGCGCGCGCTTCGAACGCGAGGCCAACCTCGCCGCTGGACTGGACCATCCGAACATCGTCGCGGTCTACAACCGTGGCGAGGAGAGCGGCCAGCTGTGGATCGCCATGCAGTACGTCGACGGCACCGACGCGGCCGAGGAGGCGAAGAAGGGGCCATCGGTCATGACGCCGCAGCGTGCGCTGCGCATCATTTCCGAAGTCGGCAAAGGTCTCGATTACGCGCACCGGCGCGGACTCCTGCACCGAGACGTCAAGCCTGCCAACTTCCTGCTCTCCGCCGCCGATGAGGACGACGAGGAGCGCGTGTTGCTGACCGACTTCGGCGTGGCGAAATCCGCCGAGGACGGCCAGGACCTGACGGCGACCGGAAATTTCATGGCGACGGTCGCCTACGCCTCGCCGGAACAGTTGATCGGCGATCGGCTCGACCATCGCTCCGACATCTACAGCCTCGGCTGCGCCTTCTATCGGTTGCTCACAGGTCAGAACCCGTACCCGTCGACCATGCCTGCGGTGGTCATGATGGGGCATATGCACGAGCCGCCGCCGAAATTGAGTGCGGCACGTGCGGGCCTTCCTCCCGCACTCGACGCCGTCATCGAGAAGGTGCTCGCGAAGAGCCCCGACAACCGGTACAACTCGTGCCGAGAGTTCGTGCAGGACGCCGAAGCCGCGCTCTACGGTGCCCAGATGTTCCGCGCGCCCGGCGCTGCCTATGTAACCGATCCGCGCGCGGAGGTGCGGACGCATTTCACCGACCCGCGTGCCGAGCTGCGGACACATTTCACGGACCCGAGGCACGCGCTCACCGCGCCGGGCGACAGCCCGTACCCGCCGCAAGGCGGCTATACCCCGGCGCAGGAGGCGACGGATCAGCAGTTCGTCTCGACGGTGCGCAACGGTAGCGGCGCGAAGTCCTCTCGCGCGCGCAAGTTTCTGCTGCCCGCCATCGTCGCGGTGGTGATCGCGACCGCCGTAGCCGCGGGCACTTTCTTCCTCACCAGCGGGTCCGACTCGAGCGGTGGCGGCGGAACCCCGCTCGCCGACGTCCGCGACAACAATCCGCAGTTCGACGGAAAGACGATCCTCGCGCTCAACTTCGGAAATTCCACGATGTCCGCGGTGCTGAATCCGAGTACGCAGTCGAAGTTCCTGCAAGATATCGGCTTCCGCTACAGCACGAAATACAAGGCTGTCGGCGACGAGAAATCACCACGCCAGCTTTCACTGGGTATGTCCTCGGCCGAGATCGATTCCGAAGTGCTCATCGTCCTGCGAACGGACAGCGAGGCAGGCAACGGCGGTTTTCGCGGTCTGCCGAGCAGTATCACGAACAGTTCCGCCAAGATCGTGATCGTCGACGACCCAGCGACCATTCAGGCATTCCAGGTCTGGACCGACCAGTCGACCGGCGTACTCGTGGACAAGCTGGTGCCTACGATCGCGAAAGTGGTGAAGTAGCGCCACGGGTCCGAGTGGGCTCAATTCACCTGCCCCACAGAGCACCACGGTCAGCGCCGACGCGCGCTTGTGGACACTAAACGCTGGTAGCGCGAGGGGAACCCATTCGGTAGGGTGATGCGCAGCCAGCCCACTCGCCGATCAGGTGTAGCGAGCAGGGGGAAGGAGGGGAGCAGAGCGCTGGCAGCGACCGATGCGACGGCACCGCGGTCGAGATGTGGGGGGAGAAAGATCATCAGACCCTCCGTCCTCGGTGTAGCTGGTCGACCACGCGCAGGGGCGTCGAGACGCGATCGAATCCGCCGGAAATCAATCGAAGTCGGTGGAACCGATCGAGCCCAGAGCGCGTCCAATCATATGAACAGGGTCAGCTCACACTCCGGGCGTTGACCACGAGCAGGAGGAGGAAGCCGCTATGGCGGACAACTTGAAGGCTGATAGCGCACTCATCGCACAGAAGGCGAAGGAGTTCCAGGAGCAGCACAACAACCTGATGCTCGCCATCCGGCAGCTGAAGGCCGACGAGGACGCCGTCACCAACGGCGCGAACTGGCAGGGCCAGGCGCGCGACGCGTTCAACGCTTTCATGGAGCGCTACTACTTCCAGGCCGACAAGATGAACGACAAGCTGATGGAGACGTCGGAAAAGCTTGTCAAGATGAGCGGACAGTTCCAGGACCAGGACACCGACTTCGCCTCGAAGGTGCAGCAGCAGGTGTCGAGCCTCGACCTGCCGGCGCTCTGATCCCGTTCTTTCCCCAATCGCCGACAAAGGAGCCTGAAACATGAGCAAGCCCATCTCCGCCAATTTCTCGGGCGTCGAGTCCGGTGCCCAGCAGATCATCAAGCGCGCCGAAGGCATTCGCGACGAGCTGGAGGCCTTCCACAAGAAGGTCGAGCAGTACGTGGCCGACCACGGCGCCGGTGCCGCGAACGAAGCCTTCAGCGAGCTGCAGCGGAACTGGCAGAACCACGTTCTGCAGCTGCAGCAGACCCTGAACGGCGCCGCACAGCTGGTCAGCACCGGTAACTCCGAGCTGCAGGGCACCGACTCCGCGCTCGCGAACCTCTTCTGAGTTCGACTCGATCGGTTCGAAGCATTCGGGCCCCCAGCAATCTTGCTGGGGGCCCGAATCAGTTTGTGCCGAGCGGTTTTCCGCTCACGGAATCACATGCACCGTCGACGCGAAATTCTCGCACGTCGGCTCGAAACCGCTCCACGCGTTCCCCACGTACTGGCACCCGATGCTGACCTGGATTCCGTGTTCCACCAGCACATGCCATTGCACCGTGGACCCTTCCGGGCGTTCCACGTAGGAGAGTCCGGAGCGGCCGCCGAAGACGACGTCGCGGCGGAGGTCGCCGATGGACGGCTTCGTCTTCATCTGGGCTTCGAGGTTGGCGGCGATCTGTTCGTAGCCGGCGTTGGGGGCGACGGGGGTTTGGACGAGGGTCATTCGGTAGCGGGCGCCGTCTTGGGGGGACAGGTCGACGCGGCCGCCGTTCTGGCCGGAGGGCGGGGCGAGTCGCCAGCCGTCCGGCACTTTGAAACGGATGCGGCCCACGGTTTCCTGCGCTCCCGGGGAGTCCGTCGGGGGCAGCGAGGGGATGGGTGGGACGGACAGTGTGATCGGTGCGGTGCTGGATGGCGCCGCGGCCGGGGCTTCGTCCGAGCCGCCGGACGCGACGATGCCACCCACGACGACCGCGGTCACCACCGCGATCACGGCGACGCCCGCGAGGACGTACTTGGCGATCGGACGGTCCGGGGACTGGGCGGCGGCGCGTTCGCGCAGCGGCTGGAGCCATTCGTTGGTGGGTAGGGCCGGGGCCGCTTCGGGGCGGTACTCGGGTTCCTGGTGTGCGCCGCGGACGAGTTCGCCGCCGGAGATGGGGCGTAGTTCGGCGTCGGGGCCGCAGGACTGTTGGACGGCCGAGGCGATGAGGTCGAGCTTGGCGGGATCGGAAACACCGACGGCCTGAACGACATCCGCCGGGCGGCCGTCGAGGAGACGGGTGATCAGGCTGGTCAGGGTGTCGAAAGCGCGCTGATCGGCGCCGAGGTCGGCGAGCGCGAGGTTCGGTTCGTGCTCGCAAGCTTCGACCTGGACGCCGAGGTGGCTGCGGGTCACCGCGGTGGCGGTGGTGGTGATGGCGCCGAATTCGAGGACGACGGTGCGGCGGCTGCGCGCGGTGCCGTCGTCGACGGTGACGGCGCGCGAGGCGATCTCCTCGAACACGACGTCGTGCGCGAACCGGCGCGCGGCCGCGTCCAGCACGGCGCGGCGGCGGCCGCCCCAATCCGTCGGGCAGACGAGGGTGATGCGCTCGCACGGGACGCCGACGCCGAGGTTCTCCAGCACCGTGCCGAAGACCGCGGTCAAGGCTTCCGGCACGGCGGGAACCCGTGGCAGCAGCGCGATCCGCTCGGCGGGCACGAACTGCACGGCGGAGCTGACCTGGGTCGGCGGGTTCAACGACTCGCCGACGACCAGGTTTCCGTTGCTGCCCAAGACGACCGATGGCGGCGCGTCCCAGTGCGTGGCCGGGCCGCGCGCCCAGATGCGGGTGTCCGTCAGGACCAGGTCGACCGTCGACATCACTCGGCCGCCGGCATCCATGCCAGCTGGATGAGCTCCTGGGCGTTACGGGTGATGTACGTACCGCGGCCCGGGGGCAGCGGACTCGGCCGCACCGTACCCATCAGCACGCCCTCGTCCTTCGGGCAGCTCATGATCAGGCCCGCCGAACCGAGATCCTTCATCCGCGCCATGGTGGCCTCGTACATGGCCCGGCTGGCGCCACCCGCGCGACGGGCGACGATCAGGTGGAAGCCGAGATCGCGGGCGTGCGGCAGGTGTTCGACGAGGGCCGAGACGGGGTTGCCCATGGAGGTGGCGACCAAGTCGTAGTCGTCGACGATGACGTACAGCTCCGGCCCGTTCCACCAGGACCGTTCGCGCAGCTGCTGCGGGGTGACGTCCGGGCCGGGCGTGCGCTGGGCGACGTAGGCGGCCAGGTCGTTCATGTTCTGCGTGAACTGCGGTGCGGTGGAACCGTATCCGGCGAGGTAGCCGTCGGGCACCAGGCCGAGCATGGTGCGCCGGTAGTCGCCGAGGATGAAGCGGGCCTCGTTCGGCGAGTTGGCGGCGGCGATGCCCTCGATGATCGAGCGCAACAGCGTCGTCTTACCCGACTCGCTGTCACCGATGATGATGAAGTGCGGGCTCTCGTTGAAGTCGAGGTAGACCGGCGCCAGCTCGGATTCGTTGATGCCGAGCGGAATACGCACGTTCTTGACGCCCGAGTTGAGCAGCGACGGCCAGTTCCCTGCGAGCTGCAACAGCTGTTCGCGCGGCAGCACTTCGGGCAGCATGCGCGCGGCGGGCGCGTGCCGACCAGGGGTCAGGCGCGCGATGGTCGCCACGGCATCCGCGACGGCCTGGCCGAGCATGGTCGGGTCGGAGCTGCCGTCGATGCGCGGCAGACCGGTCAGCATGTGCAGGCAGTCCGGCGTCATACCGCGACCGGGGCGGCCCATCGGGACCTGCGCCGCGAACTTGCGGCCGAGGTCGGAGTCCATCGGGTCACCGAGCCGCAGCTCGATGCGCGTGCCGATCTGGTCCTTGAGCGCCGGGCGCGCCTCGGCCCAGCGGGCCAGCGCGATGACGACGTGCACGCCGTACGAAAGACCCTGCACCGCAAGGTTCATGATCGGTTGCTCGAGCGGATCGAAGTCCTGGCGGATCGAGCCGAAGCCGTCGATCACCAGGAAGACGTCGCCGAACGGGTCCTCGTGCGCGCCGGCGGCGGCGGGGCTGCTCGACGGATCCATCGAACGCAGTCGGCGGAACTCCGCCATCGACTCGATACCGAGCTGACGGAACCGTGCCTCGCGCTGGCGGACGATGGTGGTCATCTCGGCGATGGTGCGCCGGACCTTGTCCTCGTCCAAACGGCTCGCCACCGAACCGACGTGCGGCAAACCCTCCAGGCTGGCCAAGGTACCGCCACCGAAATCGAGGCAGTAGAACTGCACCTGCTCGGCGGTGTGCGTCATCGACATCGCCATGATCATCGTGCGCAGCGCGGTGGACTTGCCGGACTGCGGACCGCCGACCACCGCGACGTTGCCTCGCGAACCGGACAGGTCCACGACCAAGGGATCGCGGCGCTGGTCGTACGGGCGGTCGACGATGCCGATCGGCGCGCGCAGCGTCGCGACGGCCGAGTACTCGCCGGTGAGGATCGAGCGCGGGATGAGCTGGTCCAGCGTCGGCGCCTCGTCCAGCGGCGGCAACCAGATCTCGTGCGCAGGGCGGCCGTGCCCGCGGATGCGGGAGACGAGCATGTTGAGGTTCGAGATCTGCTCGCCCTCTTCGGTCCGGTGCTCCTCCGGCTCGTGGTTGGCCTGGGTGGGCAGCGGGACCCGGTCGATGGCACGGAAGTCCACGTGGTGGGCGGTGAAAGGCCGTGCCTTCACGTCGATCTCGCCGCCCGCGACACCGGCCTGGGTGACCTCGCGCTGCGAGCCGCCACCGACGTACGGGCCGGAGACGTAGGACGCCTGGAAGCGCTGGATCTCGCCGGAGTCGGACTTGAGGTAACCACCACCGGGTGTGTTGGGCAGGTTGTAGGCGTCGGGCACGCCGAGCACCTGACGGGACTCGTTGGCGGAGAACGTCTTCAGACCGATCCGGTAGGACAGGTGGCTCTCCAGGCCCTTCAGCTTGCCCTCTTCGAGGCGCTGCGAGGCGAGCAGCAGGTGCACGTGCAGCGAGCGGCCGAGTCGGCCGATCATCACGAACAGTTCGGCGAAATCCGGGTGCTGGGTGAGCAGTTCGGAGAACTCGTCGAGCACAACGAACAGCGCGGGCAGCGGGTCGAGATCGGCGCCCGCCGCGCGCGCCTTCTCGTATTCGGAGACGTTGGCGAAGTTGCCCGCCTGGCGAAGCACTTCCTGGCGGCGGTTCATCTCACCGGCCAGCGCGTCCTTCATACGGTCGACGAGATCGGCCTCTTCCTCGAGGTTGGTGATGACGGCCGCGACGTGCGGCACGCCCTCCAGACCGAGGAAGGTCGCACCACCCTTGAAGTCGACGAGCACCAGGTTCAGCTGGTCCGGCGAGTGGGTGGCAAGCAGGCTGAGCACCAGGGTGCGCAGGAACTCCGACTTACCGGAACCGGTGGCGCCGATGCACAGACCGTGCGGGCCCATGCCGTTCTCGGCGGCCTCCTTGATGTCCAGCTCGATCGGCAGACCCGCGGCGTCGACGCCGAACGGAACGCGAAGGCGCTCACGGCCGTAGCGCGGGCGCCAGGCGCTCTCGGGGTTGAACGAACCGATGTCGCCGAGGCTCATCAGCTGCGCCCAGGTCGAGATGACCTCGGTGTCCTCGGTCTCCACGTCGCTGCTGCGCTGGGTGGCCGCGCGGTAGGGCGCGAGCCTGCGCGCGGCCTGCTGGGCCTGGTGCGCGCTGATCCGGTCGATGAGCGCGAACCGCTCCTGATTGCCGGTGGCGCCGCGGCCGACGCACTCGCCGTTCTCGACGACCATCTTGATGCCGCGCGAAACCGCGAGGCGCGGTGCGTATCCGCAGAGGTCGATGATGGTGACGCCCTCGTAGCCGGATTCGCGCAGCTGGTCGTCCTCGGCCTCCAGCAGACCGCCGTCGACCACGATGACGACCTGCACCAGACCGGCGTTCGCGGGCTGGTTGCGCGAGTAGCGGACGCGGTTGGCAAGCAGCGGGTGCAGGCTGGCGGTGGCCTCCCGGATCGAGCCGTAGAACATGCGCTGTGTGCCGATGCCGTCCTGGGCGTCGGGATGCTGGGTGTGCGGGAGCCACTTGGTCCACTCCCACTCGCGCGCGGTGTCCGGGCCGCACACCACGGCGACGAGCACCTGGTCCGGTCCCTGGAACATGCACAGCTGCAACAACATCGCCCGCACCATGTCGCGGGCCTCGTTCCGATCGCCGTCCAGCGCGATGGTCGCGAACCCCTTCACCGCGATGGCGGTCGGCAGATCCGGCACCGTCGAGTGCGCGCGCACGAAGCGGCGCAGCGACACCGCCGCGATCGGTTCCAGTTCCTCGACCGGGCCGGTCTCCGGCGCGACAAGCCGGGTGGCGAGGCGCTGACCGCCGATGCCGATGCGCGCGTGGCAGAAGTCCTTGTCCCCCGCGCGGCGCTCCCACATGCGGCTGGTCCCCGCGAGCATCCAGATCAGGCCGGGCTCCGGGTGGCTCCATTCCACCGACGCGCGTTGCTGTTTGGCGGTCTCGTCGACGTCCTTGCGCACCTGATCGAGGTAGCGCAGGTAGTCCTTGCGGTCCTCGTTCGCCTCGGCCGCCTTCTGTCCCTTGCCGCCGCCCTGGCCCGCGAACATGCCGACCATCGAGAACAGCATCATGATCGGGAACATCATGCTCATCGGGTTCGACGCGATGCCGCCGCCCTGCGTGAACAGCAGCGCCATCATGCCGACCATGCCGATGATCATCACGACGGGCATCAGCTTCATCAGCAGATTGCCCGGTGTGACCCTGGGGATCTCGGGCGGCGGCTGCAAGGTGACCTCGCCGCCCGGCGTACGCGGCATCTCCCGGCGAGCACGGCGCTGGAACCGGACGGTGCTCATGCCTGCGCCTCGCTGGCGCTCGGCTCCGGCATGCGCACAGCGCGCTGGCACATGGATCGCTCACTGCGTTCGCTCAACGAGAATTTCCCCCTCTTCACATGCTGCGACTTCGGGCTCAGTGTAGAGGCCACCGCCGACATGTCGTACAGTTCGACCTGCATTCTGCTGCCCCGACGCCAGGGTCGCAAGCTCGCCCCCCAGCGCGACGGGTCAGCGGAAAATCGAGGTAGAACACCAGGTTGGGGGAAGTTTGACGCACGCGCGACTTGACCACATCGACGAAGACTCCTCGCGCGGTATCGTCCGTGCGCCGGACCTGGCTCGGGTGACGATCCTGGCGAAGCACACCCAGGTGGACATGGCGATCCCGGTCGACGTGCCGGTCGCGCTGGTGATCCCGAGCGTCGTCGACATGGTCGCTCAGCACAGCCGCACCAACGATTTCGACAACGAAGGCGAGCGCTTCGAGCCCGCCGAGTGGGTGCTGGCCAGAATCGGTCACCCGCCGTTCTCCAACTCGCTCAGCCTCGGCGAGCACGGCGTGCGCGACGGCGAACTCCTCATGTTGGAGAGCGCATCGCACACCGCGCCCACACCGCTTTTCGACGACATCATGTACAACGTCGCGATCGCGGACACCGACCACTACCGCAGCTGGACGCCGAAGACCGCGCGGCTCACCGGCTCCGTCCTCGCCGCGCTCACGATGATCGTCGGTTGCCTCGGCCTGTTGCTCGCGCCGGAGGAGCTACCGGAGTGGGTCAGCGGTTCGATCGCGCTGGCGGTGGCGATCCTGCTCGTCGTGGCGGGCATGGTCCTGAGCCGGATGTACGGCGACACCGCGACCGCGCTCGTCCTCGGCGGCTGCGCGCTGCCCGCCGCGCTCACGGCCGGAATGCTCTACGTACCTGATCATTACGGCTGGGCGCACATCCTGCTCGGATCGGTGTTGGTTGGGGCCACCGCGATCCTCGCGTGGCGCGTCACCGGCGTCGGTCTCGCGCTGTTCATCGGCGCGGCCGCGCTCGCGGTGTACGCGGTGCCCGCCGCGCTGGTCGGGCTGCTCACCGATCAGCCGCTGAAGGCGATCGGCGCGGTGGCCGCGGCGCTTGGTCTGGCGGGTCTTTCGCTGTCGCCGCGTATTTCGATGCTGCTGGCCAAACTGCCGCTGCCGCCGGTGCCTTCGCCGGGCACGCCGATCGACCCGACCGAGGACGACCCCGACGATCACCGCGCGCTGCCGACCATGGAGGCGCTGCGGGTGAAGTCGGAGCGGGCCCGCATGTACCTCGCCGGTCTGGTCTCGGCGACCACGCTGGTCACCGTCGCGGGCGCGCTCGCCGCCACCGATCCCGAGTCCGGTGACCCGTACTGGCAGGGCATCGCGCTCGCGCTGGTCTGCGCGGCGGTGCTGATGTTCCGCAGCCGCACCTACGCGGGCGCCGAGCAGGCGGTCGTGCTGATCGCCGGTGGCGCGTCGATCGTGCTGATCATGTTGGTGGGGGCCGGTTTCGCGATGGACATGCCGCTCGCCGTCTTCGGCACGGCGATGCTGATCCTGGTCGCCGCGCTGATCCTTGGCATCATCGTCCCGAACCAGTCGGCGACGCCGCCGATGCGCCGCGGCGTTGAGCTGCTGGAGTACGCGTTCGTCGCGGCGGTACTTCCGCTGGTGTTCTGGGTCGCCTCGCTCTACTCCCTCGTCCGCGGGCTGTGAACGCGCACTTGCGCGTCGCCGCCGTCGCGGTGACGCTCGGGCTTTCGGCATCGTTCGGCGTCGGCTCCGGACACGGTGTGGCGCAGGCCGATCGGCCGCCCGCGGTGAATCCGGCGCTGCGGCCTGCGGGCGATCCCGCCGCGCCGCCCGAGAAGACCGAACGCCCGCCCAACTCGAACTGCGCCGACATCGTGACCGGCGGCGACGGGCCGACCATACCCGCGGCGCAGCGCGCGCTCGATCTGGAGCGCGCCTGGCAGTTCTCCAAGGGCGCGGGCCAAGTCGTCGCGGTCATCGACACCGGAGTCGCGCGGCATCCGCGGTTGCCCGGTCTGGAGGCGGGCGGCGATTTCGTCGCCGCAGGCGGTGACGGCACCGAAGACTGCGACGGTCACGGCACTTTCGTCGCCGGACTGATCGCGGCCTCGCAGGTCGAGGGACAGGGCTTCGCCGGTGTCGCGCCCGAGGCGCGCATCATCACCATCCGCCAGACCAGCAAGATGTATCAGCGCGAAGGCGCTTCGCGGAACAAGGGCCCCGACGACCTGCCCGACGGCTACGGCACCCTCGCCACCATGGCGTCGGCGATCGTGCGCGCGGTGGACATGGGCGCGACGGTCATCAACATCTCCGAGGTCTGGTGCGGCTCGTCCAACGACGTCGACGGCGCGATCGGCGCGGCGTTGCAGTACGCGCTGGACAGCAACGTCGTGGTGGTCGCCGCGGCGGGCAACAACGACACCGAGCAGTGCAAACCGGTGAACAAGGTGATCGACCCGCTCGACCCGACGTCCGATCCGTGGAGCAACGTCACGGTCAACGTCAGCCCGGCGCGCTGGGACGACTACGCCCTCTCGGTCGGCTCGATCGACCAGAACGGCGCACCGTCCAAGTTCACCGTGCCCGGTCCCTGGCTGAGCGTGGCGGCGACCGGCGAGAACATGGTCTCGCTCAACCCGCGCGGCGACGGCACCGCGATCGGCGCGGTCGATCAACGCGGGCAGCAGAACCCGATCAGCGGCACCAGCTTCGCCACGCCCCTGGTCTCCGGCGTCGTCGCGCTGGTGCGCGCCCGGTTCCCGGAAATGAGTGCGCGCGAGGTCATCCGGCGCGTCCAGGCCACCGCGCACGCGCCCGCCGAGGGCTGGAACCAGTACGTCGGCTACGGCGCGGTCGACCCGATCGCCGCGCTGACCAACGCGGTGCCCGACAAGCTGCCGCCGAAGCGGCCGACACCGCCGCGCAGCGAGCAGCTCGCCGTGCCCGCACCGCCGCCGCCACCGGACAACACCGCGCGCGACGTCGCGTTGATCGGCACCGGCATCATCGCGACCGCGTTGATCCTCGGCTACCTCGCGTCGTTCCCGATCCGCCGCCGCTTCGGCGTCACCTCGGACGACATGTGACCGCTGACCGCCTCGGGCGCGAATGCCCGAGGCGGTCAGCGCGACACGGGCCGGGCGGTGCGAATTCGCTTGGCCAGGAAGGCCCGTCGTCGCGTGGCGAAGTCCGCGCCGTAGAGGTCGGCGCGCATGCGGGCGAGTTCCTCGCGCTCGTGGGCGTCGATCAGCGCGCGGTCGCCGTCGTCGAGGCGGGTCCGTTTCGCCGTCATGATTCGCGTCCACACCGTCGGTTCGGTGTAGGAGCGGGCGAGGTCGTCGAGCCAGTCGTCGAAACCTCGTCCGATGGGGCCGATTTCGTCCAGCAGTCCCAGGCTCAGCGCCGTGGCGGTGTCGATCGGTTCGCCGTCGTCCAGCAGTCGCTCGGCGACGGCGGGTCCGACGCGCCGAGGGAGGGTGAGGGTGTGGAACTCCGAGCCGCTCAGGCCGAGCGACTTGTAATGCGCGTTCACCGTGGCACTTTCGCGCGCGACGACGACATCGGCCGCGAGGGCGAGCATCATGCCGCCCGCACCGACGTTGCCGGTGACAGCCGCGATGGTGAGTTGGTCCGCGCACAGCAGTAGCGCACGGCAGACGGAATTCATCGCGCGGATGTTCGCCCAGCCCTCCGCGGCGGGGTCGGCGGCGAATTCGATGGCGCCGAGGTGGATTCCGGTCGAGAAGAACGGGCCCGCGCCGCCGCGAAGTACCAGGACCTCGGTGTCCTGGGCGGCGGCGAACTCGATCGCGGCGGCCAGGCGATGGCACTGCTCGGTGGTGAGCGCGCCGTTGTACGGGTCGATGGTGATGACGCCGACGGCGCCGTCGGCGCGGTAGTGGATGTCACCGGGGCGCGCCGGGTCCGTCGTGACCGGAATGGTCGCGGGCCGGATTCCGGTCCTGGCGAGCACGCCGAGCGCGGGCCCTTTGCATGTCGACTCAGCCTCGCCCGCGGCGCGCAGATGTCCGACCCAGAGAGTGCCCGAGCCGCAGGCGATTTCGATCGCGTGGTGGCGGCGGCCGACCAGCGTCCCCGGCTCGGCGTCCAGCGGACCGCGCCGCCCCGGCTTGGCGTCGTAGAGGTAGACGGAGCGGTCCGCGAGGACGGTCCGCACGCCGGGTGCGCCGTCCGCGGCGCGCACGCGGTGCGCGATCGCCTCGGCGTCGTCGGACCAGTCGAACGCGCGGTCGGCCTGACGCATGGCCGAACGGCTTCGCGCGTGCGGAATCGCTCGGGGCACCTCTTGCTGATCGAACGGAACGAAATCGGTGTCGAGCGCGCGGCTCACGGCCGTGAGGACGCACTCGATCGCGGCGTCGGCGACCACGGTGCCGTAGAGGGTGCTCTTGCGGCGGTGCGCGTCGAACGGGAAGGTGCGCCAGGCCCACACCGGGCCTGCGTCCAGATCCTCGACGGCGGAGAGCACGGTGACGCCCCAGTACGGCTCGCGGTCGGTGATGGCCCAGTCCAGCGACGACGGCCCCCGGTCACCGATCGGTCCCGGATGGACGATCACCACCGGGACGGCGCCCGCGCAGATCCGGCGCGGGATGCGGCGGGTCAGGTAGGTGCAGACGATCATGTCGACGCCGGAGGCCGCGGCGCGCTCCATGTCGGATTCGGTCTCCACGACCGCGGTGCGCACTAGATACCCGCGCCGTCGCAGCGCGAGGGCAGCGCGCACGGTCAGTCCGTTCTCGGCGCTGCACATCAACAGAATCTGTCGGCGCATCCTGGTCGGGCCCTTCGGCTGGCGAGAGCGGTTCGGGCGCACCCGGCACCTTCGCTCCGGCCGTGGCCGGATCACTCGGGCAGCGCCAGTGCGGCGGCAACGCTGCGCCTGTGCCCGTACCCGCCCTGATCTGCGACAACGTGACTCTGGGCGATGGGCGGTGACCGGGCGCAAGCACCATCAGGCGACCAAGTGTAGTTCCCGGCCGCCGCGGTCCGGGCGGAGTTCGGCTCGACGCGTCGGCCGTAGCCGTGCCGCCCGAGCCGGGTCGACCTGTAGCCTCAGCCGCAATCGACGGGCGAGCACCGCCCAGCACCGCAGAGCAACAGGTAGTACCCGATGACCGACCAGACGATCGTGACCCGCAGGCAGGCGTGGGAGCGCGCGACCAACGTGCCGATGATGGCGTTGGCGGTGACGTTCCTCGGCGTGTACGCGTGGCATGTGCTCGACACCGGCGCTTCGCCGCGGCTGGATTCCTGGCTGACCGGCGTCGACATCCTGATCTGGACGCTGTTCGCCGCGGACTTCGCGGTGCGGCTGTGGCTGTCGACCGACCGGTGGCGGTTCGTGCGGCGGCATCCGCTGGAGCTGCTGATCGTGGTGCTGCCGCCGTTCCGGCCGCTGCGACTGTTGCGGGCGGCGCTACTGCTGCTGGACACGTTGAACCGCACCACCGTCACGCGGGCTCGGCTCTCGGTGTTCGTCGGCGCCAGCTCGGCGTTGATCCTGCTGCTGTGCAGCCTGGCCTTCTTCGACGCCGAGTACGGCGCGCCGGACAGCAAGATCACCGACTTCGGTGACGCGCTGTGGTGGTCGGCGGTCTCGGTCACGACCGTCGGCTACGGCGACGTCTATCCGGTGACCACCGAGGGCCGCTTGATCTCCTTGGTCCTGATGACCTTCGGCATCGGACTGATCAGCTTCGCGATCGGCACCACGACGAGCTGGGTGATCGATCAGCTGAAAGCGGTGGAGGTCAGCGCCGAGCGCACCGATCGGGAGATCTCCGTCCTGCTCGACGAAGTCCGTGCGCTCCGCAGCGAAGTCGCCTCGCTGCGCGAAGGCACCGAGCCGCGCGAGGACACCGCAGCCGAGCGGCGCTGACCTGTCTCTCGACTACTTCTGCTGATTGCCGACGGGCTTCGAAGCCGGTGACGGATCGGGCGCGACACCGTCGTGCGCGACCATCGCCTCCTCGCGACCGAGCGTTGGCCCGTTCGCGAGCAGACCGACGATCGGCCACGGCGCGGGCTCGGGCTTCACCCCGGCCTCGGCGTCCAGTCCGAGCGCCTTCTGCGCGTCGGCGTTCTTGACGCCGTAGCGCACGCCCGTGTCGGCGACGTAGAAGAGGGAATCCTTACGCCTGCTGTCGGGTTCGATGCCGGTGGTCTGCACGAACGCGCCGGTGCCCGGCGGGACGTACGCCGAGTCCGCGTTCGGCCCCGAGCCGTCGGCCTGGGCGAGCGGCACCGCTTTGGCCTTGTCCGGCATCGGCAGCGTGACGCCGGTGATCACCGAGAGCTCGGCCTGCATACCGCCGTCCTTGGCGGCCGGGTTCGGCTTCCAGGACAAGCAGCTGACGGGCTGCTCCTTGGTGTCGACGATCGTGGGCACGGTCGTCGGATAGGTGTCGACCGCCAGCGCGGTGGCGATGTTCGCGCTCGTCTTGTCGGTCGGGTCGATCCAGGAAGCACCGGGGGTCGACCGGTACGTGGCGCGAATGATCTCCGCGGTCACCGCCGAGATCGCCTGCAGACCTTCGTGCAGCACCACGTAGTTCTGGTCGGGATCCGAGGACACCTGCACCACGTCGCCGACCCGTCGGTCGCCGACCTGATAGCTCACCCGCGCGCCGGGATCGTTGATCTTCGGCGGAACGATCGCCGGCACTTCGGGAATGGCGTTGAGCAGACCCTCGCTGACCGGCCGCGGTGTCGCGCCGGTGATGCCGAGCGCGTCGGTCACCTTGCGGTCGCTCATGTCCACGCGGGCGCGAGTCTTGTTGTAGACCAGGTACGCCTGCTCCTTCACCTTCACAAGCAGCGCCCGGTCCGCGGGCATGACCGAGGCCTTGTCGCCCAGCTCCAGGTCGCCAGCGAGCACCGTGGTGGTGAATTCCTTGGAGCCGTCGACCTTCATCACGTCGCAGACGGTCCAGGCCCGGCCCTTGCCGTCCTTGTCGTAGCGCAAAGCCGCCGGCGCGCCGGGGATTCCGATCAACTGGCCGCGCGGCTTCTTGCCGAGTTCGGACTCCTTGACGATGACGGCCTTGCCCGATTCACCGGACGCCAGGCGCGCCGAGGCCAGGTTCAGCGCCGGATGCACGACGCCGTCGATCACCACGTAGACGCCGCCGGACTCCTTGCCGATCAGCAGCACGTTCTGGCCGATCTTGTCCTGCGGGCGGAGCAGCGCGAGGATGCCGCAACCGGCGAGCACCACGCAGGCGAGGACCAGACCGGCCGCGAAGGCGCGGGATTGGGATCGCATCGGATCGTGCAGCATTCGCACGTCCCGGCGCACGAGCGCGTGCTCCATCCGGCGGACCAGGAAGCGGTAACCGCTCACCTGCCAGCGCGTGGTGGGTTTTGAAGGCATGGTTCCTCCCCCGAACAGTGCTCACGTTCGCGGAACACAGTACAGTTCCCTGGGACTCTTGTTCAGCTCGGCCGGTAGGAAACGGTCGATACCGGGTATTTTGGGGGACGCTGATGGCCGAAGCCACAGGGGCGGGACCACGTCCGCTGCTTGGTCGCATCTCGCTGCCGAATCTGTTGATCGCACAGATGATCGGCATGATCGCCGGAGTGATCGCGTTGGTGGCCGGTCTCGGCGGGTGGCCGTCGCTCGGCGTCGCCGTCGCGGTCGGTCTGCTTCCGCTGATCCCGATCGCCAAACGCACCGTGCTGGACTGGATCGCGACCTGGTGGCGCTACATCACCAAGCGCGACTACGAGATCGGCGACACCGTCGACTTCCGCGGCCCCGACGACCGCTCGCTCGGTCTGTACTGGGACGGCACCCGGGTGGTGACGGTCGTCGAGGTGCTGCCGCCCAAGGGCGGACTGACCCGCATCTCCAGCAGCACCGTGCACGCCTCGCACCTGCTGCCGCTCCCCGAACTCGCCGCCTGCCTCAACCAGCACGACATCCTGCTCAGCGGCATCGACATCATCAGCCACGGACACCGCAGCCGCGCGGGCACACCGGCGGGCAAGATCTACGAGTCGCTGCTCGGCCCGCTGCCCGCGACCGCGCACCGCGCCGTGTGGCTGGCGATCAGCTTCGACGCCATCGCCTGCCCTGAGGCGGCGGCTCGCCGCGGCGGCGGCAGCGAGGGCGCCTCGCGCGCGGTAACCATTGCGACGCAACGCATCATGCGCGCGCTCGAGGACGCCGACTGCAGCGCCCGCATCCTGACCGCGCCCGAGATCCGCAAGGCGGTCCTGCAGATCACCGCGGGCTTCGATCCGCGCACCCTGACCCATCGATGGCGCTACGCCGAGATCGGCAACGCCGTGAACATCGGCAGCGCGGTCGACCCGAAGCAACTCGGCTCGGATCTGCTCGCGCAGCTGTGGGTCGCGCCCTCGCGCGGCACCACCGTCACCGTGCGGCTGCGTCCTGGCAGCTCCGCCGAATCGGTGAGCATCGGCGCGGCTTGGCGACTGACCGCGCGCGAACTGCCCGAGCGCGGCAAGCTCACGGGCATGGTGTCGATGAACGGACGCCACCGCGACAGCCTGCTCGCGCACCTGCCGCTCGCCGTGCCCGGCCTCGACGACACCGTGCCGATGACCGAGTACCCGATCGATGTGATCGGCGCGCTGCACCTGCCGTCGTCCGGCTGCGGTCAGCTCATCGGTTCGGACGAGAACAATCAGGGTGTGGCCGTTCGCATCATCGGCACCGGCATCTCGACGGTCTACCTGGCGGGCGAGCTCTACCTGGCGCAGCAGTTGGTGTTCCGCGCGCTGGCCGTCGGCGAGCGCATCCTGATCCGCACCGACCGGGCGCACGCGTGGGAGAACCTGGTGCAGACCATCGGCAACCCGGAACGCCTCACCATCGCCGTCGAAACCCACCAGTCCGACGCGGGTTTCACCGCGACCGTGGTGGACGGGGTGCTCGCGCCCGCGCCGCACGCGGGCGTCACGACGATCTACGTCACCGGTGACCCGATGGGCTGGCCCGCGACCAGGCCGGACCTGTCCATCCACCAGCCCGGCGCGATCGGCAACCACGTGGTACTTCGCACCGGGACCGCTCAGGTGGATCTGACCCTGGTGTCGATTCCCCGCGAGGCCACCTACATCGGACATCCGCGCGGACGACGGCCCGTCGCCGCGCAGTGATCGAGCGTCAGCCGGGGTAGGGATCGGCCGCCCGCGCATCCCGCAAATGCCGTGCCCACCAGTGCAATTGGCGCAGCATCCGTTCGCTGGCGTCGATGGGCGCGCCGTCGATGGGCGTGCCCGTGGCGTCGAAACCGCGCTTGGCCTGGTGGATGCTGACGGTTTCGCGGATCGAGACCATGTGGATCTCGGCGACCACCTGCCTGAGCTGTTCCACCGCGCGCAGGCCGCCGGAGAGTCCGCCGTAGGAGACGAAACCGATGGGCTTGGCGCGCCACTCGCGCTTGGCGGTGTCGAACGCGGTCTTGAGCGAGGCCGGGTAGCCGTGGTTGTACTCGGAGGTGATCGCGACGAACGCGTCCGCGGCCGCCAGCCGGTCCCGGTAGGCGTCGGCCTCCGGCGTATCGGTGAGATCTGTCGGCAGCGGTGTGTCGATGAGATCGATGACGCCCGTGTCGAATTCGGGTCTGTCCCGGACGACGCGCAGGAACCAGTCGGCGACCACCGGAGCGAACCGCTCCGGGCGCACGCTTGCCACGATGATCTCGAGCCGTACCGGGGTGTCCACCGGGCGAGCGTAATGGACGCCGCCGGATGGGATCAGCAGACAGACCGCGCGTGGCTGAAGGGGAGGCCACACGAAGGCGCTGCCCGTCGACCACACCGCGCGTAGCCGAAGCGGATACGCCCGAGCGATGCTGCTGCCGACGACTGCGCACTGCCGAGGGAGCGGCACGCCCGAAGGCCCCCGACAGACCACGCATGGCCGAACGGAGGCCCCGAGCGCGCCGCCCCCGACGGACGACATGCGGCCCGAATGCGTCGGTACGCATTGCCTGTGGTGCCGGTGCACTGCTCCGACGACACGTACATTGGATGAGCGAAGCTCGAAAGACGTTGCGGGACCGACGTTTCGCAGCGGTCAGCCGAAGGAGACGGTATGTACGTGGTGACCGGGGCGACCGGGAACATCGGCGCGGAACTCGTGCGCGCGCTCGCCGAGGACGGGCAGCGGGTGCGCGCGGTGGTGCGTGATCCGGCGCGGGCGTCGCTGCCGGACGGCGTCGAGCCGGTCACCGGCGACCTGAACCGACCCGAGACCCTGGCCGAGGCGCTGGACGGCGCGCAGGGCATGTATCTGATGCCGGGCTACGAGAACCTCGAGGAGCTGCTCGCGCTGGCGGGCAAGGCCGGGCTGGCGCGGGTGGTGCTGCTCTCCGGCGGGTCGGCGGCGCTCGCGGATATGGGCAACGCGGTCTCCCGGTACATGACGCTTTCCGAACAGGCCGTGCGCGAATCCGGTCTGCCGTGGACCTTCCTGCGTCCGCGCTCGTTCATGTCCAACGCGCTGCGCTGGCTGCCGCAACTGGCCGCGGGTGACGTGGTGCGCGCCCAGTTCTCGGGGGTACGGGTCGCGGCCGTCGACCCCGCCGATATCGCCGCGGTGGCGGCGCGGGTGCTCACCGGCGGCGATCTCGACGGCCGGATTCTCGATCTCACCGGTCCGGCGGCGCTGCTGCCCGCCGAGCAGGTCGCGGTGCTCGCCGAGGTCCTCGACCGGCCGCTCGTGTGCCACGAACTCACCGACGACGAGACCCGCGCCGAACTCGCGGCCACCATGCCCCGCGCCTACGCCGAGGCGTTCACCAGCTTCTTCATCGACGGCACGCTTGACGAATCCGAGGTCCACCCGACCGTGCGCGAGGTGACCGGCCGCGAGCCGCGTACCTTCCGCCAATGGGCCGAGGCGCACGCCGACGCTTTCCGTACCGAGTCGGCCTGACCTCATGCGGCACTGACTGCGGCCCTTGCGAATTGGTCGATCACGAGCCGCGGGTGCCGCTTACGAGTATCTCCGCCAGCCCTCGATCCAATTCGGTGAATCAGCAACGCAAGCGTCGGTTCCCGCAGCCGCGCGTGTTGCGCCCCACGCGAATTGGGTCGGCCGCAAACCTCAGCCCGCGGCGGCAACCTCGGCCGCACTCCTCGCGAACTCGGCGAGCCCGTCGCGCGGAACCACTCGCGCGGTGAAATCCAGTGCGCGCCGGGCACGTTCGGGATCGGCGACGAAATGGCGCACGTCGCCGATCCGGTACTGACCGGTCACGATCGGCGACGGCCCGCCGCGGGCCTTGGCCATGATCGACGCAACCTCCCACAGCGTGATCGGATGGCCGGAGGCGATGTTGAGCGGAACGAAGCCGGGCAGTTGACGCTCCACCGCGGCGCGTGTCGCGGCGGCGGCATCGCGGACGTGCACGAAATCCCGCACCTGACCGCCGTCCTCGAACACCCGCGGCGCCTGGCCCGCGAGCAGTTCCTCGCGGAACCGGGTCGCCATACCCGAACGGGCGCCGTCGCCGTACACGTTGTGATAGCGCAGCGCGGTCACCGACGCCCCGGTGGTCAACCCCCAGGCGAGCGCGTACTGCTCCTGAGCCGCTTTGCTCGCGGCGTAGAAGCCGCGCGGCCGCAGCGGCGCGTCCTCGGCGACCGGCTCCCAGGTGAGCACCTCGCCGGTGCGCGGCGCGCGGTGGTCGAACATGCCGCGGTCGAGGTCGGCGCGTGAGCGCAGGCCGGGGAAGAACGGCCCACCGCGCACGCTGCGGTAGCGCCCTTCGCCGTACACGGTGATGGACGAGGCGAGCACCAGGCGACGAACTCCGGCCTGACTCATCGCCGCGAGCAGGACCGCGGTGCCGTGATCGTTGTGCGCGGCGAACGCGGCGATGCCGGATTCCGATTCGGTGCTCGGCGCGGTGACGGCCGCGAGATGACAGACCACCTCGACGCCGCGCAGCAGCGGCGCGAGCGCGTCGGCGTCCCTGACGTCCACCCTGGCGACGCCCTCGGGCGGCTCGGCGTCGGGCCCGTGCACGTCGGCGAGCATCAGGTCGAGCGCGGTCACCTCGTGCCCGGCGGCCGTGAGCGCGCCACGCACGTGTGATCCGAGGAATCCGGCGGCCCCGGTGAGCAGTACCTTCATCGAAGCCACACCCCGCCGCCCACGGCCGATACCGGACCGATGGCGGCACGAACGTCGCACCGTCGCATGCGGTTTACGGTAGTTCGAAAGGCAGCGCCACGCCGGTATGGACACGGCACCGATCGCAGGTGTCGGTTCCGTCGACCGCCGCGATCGAGGCGCGGATGAGCTCCTTGAACGGGGCAAGGTTGCGCTTGAACTCGGCGAAGACGTCGACGGCGTGCACACCGTCGCCCTCCTCCAGGCCCGCGTCCAGGTCGGTCACCAAAGCGACTGCGGCGTAGCACATCTCCAGCTCGCGGGCGAGCACGGCCTCCGGGTGACCGGTCATATTGACCAGGTCCCAGCCCTGCCCGGCGAACCAGCGGCTCTCGGCGCGGGTGGAGAAGCGCGGGCCCTGTACGACGACCATGGTGCCGCCCGCCTTCAGCGGCAGCGCCTCGACCTCGGACTTCACCACGGCGCCGCGCAGTTCCTCGCAGTACGGGTCGGCGAACGAGACGTGCACGCCGCCGCCGTCGAAGTAGGTCTGCGGGCGACCGGAGGTCCGGTCGACCAACTGGTCCGGCACCGCGACGGTGCCGGGTCCCCAGTCGGCGCGCAGGCTGCCCACCGCGCACGGCGCCAGGATCCGCCGCACGCCGAGCGAGCGCAGCGCCCACATGTTGGCCTGGTAGGGCAGTGTGTGCGGCGCGTATTCGTGCTGCTTGCCGTGCCGGGGCGCGAACGCCACCGGCCGTCCCTCGACCTCGCCCACCGCGATCGGCGCGCTCGGCTTGCCGTACGGGGTGTCGACCTCGACCTGGGTGGCGTCGTTGTCGAAGAAATCGTAGAAACCACTGCCGCCGATGACGGCGAGGGCGGGCCGGGGAAGCGAACTCATGGGCCCGATTCTCCCGTCCACCCCGGCTTCCCACGCAACCGGTACCGGCCTTGTCGCCGATGCGTGACGCAGGCCACCGAGCCGGGTCGGCAATGATAGGACGATTCATGGATCGAGCGGGAGGTAAGTGTGTCGCGCACCGGCGTTTGGCTGACCGTGGCGAGCGGTCTGGCATTCGCCAGTTCCGGACCGCTCGCGAAATCCGTGCTCGCCGCCGACTGGTCGCCAGGCGCGGTGCTCGCCGTGCGGCTGACCGGCGCCGCGGCGATCATGCTCGTGCTGGCCGGAATCGCCGAACCCGACGGGCTGCGAAGCAGCGTGCGTCACCTACGGACCATCGGTGCGTACGGCGTGATCGCGGTGGCGGGCGTGCAGGCGACGTTCTTCCTTTCGCTGGAATACCTGCAGGTCGGGGTCTCGCTGATGATCCAGTTCCTGGCTCCGATCGTGGTCATCGGCTGGGACTGGGCGGTGCGCGGGCGACGGCCGTCGAACGCCACCCTGCTCGGCGCGGTCGTCGCGCTCGTCGGCGCCGCGCTGGTGATCGACGTCTTCGGCGCGGGCGGGCTGAGCCTGCCCGGCTTGGGCTGGGCGGCGCTGTCGATGCTGTGCAACGCGGCGTTCTTCCTGCTCTCCGCGCGCACGTCGGACAGCCTGCGCCCGGTGGTGCTGCTCGGCGCCGGACTCACCGTGGCCGCGCTGACCAGCTGGACGCTCGGCGCGCTCACCGTGCTGCCGATCCACTTCGGCGGCGCCACCGCGAACATGGCCGAGCGCCACCTGCCCGTCTGGCTGGCTCTCGCCCTGCTGATCCTGCTCAGCACCGTCGTGGCCTACCTCTGCAGCGTGGCGGGCGCGGCGCGGATCGGGGCGACGCTGATGTCGCTGATTCTGCTCAGCGAGGTGCTGTTCGCCGTCGCGCTCTCCTGGCTGCTGCTCGGCGAGGCGGTCGCGCCGATCCAGGCGCTCGGCGCGCTGCTCGTAATAGGCGGAATCGCGCTGGCCAGGTACGGTGCCGATCAGCGAGCGGCGCGGCGCGAAGAACCCGCGCCAAGCCGCGCGCGGACCTGACAACACGCCGGAACGGATGTACCCTAGGGGGGTATAAAATCGGACTTTCCGGCAGGCAGCAAGGAGACAGCGGTGACCACCCCGGACGCGAGCACCACCAAGGACCAGCCGGGCCACGACCACTCGGCACACGGCTACATCACCGCCAAGGACGACTACCTCAAGCGCCTGCGCCGCATCGAGGGTCAGGCGCGCGGGTTGCAGCGGATGGTCGAAGAGGAGAAATACTGCATCGACATCCTCACCCAGGTCTCCGCGATGACGAAGGCTCTGCAGGCCGTCGCGATGGGTCTGTTGGAGGACCACATCAGCCACTGCGTCGTGGATGCCGCGGTGGCGGGCGGCCCCGAGGCCGACGCCAAGATCAAGGAGGCCACCGACGCGATCGCGCGCCTGGTGCGCTCCTGATCGTTCACCCGTGGCGTCGCCGGTAGGCCGCGGCCGCGCCGGGGTGCAGCGGAATGGGGCCGGTGCCGATCAACGAACGCGCGTCCAGGAACTGGGTGCCCGCGGCCTCGGCCGGGACAAGCGCGTCCGGGTGCCCGGCCAGCAGATCGACGATCGCGGCGGCGGCCTCGTCCGGCAGCGTTGGCGCGGCGAGCAGCAGGTTCGCCACGCCGATGGTGGTGATCGCGGAGCCGCCCGGGTAGGCGTCGCGCGGAATCTCGACGCGGTCGTAGATGTGTCCGTAGCGCTGGCGCAGTGGCGCGGCAAGTTCACCGAGATCCACCAGGCGCATCCGCAGCGGCACCTCCAGCGCCGCGGTCGGGACCCCGCCGGCCCACAGCAGCGCGTCGACGGCGCCGGCGCGCAGAGCCGCCGCGGCATCGCGCAGCGGGCGGTGTTCCACGATGACGTCGGTCGCCGGATCCAGTCCGGCCGCGAGCAGTATCCGCTCCCCCGTCAGCGCCGCGCCGGAACCGTCGGCGCCGAGATTCACACGCTTGCCGCGCAATTCGATCACCCGATGAACGGTGCTGTCGGCCCGCACGGCCAGCTGTAGGTAGTTCTCGTAGACCCGGCCGAGCGCGAGCACGCCGCCCGGCGCGTCCCTGCTCGAATCCGCGAGCGCCAGACCTGCCTGCGCGTCTCCCCTGGCCAGCATGGCGAGGTTGTCCTGGGAGCCCGAGGTGGCGACCGGCTCGATCCGTACCGTTCCCGTCCGAGCGGCCGTGGCGGCCAGCAGACGCGCGAACGCGTGATAGAAGCCGCCGACCTCGCCGGAGGCCAATCGGACCACCGGCTCGTCCCCGCTCCCGCAGCCCGCCGCGACACCCGCGACGCCGAGCGCCGCGAGCGCCAGGAACGCGCGCCGGTCGAGCCGCCCCGTCACGACGCCACCACCGCGGGCAGACGGACCGCGACCGCGAGTCCGTGCGGCGACACCTCGGTGACCGACAGCGAACCGCCACGCGCCTGGGCGAGCGCGGCGGCGATCGGCAGACCGAGACCGGAGCCCCCCGGCTCCGCGGCGGAACCACGGAAGAACCGCGTGGTGAGCTTGTGGATCTCGTCGGCGGGCACGCCGCGGCCGTCGTCGCGGACCGTCACCGTCACCCAGTCCGGCTCGATCCCCACCGAAACGACGACGTGCGCGTCGCTACCCGCGTAGCGATTCGAATTGCTCAGCGGCACATCGAGAATCTGCGCGAGCACATCCGCCGAGACGGCGACCTCGGCGGGCAACCCCGGCTGCTCCGCCACCAGCGACTGCCCGGACGCGGCGAACGCGGAATGCCAGGCGTCGATCCGGTCGGCCACGACTTGCCCTGCGTCGCACCGGTGTTCCTCGGTGCCGGCCGCGGTGGCGAACCCGTCCGGCGTCTCCGCGACGGCCAGCGTGAGCAGTCCGTCGAGCAGCGTGGTGAGCCGATCCACTTCCGTGCTCGCGCCGCGGAAGGTGTCGGCCGCGCTCTCCGGTATCGCGTACTCGAGCGAGTCGAGCCGAATGGTGAGCGCGGCCAACGGATTGCGCATCGCGTGCGCGGTGTCGGCGACCAGTTGCCGCTGCGCCTCCGTGGAGTCGGCGACCGCGAGCGCCATGGCGTCGAAAGACTCGGCGACGGCGCGCATTTCGGGTGGTCCGCCGTAGCGCCGCGCGATCGATGGCGGCGGCGCGTCGTCGGGAGTCTGCGGCGCGGGCCGCGGCTTCGGCAGCGTCGCGGTCAATTCGGCGACGGCGCGAGACAGGGCCGCGAGCGGCCGCAACACCCAGCGGCTCAGCGTCAGCGCGAGCATCGTGAACAGCACCATGGCCACGGCTCCGCCGAGACCGATGATCAGCCAGGCGCGGGTGATGTCGCGGCGCGCCTGCGCGGTGGACGCCTCGATCACGACGGCCCCGTTGACCTGCACGCCGGTCCCGACCGGCCGCGCGACGAGCATCATCGCATCGCTCCACGGCATCAGCCGGTCGATCGGATGCGGTCGCTGATTGCGCCGCGCGTCGGCGACCGCCGCGACCACGGCCGGGTCGATGATGTCCACACCCGCGTTGACCGCGGTCGCACCGCGCGCGTCGACCACGAGCACGTTCTCGCCGTACAACTCGTGATACCGCGCGACCTCCTCGGCCAGCGCGGCGTCGTTACCTTCCACCGCGACGGCGTCGGCGAGAGTGGCGAACCGATCCGCGTCACCGGAACGGCCGAGCACCAGCTCCTGGGTCCGGCTGGTGGCGTAGGTCAACGACAGCGGTACCGCGAACGCGAGGACCGCGATCGCCGCGAACACCGTCAGTGCGGCAAGCAGTCTGCGCCGCATGGCCTTCCGTCCTTCACGCTCACTGTCCCCACCGGTACCCGTAGCCGCGGATCGTGGTGATCAGCCCCGGCCGGTTCAGCTTGGCGCGCAGACCGGTCATGTGCACGTCGAGCGAACGCGACACCGCGACGAACGCGTCGCCCCAGATCCGATCCATCAGCTGCTGGCGGCTCACCGCCGCGCCCGGCCGTTCCACCAGCGCCTCGACCAGCTCGAATTCCTTCTGCGTCAACGCGACCGGCGCACCGCCGACCTCGACGATCCGGGCCGCGAGATCGACTCGCACATCACCGGTGACGACCTCGGTGCGCTCGGACTGCGACACCGCGGCCGCCCGGCGCAGCACCGTCTCCAGCCGCGCCATCAGCTCCGCGATCCGCGGCGGCTTCACCAGGTAATCGTCGGCGCCGCCGCGCAATCCGCGCACGATGGAGCGTTCGTCGCTGCGGGCGGTCAGGATCAACACGGGCACCGTGCTCACCTCGCGCAGCTGCCGCAGCACCTGCAGACCGTCGCCGTCGGGCAGTCCGAGATCGAGGATGACAGCCTCGTAGCGGCGGTGATCGAGCAGCAACTCGCTGCCGCGCCGCTTGCGCTCGGCGGAATAACCGCGGGCATTGAGCGCCTCGACGAGCGCGTCGCCCACGCCGTCGTCATCTTCGACCACCGCAAGCCGCACGCGCCGATCCTGCCACATGGGCGGGATCGGCGCGGAAGCGAGCCGCTCAGCCACGCACGGCGGCCATCGGACGGTCGTCATCGGCATCGGCGTTCGCCGCGGCGACGCGCGCCTTGTCGTCGGCGTCGATGGTCGACTCCTTCGAGGTCTCCCGCATGAACCAGTAGGTGATCAGCGAGATCGCGATGCAGCCCGCCACGTAGTAGAAGTACACCGACTCCGCGCCCGCCTTCTTCAGCGCGAGGGCGATCATCTCCGCGGTGCCGCCGAAGATCGCGACGGTCAGCGCGTAGGGCAGGCCGACGCCGAGCGCGCGGATCTTGGTCGGGAACAGTTCGGCCTTCACGATGGCGTTGATCGAGGTGTAGCCGGTGATGACCACCAGGGCCAGCATCATCAGGCCGAACGCGGCGAACGGGTTGGACGTGTGCGCGAGCAGGGTCATGATCGGCACGGTCAGCAGCGCGCCGCTCACACCGAAGAAGATCAGCAGCTTGCGGCGTCCGATCTTGTCGGACAACCCACCCGCCAGCGGCTGCAGCACCACGAACACCAGCAGCGCGACGAAGTTGATCCAGGCCACCGTGCCCTTGGAGATGCCGGAGGTGTTGATCATGAACTTCTGCATGTAGGTGGTGTAGGTGTAGAACGCCACCGTGCCGCCGAGGGTCAGGCCGACCACGAGCAGGCACTCCCGCGGGTACTGCAGCAGCACCTTCAGCGAACCGCGCGAGGACCCGGTCGCCTCCTTCGCACCCGAGGCCTCCGCCTCGAACGACGCGGACTCGTCCATTCCGCGCCGCAGCACCATTACGACGAGCGCACCGCACGCGCCGATCGCGAACGGGATGCGCCAACCCCAGGAATGCATCTGGGCGGAGGTGAGCACCTGCAGCAGCACGATCTGCACGCCGAGCGCGGTGAGCTGACCGGCGACCAGCGTCACGTACTGGAAGCTCGAGTAGAACCCGCGGCGACCGGCCGACGCGACCTCGGAAAGGTAGGTCGCGCTGGTGGCGTACTCACCGCCGACCGAGAGGCCCTGCAGCAGTCGCGCGAGCAGCAGCAGCACCGGCGCTGCGATGCCGATGGTCTGGTAACCCGGTGTGAGCGCGATGAGCAGCGAACCGGCCGCCATCACCGTCACCGACAGGGTCAGCGCGGCACGCCTGCCGAACCGGTCCGCGTAGCGGCCGAGCGCCCAGCCGCCGAGCGGGCGCATCAGGAACCCGACCGCGAACACCGCCGCGGTGGACAGCAGCTGCGCGGTCGAATCCCCTTCGGGGAAGAATGTTTTCGCGAAGTAGACGCTGAACGCCGCGTAGACGTACCAGTCGTACCACTCCACCAGGTTGCCGATCGATCCGCGCAGCACGTTCGCGACAACGCGGCGCTCACTCGTGGACTGTGTCGTAGTCACCCGAATCTCCTCCTTCGACGCGTCTTCGCGTCAGCTGGAAGAGAGTGTGTCGGCAGTCACAAGCGGTTCGGAAGCGTGCGGCGGGATTTCTAACTGTTCCTTAGGACGATGCCCGCCGCACGCTTCACGCAGGTCAGGCGCGCAGCAGGGGTGCGAGCGCCCGCAGCGAGGCGAGGTAGTCGGGGCCGAGCGCCTGCAGTCCGACGTGGTCGGCGCCCGCGTCGAGGTGGGCGAGGAGCTGCTCGGCCACCCGCTCCGCCGAGCCGTGCACCGCGAGCTGATCGATCAGACGGTCGCTGCCCGGGGTGGCGACATCGTCCTCGTCGAAGCCGAGCCTGCGCAGGTTGGCTACGTAGTTGCCCAACCCGAGATACATCGGCACGATCGTGCGACCGACCTCGCGCGCCCGCTCGGGATCCTCCTCGACGACGAGCTTCTGCTCGACGGCGAGCAGCGTGCTCTCGCCGAGAATCGCCCTGGCGCGGCGTGAATGCTCGGGGGTGACCAGATACGGAAGGGCGCCCGCGGTCCTGTCCCGTGCGAGCTCCAGCACCCGCGGACCCAACGCGGCAAGCGCCAGCCGCTCCTTCGGCACGCCGGCCGCGTCGAGTTCGTCGAGGTACTCGACGAGCGCGTCGTAGGGCTTCTGGTACGTGCCGTTGAACTCCGGGTGCCCTGCACCGACGCCGAGCAGGAAGCGGCCGGGGAAGTTCTCCTCGATGCGGTGGTACGACTCCGCGACCGTCTTCGCCGGAGCCGTCCAGATGTTCACGATGCTGGTGGCCACCGTGAGGGTTTCCGTCGCGGCGAGCAGCGATTCCACCACGGGCAGTTCCGCGGGCGGGGACCCGCCGAGCCACACCGTGCCGTAGCCGAGCTGCTCCAGCTCGCTCGCGTCGTCCGGAGTCACCCCCTGGTAGCCGCGCCATACACCGAAACGTCCGAGAGCGTCGATTGTCATGTGGGGAAGGAACAGTCGTTGTTGCCGTTCCTATTCCGCCGCGAAAAGTATTAGCACTCTCCGTTCGAGAGTGCTAACTTTGATGGTGCACAGCTTCCGGCGCCCGCCGCCGTGGTGGCGCCGACGTCAGCGAAACGGAGGTGATTGCTGTGCTGCGGTTCGATCCATTCCATGACATCGACACCGTTGCTCGCCAGTTGCTCGGCGAGAACGTCGGGTCGACACGCGCGCCGCGCTTCATGCCGATGGATCTGTTCAGAGCGGGCGACCACTACGTGCTCAACGCCGATCTGCCCGGTGTGGATCCCGGCTCGGTCGATGTGAGCGTGGACAACGGCACCCTGACCCTGCGCGCCCAGCGCAGCGTGCCGAGCGAGGAAGGCGTCCAGTGGATCGCCTCCGAGCGCTTCGCGGGCACCTACATGCGCCAGCTCTCCCTCGGCGACAACGTCGACACCGACAAGATCAGCGCGACCTACAACAACGGTGTCCTGTCGGTGACCATCCCGATCGCCGAACGGGCCAAGCCGCGCCGCATCGAGATCGCGGGCCACTCCGAGCAGAAGACCATCGAAGCGGGCAGCGGCAACTGAACCATTCCGGTACCGCGGTTCGCTGAGGCCTGCCGCGGTACCGGTCCCCTATCCCTCTCCTCCGCAGCAGCCTCGGTTCGGCACGGTGCGCATCTCCCTGGTCTCGGCATTGCGCGCGGCCAAGTCCGCGTCGGCCGGGTAGTCGACCGCGACCAGGCTCAGGCCGTGGGCGGGGGCGACGGTCACCGCGCTGGAGCGCTCAGTCTCGTTCAGGAGGCCGGCGACCCACTCCGGCGTCCGCCTGCCCTCGCCGACGGCGAGCACCGCGCCGACCAGGCTGCGCACCATGGACCAGCAGAACGCGTCCGCGCTGACATACGCGGTGAGCAGATCCCCCTCGCGCTCCCAATCGAAGCGCTGCAATTCGCGAACCGTGGTCGCACCGTCCCTGCGGCGGCAGAACGCCGCGAAATCGTGCAGCCCCAACAGGTTCCCGGAAGCCGCACGCATGGCCGCCAGATCCACGCCTTGGCGGCACGGCACGACGCTGCGGGCGGTCAGCGGCTCGGCGCCGTAGGGCGCGGTGGTGAGCCGGTACACGTAGTGGCGGCGAATCGCCGAGAAGCGCGCGTCGAATTCCGGCGGCGCGAGCCGAGCGGCTTTGATGCGCACGTCCTTCGGGAGGAAGCGGGCCATGCGGTGCACGAGCTTGTCGCCGTCGAACTCGGCGGTGGTGTCGAAGTGCGCGACCTGCCCCTCGGCGTGCACCCCTGCGTCCGTGCGACCGGCGACCGTCAGCTGGATCGGCTCGCGGAACACCTTGCTCAGCGACTCCTCCAGCACGCCCTGCACAGTGCGCAGACCCGGCTGGCGGGCCCAGCCGATGAAATCCGTTCCGTCGTAGGAGATGTCGAGGCGCACCCGCACCGCGGCCCGGGACTCGGTCGCCGCCGTGAGGGACACTGGAGACGCCGCCGGGGCGGCGGAGTCGGTCTGCGCGTTAGCCGATTCCATCGAATCCTCCACTGTCACAAAACTTCTCGTCGAGCCGACTCGTGGTGACCTGCACCGTGTCAGGCGCGGTGCAGGTCACCTCGAGTCGGGTCGACTCGCGAACCAGCCCGCGGAGTCACGACGGGCCGCAGGCCGGTTCGGACGATCGACGCGAATGAGCCCGCCACCCACAGGGCGGCGGGCTCATTCGAGAAACCCGACCAGGTCAGGCGTCCGGCTCATCCCCGCATGCGCGGGGAACGCCCCGATGTCAGGCGTCCTTCTTGTCCTCGGCGGACTCGTCGGCCTTCTCCTCGGCAGCGGGGGCCTCGGCCTCGGCGGTCTCGGCGGCGGCCTCGTCGGCCTTCTCCTCGACAGCCTCGGGAGCGGCCTCCTCCGCCTTCTTCGAAGCGGCCACGCGACGGGCACGATCGGCCTCGTTGGTCACGGTCTTCTCCCGGACCAGCTCGATGATCGCCATCGGCGCGTTGTCGCCCTTACGCGGCAGCGTCTTGGTGATGCGGGTGTAGCCACCTTCGCGCCCCTCGAACGACGGCCCGATCTCCGCGAAGAGCGAGTGCACGACGTCCTTGTTGCGGATCACCTTCAGCACCTCGCGACGGTCGGCGAGGGTGCCGCCCTTCGCCTTGGTGATGAGCTTCTCCGCGTAGGGGCGCACGGCCTTGGCCTTGGCCTCGGTGGTGGTGATCCGGCCGTGCTCGAAGAGCGCCGTGGCCAGATTGGCGAAGATCGCCTTCTGGTGCGACGCCGACCCGCCGAAGCGGGCACCCTTCTTGGGCTTAGGCATTGTTGATTCTCCTTGTATGCGGCCGGGCCGGGGCGCCTACCCCAGCGGCCTAGAGCTGTTCGGTCTCGGCGTAGTCCTGCTCGCCGCCATCGGTGTCACTGAACGTGCCGCTGTCGCTCCACGTGCCGGTGCTCGCGTCGTAACCCACCACGGAGGACGGGTCGAACGACGCCGGGCTGTCCTTCAGCGAGAGGCCGAGCGCGTGCAGCTTGACCTTCACCTCGTCGATGGACTTCTGGCCGAAGTTGCGGATGTCCAGCAGATCCGACTCGGTGCGGGCGACCAGCTCGCCCACCGTGTGCACACCCTCGCGCTTGAGGCAGTTGTAGGACCGGACGGTGAGGTCCAGGTCCTCGATCGGCAGACCGAACGAGGCGATGTGATCCGCCTCGGCCGGCGAGGGGCCGATCTCGATGCCTTCTGCTTCGACGTTCAGCTCGCGAGCCAGGCCGAACAGCTCGACCAGGGTCTTGCCCGCCGAGGCGAGCGCGTCCCGCGCGCTGATGGAGTTCTTGGTCTCCACGTCCAGGATGAGCCGGTCGAAGTCGGTGCGCTGCTCGACACGGGTGGCCTCGACCTTGTAGGTCACCTTGAGCACCGGGGAGTAGATCGAATCCACCGGGATCCGGCCGATTTCCGCACCGGACGCCTTGTTCTGCACAGCGGGGACGTAACCGCGACCGCGCTCGACGACGAGCTCGATCTCGAGCTTGCCCTTGTCGTTCAGGGTGGCGATGTGCATGTCCGGGTTGTGCACGACGACGCCGGCGGGCGGCACGATGTCACCCGCGGTGACGGTGCCGGGACCCTGCTTGCGCACGTACATCGTCACCGGCTCGTCCTCCTCCGAGGACACGACCAGACCCTTGAGGTTCAGGATGATGTCGGTGACATCTTCCTTCACGCCGGGAACGGTGGTGAACTCGTGCAGAACGCCGTCGATGCGGATGCTCGTGACCGCGGCCCCCGGAATCGAGGACAGCAGGGTACGCCGCAGCGAGTTGCCGAGGGTGTAACCGAAGCCCGGCTCGAGGGGTTCGATGGTGAACTTCGAGCGGTTCTCGGCGACGACCTCTTCGGTCAGGGTCGGACGCTGGGAAATCAGCATGAGGATCATCCTCCTTTTAGGGCGCCCGCTATTTGACGCCTCGTTTTAAGGGGTTGTGCGGCGGGGGCCGGAGCCTCCGCCGCACCAGCGGCATTCGCTGATTACTTCGAGTAGTACTCGACGATCAGCTGTTCCTGCAGCGGCACATCGATCTGGGCGCGCTCCGGCTCCTGGTGGACCAGGATCCGCAGACGGCCCGGGATCACCTGCAGCCAGCCCGGAACCGGGCGATCGCCGAGGGTCTCCCGCGCGACCTGGAAAGGCAGGGTCGGCAGCGACTTTTCCTTGACATCGATGATGTCGTACTGGCTCACCTTGTAGCTGGGCACGTCGACCTTGACGCCGTTGACCAGGAAGTGGCCGTGGCTGACCAGCTGGCGGGCCTGGCGGCGGGTACGCGCCAGACCGGCGCGGTACACGACGTTGTCGAGACGGGTCTCGAGCAGACGAAGCAGGTTGTCACCGGTCTTGCCCTTGAGGCGGTTGGCCTCTTCGTAGTACCGGCGGAACTGCTTCTCCATGACGCCGTAGGAGAAGCGAGCCTTCTGCTTCTCCTGCAGCTGGAGCAGGTATTCGCTCTCCTTGATCCGCGCGCGGCCGTGCTGGCCGGGCGGGTAAGGACGACGCTCGAACGCCTGATCGCCGCCGACGAGGTCGACGCGCAGACGACGCGACTTGCGGGTGATGGGTCCGGTGTAACGGGCCATTTCGCTCTACCTTCCTTTCCCGCTAGACGCGACGCCGCTTGGGCGGACGGCAGCCGTTGTGCGGCTGCGGGGTGACATCGGAGATCGTGCCCACCTCGAGGCCTGCGGCCTGCAGCGAGCGGATCGCGGTCTCACGGCCCGAACCGGGGCCCTTGACGAACACGTCGACCTTCTTGACGCCGTGCTCCTGCGCCTTGCGGGCAGCGTTCTCGGCGGCCAGCTGCGCGGCGAACGGGGTCGACTTACGCGAACCCTTGAAGCCGACGTGACCCGACGACGCCCAGGAGATGACGTTGCCGTTCGGGTCGGTGATGGACACGATCGTGTTGTTGAACGTGCTCTTGATGTGCGCGTTGCCGTGCGGGACGTTCTTCTTGTCCCTGCGGCGCGACTTCTGGGTCTTCTTGGGGCCGGAGGCCCTGCTCTTAGGAGGCATCCGTATCCCTTACTTCTTCTTGCCTGCGACGGTGCGCTTCGGGCCCTTGCGGGTGCGCGCGTTGGTCTTGGTCCGCTGGCCACGCACGGGCAGGCCACGACGGTGGCGCAGACCCTGGTAGCAGCCGATCTCGATCTTGCGGCGGATGTCGGCCTGCACCTCACGGCGCAGGTCACCCTCGACCTTGAACTCCGAGGCTTCGATGTAGTCGCGGAGCTTGGTCAGGTCGTCGTCGCTGAGGTCCTTCGAACGCAGGTCAGGGCTGACGCCGGTGGCCTCGAGGATCTCCTTGGAGCGGGTACGGCCGATGCCGAAAATGTAGGTCAGCGCGATCTCCATGCGCTTTTCGCGCGGGAGGTCGACGCCCATGAGACGTGCCATGTGGCAGTTTCCTTAATCGTTGCGGAGGTCTGCTCCCTGTCCGTTCCCCCGTCTTGTTTGGGGCACCGGCCTCCGTACCGGTGGTTGGCTCGCACGCCTCGGTCCCTCTCTCGAGAGCCCGAATTTCCACAGCGTGCGGCTGGAGCTGGGAGTTCTTCGCTGTGCCAATCCGAACTGCGTTCGGTGCTTGGCGGTGAAACCTCGATCAGCCCTGGCGCTGCTTGTGGCGCAGGTTGTCGCAGATCACCATGACCCGGCCGTGGCGGCGGATCACCTTGCACTTCTCGCAGATCTTCTTGACGCTCGGCTGAACCTTCACGTCCGTCCAATCTCGTTGCGGTCCACACGGGTGTGAACACAGTTTTTCCCCAGCCTGGCGACTGGGGAAGTCTCTTCATCTCGCATCCTGGCGCGAGTTCCGGATCGCTCCGGCATCCCGGCCCGGACGGTGGTCACGATCACGGCGAGAGCCGGGACCGAGGATCACTTGTAGCGGTAAACGATTCGCCCGCGAGAGAGGTCGTAGGGCGAGAGCTCGACGACCACCCGGTCCTCGGGAAGGATGCGAATGTAGTGCTGCCGCATCTTTCCGCTGATGTGCGCGAGAACCTTGTGCCCGTTCTCGAGCTCGATCCGGAACATCGCATTGGGCAGCGGCTCGACAACTCGACCCTCGACCTCGATGGCCCCGTCCTTCTTCGCCATGTCCTCCGCGATCCCGGTTCGTTGGTCGGCATTGCCGATCGAACCTGGTGTGATTGCCTGGTCTCTGCTTGTATGTACCGGTCGGCGTAAACCGCACCGGCGGCATGCAAACAGGCGGCGCATAGGTGCACCGCCGCTCCAGCTTACCGGGAGGCATCCGATCCGGCAAAAACACCTCGCCGTGCAGTCCCCGGCGTGGCCGCTCCCTGCCCCGCGTCGAGCGACGCCGGTCACGTAAACTGACCGAGTCCAGGAAACGGTCGAGCAGACTTAGGGGGATGCCGTGAGCCAGCGTACCGGGCGTGCCGCAGGCGACGCGCCCCTCGGCCACGGCGGGGCCGAGCGCGAGCGCAGCGGGCGAGCCATCTCGGGCACGATGGAGCCGAGCGACAGTGAGGCGATGCGGTGAGTCGCAACAACGACGGCCTGCCGATGCTGCCGCCGTGGCTGTCCGACAGCGAGGTCAACGGCGGCTACGAGGCACCGGTACAGAATCTTCCGCACGACGACATCATCGACGACGCACTCGACCGCAAACGCACCCGCCGCAAATCGCAGGCGCCGGAGGGCAGGCACGACACGAGCCAGGGCTCCGGCCGCAAGGACAAGAAGCGCAGGTGGCTCGGCCGCGACAAGGATGAGCCGGTCGAGGAACAGCCCGCCCAGCCGCAGCCCCGCGCGGACTCGTGGGGTGTGCCGCAGTCCGGTGACGCCTGGTCGTCCGCTCCCGAGGCCGAGAGTCGCCCGGGGCAGTCGCCGCAGCAGAGCACGCACGGCCAAGGTGACCGCAACGGTTCATGGCAGCCCACCGGTCAGCAGCCGATGGAAGGGCGTGGGCAGGTTCCGCACGGCGGTGGCTACGCGCCCCAGCAGTTCGGGGGCCAGGGCCAGCCGGGCCAAGAGTCGGTCGGCGATGCCGGGCGGTGGAGTGGTCCGGAGCAAGCGCCTCCGGGTGGATTCGGTGGGCCGGGTCAGACCTCCCCGCAGTTCGGCGGACCCGGTCGCGACCCGCAATCGCACGGCGGCCCCCAGCAGGCCTATCAGCCGCCGACCGGCGGGCCTGGATTCCAGCAGCCGGTGGGGCCGGGACAGTCGCCGATCGGCGGCCCCGATCAGCTGCCGCCGCAGCAACACGGCGGGCCCGGGCAGATCCACGGCGCGTCCGCGTACGCGCCGGGTTCGACGGGTGTGCCGGGTTCGACGGGCGTGCCAGGACAGCAACAGCCGACCGGCCACGGGCAGCAGCCGCCGATGGACGGATCGGCCCAGGCCGCGCAACGTCCGGACGCCGGGCCCGAGTCCGCACCGCGGAGCCACTCCGGTCTGCCCACCCGTCAGCCGAGCCAGCCGTCCGCGGCGTTCCAGCCCCTCGGTCAGCGCACGCCCGCGCCGACCACACCGCCGCCCGCACCCGAACCGCCGCCGTCGAACGAGGCGACAACGCGCTACCAGCGCCAACTGCCCGACCTGCCGCCACCGCCGAGCGAGGTCCGGCCGTCCCCGGCCACCGAGGAAAGCTCCGCCCCGCGAGCCCGAGACGACTTCGCTCCGCAAACGGCCGCGGACCAGTTCTCGCCCCAGGGCCACGGCTCCGCTCACGTAGGCGAGGGCAAGGGCGTCACTCCGACGGCCGAACGTCGCACTGCCGCGGAGGCGGGCCAGAGCCACGGCACCGCTCCGTCGGCCGCGGATCACGCTGCGCCGCAAGGGCACAGCTTCAGCCCGTCGATTGCGGATCCCACTCCCGCTCGAGCGGGCGACGGACCCGTCTCCACTCCGCCGGTCGAGAGTCGTACCCCGGCGCAAGCGGGCGAGGGCCACGGCCCCGCTCCGATGACCGCGGATCACACTGCCGCGCAAGCAGGCCAGGGACACGGCTCGACTCCGTCGGCCGAGAGTCGCACCCCCGCGCAGACGGGCCAGAGCCACACTCCCGCGCAGGTCGGCGAGCTCCACGGCTTCACTCCGACGACCCCGGATCACACCGCCGCGCAAGCAGGCCAGGGCCACAGCTCCACCCCTACGACCGCAGGCCACACTCCCGCT
Organism: Nocardia amikacinitolerans; assembly: GCF_900215415.1. Taxonomy (NCBI): domain Bacteria; kingdom Bacillati; phylum Actinomycetota; class Actinomycetes; order Mycobacteriales; family Nocardiaceae; genus Nocardia; species Nocardia amikacinitolerans. Next base: position 341,200 of record NZ_OBEG01000005.1, on the reverse strand, counting down.
CAGGCGAGCCAGGGGCACAGCTCCACCCCGACGCACGCTGCTGAGGGGAGCACCTCGACCGGCTCGGACGCGGATCGGGCGGCGGCCGGATTCGACAGTGCCCCACCGTGGCTCGCGGGCCCGAGCGCGGGTTCGGCGGCTGCGGCGACGGGCTCGGCGGCAACCCCGGGGCCCGTGCAGGAAGGCCGCTCGCCGCACACGCGGGAGGGGTCGACGCCATCGGGCGATGCCCCGCCGTCTTGGCTCGGCGGCCCCGAACAGCGTCAGCCGAGCACGCGCCCCGAGCTGCCGCCGCCCCCGACGGCGTCGGCCGAACAGCCCGGGGTCCAAGCCACTTCGTCGGCCGAACAGCCCGGGGTTCAGACATCGTCGGCCGCGCGGCAGACACCGGCGTCCTCGCCCGAAGCCGGTCGACCGGCCGAGCACTCCCCTGCCACGCACGCTGACGTCCCCGGCGGCACGTCAGCCGCGATCGATCCCGCGACCGGCGCTGAGCGCCCGGCTCCCGCGCCTCGATCGACCGGCGACGAAACGGCTTTCGACGCGACGAGAGGTCCGTCCACCCGCCAGGGTGATCGGACCGAGGGTGAAATCCCGCAGGGCCCCGCCGATTCCACGTATGGTCCGGCAACCGTTGGACGAGGCCAGGGTGGCGAGTTCACGCGCAACGCAGGCGCAGGCGCTGGCACGGCCGAGGACGCCGAGTCCGCGGGCGGCAGGCATCGACTGCCCGCCGAACCCGATACGGGTCAGGGGCAGTGGGGCGCACCGGGTCCGGCGCAGGGCGGGCATCGGGCTCCGGTCAGCGAACCCGCCCCTGGCCAGGTACGTCGCGATCCCGGCGTGTTCGCGCAGCAGGGCGGTCAGGCGCCGGGCGGCGAAATGCCTTGGTCGCAGCCCGGATACGGCCCGCAGGCGCCGAATCCGCAGGACGTTCCCGCGCCCCACGGCTATGCCGACCAGCGCCAGGGCGGTTTCGCGCCGGCTCCCGGTCCCGACGCCTACCACATTCCCGGCGATCGGCGGCCCGGCGAGCCGGGATATCCGCCGTCGCCCGGCCCGGGAACGGTCGCTCCCGCGAACAACGCGCCAGGCTTCGTCCCTCCGCCAGCCGAACAGCAACCACCCGCCCCTCCGGCGTGGAACCAGGCCGCGCAACCTCCCGCGCCCCAGCCGGGTCCCGCTGCCGAGGGTTGGGGGCAGCAGCCGCACCGGCCGACCGCCGGGAGCTGGGGCCACCAGCCACACGGCGGTCCGCACCAGCACGGCCAGCCGTCGCTGGACGATGTGCCGTTGCGCCGCGCCAAGAAGGCGCCGGGAAGCGGGTGGCGAAAAGCCGTGCACCACATGTCCGGTGGCGCGATCAACCCCGGCATGTCCGCCGAGGAACTGCGTCTTCAGGAACTGGTGGCGCGGATCAGGCAGCCGGTCCGCGGCGACTACCGCATCGCGGTGCTCTCGCTGAAGGGCGGCGTGGGCAAGACGACGACCACCATGGGCCTCGGGTCCATCTTCGCCTCCATCCGCGGCGATCGGGTGATCGCCGTCGACGCCAACCCGGACTTCGGCACGCTCTCCCAGCGGGTTCCGTTGCAGACCAGGTCGACGGTGCGCGACCTGCTGCTCGATCCGTCGATCGAGCGCTACTCGGACGTGCGCAGGCACACCTCGCAGGCAACCAGCCGATTGGAAGTGCTCGCCAGCGAACGAGATCCGGCGGCGTCGGAGGCGTTCAACGACGAGGAGTACCGGGCGGTCGCTCGAATCCTGCAGCGCTACTACAACATCATCCTCACCGACTGCGGCACCGGACTGATGCACTCGGCGATGGCGGGCGTGCTGGACCTGGCGCACTCGCTGGTGCTGATCTCCTCGGCGGCGATCGACGGCGCGCGCAGCGCCGCGGCGACGCTGGACTGGCTCTCCCTGCACGGTCACGATCACCTGGTGCGCAACGCCGTCGTGGTGATCAACCTGCCGCGCGAGGGTTCGCCGAACGTGGGCGTGCAGCAGCTGCGCGAGTACTTCCTGTCGCGTTGCCGCGCGGTGCACATCATCCCGTACGACTCGCACCTCTCGGAGGGCGCCGAGATCGACCTGCACCGACTCAGCAAGCAGGCCAAGCGCGCCTACGTGGAACTGGCCGCGACCGTCGCCGACGAGTTCGGCGTCGACCATCGCCGTTTCCACGCCTGAGCGCTGAGTTCACCGAAAACGGGTTCGCCGAAAACGGGTTCGACGACGCCCGCGTTCGCTGGGAACGCGGCGCGACAACCATTGCGCACCAAGAAGGTTCGCCGGTCGGGTGCCGAGGAGGGGGTACGACACCCGACCGAACGAACCACCTCACCACTCGGGCAAGCGCCTCCGACCCGCGAGCACGTCGCGGATCAGGTCGTCGTAGGCGTCCGCCAATTCGGCGAGGTGGTGCCAGGCGCAGTGCAGTAGCTCGTCGTGCGCGTCGAGAGTCATGAGCGCGTGATGTGCACGCACCGAGGACTCCGCGAGCCGATCGATCACCGCGCCTACGGTTTCCGTGTGCAAAGTGGCGCCGAGCCGATGCTGGGGCACGCTGCGCGTCACCCAGTCATCGATGGCAAGCACCAATTCGCTTCGGCGCCGTTCGTTTTCGAGAATATGCGTCGGATCGGTGCTCACCGAGCCGCCGCGGCCGACCAGCCGGCGCTCGTGCAGCACCGCCAAATCACGGGCGAACCAGAGCAACGGGCCACCTACGACCCGATGCCCTCGACACGCCCGAACAAGTAGATCCGAAGTGGGCAGTAGCCCGGTGGTCACGGACTGCACTGCCGTATCGACACACCGGGGTGTGTCGGGGACTGCCATCACAACCGTTGATGAATCCGAACCTGCCACGTTGCCTCGCCGTTCATCGCCGCACAACACCGGATCAGGACGTTCATTACAATAAACCTCTGAAGGCACCTGTCAAGCGTTACCCGCCCGTAGGAATCCACGAAGAGTACACTTCGTTACCTGCACGACCAACCGAGGAGCAAGATGGCGGACGGTCCGACGTATCACCGGATCGCAGACCTCCTCCGCGAGGAGATCCGCTCAGGCAAATGGAATCCGGGCGATCGACTTCCGAGTCACACCGAGCTGGCCGAGCAGATGCAGGTCTCGATCACCACGGCTCGCAATGCCGTTCAGGTTCTCGTCGCCGAAAATCTCGTCTATACAGCTACTTCCCGCGGGACGATCGTTCGAAACCAGGAAGTGCTCGAGTCGGTGATGACCGACCACATCCGTCCGGACCGCCCCAAGACACCGCACGACATCTTCGAGGAGATCGCCCGCCGCGCGGACCGGGTGCCCTCCAAGGAGTTCAGCGCGCGGATGGAGCCCGCGACGGCGCAGGTCGCGCTGTGGCTCGGCGTTCCGGAGGACTCGTGGGTGCTCGCGCGCACCGTCGTGCAGTACCTGGACAACGAGCCGTGGTCGTGGGAGGTCAGCTTCTACCCCCGAGACCTGGCCGAGGCCACCGGAATCGACTCGCCGCACGACATCCCCGAGGGCACCACCCGGAGGATGGCCGACCGCGGGCATCCCGAGACCGCCCACCGCGACACGCTCGTCGCGCGGCCCGCCAGCGCGGAGGAGGCGATCGTGCTCGGCGTCGCGACCGGAACGATCCTGCTAGATCATCTGCGCATCGGCGCGGATCGCACCCGGGTGACCAGGGCGACGCGGCAACGTTCCATCGCCACGCGCAACCGTTTGGCCTACGAACTCGGCGACGCCGAGGGAACCGCCGTCATCCGGCAAACTTTGGGCGATTCGTACCGGCCAGGTATCTCTTTGCTATGACTACCGTTTTCCGCCAGGCCGACCTCGGTGATCTCGGCATGATCTGCCGCCTGCGCGTCCAGCGCACCGCCTGGCTCACCGCCCGCGGTTCCGACCAGTGGACGATCGCCGGTCGCGGACTGCCCATCGAGATCTTCGCCCGCGGGGTCGGCCGTTCGCTGGACGCGGGCGAGACCTGGATCGCCGAGGTCGACGGCGAACCGGCGGCAACCATCACCGTCAACGACCGCGCCGACCCCGGCCTGTGGTCGCAGTGGGAGCTCGCCGACGCGGTCGTCGTGCACTTCATGATCGTCGACCTGCGATTCGCCGGGCAGCGTCTCGGCCACCGCCTGCTCGCGCATGCCGGGCGGCTGGCCAGGGAACGCGACCGCGACTGGGTCCGCCTCGACGCCTGGACGACCAACGCCGACCTGCACGACTACTACCGCAGAGCGGGCTTCCATCTGGCGCGCATCGCGGGACCGATCGCACGCGGGCCCTCTCGCGCCCTCTTCGAACGACGCACGGACAGCTGGGATTTCGAGCAGACGCTCGCCGTCCCCGCCGCGGGTCTGCAATCGGCGTCGCCCAGGCTGGACCCTCCGACGGACACCATCCTCGCTCCCCCGGCGCTGCCCAACTGAGCGGCAGCGCCGGACGAAGACGCCTCACAGCGGCGGCAGGTACGCCACCTGGATCATCTCGTTGCCGCTGCGGGTAACCAGCGTGCCACGACCGGGCGGCAGCTTGGCGGCGCGGATGTCGCCGATGATCTTGCCCTCGTCCTTGGGCGCGCTCATCAGCAGCGCGTCCACACCCATGTCCTTGAGCGTGCCGAGCACCTTGTCGAACATGGCCCGGCTTGCGCCGCCCGCACGGCGGCTGAGCACCACGTGCAGACCGAGGTCGCGTGCCTGCGGCAGGAACTCGATCAGCGGCTCGAGCGGGTTGCGCCCACCGGAGACCACCATCTCGTAATCGTCGACGACGACATAGATCTCGGGCCCGGTCCACCAGCTGCGTTCGCGCAACTGCTGTGGCGTGATGTCATTGCCGGGGATTCGCTTCTGGAGGTAGTTCGCGACTTCCTTGATCATCCCGAAGGACGTCTGCGCGGAGGTCGAGTATCCGGCCAGCTGCGCGCCTTCCAGCACGCCGAGCATGGTGCGCCGGTAGTCGATCAGGATGACGCGGGCTTCCTCGGCGGTGGAGTTCTCGGTGACGCCCGCGACGATATTGCGCAACAGCGTGGTCTTGCCGCACTCCACATCGCAGAAGCTGTAGAAGTGCGGCTGCACCGCGAAATCCATGGCGATCGGTTGCAGGTCGGTCTCGCCGACGCCGATGACGGCCAGCGTCTTGCTCTGCTGGATGCCCTGCCGCGCCGCCTCCGCGACCACGGCCTCGCGCGAGACCTCCATCGGCAGCATCCGGACCTCGGGCGCGTTGCGGCCGGGGTAGAGCTCGTTGAGCTGCTGCTTGGCGATGGTGATTCCCTCGGAAAGGGTGCGTGGATCGGAGTCGGAGTCCAAGCGCGGCAACGCGACGAGCATGTGCAGCTTCTGCGCGGTGAGACCACGGCCAGGACGCCCGGTGGGCACGAGCACCGCGGTACGCCGGTCCATCTCGGAGTCGGACGGGTCACCGAGGCGGAGCTCGATGCGGGTACCGATGAGGTCCTTGATCTGCGAGCGGATCTCCGGCCACCGGGTGGCGGAGACGATCAGGTGGACGCCATACGAAAGACCCTGTGCCGCGATGGCATTGAGCTGCGGTTCCAGCGTGTCGTAATCGGCGCGGATGGTCGGCCAGCCGTCGATGACCAGAAAGACGTCACCGTGCGGATCCTGCGCGAGCGGGTCGGCTTGCCGCTCGGCGGGCGACTTCTCCGCAAGCAGCGCTTTGCGCCTGCGGAATTCGACGATGGAGTCGATACCCAGCTCGCGGAACAGCTCCTCACGGCGGCGCAGGATGCCGGTCACCTCCGCGATGGTGCGGCGGATCCGATCGACTTCCATGCGACCCGCGACGGAACCGACATGCGGTATCCCCGCCAGACCGGACAGCGTGCCACCACCGAAGTCGAGACAGTAGAACTGCACCTGCTCGGGTGTGTGCGTGGCGGCCGCGGCCATGATGATGGTGCGCAGGGTGGTCGACTTACCCGACTGCGGACCACCGACGACCGCGACATTGCCTTGCGCCGCGGACAGATCCACGATCAGCACGTCGCGGCGCTGCTCGTAGGGCTTGTCGATGACGCCGAGCGGCAACCACAGCTGACCGTGCCGGTTGACCGGCGAGCGCCAGTCCGGGTCGGGCAGCAACATATCGACCGAGGGCGACTCGTCCAGCGGCGGCAGCCACACCTCGTGTGCCGGGCGGCCGTGGCCGCGCAGGCGATCGACGACGGTGCTCAGCAGCGTCGCGGGAACGGCCTCGGCAACCGGCACCGGACCCTGCTCCTCGTCCTCGTCGTCCACGAGTTGCCCTGGCGGCGGCGGCAATTCGGGCAGCTCGAGCCGTCCGGGCGGCGGCGGCAGCTCGGGTCTGCCACTCGGCGCGGCTGTCCGCTCGGGCTCGACGATCTCCGGCATCGGCACCGGCGCCGCGGTGAACACCGCGGGCGACTGGCCGCCGACGGTCTTGCCGTCGACCTTCCTGGTACCGCGCGGCGAAACATACGGCCCTGACACGTAACTGGCGTTGAAGCGCAGCGGATCGTCGGCGTCGCTCTTGAGGTAGCCGGAGCCCGGCACGCTGGGCAGATGGTAGGCATCGGTGATGCCGAGCACCGCCCGAGACTCGTTGGCGGAGAAGGTACGCAGGCCGATCCGGTAGGACAGATGCGAGTCCAGACCGCGCAGCTTGTTCTCCTCGAGGCGCTGGGAAGCCAGCAGCAGATGCACGCGCAGCGAGCGGCCGAGGCGGCCGATCATCACGAACAGATCGGCGAAATCCGGTTTCTGCGAGAGCAGTTCGGAGAACTCGTCGACCACCACGAACAGCGCGGGCAGCGGATCCAGGTCGGCGCCCGCGGCGCGAGCCTTCTCGTATTCGGTGACATTGGCGAAGTTGCCCGCCGCGCGCAGCAGCTCCTGGCGGCGGGTCATCTCGCCGGAGAGGGCGTCCTTCATACGGTCGACGAGGGCGAGTTCCTCCTCGAGGTTGGTGATGACCGCGGAGACGTGCGGCAGCGAGTCCAGGCCGAGGAAGGTCGCGCCGCCCTTGAAGTCGACGAGGACCAGGTTCAGCAGATCGGGCGAGTGCGTGGTCACCATGGAAAGCACCAGCGTGCGCAGGAACTCCGACTTACCCGAACCCGTCGCGCCGATGCACAATCCGTGCGGGCCCATGCCGTTCTCGGCGGACTCCTTGATGTCGATCTCGACCGGCGTACCGTCCGGGGTGACACCGATCGGCACCCGCAGGCGTTCCCGGTCGCTGCGCGGGCGCCACACCACCGCGGGATCGATCTGGGCGGCGTCGGGAATCTTCAGCAGCGCCATCAGGCCGGGATCGGCCCTGGTCTCGTCACCCAGGCTCACCATCTGGGCGGCGGTCGCGATGCGGTAGCGCGCCAGATCACGGGCGAGCGCGGTCGCCTCGGCGCGGGTCACCTGGTCCGCGGTGGCGAACTTCTCCACGCCCGCAGCGGATTTCGCGGCCACCATGCCGTCGTCGGTGACGACCAGTTGCAGGCCGCGGCGCACCGCGAGACCGCTCTGCGGTGCCGTCAGGTCGAGCACGGTCACCGAGTCGAGGCCCGCGTCGCTGACGACACGTTCGGAACCGCTGACGTAGCCGTCGTCGATGATCACCAGCAGGTGGATCCGGCCCGCGGTCGGCTGCGCGTTGCGCATGAAGCGACTGCGCTCGACCAGCTCGGCGGTCATGGAGGTCTCCAGTTCGGCCAGCGAGCGGTACATCATCCTGGCCGAGCCCATGCCGTCGCGGTCCACCGGATGTTGCAGGTGCGGTAGCCATTTCGCCCAGGACCAAGCAGGGCCGTCCGGGTCGGCACAGATGATGGCGACCGCGGTGTGGTCGGGGCCGTGGAAGGTGGTGAACTCCATCAACATCGAGCGCACCAGCGTGAGCGCGGCCTCGCGGTCGCCTTCGATATTGATGGCGGGAAACGCACGCAGCGAGATGGCGGTGGGCAGGCCGTGCACCACCGAGTGGGTGCGCACGAATCGGCGCAAGGCGACGGTGGACACCGGTTCCAGGTCTTCCAGCGGACCGGTCTCGGGCCTGGCCAGCTTGGTGGCGAGGCGGTGGCTGCCAACGCCGACCCGCACGTGCCCGAAATCCGGGTCGTTGGGACGGCGTTCCCACATCCGGCGGCTGCCGACCACCGATTGCAGGTCGCTGGGCTCGGGGTGACTCCACCGCAGCGCCGCCAGCTGCTGGATGCCCGTTTTGCGCACATCCTTGCGGACCTGATCGAGGTAGCGGAAGTAGTCCTTGCGTTCCTCGTTGAGCTCGGCGGCCTTCTTCGGCCCGCCGCCGCCGCGCATGCCCGCCATCATGCCGAACATCGACATCAGCATCATGATCGGGAACATCATCATGAACGGGTTTGCCAGCAGGTTGCGGCCGAGCATGACCATCATCGCGATCATGCCGACCACGGCGACCACCATCACCACCGGCATCAGCTTCATCAGCAGATTGCCGACGACGGGACGATCGAGTTCCGGTGGCGCGGACAACGCGACCTCACCACCCGGCGGACGCGGCGGCGCAATCCGCGGGCGGCGCACGAAACCTTCGGTTGCCATGTCCTACAACCCCTCTCGGGTTTGTTGCTCCGCGCCCGGATCCACACTCACCTGCTCACCCCGCCGGAACGGGATCGAGGCGGCATAGCCGAGCCCGAGCAGCGCGAGCAGCGTGATCGAGCCGATCGTGGCGACCAGGCGCGGGGCCGGGTCGACGTAGGGCGGCGGGGACGGCCCGGCGATCTTGCGCGGTATATCGGAGCCGACGGTGACCGGCTTCTGCGGCAGTTGCGCGGTGAGCGCGGCCAGCGGATCGATCAGGCCGTGCCCGACCTTGTCGTTGCGTCCGTTGTCCGGTGCCTGCGCGGTCAGCTTGATCCGATCGATGACCTCGGCTGCGGTCAGCTCCGGGAAGCGCGACCGGACCAGCGCGGCCAGTCCGGAGACGTAGGCGCTGGAGAAGCTGGTGCCGTCGATGGTGGAGTAGCCCTCGTCGGTCTGAGTGGCATTGACCAGGCCCGCGCCACCCGGCTTGCTGTCCAGCGAGACGATCTCGCGCCCCGGCGCTGCGACGCCGACCCACGGGCCGTGCAGCGAGAACGGCGAGACCGCGCCCGTGGGATCCACCGAGGCGACCGACAGCACATAGGGCGTGAACCAGGCGGGGGTGACGACGGTGCCCACCGCCGACCAGCCCGAGCGCTCGTTCTGCTTCTCACAGGCGGTGCCCTGCATGGTGTTTCCCGCCGCGGTGACCACCACAACATTGCGGTCGTAGGCGTATTTGACGGCGGCGCCCAAAGCGCCGTCGGCGGCGGCGGTGCCCGCGGCCATGCACGCCACCTCGGAGACGTTGATCACCGTGGCGCCCATGTCGACCGCGCGGACGATACCGGCGGCCAGGGTGTTGACCGTGCCGTAGCCTTCGCGCGTGATGACGCCGGGCTCCTCACGGCGATTGCGGTCCTTGGCCTCGTAGGCCGAGCTGAGCTGGCGGATGGTCAGGATCTCGGCTTCCGGTGCGACACCGGAGAATCCGTCCTCCAGGCTGGGCTGAGCGGCGATGATCCCGGCCACGAAGGTGCCGTGACCGTCGCAGTCGACGGTGCCGTCGGTGGTGGAGACGTAGTCGCCGCCCGCTTGGAGCGCGGGCAGGCGCCAGTGCCGGTTCACTCCGGTATCGATGACTGCGACCTTCTGACCAGCGCCGCGGCTGAACTGCCACGCCTCGGCCAAATCGAGAATCCGCTGCGCCAGTGGGGGATCGCGGGGCACTCCGCCCTGGAGGGTTGGTTCGGCGCAGACCTTGGCCTGTTCGGTCTCGTCCGGTGGCCGAGCGCTGGCGGCCAGGCCGAGCACGGCGCCGAGCGCGCCGTCGTCGATCTGGGGCGGCGCGATTCCCAGTGCGGGCGTGGGTGTTCCGGTGGCGAGCGCGAGCACCGCCAGCACCGTCACCGCCCGCAGCAGCCGCCGTAGGAGCGGTGCCATGTCAGATGTTCCGTGCGGCCGAGTAGATGTCCATGATCCACAGCACCAGCGGAATGATGGTGCAGATCAAGAGGTATTCGAAGATCTCACCGGTGCGGCGCATCGGAGGCGACATCTCGGTGTGCGGCCCGATCACACCGAAGGCCACCGCGGCCGTCGCGACGACGAGCAGCATGCCCGCGATCGGCAGCAGCCAGTTCTCCTCGCCGAGCGCGGCACCGATGCCGAGCGCGATCAACGCGAGCGTGCCACCGGCGATCAGCGTGCACGCCTGCACCAGGTCGGCGAAGGCGCGCCCGCGCAGGCACAGGATGATCGAGACCACCACGCCGAGGGTGATGCCCTGCCAGCGGGCCGCGCCGAGCGGATCCGCGGCAAGTACCACGCCGATCACGGCGGCGACGGTGCAGCCGATGATCATGCCGGTCTGGTATTCGTTGGCCGCGCGGGCTCGATGCTCGAGGCCGGCGGCCGAGGGTAGCGCGGTGGCGCCGATGGCGCCGATGTCCTTGACGGTGGGACGGGGTTCATGGTCGGCGGGGTCGATGGCGGCGCCCGCGGTCGGCACCGGCGGCACCGGCAGCCGTGCGGCCGCCACGGCCAGGCGCGGCACCAGGGTGATCACGATGAGCGCACCGACAAGCACGCCCGCGGCGATCTTGGCCAGCGCGGGGTCCCAGATCATCCGCACCATCGCGGCAACGCCGCCGAACAGCGCGAGGGTGATGACCGTGGTGAACATGGTCGCCCCGACCCTGGCCAGGCTGTAGAGGACCGCGGCGACGGTCAGCGTCGCGACGCAGGCGAACATCGCATGCGGACTGCCGAACGCGTTGGGCACGAACAGCGCGGTGCCGGCGAAGATCAGCAGCAGCGCGTACAGCGACAGCATGATCGCGGGCAAGGACGCTTCGGCCTGATACCTGCGGGCGACGAGCACGGCCGCGCCACCGGCGATCAGTCCGGTGCCGAGGCCGATGAAACCCACTGCGGCACCGACACCGTCGAGCTTGGCCACCGCGAGCAGGTAGATCCCGGCCAGCACCGCGATCAGACCCATGGACAGACCGAGCCAGCGCGCCGACAGCGGCGACCAGTGCCGGAACGAGGTCGCGGTCAGCTTGGCGACGGCGTCGATCACGTCGTCGAAGAGCGCAGGCGGCTCCTTCGCGGTCACCGAGCGCAATACCAGCAACTCACCGTCGAAAACCTCGGCCTCGGTGAGCGATTGGTTTGCCGGGATGGGGTCGCGGCCGATCCTGGCCAGCGTCCAATGCTGCGTTTGCAGCGGTGCCCCGTCCTCGTGCTCGGTGAGATCGGGGTTGCGCGATTCGATCAGCTCCACCACATCGGTGATGAACGCCGCGATCGGAACTGTGGCAGGCAAACCCAAGTCCAGCTGGGTATTGCCGCCGATCACCGAGACTCGGCACAACTCCGGATCAACGGCAGCCACAGAGCTGCTAGACGGATCGGTCACAGCTCGGATGACTCCTTACCTAGAACACACTTCAACGCCGTGCAACGTACTCAACTTAACGGAGAAGTCCCTCCCTCGCAGTGCCCTTCCCACCCCGCCGACTCCGTCTGCTAGCCATCCCCCAGTGCTCTTCCCGCCCCGCCGACTCCGTCGGCTTTCCATCCCCCCGGTGGCTATGCTTGACGCAGAACAGCACATCCGTTCGTTTTTAGGGGCAAACCCACATGACCGGCAACCGCCAGGCACAACGCGCATTCGACGCTGGTGTCTTGTCCTTGGGCATTGTGATCGACGGACAGGAATCTGCCCGCGATCTGGAATACGCTCGGCTGGCCTTCCAGCGCGCCACCGAATGGGATCCCGGTATGTGCGACGCGTGGCTCGGGCGCGCGGCCGCGGGTGAGCACACCCGCGAGGTGATCTTCAACCTCTTCAAGACCAGCACCTCGACGCTGTTTCGCGAGCAGCGCAGGCTCGGCCTGCAACCGCGGGTGCTCGCCGGCCGCTTCACCGTGGGGCAGTACATCGATTACCCGCTGGCCAGCTATACCGAGATCTGGCTGGCGCAGGCCGCGCAACTGATCGCCGATGGCGACTACGACGAAGCCGAGAAGGTCCTCGACGAACTGGCCAAACACCGCTCCGCGCAGGTCTCCTCGGCGGATCGCGAGATCGACGACCGGATCTGCGCCTACGTCCGCGGCGTGCTGCACTTCACCACGCAGCGCTGGCCCGATGTGATGACCGTGCTGGCCGGTTCGGCGGAATGGGACGATCCCTACCTGGCCGCGGGCGCCCACGTCATGGTCGGCACCGCCTGTGCCCAGCTGGGTTTGTTCGGCGAGGCCATCCGCCGCATGGAAGCGGCTGAGCAGGGCCCGATTCCGGCCGCGGCCACCACCGCCCGCTTCTGTCGCGGTCTCGCGCTGCGCGAGACCGGCGAGGAGGAGAAGGCGCAGGCGCTGTTCGAGAAGGTGTTCTCCGAGGCACCGGGCTTCGAAGCCAACACCATGGCCATGCGCGACCGCAAGTACCGGATCACGGTGACCACCAAGGAGGTCATCGACGCGCGCACCAACAAGTGGGATCCGGCCTCGGCGCCGACGCTGGAACAGATGGGCCAAGAGGAGCGCGACGACAAGGCCAAGCTGATCCTGGAGAAGGCGCGCGCCGAACTCGACGAGCAGATCGGTCTGGCCGGCGTCAAAATGCAGGTAGCGAAGTTGCAGGCAACCGCTCAGCTAGCGCGGATCCGTGCCGAAAAAGGAATGGCGAGCGGATCCCGTGGCCAACATCTGGCATTCACCGGACCGCCGGGTACCGGTAAGACCACCGTTGCCCGCGTGGTGGCAAAAATTTACTGTGGCTTAGGAATTCTCAAGACCGACAAGTTGATCGAAGCCAAACGTTCCGATTTCGTCGGCCAGCATTTGGGCAGTACTGCGATCAAGACCAACAAGTTGATCGATAGCGCGATGGACGGCGTGCTGTTCATCGACGAGGCCTACACGCTGATTCAAACCGGCCTGTCCGGGGGTGACGCATTCGGTCGCGAAGCCGTCGACACACTGCTCGCGCGAATGGAGAACGACCGTGATCGCCTGGTGGTGATCATCGCCGGATACGACGGCGAGATCGACCGTTTCCTGGCCTCCAACGACGGTCTGGCGTCCCGCTTCGCCAAGCGGGTGAAGTTCGATTCCTACTCGCCGGAGGAGCTCGGCGAGATCGGTCGTTTCATTGCGCGGAAACGGGATTCGGAACTGTCCGACGACGCACAGGCGCTGCTGGTCGCCGCCTGCGGTGACCTCTACCGCAAGGAAGCGACGGATCAGAGCGGTGAGATCCGGCGCGGCATCGACATGGCCGGTAACGGCCGGTTCATCCGCAATGTGATCGAGGCGGCCGAGGAGGAGCGCGAGTTCCGGCTGGCCAACGACATCAACCTGGATCTGAGCGCGGTGGACGAATCGGTGCTGATGCGGATCGAGGCGGACGATATGCGTAACGCGCTGGACAACGTGCTGGCCACGCTGCGCTGACATCCGGACACAGCGGTACGGCCGCGAATCGGCCGTACCGCTGTGCGGGGCAGGTCAGTTGGTTGTCGGCAGGATGTCGTAGCTGACGAGCGCTTCCTCGCGCGAGAGCGTCGGCCCCGGCACCAGCTGGCCGATGATCGGCCAGGGCGCGGGCCGCGGCTTGTCGGCGAGGCCGAGCAGGGTGGCCGTCTCCTGATCCGGGATGCCGTAGCGAATCCCGTTGTCGGAGATGTAGAACAAGCTGCCCATGCGGACGCTGTCCGGCGACATGCCGGTCACCTGGAGGTACTCCCCCGAGTTCGGCGGGATGTAGGCATGGTCGATGCGGTCGCCGGTGCCGTCGCCGGTCGCCAGATCCACCACCTTGGCCGACTTCGGCAGCGGCAGTTCACGTCCGGCCAACAGCGTGATCGTGGCGACCGGATCGGAGGCCTTCTTGGCCCACTGCATGCAGCTGACCTTGTTCTCCTCGGGAGTGAGGATGGTCGGGACCGGCCCGGGAAACTTGTCCACCGGCAGCGGGCTCACCACTGGCACGCCGACCACCCGGTCCGGCGGCACCGAGATGATCTCGTTCATCTCCTGGGAGTTCGCGTTGCGGATCACCTCGGCGGCGAACGGCGTCAGCCGCTGCACGCCGTCGGCGAGCACCACGTACAGCTCTTCGGAGTCGACCCGCTGCACGCGGATCACGCCGCCGATCGGCACGCCCTGCAAGCGACCTGGGCCGGGTTCGCCGAGCCGATCGATCTTCGGTGGGACGATCGCGGGGACCTGGGTGGCGGAATTGAGCATGCCCGCGCTGACCGGACGCGGGTTGTACTCCCGCAGGCCGAGCGAGCGCGAGATCACCGAATCGTTCGGATCCACTTCGGCGCGCTTGCCGTCGAACATCAGGAACGTCTTGCCGCCGCGGGTCACCAGCAGCGCCTCGTCGTCGCGCAGCGGCCGCGCGGTGTTCGGCTCGCTCGAGTCGAGCGCGCCCGCGATGACCGTGGACTGGGCTCCGGGGGAGCGCGCGGCGCTGCCCGCAGCGGACAGTTCCACCGCATCGCACAGGCTCCAGATGGAGTCCGGCGAGGCCGCGCCGGGCAGGGTGGCCGGAACGCCGGGTATGCCCACCATCGGGCCGCGCGGCATCGTCAGCTTGGATTCCTTGACGGAGGTGGGTTTTTCGTTGCTCGCCGTGATCAGCCGGGCGGAAGCCAGGTTCAGCGCCGGATGCAGCGTGCCGTCCACGATCACGTAGAGCGCGCCCGTCTCCTTGCCCATCACGATGGTCGCGTCGCCGATCGAGCCCACCGGGCGCAGGAACGCCAGGATCGCGGCGCCTGCGACCACCAGGATGCCGAGCACAGCGCCGACCACCAGCGAGCGGAACTGCGAGCGCATCGGATCGTGCAGCATCCGGACATCGCGCCGAATCAGCGCGTGCTCGTACCTTTTCAGCAGAAATCGGTAACCGTTGACTTGTGCCTTGGTAGTCAACTGTGCGGGCACGAAACGCCTCCGAACTGACCCGGGTACAACGGACCGGGCATTTCACCCGGCACGCTTACAGTACCCATCAACACCGCCTGCTGCCTTCCCGGTAGCGAAGCCGAACGAGTTCGGTCCATTATGTCCGCATGGGTTCCACCACAACCGACGGCGGAAATCGCGACACCGCGCCGCGGAGTTCCCCTGCCCCGTCGGCTGAATCTGCCCCGACTCCCCTGCACTCCTCGTACTTCTGGCTGTTCCGAATTCTGCCGCTGCGCTGGGTGATTCCGGTGGCGCTCGTCGCGGTCGCCGCCTCGCTGGTCGCGGTGATCTTCGATGCCTCGGTGTGGGTCGTGGCCGGCGTATGTGCCGGTGTGCTCGTGCTCGGGCTGACACCACTGCCGCGCCGCAAGTCGCCGGCGGCCTGGCTGGACGAGGAAATCACCTTCCGTTGGCGCGCGTTTCGCAATCGTTCGGCAACTGTCGATCAGGCGCCGTTCGACGTACCGCTCCCCGAGGGCGGCACCTATGGAATGCGCTGGGACGGCTCGCGATTGCTCGTCATGCTGCGGGTGGAGGCGCATCCGCGCACGGTGACGCTGCTGAGCCCGCAGTCGCTGATCTCCGACGACATGATGCCGCTGCCCGAGATCGCGCACTGCCTGGACCAGTTCGACATCGAGCTGGCCTCCATCGACGTGATCAGCACCGGAGCACGCACCGCGGGGCCCGGCCGCGTCTCGCAGCTCTACGAGCAGATTCTGGGCAGGCTGCCCGCGGTGGCGCACCGCACGGTGTGGGTGGTGCTGCGGCTGGATCCGCTGGCCAATGCCCCCGCGGTGGCGCGGCGCGGCGGCGGCGCCACCGGCACGCTGCGCACGGCCATCATCGCGACCCAGCGGGTGGCGAACCGACTTGCCGCCCAAGGCATCTCCACGGTTGTGCTGTCGGCGGCCGAGATCACCGCCGCGATCAACCAGCTCACCAGGCACACGCCACTGGAGGAGTTCACCGAGACGCCGCACAGCGTGGAACGCGACGGCATTCACTACACCACCTACCGGATGGCGCCGGAAGCTCTCGGGCCGCAGGGCTTCGCCGCGGTGTGGTCGACGCCGACGCTGGCGACCACCGTCACCATCCGTCTGCAGCGCGCCGCGGCACAGTCACCGCGCGACCTTGCCGCCAAACCAGGTGCCGCGGGCATCGAAGTGACCGCGTTGGTGCGCTTCGACACCAGGGACAAACCCGCCGTGGTCAAAGCCGACGGCCTGGTTCCCTTGCCGGGCAGCCAGTTCCGCGCCCTGCTGTACACGCTGCCGATCGCCCGCCGCGGCCGCCAGTTCAGCCCGGAAACCTATCTGGGCAAGCCGGATTCGCTGCTCACACTGCCGATGCCGATCGCAGGGTGCGGGCAGCTGATCGGCGCCGACACCTCCGGGCAAGGCGTGGCGCTGCCCCTGGTCGGGCACCAGGTCCGGCGGGTGGAGGTGATCGGATCGCTGCTGGTCGCCCAGCAGATGATCCTGCGCGCCATCGCGCTCGGCGCCTCGGTCGTGGTGCACACCAACCGTCACGACGCGTGGCGGCAGATGGCCGCCGACGTGGGTGTGCCCCAGTCCCTGACCATCGCGGCCTGGTCCGCGGCCGGGCAGCAGGCCAGCGCGCACCGCTCCGCCACCGTGATCGTCTACGACGGCATTCCGCCGACGGGGCACCACTCCGACGCCACCACCGTCCTGCTCCGCAATGCCCCGGCGACCATGGACGACCACTTCGACCCCGACGTCACCCTCGCCGAGGACCCGGAGACCGCCAACCTCGTCACGGTGCGCACGGCAGGTGTGACCACGCGCGTGCACATGGTGGCGACACCGGACGAAATGCAGTACCTGCACACGGCTTTGGCCCTCGCACGCTAGCCGAGCACACCGGAAAGCCCCGGCCATCCGCGAGGGTGACCGGGGCTTTCTCGTTGCGAACCCGGATCAGAAGGAGTTGTAGACCTTCTTGTCAGCGGCGAACGCGTTGTTGAACGCGCCGTCGATGGCGTTGCGCAGGGCCTGCATCTTGGTGTGGGTGTCGTTGAGTTCCTCGAGCAGGGAGTTGGCCTTCACGGTGAAGGACTCCAGCGCCTCGTTCTCTTCCCAAGCCCTGGAGACCAGCTTGTCCCTCGCGGCGACGAAGGCGTCCTTGTAGCCGTCGAGATCCGTGTAGTACTGGTCCATTTCGCTGATCAGCTGGTCGTGTACCTGCTTGGTGTACTTCATGGCGCTCTCCTTTCGAGCGGTGGTGTCAGATCAGGTTGGTGAGGGCGTCCACGTTCTCCGGATCGACGTTCCCGAGGGTCGTGTTGCCCTCGGAGATGGTCTGGTTCAGCTCGTCGATCTTGGTGTTGATGCGGGTGGTCTCCTCCTGCCAAGCCGTGGAGGCCTTCTGGCCGGCGACGGCGGCGTCACCCTCCCAGCCCGAGCGGGCCGCGTCGAAGGTTTCCTGCACGGCCGAGATGGTCTTCTTGATGCCCTCGACGGCCTGCATGTATTCATCGACGACCGCAGCAGCTTCGGCCTCGGTAAAACTTGTCTGTCCGGACATTGTTCACCTCATCATGTCGGTGTGATTTTTGTGTTCCGCTGCGCAGAGGCCGCGGTAGTTCGGTCGGTTCGTGAGTTCCGATGCGTTGACTAGGGCATCCACCTTCCTCCGGGCAGGGTTTCGATCAGCGCCGAGATCGCCTGGGCGATCCGGTGATCGGTTCCCGGGGTGAAGGTCGACCAGACCCGCAGGTCCGGCGCAGCGCCGGGGCTGGCGGCGATCCGACCACGCGAGGTGTCGTACACCGCCACCGCTCCGGACGTTCTGGTGGTCACGCCGTCGTCGTAGGCATAGGCGACGATCTCGGCGTGCGCGTGGCAGCTGGACATGGCCAGCCCGAACTCGATGGCATCGCGTTCGGCCACGCCGCGGGCGTAGAAGATATCGGAGTAATCGCTGGATCTCGTTGCTTCGTCGAGTCTTTCGCGCAGTTCGTCGACCGGGGCGCTGATGCTCGGGATGTCGGCGGCCGGTGCGCGGCCGAGCGCTTCGAGCACCGGCCGGGCCAGCGCTTGGCCGCCGCCGTCGCACCAGATGGTGCGCACGTCGAAGGTGTCGCCGGTGCGGGTGGCCAGCGCGTGCTGAGCTCCCTTGCGCGCCACGCAGACCTGTCGGGTCCCCGACTCGGTGTAGATCCGGGCCGCGAGCTCGCGATCCGGGTTGGCAAGGACGAACAGCGCGTCGGTCAGGTCGGCGTCGACATCGTCGTAGGTGTCGACCAAGCCGGCAGCGCGCAGGTCGGCGATCGCCTGGTCGCGCGCGGCCTGCCAGGCATCGACCGAATCCTGCTGCGGTCCGACCCCCAGCACCAGCGGCAGGGTCTGCACACCGAGCAGGTCGGACACCGCGAGCAGCCCATCGTTGGTCATCGTCGTCATGCCGCCCCCGATGCCGTGGTCTTCGGCGCGGGTTCGGCGGCGCCGCCGATCACCGCTGGGGCAGCGGCGAATCCGGCGTCGACCTCGAACGGCTTGTCCGGCTGCGCGGAAGCCGCGCCTGCCCGCAGCGTACGGTCGTCGTCCTGCATGGCCGCGGCGGGCGCCATCGCGGCCGGGACGCCCATGCGGCTCGCCGACGACGAATCGCCCGCCACCGGAGCCGTTTCCACGGGCAGCGGCGTCGGCTCGGCGGTGGCGGCCACGGCCTGCGTGGTGTACGCCGCCTTCGCCCGCGGCGGCGGTGTTGCCTTGGCGAACGCCGCGGCGAACGAGGCAGGCAAGGCGGTCGCGGGCACGGCCGTTGGACGCGCCTCGGCCACGGCCTGCTCGGCTTCCAGCGCGGCACTGTTGGCGATGACCGGTGGCGTGGTCTGCGTCCACGGCGTCTCCAGCGGCTTGGTCGCCTCTTCGTAGACGCGCATGACCCTGGCCGCGTTGACCTTGGCCAGATCCTGTTCGGCGTCGATATCGGCGGCCGCGCCGACCAGGGGCGCACCCAGCCCGGCGCCGATCGCCTCCACCGACTTCTTCGCCTCTTCCAGTGCGGCGATCTCGGCGACGTGCGGCATGGCCAGCCGGGCCACCTCGTAGGCCAGCGCTTGCGAGCCGGTCTTGGCGGCGTTCTGGGCCGCGGAACCGGCCGCCTCCAGCAGCCACTCCCGCAATTTGGTGATCCGGTCCAGGATCTCCGGGCTCGTCTCCGAACGCCAGGATTCGCCGATGGCCTTGACGATCTGATCGTATTCGGGCACCGCGGCGCCGAAACTCACGCCGAGGCGAGTCCAGGCCTGGGCCGCTTCGGCCATCGGCACCGTGCCGGGACCGGTAGTCAGATCCTTGGCGAGTTTCTCCGTTGGCCTGGCCTCCCAGACCACGCCGGTGAAACCAGGGATCGGCGGTTCGACCATCTGTCCCCCGCTTCGCGTCAGGCCGACGCCCCGAGACCAGCGGCGTTCTCGGTATCCATCACCACGAGCGACTGCGACTGCGAGCGCAGCGCGGCGGCCAGTTTGCGTAGTTCGAGAACGCCGGCGGTCGCGGCTTCGTCGTAGGAGGCGGCAACACCGCGCAGCGTCTGCGCGGCACGCTGTGAAACTTCGTCCAGCCCAGCGGCTTCCACGGCCAGTGCCGGCGTATTGGCCTTCAGATCGGCTTCCAGCCGGTCCGCGAGGGCGTCCAGCGCGGTGGCGGACTTGATAGCCCCGGCGCGATCGAATTCCATGACGTCCTCCTATCAGAGGGTGAGTGCCTGGTCCGGCGGTTCGTTGAGTCCATCGGCGGTGGCCGCGCCGACCACCGGCAGCGAGGCGCCTTCGATATCGCCGACCACCTCGTTGCCGTGCGAGGCGGACACCAGTTCGCCGCGCAAGCCGTTCGTGGCGTCCTCCGCGCCGCGGGCCATGCCTGCGGCCGCCATCGGCGACATCGGCATCATGCCGCCAGGCGAGCTCGCCGCCGTGGTGCTGCTGCGGGCCGCCGAACTGGCGCCCGCCTGCATCGCCGAGGCCGGGTTGCCGACGCCGTTGGCGCCCGCCGCGCCCAGATTGCCTGCCGTGCGGCCGTCGACCCAGGGGCTGAGCTGGCGCGCCGCGGCGGCCACTGCACCGCCGCCACCACCGAGACCGCCGATTCCGCCGCCGCCGGACTTGGCATCGCTCTTGTTCAGCGCCGCATGCTCGGCCTTGTCCTTTTCCAGCGCCGGGTTGGTGGAGGCCGCCGGGTTCAACGTCTTGTGCAGCGAGACAGCCGATTCCACGCCGGACTTCACCGTGTTGGTCAGCGTGGGGATCATCTGCATCAGCATGCTCAGCATCTGCATCTGGTCCATGCCCTTGGGGGCATCGGTGACCGGCACCTTCTGGCCCGTTGCCGTCATCTCCGCGCTGTGCACGGTCATCTCGGCGCGCGTCTTCGCCACCGTCGCCGTGGCCTCTGCCATCGTCTCGACGGTGGCGGCGACCAGGAAGGCCTGGCCACCGGGGGTCGAGAGGAACGGCGCGGAGGCAGCGAGCTGCGCCATGTACTTGGCGATGATGGCCGCCATCGTCGCGCCGCCGATGAAGACCGAGGTCGCGGCGGAGGCGACACCCGCCGACTCCTGCGCGGCCTGGGTGGCGATCTTGGCGCCGTCCTTCTGCGCCTCTTTGCCCTTTTCCTCTGCGGCGGCCGCGGCCTGGCTCTGCCACAGCTGCATCGCCATCGTGAGCGCCGTGCTGCCCAGCTGCACCACCGTCGAGACGACGCTGGAGACCTGATTCAGCACCTCGGTCGGATCGACGACGGGCGCGGCAGTCGCGGCGGCCTGCGCGGCCGGGTCACCGTCGGCAGCGGGCGCGACGGCCGGTGTGGGAGCGGGGAATTGGCCGGTGCCGAAGGTGGCGGCCAGATCGGTCAGCGGCTTGGCCAGCAGGGAGAGGTCGATCACCGGCAGCGGCGGCAGTCCGGGAATCGGTGGCAGCAGCGGGATTTCGGGCAGCTGCGGCAGGCCCATGTCCTTCAGGACATCGTTCACCGGCCGGTCCAACATCGGACCTACCGCGCTCTGGCGCAGCATGTCCAACACCGACTGATCGACCAGCTCCGCCATCAGGCTCGACCGACCGCGTCGATATCGGAGCCCGAGAGCCCGTCCGTTACTTGGTATTCGGTGGCGGCCTGCTGACAGGTCAGCGCCGTCATGCCGTGCACATAGGCCAGCTCGGCGACCGAGGTGAGATGGTTGGCCTGCGCCACCGCGAAGGAGGCGAGGAAGTCCTGGCCGATCAAACCGAACACCGGGATGGCCGCGGCCATGGTGGCCGCCTGGTTCACCGAACCGGCGCTCGCCACGCTGGCGGCCATCGCCGCGGCCGTGTCCGCGTAGGCCCGAATCGCGTCAGGTTCGGCGGCCACATGTGGCCAGGGATTGATGTCAAGACCGTTAGGCATCGGAAACACCCTCTGCGCGAAAATGATTGGAACGTCCAGGCCAAATGTACCGGATCACCGGAGGGGTCACGCAGTAAATATTCGGGTGGAACATCTTAAGGGAAAGTAAATCTTTGGTGCCGCACTAGGTTTGAGCTGCGGACTCTTCATTGAACTCGGTGATGAGGGCACCCATCCTCGCCATGGCTTCGGCCGCCGCGCGGTGGGCCGTGGAAACCACCACCTGCTCGAATTCGCCGGGTGACATTCGCGACACCGCACTGGTGAATCGCAAGTCCCGCAGAGCTCCACTGCCGTCGACCTCGACGGTGACCGCGCCGTCCTCCGACGACTCCCGCGCGCGCACCTTCGCCATCTCGTCGCCGAGATCGCGCAACCGGTTCAGCGCCCGCCGCGCCCGCGCCTCGATCTCGTCCATCACCGGGTTACTCATCAGACTTCCCTCAACCAGCTCTGCGGCTCTTCGTCGTACTCTTCTTCCTCGACCCACTCCTGCGCCGCGACATCCTCCGGCTTGGGCAGCCCGGTCAACGCGAGCTCTTGGTTGGTCAGCCCGGCCGCCTGCAACTCCTCCCGGCGCGCCAGCCCGGCCCGGTTCGCCGCCTGCTTGCACAACCGCATGATCTGATTCGCCAGCTCGTCCGGATTCCGCCGCAGCTCGTCCGCTTCCACCGAAATGGCAAGCGGCAAGCCCTGTTCGGTGGTCCGCACCGAAATGGTGCCACTTATGTTCGCCGCTGTGGACATCGCATCAACCCCTCGTCGCTTGCCGCTCAGTGTATGTCCCCGCACTCGGGATACCCCGAATCAGTTACGGAGCGAGAGTCTCTCGTCCTTGATGGTCTGGACGATCTTCGCGATCTCCTTGTTGATCATGATCGCGAACTTCTTCTCGTCGACGGGCTGCGCGACCGGCGGCAGATCCGGAGCGATCACATATCTGCCGTCATCGGGCAGATCTCGCCATTTGAGCTCGAGGGTGAGCCGTCCGCGCGGACCGTACACCGAATAACCCTGACTCACGCGCACCACCCCGCGCGACGCCGCGGCCGTCTTTTCGAACCGTTCCCCGGACATCGAGGTGGAGCCGCCGTAGGGGTCGTCCCACAGGCCGGAGCTACTCGTATCGACCATCTCTTCGCTCTTGGGCACCGGCAATTCGATACTGCCCTGTTTTCCCGGTCCGACTTTCGGCAGTTCGGCCACCACCGCGTCGGCGAGCGCCAGCGGCTCGCATTCGGTGACGGTGAAGCCGGCGGCGTGCTCGAAGGTCTTGCCGGTCACCTGCTTCAGCACGTACCCGCGGTCGCCACGCCGGACCGCGAGCATCCGGATCCAGCCTTCCGCGCGCTCGTACTCCCGCTCGTCGAATCCGCGCACTTCCAAAGCGATATCCGGTTGCAACACAGCTTCGGAAATCTCGTCGAGCACCCGATCGTCCGTGCCCC
Source organism: Nocardia amikacinitolerans (assembly GCF_900215415.1). Classification (NCBI taxonomy): domain Bacteria; kingdom Bacillati; phylum Actinomycetota; class Actinomycetes; order Mycobacteriales; family Nocardiaceae; genus Nocardia; species Nocardia amikacinitolerans. The sequence goes on along the minus strand of NZ_OBEG01000005.1, from coordinate 318,262 downwards.
GCCACCGATCCCGAACAAGGTACAACGCGCGTTCGTATTCGTCGGTGGTCCGCATTTCACAGATGTAGGTGAACGGACGCGGGAGAATGGTGCCCTCGGACCGGGACCACAGGGCCATGAACTCGGTGTCGGTGAATTTCCAAGTGCGACTCACTGTTCGACCACCGGCCTGACCACCTTCGGCGCCTCACCGAGCAGCTCGTCCATATGCGAGTCGGACTCGAGGTAGGCGGGGCGCTTGTAGTTCTGCTGGCCTTGACCGGCGCCCTGTCCGGCCGCACCGGCGGGGCCGGGGGAACCGGGCATCGCCTGCGGGGCCGCCCCGGCTCGGCCGAGCGCGCCGAGACCCGTTCCCGCGGCGGTCACCGCCGTGGCGGCGCCCGCGCGGGGGAACAGCTTCGCGGCTTCGGTCAGACCCATTCCCTTGGCCATGGCGCCGGGGCCAGGCCCGGGGCCGCCGCCAAGTTTCGCTGCCAAGTCGCCCGGCTTCGGCATGCCGTTGGTCAACGCGGTCTGTGCGGCTTGCTGCGCCGCCGCCAGCGCCTCGCTCGCACCCTTCTGGCCACTCTGGAGTGCTTGCTGCGCAGCTTGCTGCGCGGCCTGCAACCCTTGCTGGGCGGCTTGCTGTGCGGCCGACGCGGCTTCCCGCGCAGCGGCTTGCGTCTGCTGCTGCTTCTGGTAGGCCGCTTGCTGCGCGGCCGCGTCCTTGGCGCGCTGCTCGGCCTCGGCCTGCCTGCGCTCGTTCTGGGCCCGCTGCGCCTGCTCGTAGGCCTCTTGTTCCCTCGCGCGCCGGGCCGCGTCTCTGCGCTGTTGCTCGGCGAACTCCGCGGCCTTCCGCTGCTCGTTCGCCGCGTTCGCCTGCGCCTTCTTCTGCTCCGCGCTCAAACCGGGACCGGGGCCGGGGCCCGCCTTGAGGTTGGCGGGACCGGGGCCTGGGCCGGGGCCCGGACCGGGACCTGCGGTCTGGCGCGCCAGCGCCTGCCTTTCTTCCTCGGAGAGTTTGCCGTCGTTGTTCGTGTCCCCCGGGATCTTTTCCTTGTCGTCGATCTTGCCGTCTTTGTTCTTGTCCCGGGGGTCGTAGATCGGCGGGACGCCCTCGAACGCTTGGGTCGGGTATACGAGTTTCGGAATGCTCCTGGCCGTGAACTCGACACCCCGCACGTAGGACTCGCCGAACATCTGCTGCCGGTCGGTCAGGTAGTACGTGGGGTCTTCCTCTTCCGTCGCGTAGGGCGGAGCCCAATAGTGGGTATCCACCAAAAACTGCGAGGTGTATTCGAGGAGCGCGTTGTGCTGCATGGCGGTCGTGGCCAGCGGCTCGAGAGAGAGCCGATAGTTGTCGAGGGCTTTTCTCATTGCCTCGGCGCCTTCGCCCTGCCAGACTGTCTCGTCCCCCGCGGCCGGGTTCAGGTATTGCGCAACCTTGTTGCCGAAGGCCGTACCCCACTCGGTGATTTTCTCGCCGATATGTTTCCAATTCGCGGCGTCATCGGCAACCATATCGGCGACGACGCCGCCCTCCAGGTAGTTCCGGTTCGCATGAAGGGTCGCCCACGATTTACCTTGGGTTTCCCCGATACCCGTGGTGATGGGCGTCGAGCCCTTCATGTCCGGCTGCTTCCGGTTGTCCTTGATATGAAAATCACTCGTGTAGTCGCTGGGCGCTTTTTCACCGTAACGACATTCACCATCGTGATGGCCCGTGCAACCTTTGCGATGTCCATGATCGCCCTCGCGCTGGGTCAGCGCCCCCGGCGCATTTCCATTGGCGTAGTGCGTTTCTTGGAGATCGGTATGGATCGCGTCCAGCTGACGGGTGAGGCTCTCGACGTTGTCGCCCTCGGCCTTGGCCATGTTCTTACCCGCCGCGACGACAGAATCGAGCATGTCGTCGAGGATCTTGTGGTGCGCGCCGAGGATGCGATACATCTCCTGGCCCTGCTTACCGAATTCCCTGGCGAGCGCCGGACCCGAGGATATGGCGGGCGTGGACAAGTCGACCATGGAGGAAAGCGAGGTGGCGTTGCCCCGCAGGGAGAAGAACTTCCACTGCAAATCCGAGATCGCCTGCCCCACCTCGAGCGCCGCCTGCGGATCGAACTTGATCCAACCCGCGTCGCCAGAACGGTTCTTGATGTCCGGCCAGGGGTTGTTGGGCAGCGGCAGCTCCGGGATCGCAGGCCCTGTGCTCCCGCCGTCGTCTTCCCTAGGTGGCATGCCTCGTACTCCTCGACTATCTCCGAAACTCCGGGACCGTCACGTGCGTCCGTGTGCCGTCTGGCATCCATCTTGTCACGGAAACGCCGTCGAAACATCTCCGCACGACCGTAAGACCCAGTGACGCAAGGCGTCCGGATGTTCGCACATTATCGCTTGCCCGTTGTTATCCGAACATGGTGGCGGGCAAGGAAAGTCCTAAGGAACGGTTAGGAAATATGCGGGTAGTGGACGCGGTCGTCGTCGGACAACTCGGTGATGCGGAGTTCGCCCGCTCCCCCGCAGATCGGGCAGGCCCGTGAACCCTGGCAGGTGGGACAGCGATGGCGGCCGGAGGCGGTGGGCGCCTTGGTCCAGCCGGTGCCGTGGCAGGTGGGGCACACGCCGTGGCCGTCGCATTCGTAGCAGAGGACGGCACCCGCGCTGACGGTGTCCGGGGTGACGGCCGGGGCTGGGCGGGCGGGCGGTGGATCCGGTTGGTAGAGCTGGATATTGGGGGTTTCACCGAGCAGGACAATTCCGCCGAAGCCGTCCTCGATGCGGGCTTGCAGTCGGTAGCCCTCGCGATCGCCGCGGACGACGACGACGGTCGGGGCCTGCGGATCGCGCTGGACCTGGACGGCCCAGCCCGCGGTGTGCAGCACCTGGGCGGCGCGGTCGGCGCGAGACGGATCCGGTGGGCCGGACAGGTTGGCGACGGCCTCGAATCGGTGGCGGGGCGGATCGGCCCAGTCCACCTGGCTCGGATGCTTCGGGATGACCACGTACGGCGCCGACCCGGGCAGGATCTGAGCGGCGAACCAGCGTATCTGGCCGCGGAGGAACTCGGCGGAGCGGTCCAGCCACTCGCGCACGCCCTCGATCTCCGCCATCACCGTGCACCACCTTCGAAGTTCGCCGTTGCCGAACGGTAACCGGCGGGCCTGTACACGATCACCATACGGTCGGTCGGCTGCGGCGGCGAGTACTTGGCCATGGCGTCCGGGTTGAGCACGTTGCTTGCGCCGGTGTCGATGGTGAACAGGTATTCGTCGCTGCCGTCGCCCGCGAACTCGGTGTGCTCGACTACCTCGAAGGCGGCCGCGAGCGAGGGCGGCAGCACGCGGCTGATGGCGAGCATGAGCTTGTCGCCCTGGATATGCCCGCGGTCGCCGGGTTCGCCGCCCTCCACCAGTTCCGACTTCATGTCCCACTGGATTTCGACATGCGCGCCGGGCACCAGGGTGTGCGGCAATTGCCGGGCGAGGGTGTCGTAGTCGGCGTCGCCGTAGTGGGCGCTGACGTTGTTGATGTAGTAGCGCGCCACGCCGCCGTTGCCGCCGACATTGAGCACCGCGCCGTGCAGCAGGAAGTCGGCCCACACCATGAGCGAACCGGGGCGGGTCAGCGGACCGGCGTCCAGGATGCCGAGGTTGCGGCGGCGCTGGCCCGCGTCGGCGTAATCCATGGGCAGTTCGGTTTGCAGGATGAGGCCGCGACCGGAGGTGTCCTGCGCGGGCGTCAGTTCGACCGCGAACCCGCCGCGCCCGACACCCACGTCCACAGTGTGGCCGCCCTCGACCGCCGCGGGCACCGACGGGCGCGGCACGAACCGCACCGGGTGGCTCTGCTGGGCGGGCAGTCGATATTGCGCGCGCGGACGCGAGAGCACGTCGACCGAGGACCGGCCGTTGGCCTCGTCATGGATCACCACGACGTACTCGATGTCCAGGCCGGCCGCTTCGGCGCCACGGTTGGCTCGGTCCATGGCGTGGAAGAAGTCGAGCATGGACATGGTCGCCCCGTTCGGGCTGGTGGCCAGGGTCGGGAACTGCACAAGCCCGGTCGTCCGATCCAGCACGCCGCCGACCCGGTCCGGCATCTGGGTGTAGGCGCGGGCCGCCTGCCGCATCCGCTCGAAATCGATGAACCGGTTGATCTGCTGCATGTGGCCCGGGGTGTTCTGCACCTCGGTGATCGCGGCCTCCAGCGCCGACCGTCGCCACTCCGGGGGCATCGGATCGTTGAAAGCGCGCTTGATCGGAGCCAGGGCGGCGACCAGGTCGTCGGCGCTGAACAGTTCGGCCGCTTCGAGCTGTTTGCGAATGGCGCTGACATCGGGGTTGGCGAAGATCGGCTCGAACAGGCGGCGGCAATACTCCTCGCGCATCCGGGCGTGGAGCGAAAGCCCCTCCGCCATCAGCACTTCGGAGGCGTGCTCGCCGGTCAGGAAGCGGGCGAGGCTGCCGAGGTGGGTGAGCGCGGCCTCGTGGAACGCCGGGTCGGTCAGTGTCTTCCCGAAGACGGGCCGGGAGGCGACGGCCCCACCGTATTCCATCCCGATCCGGCGCGAGAGCTCAGGATCGTGCGCGGCGAGCGCTTCCGCCGCCGGACCGACCGGGTCCACGTCCATGCCCAAATGTGCGATCAGGTCGTCGAAGTCGGCCCGGATCTCCGGGGTCAGCTTGCCGCGCGCGGGATCGAAGATCGACTGATCCAGCTGGGTGGCAAGCACTTTCAGTTCCGCGAAGCGCGGACCGGGGTGCCGGAATTCGGGGTCGGTCAGCTGCCGGATCCGAGTGAGCATGTGCGCGACGGCCCGTGGCACGTCCCTGGTCCGCAGTCCGTCGGACAGGATGATGTCGAACGCGGCGCCGCCGGGACGCAACTGGAAACTACCGACCTCGTCGCCGATGGTGCTGTCGACCCGCACGTAAATGGTGCGGCCGTCGGGCAGCATGAAGTGGCCGTCGCGGTGCCAGCCGATCTCGGGGAGCACGATCGCGCGGAGCATGTTCTGCACCGCCTGGCGGGCCAGCTTGGTGGTCAGCGCGCCGTCGTCGGCGGTGCGGCCGTTGCCGTCGAAGTTGCCTACGCCCTCGATGATTTCGCCGAAACCGTCCGGCAGGACGACGGTCTCCGGTTGCGACGGCTCCAGGTACTCCGGGCCGTCGTCATCGGGCTCGGAATCGAGGTACTCCGGACCCTCGACCTCCCCGCCCGGCACGACCGCTTCCGGCATCGACGGATCCGAACCGAGGTACTCCGGCCCCTCGGTACTCGCCGCGCTGGGCAGGATCTGGGTCGGCGGCACCGGATTCGAGCCGCCGAAACTCGATTCGCTCGACTCGGTGGACGGGCCGGACACCTGCTGAGAGGAGGGTTCGGGCTCGACGGTGCCCGGCAGCTCGACACCGGGCATGGTCTGCGCCTGATCGCGCCGCTCGGCGGGGGCGACGCTGGTGTCGATCATTGTCGGTGGGTGTGGCACCGCCGGGGTGGCCGGGGAGGGAATCGCGGTGATCGTCTCGGCGCCCGCCATCAGCTCGGCGGCCGGGTCGATGCCGAGCTTGTGCGCGATCCTGGCCACATAGGTGGCCACGGTGTGCTCGGAAATTCCCAGCGCCTCGGCGATTTCGGCGTTCGATCGGCCGGCGAGGCGCTGGGTGCGCACCTCGGTTTCCCGTTGGCTCAACCCACCGTGCCCCTCGCCGGACGACGGCCGGAGGGCGACCTCGGCATCCATCGACAGGATGCCCGCCCGCAGCGCCGTCGCCACCATGCCGGCCCGGCTGCTGATGCCCAGGATGCGGCCGATCCGGACCAGGTGGTTCTTCACCACGGATTCGGTGGTGTCCATGGCCAGCCCGACTTCTTTGTTCGACCAGCCGTCGGCGACCAGCGCCAGCACCTCGAGTTGGATGGCATCCAGCGCGTCCGGCCCGAGCCCGCCTTCGATCTTCGCGGCGACATCCGGCTCGGAGAACGGCACCAGGCCTCGGCGCACGCCGATGGCCGCCAGCGCGGCCCGATCGCCGGTGCCGAGCTTGTTGGCGATGCCGGTCAGGTGGGTGTGCACGGTGGCGTCGGCCATCGCAAGCCGCTGCGCGATCTGCTTGTTGGTCAGGCCCTCGGCCACCAGCACCAGCACTTCGGTTTCCCTGGCGGTGAGGTCGATGTGGGTGATCAGCTGATCCGGGTGGGCCGCCGGGTCGGCGGCGTGCTCGGTGCTCGACAGCAGCGCTTTTCCATTGGCGCCGTATGCGATCGCGGCGAGCTTGCGGGAGCCGGGGGTCACGGTGCCCGGCACGTACTCGTGCCACGCGCCGTTGTCGATATTGGGATCGCTGACCATGACCTTGTCGTTGTCCAGCCGCATCATGGACAGGTGCGCGACCTTCATGCCGCCGATCGAGTACTCCTCGGCCAGCAGCATCGCGGTCGCCGGATCGTCGGGGTCGGTCAGCCGGGCAAAGGCCGCGTCCCTGGAATCGATCGGCCGCATCCGGCCGTGCGCGTAGTCCTCCTCCACCTCGAGCGCTGTCCAGCCGGACAGCTTCGACTCGGCGGGGACGGTGACATCGAGCCCGACCTCGGCGGCGGTGCGCATGGTCTGACGGACGCAATCCTCCGCAGGCGCTTCCGGCTCCGGTTGTGGCGCAGCCGGTTGCGTGCTGGTGAAGGCATCCGGATCACCGAACACGTGCCCGCCGTCGGACAGCGGCTTCTCGGCCGGAACCGCCGCGCCATCGATCGGCTTCGCGGTCACCCGCGGATCGTGTGCGGCGCCATCCCAGCCGCGAAGTCCCTTGGCGACCTGCGCCATCCCCTCGCCCGTGAAAGCCGCCGGCGCGGTGGCACCGACGACGCCGCCGGTCGCCGCGGCGGCCGCGGCCTTCCAGTCGACGGCACGCCCTCGGAGATTCGCAGCCGTCGCGGCACCGGCAACCGCGCCAGCCCCAGCGGCAGCCGCGGCATCCCAGTCGACGCCAGCGGTGCGCGTGAGGTCCAAGCGGATCGGCGGCACCTTGCCTGCGCCCTTCGCCAGGTCGTCGTCATAGTGGACAGGCTGGTCGGACAGCGCGTCGGTGGGCGTGTGCGCCGGTAGGGGCAGGTTCGACAGGACATCGGCCACGGCGCGCAAGGTCCGCGCCGACTCGGGGTGCGGCATCAGTTCGGCGAGGGCACGCAGGCGTTCCGGCGCGACCAGGCCTGCGATTCGTCCGGTATCGGCCGCCGCGTCGAACGGCGAACCGCAGGCTTGCCACAGGGTGTGCTCGTGCAGGGTCAGTTCCAGGGTGCCCGCGTGATCGCCCTCGTTGGGCACCCGGACCGGCAGCAGGATCTCCGCGTGTTCGCCCTGCGGCAGCATCAGCCGGAAGGCCTCCCACAGGGTCCGCAGGTTCGCGTCCGCCGCGAAGGCTTGCGGATTGGTCTGCGCCCAGTCGGTCAGCATGGTGGTGACGATCTGGTTGATGCCCGACGGCGGCGAAAGCTCGACGATGCCGTGTGCGTCGAAGCCGCGCGCCATGATCAGCCACTTGAGCGCGTAGGCGGCTTCGGCGTAGGCGGCGCGGGCCTTGGTCGGATCGACAGCAGGCGCGGATTCGGGACCGACGGCCTCGGCGACAGGAGCTTCGGCCGGAACCAGCACCGCGGTGAGAATCGTGTTGCCGCGCACCGCGAATCGACCGTGCATCTCCGTCAGCGGCAGTCCGTCCTTGCCGGTGGCCTCGACCATCACCCGCACGTGGAAGGTGCCCGCCTCGATATCGAAGCTGACGAGCGAGTTCGTGAAAACGTGGCGCAGGCGCAGGCTTTGGTCCCCGGTCAGGGTGTACCAGGCCTTGAAGATGCTCTCCTTGGCGGAGAAGAGCACCTTGTCCCAGGCCACACCGGAATCCGGCAGGCAGTCCAATTGCTCTTGCACCCAGAGCAATTCCTCGACGCGGCCCGCCCTGAACATCGTCTCCCGGACCGATCGATTGTTCTCGGCGTCGATGCCCACCGACCGGAACCGCGCCGAATCGCCGACGACCGCGGCGTAATAGGTGTGCTTGGTGGCCTGGTCGATCGTCTTGTTGGTGAGGCTGCCCACCAGGCCGTCCGGGAACACCGGCTCGCCGAGCGGTCCGCGCCCCACCGGCACATCGTGGTGACCACGGTCTGCCATCGCGCGCCGGGCCGCGGTCCGCGTGTTGGCTTTCTCTCGCACCAAGAACGGCGGCGACTTCTCGTCGAGGAGGATGGCGGCTTCCTCCGGCAGCAAGGTCGCGGTCGGATCGTCGCCGACGATCTCGCTGGTGGACAGCTCCGGCAGCAACCCACCGATGAGCGAGCCCACGGATTCCCCGTCGACGAGCACACCCGCGACAGGCGCGGGGCCGGTCGCGTGGGCGCGGTTCTTGCTGGCGTCGACGCCGAGGTCGGCGGCGTCGAAGATCTCCTTGGGGGTCGGGCCGGGCACGATCTCGGTGTCGGTGTCGAACTCGGTGACCGCGTCCCGCCCGACCCGCTCGTACAGCGCCTCGGCCACCGCCTCCGGCGAGGAGAGGTCCGTTTCGCGAACCTTCTGTTCGAATTCGGCGCGGTGCACGTCGTCCGGAGAGGGGTAGTCCGGTGCGGGATCGGTATAGGTGGCGCCGGACTCTCGCAGCCACGGGACAACGATCGAATTGTGCAGCTGTCGCCAGGCTTTGGTCACCCGATCCGCGTCCGGCCCCAGGTCGGGATCGGTGTAGCGCAGGGTGACGCCGTCGCCGTCGCGGGTGAGTTCCAGGGTGACCCGGCCGAGTTCGCCGCCGACCGGGTGCAGTGACACGGTCACCGTCGCGCGGTCGCCGGTGATGGCGATGTCGGTGACGTCCAGCCAGAAGTCCGGGCCCCAGCCTCGAAACACCATGGCCGCGAGCTGATCCCCGCGGGCCATCAGTTCCGTGACGGTCGCGAAAGGCAGTGCCGGGCGCCAGATTCCGTTCTGCTCCTGCACGCCGTCGACAATGGTGCCTGTGGTGTCGACACCGGCTTCGCTCAGCACTGCGCGCAGCTGGGCGGTGAACAGTGCATGTCGCTCCGGGTCGAGGAAGGCGCCGCTCATCGGGATCAGCTCGGTGAGCTTGCCGTTCTCGATCACCCAGTGGCCGAAGGCGATCGGGCCGTCGGCGGGGTCGGCATAGCTGCTGTAGAGCAGCTGGTGCAGTTGCACGTCCCGCCGATCCAGTTTGCCTTCGACATCGGCGACGGCGATACAGCGGATATCGCTCGGGTCGGCGCCGATGAGGAAAGCCACGCCCTTAGGGCCCGAACTGTAGGGCTGGTTGTTCTCGTCGTAGAAGACACCGTCGCGCAGTTGGAGTTTGCCGATATCGATGCCCTCGATGAGCTCGGGCCGGTAGGAGTTCGGCGACTTCGGCTCGGCGACCTGGTAGCCGGTGCCGGGTCCGGGCGTGGCGTCATCGGTATCCGGGGACGCGGGTGTATCACCCTGGGGCGCAGTGGTATCGGTCGGTCCAGCCGGGTCGGTGCCGGGGTCCGGGTCGGTACCGGGATCGGGGTCGCTGTCGGGGCCTGGGTCACTGTCGGGACCGGGGTCGCTGTCGGCCATCGAGCGGATGAACCAGATCGACTTGCCGCGGCCGTTCGCGAGCGGCGCGTAGTCCCAGGCGTCGGTCTGAGTGTGCAGGATCTGGATGCCGCGACCGCGTTCGTCGTAGGCCGCGGCGTCCTGCTTCTCGGCTTCGGTCCGCTCGGGCGCCGCCGGTGCTTCGTTGTCGCCGGCTTCGGCGGCGGCCAGCGCGTCCAGATCGAGATTCGCGATGGCGTCCTCGTCCACACCATCCAAAAACGCGTCGAGGTCATCACCCTGCAACAGCTCCGGCTTCGCGCCGCCCTCCCCGGCCTCCAGCGCATCCAAATCCAGATTCGCGATGGCATCCTCGTCGACACCATCCAAGAACGCGTCGAGATCGTCACCCTGCAACAGCTCCGCCCCGGCGGCCCGCTTCGCGGCGGCCTCCTCCGCCAGGCGGCGCTCCTCCGCCGCCGCCACCCGTTCCTCCATCAGGTTGGCATTCTCGCGGATCGGGCCACTCGGCGGGTGGCTCACGACATTGTCGATGCTTTGCACCACGAGTTGACCGGCGCCGGGCAGCACGCGCAGCGTGACCCGCACCGGGCCGGTGCTGTGCTCCAGGGAGTTCGCGACCGCCTCGCTCGTCGCCACCCACACCATCTGGAGGTGCACGGGCGCGCCTGCGCTCCAACCGATGGCCGCGAGCTGATCCCGCAGCCAGCGCCTCGCGATTCCGGCAGGACGGACGCGCTCGCTCTTGGCGTGGTCGTGTTCGTAGAGATCGTCGGGACGTTCGGTATCCGTAACCTCCTCGCCCACGGTCGTTTCCGCGTAGTGCCCTGGGTGCCCCTCGAACACCGCACCGGACTGGGCGAGCCACGGCAGGATCACCGATTCGTGCATCTCGACGAACGCGTCGGCGAGCCGGATCGGGTCCGAACCCGGTTGGAAGGCCGGGTCTTTGGTGTCGACACCGGCGTAACCGAGATCGAGGTCCCGGTACCGCATCGTGGTGCCGCTGGCGTCACGGGTGAACTCCAGGGTGACCCGGCCCGAGCCGCCGCGCGCGAGATCGAGCGCCAGCGTCACCGACAGCGTGTCGACCGGCCCGGCCGCGGTCTCCAGGTGCTGCATGTTCACGCTCTCGACCCGCGTCGCGAAACGCGTTCCGGATCCGGCCAACTGGGCCGCGTCCCCGCCCTCGCCGTCGAGGAGGTCGCCGACAGAGATGGTCGGGGTGCCGGCTGCCGGCTCCGGATCCATCTGGGCGATGAGCGCGCCGGTCCGGGTTTGCGGATCGACGGCGTGGTCGGCGTTGGGCTGCAACGGTTTTCCGTCGACGCCGTAGCCGATCGCGGTCGTCGACACTACATCCGGAGTGACTTCGTTCCAGCGGTACGGGCGCCATGCGCCGTTGTCGACGTTCGGGTCGCTCATCATGAGCCTGCCGCCTTCGCGGACCATGTTCCCGTTCTCGTCGACATTGGCCACCAGGACCATGTGAGCGACGTTGTCGTGCCCGTAGGTGACGACGACCAGCGACGCGGTCATCGGATTCGCCGGATCGGCGAGCTGGTGGGCGATCGAGTCCCGGTCCGGGTGCACCCGCAGTCGGCCGCGCCCGTAGAACTCCGCCTCGTCGGCGCTGCGCCCGGCCAATCCAGCGTTGTCGTCGGGTGGGTCGACATCCAGGCCCAGGTCGTCGTGGCCGGTGCGCAGCGCCACGTCGACACAGTTGCCTATATGCCCGTCGTACCAGGTGCCGCCCCACGGCTGGGCCGGTGACGGGTCCAGGCGGTACAGCTCCTGCGGGTTCAGCTCGGTCGAGATCAGCTCCGCGTTGCCTAGGCCGAGATCCTCCTCGAGCTCGACGATCCGGCCGCTCGCCGGATCGAGTGGCATCCGCACGTTCGTGGAGTCCTGCGCCGTCGGGTCCGACAGACCGGGCCGGTGCTCGTCGAAGGTGACCTCGTCGATCCGGCCCGCGGCGATCCGGCCGAAGTTGCGCAGCGCCTCGGTCGGATGTCCGGTGCGGGGGTCGTAGTCGAAGTAGCTGCTGAGCACCGCCGACTCGTGGAGACGGTAATCCTCGGCGGAGGAGATCTCCGCGGCCACCCGTTTGGCGCCGAAGGCCGCCGTCGCCGGGTCCATGCCAGTGCCGTATCCGGTGTACCGGCCCTTGGCGCCGGGTACGTCGGCGCCGAGCCAGGTCTCCTTGTCCCGGGAAGTTGCCGCGACATAGACGTTTTCGGGATTGATGCCGGTTTCGGCGGCATGCGTGAGCGGGAGGCCCGAGGAGCCTACGATCACCAGATCGGTGACCTGGGCATCCGCGCCCGGCAGCGTCGACCACGCGGTGGCGGCAATGAGCGAGCCCGCGCTGTCCAGGGCGAAGACGTGCATGTCCGGTGCCGGCGTGCTGCCCTGCGCGCGAACGGCGTTGATCGCCGCGAGATCCCGGGCGAGCAGCTGTCCGTCGGCGGTCACCGAGTCGCCGTAGCCGCGCCAGGCGATGACCGCGTACTCGCGGTCGGCGTCCGCGAGGACAGCGGAGTCGAACAGCTGCGTCGCGTGAATCAGATTGTCCGGCACCGTGGTAGCCGTCACGTGCACGGTGTCCGGAGCCGAGACCATGGTGGACACCGAATCGGCGGTCTCGAGGTCGCCGAAGGTGACGACGCTGCGCACCTGTCCGTCCAGCGACGGCGCGTATGTCCGCAGGTTCACCGCGGGCCAGCCGGGGATGTCCGCGCTGTTCGCCTCCATCTCCAGCAGGTCGAAACGCAGCTCCGACAGCGCCTTCCGCAGTTTCGCGGCGCCAGGCGACAGGTTCTCGCCCAAGGCCAACAGCACGCGTCGGTCGTTGTCCAGCAGGTCCCGGTTGACCTGAGCCCGCACCGGCTCGGGTATGCCATCGGCCTGGCCGATCTCGCGTGGCGCCAGTTCGATCAGCGCCGCCTGCTCGGCTGGATCCAGCGCGTCCCACCACTGCCGATTGCGGTTTGCGAGATCGCCGGATTCGCCGAGCAGATCGGTGTAGTGGTCGGCGTGCAGCAGGATGCTCGCGTCGGCGTCGGAACCCAAGCGGGACAGTGCGTTTCGGACCAGCGCCTGCTGGTCGGATGTGCCCTCGGGCGGTGTCCACAGGGTGGGCGGAGCGCGGTCACCGTTCGCGTCCGGGTCGGTCACGCCGATCGCGAACTCCGGGTGCGCGGCCGGGTCGGCCGGGAATTCGCTGATGGGGCGCAACGGATTTCCGGCCCGGTCGAAGGCGATGCCCGACATCGCCACCGCGTCCGCCCCTGCCTCACCCCGCACGAACGGCCGCCAGGCGCCGTTGTCGTCGTTCAGGTCCCGCACCATGATCTGGCCGCCCCGGTTGGCCATCACGTAGGCGTGCGCGCCGACACCGTTCGCGTCGGCGGCGGCATAGTGATCGACCATGATCGCGATCGACAGCGGATCGTCCGGATCCGCAAGGCGCGCGGCCACCTCGTTCCGGCTGCCGAACGGCTGCAACCGCCCCTTCGTCTGCGCTTCCAGCTGCGTACCGGTGCGCCCACCCAGCCCGGGCTCATCGGTGAACGATTGCGCGACAGCGCTGCCGGTTTCCGAGATCACCGTGTCGACAGCGTCATCCGCGCACACCTGCTGTGGTGCGGTCGACTGAGGTTGCACCAAGGGTGCCCGAACGTCCTGCGGTGCAGCGGTTTCCTGCTCCGCGAAACCATGCGCACCGTCGGTGACCGACGGATCCGCAGCGCCACGCGGGACACCCATCGCGGCAGGCCGTGGCGGCTCCGAAGCCGGGCGTACGGACTCGGCCGGAAGAGCAGTGTCTGCCGAGGCGGGCGCGAACTCGCTGTCCGCGAAGGCTTCCCGCAACAGCGCACCGGCAACCGCCGCGGTGTCCTCGACGACCGAGCTGGAAACACCTAGCTGGGCACTCACCGCGTCGACGTCGAGCCCGCCCAGGAAATGCAGGCGCACAATATTCTGTGCCAGCTCCGGATCGGGCAACGCCGAGAGAGCGTCTTCCAAGGTCAGTCGGAAATCCACGTCGGCGAACGGTGACCCGGTCGGATCCGCGATGTCACGCTGCTCCGTGCGGGCGTCCGGCGGTCGCATGGCGCCGATCGAGGTGGATCGCCGCCCCAAGGTGACCCGAGCGTCGACGACCTCGGACACCTCGAGGTTCAGCGCCTGAGCGATGTCGGCGTCGGACGGATCCCGACCGGTCTCGGCGACAACGCTGTCCATGTAGCTGTCGACCGAATACAGCCGCCACCGCGTCGCCTTGTCCACGTTGGGATACTTCTGCGCAAAGTAGGCATCGCGGATGGTGGCGCGTGCGGTTACCCAGGCAAACCTCGTGAAGCTGCCGCCGGACGGCACGAAATTCAGTACTGCCTTGAGTATCGCCTCGCTCACCGCCTGCGACAGATCCTCGAACTCGCCGGCCTGCGGCCAACCGCGGGGCGCGAGCTCCGCGATCCACTGGTACCGTTCGGCGATCCGCTGTTTCAAGGCGGTTTCGGCATTCGACCCGGGTGCGGTATCGATGAGCTCCCAGAACATTTCGTACTCGGCCGGGTCGATCGAATCGCTCCCGGTACGCGCATAGAACTCGCGAATCACCGCACGGAAGACATCGCTGGGAATCTCGAGTGCGTCGCGAATCCGTCGCATGCGGCGGATCTGCGGCAGGTGATCCTCCTCGGTCACCCGGTTCGAGCGCGTACCGTCGCCGACCTGAGCGACGAACTCCTCCACGGTCAGGCGCTTGTACAGTCGTACCGCCTGCATCCATTGGTGCAGGGAGTCGAAATCGGCTGCGGCGGGCCATGTTTCGCCCGACGGATCCATCCGGTAGTGGTATCCGTGCTCGGACGCCGGCCCCCATGCCTCGGCGAACTCGTTCCACGGACCAGCGTGGTGCAGCGCGAGGTCATAGACCTTCAGCAGGGCGAGTTCGATCGGCGCGGCGGCACGACCCTCCTCATGCGCTCGGATACTCGCAACGGTCATTCCGAAGATCCGGGCTTTGTCCAACCGGCTGAGGTTGTTCCTGCTGCCGAATTCGATCAAGAATTCACCGAAGGACGCGCACTCCCGCGGACCTGGATAGTCCAGATCGGCACCGCGCAGTCTCGCGGCTACCGAGTGCAGAACGTCCGCATCGACGTCCACATCGGCCGCGACAGCGCTATCGGCCACTTGCCGAACCGCCTGAGCTTGGGCCTTGGTCAGCTTCCGCTCGCGGCTCAGGCCGGCAAGCGCGCGCTGTAGCTCGGCCGGCGCGGTGCGCTGGGTATGACGGACCAGCATGAGATCCGGGTCCGCGTGTCCACTGCCGTCCCTGTCGAGCAGATCCGCCAGTTTCTGGACTGCCTTCCAGAGGTGCTTGCGCACCTTGGCCGCCTCGATGCCGAGCTCATCGGCGATCTCGTTGTCCGACAAGCCCTCGATCTGCCGCAGGTGGGCGACTTGCCGCTGAATCGGGTTCGACAGCTCACGGATCAGGGGTTCCAGCTTGGCCTTGCCATCAGCGGTCTCCAGCAGGGACCGGATGCGTTCGGCAGGTGTCGGCGGCGACGCCGGTTCCGACAGCAAAGTCGCCAGCTTCTGCAACGCCTTGGGCAGATTGGCGTGCAGCCGCTTGCTTGTCCAGCCCAGCGCCGCCGTCGCCGCCTTGTTCGACAGCCCATCGAGCACACAGGCCTGCACAACCGCACGCTGTGTGGGGGTCAACCGGGGCAGCAGTGCTTCGACCGATGCCTTGTCGTTCCGCACGGCTCGGTCGACGATCGTCCGCGGATCATCCAGATCTGTCGCAGCTGGGACCGGGGTGGTGCCGTCCTGGACCGCAGGCGCCGATGGCGCCGACTCCGCCCGGCCAGGAGCACGGAACGCCCGCATTTCGTGGGGGCCGTCGGGATCGTAGGCGAAGAACGTGCTCGGGTCGCGGCCGTTCCCCGGCTTGCGTACCGGACGGTCCAGTGCCTCGGTGTCGGTGACCGGCTGGGCTGCCGCTTCCGAATGCGGTAGTGGCGCGGGCGAGGTCGGAGCCTCCCGCACCAGGCCAGGCAGACCGCCACGGTACGGCCAGTTGTCGCCGGTGATCTTGCCGTTGTCCTTGATCTCGGTGAACCTGTCCACCGCACCCTGAATGGCTTCGGGTTCGAGGCCGTCCAGGATCGCTCGCAGGTCCGCCTCGGTGGCGGCGGCGACCAGCGCCATCGCATCGGGGTGCAGGTCTCGGCCCAGCACGTCGGCCACGAAGACCGACTGGGGCTCGAACTGGGCGAAGGAGTTCTCGTCGACCGGGAAGGTGGCTTCGTTGTCGGTCGATACGACGCGACCGGACGGGGTGGTGATGATATCGCCCACGTGGCGGTCGCGGTTGCCCGCGATGTAGTCGACGATCGCGATCATGTCGCGGACCAGCCGGTCGTAGCCGCGTACCGCACGTCCGCTCGCCGCGCCAGGCACGTACTCCTGGAGGATTCCCGTGCCCTTGCTGCCTTCCCACAGATAGGTGGGCGGCTCGAGGTGGAACTTCAGCAGCCGGTCGAGCAGGTAGGTCTTGACTTCGCGCAGTGCGCGGCCCGAAGGCGGGATACCCGCGGTGTCGGCATCGCCGTGGAACGGCTTGTACACCCAGACGGTGTCGCTGCCCTCGAACGTCACGCGAATGAGTCCGTGCGAGCTGAGTTCGGCATCGGTGAAAGCGGATTCGCGAGCCGGTCCCAGGGTTCGCGGGTCGATGGTCTCGAAATCGGCCTGGTCGGAATCGGTTTCGACTTCCACGTCCGTTTCGGAGTCGGCGTCGCCGACGTGGTCGCCGTGAATGCGTCCGTTGGTGCGAATCTCGTCCAGCCGGTTCAGTACACCGTCGATCTGGGTCGCGGTGAGCCCACCCTGCTCGAGCAACTGCCGCAACCGCTGCGGCTCGATCGCCACGACCTGCTCCAACACACCGGCATCGATAGGCCGGAACAGCGATGACGCGACGAAGTCCGAGCTCTCCCAGAAGCCCGCGAGGTAGTCCACCACGCCGTGCGCGGCGCGCTGGGTTCGGGTGGCGCCGTCGAAGTCGCGGCCCGGTTCGAAATCCGGGACGAACGCGCGCAGCACGTCACGCACGATATTGCCTGCGCCCCTCGGTTTTCCGCCGCCGTCCGACGCCCTGCCGTCCGCGTCCGAGGCCCGCGGATCGAGTGGGCCGGGACGGCGCCGATCCAGCGGGTCGTACTGCGCGAAATCCTCGGCGACCCGCATGCCTTGGTCGACGAGGACGCGCAACGCGTCGTCGTTGACCGCTGCCGCGGGTTGGTAATGCCCGCTGCTGTCGGTCATGGCGGCCAGGCGGCCCGCGTCGACCCGGATCCCGCCGACACCGGCGGCCGGGCGCCCGGACAGGAACGACGACTGGCGCATCGGCTTGTCGATCAGCCCTGTCTCGGCGTAGAGATTGCCCGCCGGGTCGAGAGCGAACATCACCGTGCGGCCGCCGGTGTCGAAGAGCTGGCCGTCGTGGGCGCGGTAGAGCCTGCCGTCCGGTCCGATGACGATGCGCTGGGTCGCCAGCTCCGCCTCGGACAGGTAGTGCACGACGGGATCGCCCCACTGGTTGCGGCGCAGCTCCTCACCCACATAGCCGCGCTTCAGCTCGACGGTGGGCAGGTTGTCACCGGTCAGCGGGGCCGGAATCTCGTCCGCCGCAAGCACATCGCCGGCGGCGTCGTTCGATGGCTGTGCCGCTTGCCCCGGAGCCCTGTGTGCCTGCACTTCGTGCGGGCCTTCCGGATCGAAGGCGAAGAACGTCCCCGGGTCGCGGCGGTTCCGCGACTTCCGTGCCGGACTGTCCGTTACGTCGGCGTCGCTCATCGGCGTCGCCGATTGCTGTTGCGGTGCAGCGGCATTCTGAGCTTGGTCCGCCACGGCCGCGAGGTTCTCGTGGGCGCTGCCCTCCTGTGCCGGGGTCGTGGTCTCGGCGTTCCCGAGCAGGCCGTTGTAGAGGTCGGCGGCTTCCAGGACCCCGGCGTGGGTCAGCCAGTCGGTGTACAGCTCGAGCGTCTCGGGGGCGGTGTCCGGGTCGCCGGACAGGTCCCGTTGCTCCAGAACGGTTTCCAGCTCAGCGACCGGGGTGTCCAGCGCTCGCGCCAGCGCGTCGGCGAGGCGAGCGCATTCGGCGCGCAGCTCGGCCAGTCGTGGCGCGCCCGCGGTCAGCGCGGCCGGATCGAGGGAGAGCAGACCGGCCATCTCGGCCAGATTCTCGCGGGCCGCCGCCAGTGTGGTGTCCGGGTCCGGCTCTGTCCGCGGCGTCGGCGGCAGGACCTCGACACACAGGTCCACGAACGCGGCCAGTTCGGGCGAGCCGATCGCCGCCGCGACGCGGCGCAACTCGGCGACCGGGTCCGCGTCGCTGGGTGCGGAATAGCCGCTCAGTTCGTCCACCGCGAGCAGGTCGGCCAGCTCCTGCCGCAACGCGTCATTGGTGTCCCGCAGGCGCTGCGCGACGGCCGCGTCGACCTCTCCGGTCCGAAGTTCCTGGACCTGAAGCACCTGGGTGGCGTCGTCCCAGGTCATGCGCCGACCGATCCACTGCCGCAACTCCGGCAACCGACCGGCGTCCACCGCCCGCTGCCACGCCTCGCCATCCAGGGCGCGCAACTGCCCCTGCACGACATCGACGGCTTGGCGAAGCAGGCCGGGCCGCTGCATCAGCTCCGGGTCGACCCCCAAGGCTTCGGCCAGATCCCGCTGTGCGGGCGACAGATCGATAGCGGCCGGGTCCGGCTCGCTCCCCGGGTCAGAGGAGCCGGTTTCGGGCTGCTCGACAGCGGCTGGGGTCTCGGCGCCGATGGTGTCCCGGGAGATCTCCGCGAGTCGCTCGACGAGATTCGCACCCGACCGGTCCACGCCACGGCGAGTCTTCTCCACCCACTGAACGGCGTTGTTGGCGGCGGGGCCGTCGATCATCTTCCGCCCGGCCTTGGTTCGCAGGAAGGCGTCGACTTCCGGACCGGCCAGCCGCTCGGCGTCGGCCCGTGGCATGCCGAGCCGGGTGAATTCCTCGATCTTCGCGGCAAGGGCATCGCGTCGGACACTTGCCGAGGGCGTTTCCTGATATTCGCGGTATTTCTGTAGGACAA
This sequence comes from Nocardia amikacinitolerans, assembly GCF_900215415.1. Taxonomy (NCBI): domain Bacteria; kingdom Bacillati; phylum Actinomycetota; class Actinomycetes; order Mycobacteriales; family Nocardiaceae; genus Nocardia; species Nocardia amikacinitolerans. The sequence goes on along the minus strand of NZ_OBEG01000005.1, from coordinate 299,557 downwards.
GCGCTTTCGCCTGCTCGGCGACAACCGGATCGCCGTGCTGGGCGATTTCGTCCAGCAGTTTGCGCAGGGCCTTCGGCAACTCGAGCTCTGGCGGAGTCGTCTGCGAATCGGCGAGGAATTGGGCGAGTTCCTTCTCGACCCACTGCTTGGTCCGGTCCGCGGCGTCCCGGCCGATACGGTCCAGCGACCGCTCGCCGACGAGCTGCTCGTCGGCAAACCGCCGAGCCTCCGACTCCACCTCGGCTTCCGGGTTCTTCGCCTGGAGCTGGTTCGTCTTGTTGTTCACGAACTCTCGATGGGCGCGTACCGCCCGCTCCTGCCGGAACTCCCGATAGCGCTCGACCACAGCGTCTTTCACACTGTCGGCGAAGTCCAGGTCAGCGGCGGCACCGTCGATCCGATCCAGGATCGCGTACAGCGCGTCGGGCAGTTCGGTATCCGGCAGCGGCGGAATCGCGGGCTGCTCGGCGCTGCTCGAATCCGGCCCGATCTGGGTGTTCGCGTGATCGACGACCTCGACGCGATGGTCATCGAGCACGCGACCGTTCTCGTCCTCGATGCGAACGGCTTCGATTCCTGCCTTCTCGGTCGGCGCGATGCCGTCCAGGAAATGCCACACCACCCTGGGGGGCTTCCCGTCGACCCACAGGGCCCGATTCAGGTACGCGATCTGCAATTGCCTGCGCACCTGCGCTTCGGTATCGGGCTTCATCCGCCGGTCCTGAGTGACCGATCGCTGACGCGTCTTCACCTCGTTCCAGGTGGCGCCGCCGTCGGTGACGATATCGACCTCGCCATCGATCGCACCGCCCGTCGGCAGGTTCGCGTCGATCAGCATTCCGACCCGGGCCACCCCGTCCAGTCGCGACGCCATCGTGAATTCACCGAGGAGCCCGCGCACCACGACGTCGAATCCGTGCAGGAACGACGAGTCGTCCGTACGAGTGACCAGTCGGCCGGCCGGCGTCTTGCCCTCGAAGTAGTCGCCAGCCCACTCGGCCAGCTGGTTGCGCATCCCCGTGATGGTTGTCTGCCAGTGGTCGGCACCCTTGTCCCGCAGGTCGGGTTTGGCTGCCAGCAGCGCGTCGAGGGCTTGTTGCGCCTGGGCAACGCGGTCGAGCAGGGCTTCGATCCGGTCGATGAACACGCGCTGCTCGGCGGGCAACTCCGGATCGATATCGGAATCGATCCCTCGCAGTGCCAGGTCGATCCGGATGAGCCGCGCGCAGAAGTCGCCGCCCGCTCGTTGCGCGCGCGCTCGGATCTGGTCGACCCAGTGGGCAGTGTTGTTCGCGGCTTGCCGACTGATGCCCCGCTCCGCTCGCGCGCCCGCCACAGGCTCGCCCGCCTGCCGCGTGGCCTCCTCGACTTGCCGGCGGAGCACCTGGTATTGCCGGCGGACGAAATCCTTGGCTCGTTCGGCGGTTCGGGGATCCGTTGCGGTGGCATCGATCTGCGCCAGCACATTCCGCAGCGGCGTTGGCAGCTGCGCGTCTGCCCGTCCGGCCGCGGCATCGCCTTCGGGGGACGGTGTGTTCGCGCCGAAGTAGACGTCGTCGGCGGGCGGTGCGGCGTTCGGGTCCGCGAACCGCGGGGACAGCAGGATGGCCTGGCCGCCCTTGTACACCGTGGCCCAGAGGGCGACGGTGTGGTCGGTGCTGCCGCCGGTGAGGTGGGCCAGCGATACCTCGGTGGTGGTGGAGGCGCCGCTGGTGAGCTGGAGGGTGCCGGCGGGGGCCGGTGCTTGGAACCATTCGCGGCCGTCGGGGTCGACCCGGTTCAGGATGACGGGTTGCCCGTTGAGTTCGAAAGTATGTGTGCCGTCGGCGTTCTCACCGATGTAGGTGAGGGCGGCGGCGTGGCCCATGGCGCCGTGGCGGGCGGCGGTGGCGCGCTGTTCGAAGAGGTAGGCGGTGGTGCCGGGGCCGGAGTCGAGCAGGCCGCGCACGAGGCGGGCGTGGGCGGTGGAGTCGGCGTCGGCGACGAAGCCCTGCACCGGTGCGCCGTCGAGCTCGGGGACGATATCGCTCCACAGCACACCCGCCAGTGACGGCTCGAGCAGATCGGCGTCGGTGACGGTGGTGCCCTGCGCCTGGTTGACGAAACGCGCGGCGACCGGCACGCAGTCGTTGTCGTGTTGGTCGAGGTCGTACCGGGTACGCGGGAAGGCGCCGTCGCCGTCGACTTCGACGGTGACCGACAGCACCTGTTCGCCTGCCCTGCCGGTGACGCGCGCCGAGACGTGCACGCCGCCGCGGGCCAGATCGTGGTCGTTGGTGGTGAAAGACCGGGTGGCGCGGTGGACGATGTCCTTCACCTCGGCCAGCGCCTGGTCGACCTTGGCCGCGGGCCAGCCGCCCATGATGGCGCGCAGCCGGCTGTCCACCCCGTCCAAGCCCTGCACGCCGTAGTAGAGCGGGAGCGAGAACTGGCGGGTGCGCGCCGGATCGTTGACGTTCGGGTCCAGCCCGGAGGTGAAGTCGAGCGGGTCGGCGCGGCGGCCGGTGAGGCGCTGCCAGAGCGTGCGCTTGCCGGGCAGATGCGGACGGTTGGCGTCCCAGTCGTATCCCGCCGCCTTGGCGGCCGCGTGGGCCTGATGCCCGGTCGCCTTCGGATTGCGCGCCAGGAACTCCGCTTCGAACAGCGCGCCCTCGAGGGCGATGATGTCCTCGCGCACCGGGTGTCCATCGATCAACCGGTTCCACATGCGGACGACGTCGGCGATCCGGTTGACCTCGGAATTGCGCAGCAGGTAGTCGCGTGCCCGGTTCAGGTTCCGCACCACCTCGTCGGGGGTGCGGGTGGTGCCCGCGTGATCACGCAGCCAGGTCGAGCCGTCGGACCGCTTGGGCATGTGCGTGCCCTTGGGGTCGCGCACCCACGCCTTGCCAGGACCGCGCACCCAGCGCTTGGGGTCGCCGCCGGAGTAGGCGTCGGGGTTCGAGAGCGCGTTGTTGGCGATCCGCGCGAGCAGGCTGTCGTGCTCGTGCACGCGATTGTGTTCGAAGTCCGCGTAGGCGGCGTCGGTCTCCTGCTGAATCCGCTGGCGCGCGAGGTCGTTTGCGCGCCAGTCGGCGGCCAGGCTTTCCGGGATGTCGACGCTCTCGCCGGTGAACGGATAGACCACCGTGCCGTCCAGCCGCCGCTGCTCGGAGTTCAGCGCGACCGGCGCCAGGTCGTCGCGGTGCAGCGACTGCGGGTCGGGCTGGCCGTCGTTGAACCAGGCGTAGGTGCGGGTGCCGCGCACCACCGGGACCAGGTGGATCCACTTGCCGTCGCGCACGGCCGGAATCCATTGCGTCACATCGGCCATGGCCTGAGCGACATGCGGATGCCGGTTCACGAAGTCCACCGACAGCGGCAGTTGGATCGACTGTCCGTGCGCGGTGTTGGCGGGCAGCCACTGGGTGGTGCGCAGGATGGTCTGGCCGATCCACGGACGGTTCTGGATGAAGTTCTTCGCCCACGGATGGGTCGGAATCCGTTGGAGGATGCCGATGATCAGGATGCGGGCGTGGAACAGGTTGAGGCCGACGTCCGAACTCCACGCGTTCACGCCCTCGGGGACGTTGTAGATCGTCGGCGAGAACGGCGGATTCTGCGGGAACAGGAACCCTGGAACCTCACCGGCCTCGAACTCGTGCAGCCCGGCCATGATCTTGTCGAAGGTCGGCACCATCGACACCTTGAACAGGAACGGCGGCTGCGGGTCGGTCCACTTCTCCTTCTCCCACTTACGCGGGTGCTTGGCCGGATCCCAGGAACCGGCACGCGCGGTGAGTTCGGCGTCGGTGGACGGCAAGGACACCGACTGCTGGTAGGCGCCGTCGGCGTCGACTTCGATCCGACGGAACTGCACGTTCACCGGGATGACCGACGAATTCGCCATGCCGAGTAGCAGATTCAGTTCGGTCTGCGGCGGCAGCGCCGCGTGCAGGGCTTGGCGGTAGCTGTTGACATCGGTGTCGGTGCCGACGACCACCGTCTCGGTGTCGATCGCCTTCGGGCTGAGCGACGGCCGGACACCGACGCGCTCGGAGACCGGCAGCAGCCCGAGGTCGTTCAGCGCGTCGAGCGCGGCCCGCCGCTCGGCGATCTGCTTGTCGAGGTATTCGGTGAGCTGGTTCTGTTCGGCTTCCAGCTGCCGGATCTGGTCGATCAGTGCGCGCAGCTGCTGGACCTGCTGGGCGCCCGGCTCCAGCGGACCCTGGTAGTCCGGGTTCAGCTGGTTGTCGTCGCCGATCTGGAAGACCTCGGCCAGGGCGTTGCGCGACCTGGTGCCCGCCAGGATCTCCTGGGTGAGCGCGGCGCGCAGCTCGATCAGCGGACCCGGTGGGGTCTTCTCGTGCAGCACCGCCTGCGTGGCTTCCAGCTGCGTGAGCGCGTGCACCGCGTCCCGCAGCTTCAGCCGCAGCACGGCCAGATCAGCCTGCTTGGCACGCGAGGACGCGCGCGTGTCGACGGGTTCCGCTTCGAGATCGCGGATGGCCTGGCGGAGCGTCCGCACGGCGCCTTGGCCGCGGGTGATCTGCTCTTCGAGAGTGCGGTCGAGCTGCTGGGCGTGGTCGACCCGATCGCGGAGCTCGAACGCCGCGGTGAGGTTGTCGACCAGCTCGAGATCCGCACGGAACTGGGCACTTTCGGTCTCGCCGCCCAGTTCTCCGTCCAGCTGTGCCTGCAAGGCGGCGACCTGTGTCCCCAGCTCCGCCAGCCGCGCCCGCGTCTGCGCCTCGGTCTGGTTCAGCGCGTCCTCGTGCGCCCGCACCGCGGCGACGCGGGCCGCTTCGGCCTCCGCCTTGGCGAGTTCCGCTGTCTCGGTGAACTGTTCGGCTTGCGTGGACAGAACCTGCGCGTCCCCTGGACGACCAGCCTCGATCGCCTCCCGCGCCTGCGCGACCAACCGCATGGATTCCGCGCGTGCCGCGGTCTCGCGGGCCATGGCGTCGGACATCTCGGCACGCAACGCGGCGATCCGTGCGGGCGGCGGCGCGTGCGCGGGCGGCTGCCGGTGCACGGGGACCGGCGAGTTCTGGTCCGGCGTCTGGCCGATTCGCAGCTCGGCGTCGGGCTGCGCGGCGGTGCGATCGCCGACGTTCTCGACGACTTCGCCGTCGCGCCAGACCACCGCCCAAGTGCTCCCGGTTTCCTCGGGTGTGCCATTGGTCAGGTCGAGCAGCGTGACGGTGTCACCGGCCGGAGTGGTGAACCAGGCCACGCCGTGATCGTCGGTGTACTGGTAGGTGACCGGAACGCCGTCGACCTCGAAGTTGTTCCCGTCCAGGTACTTCACTGTGAAGGAGTGCGCGCCCACGCCGTGGCGATCCTCGGTCGTGCGCTGAACGAGCACCCAGGCGATCGAGCCGGGCCCGGCGCGATGCATCAGACCGTCGATCAGGTTGGCGGGCGCCGACATGCCGGGGTGATCGAAGCCCTCGGCCACGGCGCCGTGCAAGCTCGGCTGCGCATCGGACCACGAGGTGCCCGACAGGTTGCGGGTATCCAGGGCGGGCACGGTGACGACGTTCGGCCGCTCCGGGGTGTTCTGGTCGTCGGCCACCCGCGTCATCGAATCCACGAAGCAGGTGTTGATGCCGGTGTTGTACTCGCTGAGCGCCGGGTTCACGAGCACCCGCAGCGCGGGGTAGTCCCTGCCGAGCAGCGGCAGCAGGAAACCGCCCAGGCGCATGGCGATATTGGAGCCCGAGCTGTGGCCCTTCGTCGGAATCTCGCGCTCGTCGAAGGACTGCTGGAGCTGCTCGATCGGTTCGACGGCCTGGCCGTCCGGCTTGATCCCGACGAAGCCGGGGCACACGCCGTTGCGGGTGTCGCGGCGAATCTCCATGGTTTCGCCGGTAATTCGCACCTTGGTGATCTTCTGGTTCGGGATATCGAACTCGATGGCGAACTGCGGTGGGTTCCGCGGCGCGGTGAACTTGCCCAGAGTGCTGAAGGTGACACCGGCCATCACGCTGAACTGGCTGGTGAACTGGAACAAGGCGTGCTGAATGCTCGCCCACGACCAGCCCGCGATCACGTCCGCGTGCTCGGACAGGCTCGTCAGGAACCCGCGCAACACCAGCGCGATGCTCTCCATGTTGGTCGCCGCGCTGAGCACCGTCTTGTCGCCCTGCGCGTTGTACACACCGACCGAATGCGCGGGCAGATCCAGCTCTTCGCGCCGATTCGGCGGGATCGCCTCCAGCAGCGGTTTGCGGTCGGCGGACCGTTCCTCCTTGATCGCGGCGAGCTCCGCCCACACCGGGTCGGACATCAGCGGCCAGGTCGCGGTCAGATGCTCGACCGCGGCCTGCATGAACGCGTGCATTCCGGAATCGCGCGGGTAGCCGTCCTGGCCGACCATCACGTAGTCGTCGCGCAGGGTGGAGGCGTAGTAGTCCGGCTCGGTGGTCGTGTAGTCGCCACGCACCGCGACGGCGATTCGCTCCGGATGCGCCATCATCTGCTGCAACGCGGTCTGGGTCAGCTTGTATTGCAGCACACCGGAGGCGATCGACCGCTCCAGCGAATACCGCAGGTACGCGAGCTCTTGCGGTGGGAAGATGTCCCGGATGAGTCGCTGCGGCCCGTTCACCTTCTCCGGCGCGTTCGACACCAGGAACCGCTCGCCGATCTCGGCGATGATCTCCCGCGCCCGGCTCGGATCCGCCAGCACCGCCGACTGTCCCTCGACCATCAGCTCACGGATCACCGACACCGCGGTACGCGGCATCTCCGAGGACAGGATCCACCCTTCCGGTGGCGCCTGCTGCTCGGGTTCAGCCGTGGCCTCGTCGCTGTCCTGCTCGGTGAACTCGGCCCACGCCACCTTGCCCGCGCCCCCGGCGAGAACAGCGACGCCGGCTCGCTCGCCGTGCACAGCATCGCCCGGCTGAGTGTCGAGCACCTGCAGCAGCACCTGCCGCGCGCCCGGCGCGCCGACGAGACGCAAACCGACCCGCACCGGGGCGCTGCCCGCCCGTGACACCAGATCCGCGGCCGCGTCCTGCACCGAACGCCGTTGTCCGGCATCACCCCAATCCGCCGCGGTCAGTTGCTCGCCGACCCAGTCCACGACCCCGGCCATGTCCGCGTCCGATGCCATCGTCGTGTCGACCGCGCTGCCGGCGTCCCCGAGGAAGGTGGCGCCCGTTTGGCCAAGCCACGTCCCGATCTTGGCGTGCACCTGGTCCAGTGCGGCGGCGACCCGGACCGCGTCCGGACCGAGCCGGACATCGGTGTAGTGGGCGGTGGGTGCGCCCGCGGTGTTCTCCAGCACCAGCGTGACCTGCCCGGGCACACCGCGCACCGGGGCCAGGCTCAAGGTGATCGACAGCCGGTCACCGGTGGCTTCGATATCGGTCACATCGACCGAGAAATCGGCGCCGAAACCGCGCAGACCCTTGGTGATCAAGTCCCGCGTCGTGGAATCGACCGCGGCCTGCTCGATCAGCACCCGGGGCGACGCCAGCACCCTCGGTCCCTTCCAGATCCCTTCCTGGTTGTAGGCGCGGAAGTCGACTTGGGCGAGGTCCACGCCCGCGGCGACCAGCAGATGCTGGAGCTGCGCGGCGAACTTCGGGTCCAGTGAACCCGCCCAGAACGCCTCCGCCGACGAGGCCCACACCCCCGTGATCCGACCGTTCTCGATGATCCACACACCGAATGCGATCGGGCCTGCCTCCGGATCGCCGAACGAGCTGAACAACTCGGCGTGCGAGGTCACATCTGTCGGCGCGCTGCGGATCTCCTCGGGGAAGATGACGAAGACCTCGCCGAGCTCGCCGGTGTTGTGCAGGTTGCCGTGCTGGTCGTAGACCCGGCCATCCTGGACGGTCAGCGTGCCGAACTGGGCGAGCGCGCCCAGATCGCGCCGATAGGTATCCGGCCGGTTGGGTTCGGCGACATCGTATTCCGGCACACTCGGCTCGACACGTGCGTTCACCGGGGGCGCGGCGACCTGCTGGGAACCGGGGCCCGCGGCCGGTTCGGCTCCGGGATCGGCGTCCGACTCCGCGCCGAACTCCAACTCCGCGGCATTGCGCGAGATCATGGCGAGGATGTCGTTGATCTGGCTCTGCAGCACCGCGATCTGGTCGGGGTATCCCGGCCGCTGTTCCCGGCGGATCTGCTCCAGCCGCGCCTGCGCGCTCGCCAGGGCGTCGGTCAGCACACGCTCGCGTTCCTCGGCGATTTCGGCACGCTCGGCCGGGGTGACGAAGGACAGCACGGGCGGCTGTCCCGGCCGGAACAGCACCAGCGGCTCGCCACCTTCGGAGTGGTCCTCCATCATGCCGACATAGGCGTCCCAGTCCTCCAGCTTGTCCGGGTTCCAGTAGGCCAGCGGCGGATGCTGCACACCCATATCGGCGGCCAGCGCCACCTCCAGGAGCAGGAAGTTCTCGGTCGGCGACAAGCGGCGGCCGTCGGGGTGGCGCAGGTCGAACAGATCGTGGTCACCGGTCAGCGGTTTCAGGACACCGCGCCTGGTGAAGCCCTTGACCACGCCGTTCTCCACGGCGAACCGGCCCTGCGCGATGAAGGCGTCCATCCTCGTGCGCAGTTTGATGTACTCACGCACGCGCTGTTCGTAACGCGCTTCGAGAGCTGCCCAGTCCGCGTCGGATTCCGTGGTGCGCGGCGGCATCCGCAGGTCGTGCCGCCCGCCTTCCGGGAATCGAAAGAAGCCCACCAAGCCGATCGACTTCGCGGGCGCACCCAGCATCACGTCGTATTTGTTGATGGTCTTGGCCTTCATCAACTCCGGCTTGTCCGCGGCATCGTCGTAGATCCACGGCACCGAGTCGGGGTTGGTCGGGCGCACCCAGAGGTGGAGGTCGTGTTCCTCCACGAAGTTCTGTAGCTGTTCCTGGCGATGGAGCGGGATCCCGTGCTCGGCTTCGAGTTGCGCTGGCGTAACCGGTGTTTCGGCGGACTGGCCAGCGGGGTTCGAGCCGATGAAGGCGTCGTCGCCGGGGCGTGGGGCGTCGACATCGCCGGTGTCCAGGACGATCGCCTGCTGGTTCCGGTAGGCGGTGGCCCACAGCGCGACCGTGCCCTCGCGGGTGCCGCCCGCGAGATCGGCCAGGGAGACCTGCTGGAGCGGGCCGCCGGGCAGGGCCGCCACCGGCGCGTCGAAGTATTCGCGGCCGTTCTCGACCCGGTTCAGCGTGACCCGCTCACCGTTGAGTTCGAAGACATGCCTGCCGTTTTCCTCGCCGACGTAGTGCAGCGACAAGGCGTGGCCGATGGCGCCGTGCCGGTCCGGGGTGCCGCGCTGTTCGATGACGTAGGCGGTGGTGCCGGGACCCGCGTTGATCAAGCCTTGGACCAAGCGGGCGTAGCCGCTGACCTGGGCGGTGGTGGCGAAACCCTGGAGCGGCGCGCCGTTGAGCGCCGGGACCAGGTCGCCGAACCGCACACCGGCCAGCGTCGAGGGCGCAAGCAGATCCGCATCGGTGACGACACCGCCCTGGGCGGCGTTGACGTGCTCGCCCGCCAGCTGCACGCAGTTGTTGTCGTGCTCGTCGAGCAGATAGCGCTGCGGGCCGAGGGTGCCGTCGCCGTCGGAGACGATCCTCACCTCGAGCACGCCGAGGCCGGGTTCGCCGATCACCCGCGCCGAGACGTGCACGCCGCCGCGGGCGATGCCGTGATCACCGTGGTGGGACTGCGTCGCCAAGGCGACGAGATCGGTCACCTCGTCCAGTGCCGTCTCGACCTTCGCGGCGGGCCAACCGGACATGATGGCGGACAACTGATCTCGGATATGGCCGAGCCCCTGCACGCCGTAGTACAGCGTGCTGCCGAACCGGCGGGTGCGCGCCGGATCGTTGGCCATCGGGTCGATCTCGGAGGTGAACCCGAGCGGTGTCGGGCGCGCACCGGTCAAGCGTTGCCAGACGGTGCGCTTGCGCGGGTGCCTCGGGCGCTGATCCCAGTCGTAGCCAGCGGCTTTCGCCGCCGCCGTCGCCTGCTGCACGGTGGCGCCGGGGTTTTGCGCGAGGAACTCGATCGAGGCGAGCGCGGCCTCGATCCCGACGATGTCCTCGCGCACCGCCTGGTTGAACATCAGCCGCAGCCACATGGTGGCGATGTCGATGTTCTGCGGGATCTCGGTGTTGCGCAGCAGGTAGTCGCGCACCTGGCGCAGCGTCTCGATGACGTCGTCGCGGGAACGCGGGTTGCCCGCGTGGTCTTTGAGCCACGTCGAGCCGTCGCCGTGCTTGGCCATGGTCGAACCGTCGGGGTCGCGCACCCAGGCATTGCCCTTGCCGCGCACCCAGCGCTTCGGGTCGCCGCCGGAGTAGCGGTCCGGATCGGCGAGGGCGTGATCGGCGATCCGCGCCAGGTTGCTGTCCGCCTCGAAGATCCGGTTGTGCTCGAATCCCTCGTAGGCGGCCTCGGTCCGTTCCCTGAGCTCGGCCCGCTCGGCTTCGTTGTCGGCCCAGCGCTGCCGCAGCGCCTCGGGAATCTCGACGCTCTCGCCGGTGTAGGGCAGCGCGTGCGAGCCATCGAGGCGCGCCTGCTCCGAATTTCGTTGCGGCGTGGCGAGTTCCGGGTTGGACAGCGGCTGCGGATCGGGCTGGCTGGTGTCCAGCCAACCGTAGGTGCGGGTGCCGCGCACCATCGGAACCAGCTGGATCCAACGCCCGTCGCGCACCGCGGGAATCCATTGCGCCACATCGGCCATGGCCCAGGCCAACGCCGGATGCCGCTTGGCGAAGTCGGCCGAGAGCGGCAGTTCGATCGACTTGCCGTGCGCGGTGTTCGCGGGCAGCCACCGGGTTGCCGACAGGACGAACTTGCCGATCCATGGCCGGTTCTGTATCAGGTTCTTCGTCCACGGATGGCCCGGAATCCGGTCCAGGACGCCCAGCGCGAGGATGCGCAGGTGGAACAGGTTGAGGCCGACATCCGAGGTCCACGCGTTCACGCCCTCGGGCACGGCGTAGATCGTCTTCGAGAACGGCAATGTCTGCGGGAACAGGAACCCTGGAACCTCACCGGCCTCGAACTCGTGCAGCCCGGCCATGATCTTGTCGAAGGTCGGCACCATCGACACCTTGAACAGGAACGGCGGCTGCGGCTCGGTCCACTTCTCCTTCTCCCACTTACGCGGGTGCTTGCGCGGGTCCCAGGCGCCCGCGCGCTGGGTCAGCTCGGCATCGGTGGACGGCAGATCGACGGTGCTCGCGTAGTGGCCGTGCGCGTCGAGCTCTACCCGAGTGAACCGCACGGTCAGCGGCGTGGTGTCCGACTTCGCCATGCCAAGCAGCAGGTTCAGATCGGTTCGCGCCGACAGTGTCGCTTGCAGCGCCTGCCGGTAGCCGTTGACGTCGGTGTCGGCGCCGACGACCACGATCTCGCTGTCCCCGAACAGTCCGGTGGGCTGCGCGGCGGGCCGCACGCCGACCCGCTCCGAGATCGGCAGCAGGCCGAGGTCGTTCATCGCGTCCAGCGCGGCCTGCCGCTCGGCCAGCTTGCTCCGTTGCGTCTCCGCGTCGGCGAGCTGCTTGGCGACCTCGCGCAACTGCTGCACCAGCTCGGCCCCGGGCTCCCGCGGTCCCAGGTACCGCGGGTTGAGGTGGTCGATATCGCTGATCTGGAAGACCTGGGCGAGCGCGGCCCGCGCGTTGGTCGCGGAGATGATCTCCGTGGTCAGCGCGGACTTCAGCAGGGTCAGATCGCCCGGCGGCAGCTTTTGCCGCAGCAGTTCCAGCGAGCTCTCCACCTCGCTGAGCGCATGTGTGGTCTGCCGCAGTTTCGCGCGGGCGGCGGCCAGATCCTGGTTCCTGGCCTGCTCCGCTTCCGGGGTGTCGACGGTGTCGGCCTCGAGCTGCGCGATTCCGGCACGCAGCTTGTGCCGCAACGCTTTACCGCGTTCGATCTGCTCTTCCAGCGTCCGCTGGACCCGCTCGGCGGTCTCGATGCGGTCCCGCAGCTGGAACGCGGCCTCGAGGTTGTCGACGAGGTCGATATCGGAGCGGAATCGCGCAATCTCGGCGTCGCCGCCCAGCTGAGCGGCCAGCTGGGCCTCGAGTGCGTCGATCCGGGCTTGCAGATCGCTGCCCTGCTGCGTGATCGAGCTCTGCCACACCTCGACCGCCGCGGCGCGCGCGGCCTCCGCCGCACCGGTTTCCGCGACGCGCTGCTCGATCTCGGCCGCCAAGCTCCGCGCCAGATCGAGATCTCCGGCAGCCTGCGCCGCCTGGGCCTGCACCCGCAACTCCAGGATCTCGGAGCGCAAGTCCGCTTCCCGCGCCACGGCCGCGGCCATCTCGGCCCGCAACCGGGCCACCTCGGCGGCCGGGGTGGGCGGCGTGTTGGCCGGAGGCCGGGCCGCCGGCGAGTTCTGATCCGGGGTCTGGCCGATGGCGGGATCGGCGGGGGCCGGAGCCGCCTTGGCCGCATCGGCCAGATCGTTCAGCGCGACGGCGCGGGCGAGCACGTTGTCGCGCAGCCGCTCCAGCGTCGTGTCGACCTGCCCCTCAACCAGGTCGCTTTCCGAGAGCTGGAGCAGATTCGCCCACCGGTCGACGATCTTGGTGAGATCCGCCCGCTGGTCCGGATCGACGGCGGTATCCAGCCGGGCCTTGGCGTACGCGAGCGACTCGACAGCGCCCGCCAGCAACATGGTCCGATACCGCTGCTCCGCAATGGTTTCCGCGAGATTCGCCTGGGTCACCTGATCGGCGTTCAGGCCGAGCCGACGCAGCAGCTGCGCCTGCGCCGACTCCGGCGCGGCCGGATGCGGGGCCCGGGAATCGGGCTGGGCCGGCGCAGGCCCCAGCGCGGGTGCGATCGCCTCCGGCACCGCGATCGGCATGGTGGGAGCCGGGGAGTTGGGATCGACAACCGGCACGCTCAGTGGAGCGAAATCGGCCGAGCCCATGAGCTCGTTCATGCGCCCGATGACCGGGGTCGGATCGAGGAATCCTCGGGCCCAAGCCATTTGGACCAGATTCGCGAGGACCCGACGCGGGTCCGCGAAGCTCGACAGCGAGTCGCCGAGGCCGAGTGCCTGCGACAGGCGAGTCAGGCGGTCGCGGTCGGCGTCGGTCAGCGGGGGCAGGTCGCCGGTGGGCGCCGGGCTGGTCGCGCGGGCCGGGACGGTCTGCGGGTCGGGCGCCGGTTCGGAGGTCTGCTGCGCCTCGGGGTCGGGCTGCGCACCCGGGTCGGGAGCCTGCTGCGCCTCCGGGTCCGGGGTGGGCTGCGCCTCGGGGTCCGGAGTCTGCTGCGAATCCGGCTCCGGCGCAGGCTGGTTGGCGCCGCGCTCTTCGTCGCGCCTGCGCTGCTCCTCCTGCTGCCGCTGTTCGTCCAGGAAGCGCCGGAGGTCGCGCATCGGATCCCGTCGACCCTGGCCGTCGCCGACCCGCGGCAGGTTCCGATCGTCGTCGTCGTGGTCCTGGGTGGCGGCGCCCAACGCGTGCGGGCGCACCGCCAGCGGGCGCACGGAGTCGCCGTTCGCGTCGTAGACCATGACCCAGGTCTTCTTCGCGTCGGGCAGGTTGTCGGGGTCGAACTCGACCGGGCCGTCCGGATACTTGTACGGGTCGTCGACCATGATCTTGCCGGTCGCGGCGTCGTAGTACATGACGTACGCGTGCGCCCCGACACCGTGCTCATCGACCGTGTGGTTCTGGTCGATGACGATGGCCGTCGCCTTGCCCTCCATGAAGCCGAGTGCCTCGGCGATCGCCTTGTGCGGCGACTTACGCTTGCCGACCTTGACCTCGGTCACCTGGGAATCGGCGTGCTCTTCGAGCCGGCGCATGGACACACCGTCCAAGCCGACATCGGTCGGCACGGTGATGTCCGGGTTACCGGTACGCTGGCGCGCCCGGTACAGCGCCTGCTCGGAGCACCCGTTCTCGCGCAGCGGGGGCCGATCGGTGTCCAGGAACGACTCGTTGTCGGGCGCTTGGAATTCGGTGCTGCCCGCCGCGATGTTCTCCAGCCGGTACATGCGGTCGACCGGCACGCCGTTGTTCGGCGGCTTCGGACCGTCCGGGCCGTTGAACTGGTGGAACAGGCCGTTGGCGCGATCCTGGATGTGCACTCGGACGCCGTCGCCGAAGTGCTTCTTCCGGATCATCGGGTCTTCTGCTTGGCCGGAGAAGCCGATCAGCACGACATCGTCGACCAAACGAGCCAAACGCCCCTTGTGGCCGGACGATTCGACGACGTCGACGCCGTAGCCGCGCGCGATGATCTTGTTCGAGACCGCGATCTCGTGTTGCCCCTGCGCCACCCGCCCCGCGTTGAGCGCTGCTCGAGTCGCGCTGAAGGCGGCCAGATCCTGGGCGAGCAGCTTGCCACCCTGGCGGGCATGCCAGGTGGTCATGGACTGGGCCTTGTTCGGTGTGCCATAACCGACCCACGCGATCGACGCCGCCGACTCGCCCGGGCTCAGTCGACCGGCGGTCGCCCGGTACTGGGCGGCCATCTCGTTCACGGTGCCGCCGATGTTGGCCAGCGACGCGTCACGGCCGGGGACGTGCCAGGACAACCGGGTCGCGGTGTCGACGTCGCCCATGGCGATGGCCGCCCGGCCGCTGCCGTTGAACGCGGTGGAGTCGAAGGCCATGACGTAGACCGGCGTATTCGGCGCGACGGTTCGGGCCACCGCCTGTGCCACGGCGATCGCCTCTCGGGTGCGCAGCAGGTTCACCAGCTGCTTGTGCGAGGCGGAGTCCAGCTTGCTCTGCCGAACCAGACTGTCGAGCTCGTTCTGGACGCGTTTGACGGTCTTCGCGGCCTCGGTGCGCGCCTGGTCGATCCGCTGTCTGGCTTCGGCCCGTTCTCGCGCGGCCTGACGGCGTGCCGCCGCCCTCTCCGCCCAGCGGCTGTCCGGATCCACCTGGGTACGGGCCCGCGGCTGCTCGGCTTTCGCCTTCGCCAAGGCAGCCGCGGCCTGCTCTTGCTCGGCGAGCAGACTCGCCAACCGCGCCTGTTGGATTTCGGTCAACCCGCTGCGGGCGATCAGTTCCTGCGTCTCCCGGGCGATCTGTATCCGGTTGGCGATGTCGACATCCGGGGCGGGAATGCCCGGCACGTTGTTGCCGAAGCCGGCCGGATGCACCCGGAGCAGGACCAGCTGCTGCTCCGGCGTGATCGAGTTCCACCGCTCGGAGTTCTTGCGTGCCAACGCATCCGCCTCGGCACGGGTGGCCTTGGGGTCGAGCTGGAAATCGGCGAGCTTCGGCTTGCCCGCCATGCTGTCGAGGATGTCGGCGGCCTGCTGCTTCTCCGCGTCCGTCGCTGGACTGGCGTCGGCCACCCGGCGCGGGCGAGCGTTCTCGTCGGTGTCGGGGTTCGGCTCGGACGAATCGTCCGGCTGGTTCTGGGTTTCCGGATCGGTATCGGTGTCGGGGTCCGTGCTGGCGTCCGGATCGGTGCTGGGGCGTGCCGGAGCCGGGGCCGCGGGGGTCGGCGGCGGAGGCGGCAGGACCAGCGCGGAATCGTCGTCGACATCCGGGCGTGCCGCCGGATCCTCGTCGCTGTCCGGCCGCGCGGGCGCATCCTCGTCACTGTCGGGACGCGCCGCGGCGTCCTCGTCGCTGTCCGGTCGCGCCGCCGGGTCCTGATCGCCGTCGGGACGCGCCGGGGCATCCTCGTCGCTGTCGTCTTGTGTCGTCGGATCCAGGGTGCTGTCGGTCCGCGCTTGGACCTGCGGGTCGCTCTCCGGTGTGACCTGCACCTGGCTGTCGGCGTCGCTGTCCGAGTCCGCGGTGGTGTTCCGTTGCGGCGCTTCGGTATCCGAGATCTGCGTCTGCACCGGACTGGCCGGGGCGGCGCCGGGGGTCGCGGCCTGAGCGGACGAGCCCGCGCGCGCCGCGGGTGTCGGCTGGGCGTCGGTGCTCGGGGCGACGCTGGACGTGCCGTCGTTGAAACCGGCAACGGAGGTGTCCCCGGCGCGCGGCACACCGGGCAGGTTGGGCGTCGACGGCCGACCGGCGCCCGGCGTGCCGGTCGCGGTGTTCGATTGGCCGGTGGCGGTGCTCGACTGGCCCGTTGCGGTGCTCGACTGGCCCGTTGTCGGAGACGTGGAGGTGGACCCCGGCGCGGACGACGAGCTGCCCGGCGCCGCACTGGACGCACCCGTGCTCATGCTCGCACCCGGCGCCGTCGACCCCGGCGCGGCCGCTCCCGGCGCCGTCGATCCCGGCGCGGCCGCCCCCGGCGCCGTCGTTCCTGCCCCGTTGGTGGCGGCGTTCGTGTTCAGGCTCGAGTTGGGATCGCCCGAAATGCCCGCGCCGGCACCGAAAGAGTCGCCCAGCGGCGAACCGGTGAGGTTGTCGACCGCGCCGGGATCGGTGACCGGGCTGACCTGCGCGGCCCCCGCACCGGGATCCGTAGCACCCGCACCTGGGTCAGAAGCGCCTGCTCCAGCACCGGGATCCGACACCGCCGAGTTGGGATTGCTTGCCGCCGAGCTCGAGTCGCCCGCCTGCGGAGCCGCATTGCTCTGGCTTCCGCCAGCATTCGACGAATTGCCGTCGCCCGCACCGGTTCCCGCGCTCTGCTGACCCGTCTGCTGACCCGCCTGCGGTGCGGCGCCGGCCTGCTGCTGGTTGCCCGCGCCCGAGTCGGCGGCCCCGGCCTGCGGCGCGTTCGCGCCTTGCCCGGCCGGCGGTGCGGAGGTATTGCCCGCACTGGCGGCGTTCGTGCCGGGGCTGTTGTCCCCGGCACCGTTCTGGTTCCCGGTGCCATTCTGATTCCCGGCGCCATTCTGATTCCCGGCGCCATTCTGGTTTCCCGCACCCGAATTGCCGTTGGCACCAGTGGAATTGGCGGGATCTGTCCCGTTGGTGGGTTCCCCCGGCGGCGCGGTACCGTCCGGCATGGTCACGTTGAAGTTTCCGCCGCCGATGTTGGGCCCACCCGCGTACTGCCGGTTTCCACGGAAACTCGACGCACCGGAGGGAATCGCGCCCGACAGGCCGCCACCGACGAACGCCTCCGGAGTCCACTGGCCGGTCAGCAGGCCTGCGGTCGTCGCACCGACAACACCCGCGCCGATACCGACCAGCCCGCCGCCCATGGCCCGGGCCCACCGGTTGTCGCTCGACATCATCCGGTTGAGCGCCGGAATATGGCCCAGGCCATAACCGGCGCCGCCGCCCGCCGCACCCGCCGCGAACGAGACACCCACGTTCTTCAGGTAGCCGCCCCAGTCGAAGGGCTGCGACTTCAGGCCCTCTGCCTTGAGGATGTTGTGGATAGCGGCTTCCTCGATGGTCGTCTGGACGACCTCGACCAAGCCCTCCTGAATCATCTCGTAGACGACTTTGGCGATGACGGTCCGCGCCGCCTCGGAGAGGAAGCGCTGACCGATGATTCGGGCGATCGCGCTCTCCAGAATCCGGCCGATCACCCCGAAGGCGGCACGGGTGGCCGCGATCGCACCGGCCTGGAGGCCGGGCGCGGCCGGGCCCGCGGCCAGCGACCAGGCCAGCTCGATGACCAGCCAGCCGAGCGCGAAGATCGCGCTCAAATGGTTGGCGTGAACCTCACCGGTGAAGTCGTCGACCGCGGTGGCCAACTGGTCGAAGGACTCGCCCATCAGCTCGATGGAGCCGTGCTTCGGGTCTTGGCCGTGGATTACGCTCTGGAGCGAATCGAAGATCTTCTCGCCGCCGCTGCCCTGCGGGTAGGACACGCGGACGGATCGGCTGGCGGTATCAGCCTCGGCGATGGCCTGCTCGAGGATCTCCCGCCCGATCTCGCGCAGCACATCCGAGATCCCGTCCAGGTCATTGGGATCGATGTGGGTGATCTCCGCACCCGCCACCCACCCGACCCAGGCGAACTCCTCGGGAATATGCCAGTAACCCATCTAAACCGCGCGCACGTCACCAAACCGAGTCGGTGACGCCCTTTCCGGTTTCGGGCTTGTCCTCGATGGTCTCCACATCGGTGAACACCAGTTCCGCGTCCGCGCGCTCGGCGGCGCCCGGCGGCGCGACGGAAACCGGTGGCTCCATGGGGATCTCGCTCTGGAAGTCGGGCATACCCGGGATCACGTCGGAGAGCTTGGGCAGCCGCGCCCGCTCTTCCGCCACGGGCGCCATGACTTGCTTGCTCTGATCGAACACGTCCTGGGCAGCCTGCTGGGCAAGCCGCGTGATGGCTTTGGCGATGTCCTCGTAGCTGTATTCGTCGATGCCGCTGCCGAATTTGGTTTGGATGACCACCCCGTTGGCGTTCACCGTCACCGAGATCTGCCGGTCCCTTGTGCTCGCGGTGGCGGTGAGCTTGACCCGCCGCTGCTGCATCTCGGCGATCTCGCGGATACGGCTGCGGAATTCGTCCATCACATCGGCGATCTCGGCATCGCGTCTGGCCATCTAGTTCTCACCAACTCCACAAACTCTCACGGCGGTCCGTGTGGACCGCCCGCCAACCATCAGCAACCGTTCCGGCTCAGATGTTCTCGAACTGCTCTCGACGCTTCTGCTCCTCGCGTTCGGCATTCGTCGCGTTCTGGAACTGGCCGTCGGAGAGCTTGCCCCAGGACTTGGCCATGGTCCGTGTGCCCTCGACAGCGCCCTCGAGCTGGTACTTGAGGCCCTTCGGGTCATCCATGAACTTCTTGCCGAAGACCGGGTCGGAGCTGACGATCGAGATCAGCGAATCCAACTGCGCCTGCACGCGATCGGCGAGGGCGTCCATGCGGTCGCGCACCTTGCCGGTGTCGGTGCCCGCGATGCGCTGCTTTTCCACAAAACTCTCGACGTCCACGGGGCACCTCTCTTCTCACAAGGCCCGTACCAGCCACAAAGCGGCTGGTACGCAGATCTTTCCGACCATTCTGGCACCTCGGCCGACACGGCGGGCCGATTCACCGGGGTGAGAAGCTAAAGAACCCGTTAGGAATTCGCCATCGATCCGTTCCCTGCTGTTAACCCGCAAAGGGCAGGCAACAGGTCAGGCGTCGACCATCCCGTTGCGCTCCTGGAAGCGCTGCTCGAACTCCGCGATGTAGCGCGAGGGTGCGATCGAGGACGAGGACTGCTCCAGCACACCGTCATCGGCGATGTAGAACAGCGCACGGCCGATGGCGATCTCCCCCGGCGCGGTCGGCACGTAGACCATCCAGCCGCAGCTGATGCGGTCGGCGCGCAGCTGGTCCAGCGGATAGCCGGTGGTGTCGAGATCGCGCTCGAGAATGTAGCGGCGGACCTGATCGATGGCCTCGTCCTCGGGCATCGGATCCGGCAGCGTTGTGGCCACGCCTGCCATGGTGAGCTGGTAGAAGGCGCTGTCGATATCGAAGTCGCCCTCGTCACCGAAGACGCTGATCAGCGTATCCCTGGTCACCACACCGGCTTCCGCGGCCGAGACCAGCGTGGCGACGGCGGCGACCTGGCCGTCGGTGGGCTCGGCGGCGACCAGGCCCGCGATCACGTTGGTCACCGTCTGCGCGGTCCAGATACCGGGCACGGCCTCGGCGAGCTGATCGGCCGTCGGCGACTCGCCGCGGTACCAGCGACCGCCCTCCCACCAGTAGCAGAACGACAGCAAACCGCTGGCGGCCCGGGGATTCAGTACCGGGTTCGCCACCCAGGACGGAGCACCGGCGTAGTACGCGGGCAGCTGCGCGCCCTGGTTGTACGCCGCGTCCAAGGCGGGCGCGTTCCAGACACCACCGGAGAGCACGGCCCGGCCACCGGGCAGCATGTACAGCGTCGAGCCGCCCCGCTTGGCGCCTTCGAACCAGCCGAGCGCGGGCAGAATACGCGGCCCCCACTCGGAACCGACGGCGACGAACGCGGCCGCCAGCACCGCCCAGCGGGCCCACAGCGTGGGCAGCGCCGGGAAATCGCGCTCCGAGATCGTCCCGCGCACACCGGCTTCCCGATCCGCGCGCGCCAAGGCGGCGGCCTGCGCCGGGGTACGGGACTGGCGGTCGCCGTGACTCACATACGCGGCCAGCCACACCGGCAGCCGCTCCCGCGGATTGGCTTCCAGGTCGGCCTGATACACCGCGGCCGGGAACAGGTGATCGTCCGGGAACGGCTCGTCACCGTAGTCGTAGTCGATATCCAGCCGGCCCGCGGGCGTCAGCTGCAACAGCAGCCGCCACCACGGGCCGTCGCCCATGGCGGCGGAAACCTCGCGGTGCCTGCGCACCAGCTCCAGCACCGCCTCCGACGGCTGGATACGGACCGAACGCTCCTGATCGTCGCTGAACACGATCTGCGCGACCTCGGCGACCGCGGTGAAAGCGAACACCGCGTCCAGCTTGGACCAGCCCTGCGGGCCGCTCGTGGCCAGTTCGCGAGCCAGATTGTGGCCGATCTCGCGGGCCTGCTCGGCCGGGTCCACAGTTTCGGGCTCCGGCTCCGGCGCGGGATCACCCAGCGAGAACTCCACATCGGGTTCGTCGCTGCTCTCCTCGAACGCCCGCTGGAACTCCTGGCCGAACTCTTCGTCGGCGCGCTGCTCGGGTGTGCGATTCGGCTGCTGATCGCCGGGGACCTGGTTGTCGCCGACCTCGTCGTTCGGGCCTTCTTGGCTGGTCACGGTGCAGCTATCTCCTCATCCACGCACCCGTAACCGGAATCCCGACGAGCGTCCGGTCACAGGCTAGAGCCGAATTGCTGTCCTTCATCCTGGCACAGGATGCCGAAGGGCGACCCGGCAAGCCGAAACCCTCACCCCTCGACAGGATTCGCGGACCCGCCGTGGCGGACCTCGGCCGACCTTCGTAGGGCAGGACGAGGCCGCGGGGCTGCCTGGGGACCGGGGTGCCGGTCATCGGTTCCTTCGAAGGAAGCAGCTGGGAATGAATTTTCGCGCACCTGGCGGTCGTTCGTCTCGCTCATGAGCGGTGACTTCCCTAAGAATCTGTCAAGGTCTCGGGTGTGCCAGTCCCCCACACCCGATACCCCTGCGGACGGAACCTCCGATTTGCGAGGATCTGGACGTGAGACTTGCGATAGTCGAAGACGACCCCGGAGTCGGCGACGCCCTCGTCGCGGCGCTGCGTGCCAAGGACTATCAGGCCGATCACCTCCGGCGCGGCGCCGATCTCCTGCTCACCCACGACCGCTACGACGCCGTCATCCTCGATCTCGGCCTCCCCGACATGGACGGCCTGGAGGTGCTGCGCAAACTCCGCGAGGTCAGCTCGGTGCCGGTGCTGATCCTCACCGCGCGCAGCGGCGAACGCGCCGTCATCCGCGGTCTGCGCGCCGGAGCCGACGACTACCTGACGAAGCCGCCGCGCGTCGGCGAGCTGGTGGCGCGCCTGGAAACCGTCACCCGCCGCGCCGGTACCCCCACCGCCCCCGCCCCGCTGGTGGTGGTGACCGGCGACGTCCGCGTCGACTTGCAAGCACGCACCGTCGAGGTCGCGGGCGCCCCGATCACGCTCACCCACAAGGAATTCGAACTGGTACGCGTTCTCTTGGAGCGTCCGGGGTCCGCCGTCAGCCGTCAGCAACTCATGGACCGCATCTGGGGCGACGCCTTCGCCGCCATCTCCCGCGCCCTCGACGTCCACATGGCCGCGCTGCGCGCCAAACTCCAGCGCCCCCACCTCATCACCACCATTCGCGGCTACGGGTACCGATGGGAAACGGAGCCCCCTGATCCCTGACGGCTCGTTCTCGGCGGAACGTGCGGGTCAGGCGGCGAAGATGCGGGAACGCCGGTCGGGATCGCCGAGGACATCCCGGATCAGCAGCCCGAAGTCGAGGTCAGGAACGACCGCGCGGTAGTGCACGTCGCAGGCGACGACACCGGAGTCGACGAGGACGAAGCGGTTCGTCCGGTCGTCGACCCGCTGCCAATAGACGGCGATCGGCTGGGCGTCCAGATCGATCACGCGGTCGCCGGCCCGCAGCAGTAGCCGACCGGCTTCCCGGTAGAAGACCACCGACAGGTCACCGACAAAGCCGTACAGTCCGGACACCGAACCGCCTCCCGACGCCCCACCGCGCAGCGCGCCGCTCCGCGGATCGAAGTCCGCGAACTCACCGACACCCGCATGCGAGCGCACCACAAGACCTGTCGCCGCACGCTGACCGCCCTCGGCAGGCCCACGGCCGTTGCCGAAACCGGCTCGCGGAAACGCCCGCGAGGACCGTGACCGGCCCCCCGACGCGGGCGGGACCGCAGGCGGCATCATCGGCGCCGCAGGCGAATACCCGTTCGCCCCACCCGACAGCCCATTCCCACCCGGTTCCCCGACCGATGGTGGATCGGGCAACGTCGGCACACCGGGTTCGCCAGACGGCGGCACCCAGCCCGGCGACGGATCAGGCAACGTCGGCATACCGGGCACCGAGGGATCGTTAGGCGACGACACCCCACCCTGCGACGGATCAGGCAACGTCGGCATACCCGGTATGCCAGGACCACCAGGCGGCCGCATCCAACCCTGCGACGGATCGGGCGATATCGGCATACCCGGCACCGGCGGATCACCGGGCCTCGTCGGCGGCTCGGGCAACGCCGGATCACCCGGCGGCGTCGGCCAACCCGACGCAGGCGGGAACTGCGGAGCTGTCGGCAAATCCGGCAACTCCGGCGGGTTCGGAAGCCTTGGCGGTTGCGGCGACACCGGAGACTCCGGCGGCACAGGCGGTACCGACGGCGTGCCCGGTACCGGCGGACCACCGGGCCTGGTAGGCGGCTCAGGCAACCCCGGATCACCCGGCGGCGTCGGCCAACCCGACGCAGGCGGGAACCGCGGAGCTGTCGGCAAATCCGGCCCCTCCGGCCGGTCCGGAAGCCTCGGCGGTTGCGGCGACACCGGAGACTCCGGCGGCACCGGCGACTGTGGCGGACCCGGCGGCTGCGGCGGCGCAGACGGCATGCCCGGCACCGACGGATCGGCGGGCATGGTCGGCGGCGCGGGCAACCCCGGATCACCCGGCGGCGTCGGCCAACCGGGCGCAGGCGGGAACTGCGGAGCTGTCGGCAAATCCGGCAATTCCGGCCGGTCCGGGAGCCTCGGCGGTTGCGGCGACACCGGAGACTCCGGCGGCACCGGCACCGGCACCTGCGGCGGCACCGGCGACTGTGGCGGACCCGGCGGCTGCGGCGGCGCAGACGGCATTCCCGGCACCGACGGACCACCGGGCCCGGGCGGCGGCGCGGGCAACGCCGGACCATCCGGGGGCGTCGGCCAACCCGGCGCAGGCGGGAACTCAGGAGCCCTCGGCCAATCCGGCGCAGGCGGAAGTTGCGGAGGCTTTGGCGGTTGCGGCGAAGCCGGAGGCTCCGGCGGAACCGGTGGGACCGGAGGCTGCGGCGCAGGAGGCACCGGTGGCCGCGGCGGCACCGGCGGCTGCGGCCGAGCAGGCGGCTCTGGCGGCTTCGGAGGAACCGATGGCTGCGGTGGCACAGGAGGTGCCGGCGGCTTCGGCGGCACCGGTGGTTGCGGCGGCACAGGAGGCACCGGAGGCTGCGGCGCCGGTGGTTGCGGCAACGGCGGTACGGGTGGGAACGGCGCTACGGGCGTTGGCTTCCGGGGGTCGCGCTCCTCCTCCGCGCCACTTCCTGCCGCGAGACCGGCTGCCGCACCACCGTCGAGCCGCGGACGCCGCTCGTCTCCCGTCGACCGCCGCTCCCCCTCAACCCGCCGACCTTCGCCGCTCTCCGAACGAACGTCGCCCGGAGCCTGCGCCCCACCCTCGGACCGCGACTGCCCCTCATCGACCCCCGAATTCGCTCCTTCGTCCGGCCGCGGCTGGTCTTCGCCGACTCCCGAATCGGTCCCTTCCTCGGGCCGCGCCTGGTCTTCGCCACCCTCCGGCCGCTCGCCATCTTCGGCCCGCGCCCCAGCCTCAGGCCGCGACTGCTCGCCCTCGCTTTCCGGTCGAACCAATCCCGCCGACCGCGACAGGCCGCTCTCGCTCTCCGGCCGGGCCGAACCCTCCGAACGCGACTGCCCCTCGCCGACTTCCGGCCGCTCGCCACCTTCGGTCATCGCATCACCGTCGAGCCGCGAACGACCCTCGTCTTCCTTCGAACGCCGCTCCCCCTCGACCCGCCGATCTTCACCGATTTCCGACGACGCCACGTCGCCCGGAGCCTGCGCCCCGCCCTCGGACCGCGACTGCTCCCCGCCGACTTCCGAATCGACCCGCTCCTCGGGCCGCGACTGGACTTCGCTACTCCCCGATCGCTCGCCACCTTCGGCCCGCGCCACACCCTCCGGCCGCGACTGTCCGCGCTCGCTATTCGGCCGAGCCGAACCCTCAGGCCGCGACAGGTCTTCACCGGCGTCCGCCTCGGCCCTGGCCTCCGGCTGCGCTTGGCCCTCGCTGCCCTCCGGCCGCACCAAGCCATCGCCGCCCTCGGGTCCAGCGCTCCGCTCACCATCCATAGACGGCGGCGCACCCGCATCCGCCGATTCGGCATCTGGTGCTGTAGGCGGCTGTCCGCCGACGCGGTTGTGGTCGCGCACCTCCGAATGCGCCTGGCCCTCACCGGCTTCCGAGTCGGACCGACTCTCAGGTCGCGACTTTGCCCGTGGATCGGTCGGCCCGACCTCCGACGACGCAACGTCTTTCGGCATCGACCCGCCGCTGCCCTGATCGGACTCCGGCGCGCGACCACCGGGCCAATGCGCCGTCCGCGGATCAACCGGTCGGACCTCCGACGCTTCCGGTGACCGCTCGTCGACAACCACGTCCGCGTTCGTATCCGGCCCGCCCGGCCAGTGGACGGTCCGGGAATCGACAGCGCCACGGGAGTTTTCGCCGTCGCCTTGCGAACGCGTAGTTCCGGGATCGACCGGCCCAGAATTCGGCGACGCCTCCGGTGAATGCTCGCCTGTGCCGAGTTCGGAACCCGACGCCGACTCCGGTGCGGTCCCACCGGGCCAGTGCACGGTGCGCGGGTCGACGGCGTGCGGCTGCTCTCCACCGGGCTGGTTCGACGGTGCGGCCTCGGTCGGCTGGGCGGGTGCCGAGTCGCCGCCGTCGGTGCGGCGCGGTGGGAGGGCGTACCGGGAATATTCCGGTTCGCGGGATGGCGGAGCGTACTTGGCGCCTTTCGCCCACTCGGTGAACGGTGGACGGTTCGAGTTCCAGTCGAAGCCGATGCGGACGGCGTGTTCGTTGGCCAGGTTCCAGAACGCGGTCGGGTTTCGGATCAGGAAGTTCGATTCCGCCAGCGCGTCCTGCAACATCAGGATGTCGGCGTCGTTCGGGTCGCCGTCGATCAGGCGCTGCCACGCCAGCGCCACGTCGACGACCGCGTCGAGCCGCTGTCGCACGACCACGCCGGTGCGCCAATCGGTGCGCAGGTACTCGGCGTTCATCAGGTGATGCTTGATCTGCGCGATCTCCGCACGCGTGAACGCGGGCGCCGAATCGTCAAGGCGGTCGGCGACCTTGCCCGCCAGCTCCTTTCGGTCCACATCGGTGCCGCGTGTCAGCTCTTCGTAGACGAAATGCACCAGTCGCTCTGCGTCACCGGCCTTTTCGTCGCGAAGGTGCCCGGTGATCTCGTCGACCGCCGCGCTGAGGTCCGGCCCTGGATCTCGCGGACGACGCGTGGTCGGCAGGCCCTCGATGTGGTCCTCGATGAGTCCGTCGACCAGCGCGACGAGTTCGGCCGCCCGCACCGCGCGCCCGGCCCCTTCGGCGGCGGGGTTGCGCGCGAGCCGGTCGGTGATCCTGTCGATATCGCTGTCGTCGCCGCGGAACCGCTCGTATTCCAGTTCGGCGCGTCGCTGCACCAGCGCCCACGCCCGCTGCTCGGCGGTCTGGCTCGCCTGATACCAGCGCTCGTTCTCCGGTAGCGCGAACAGGTCCCGGACGTTCCACTCCCGCGCCATCGGCTGCACTTCGGCGGACTTCTTCCGGAAGAACGGGTGTCCCTTGAAGCCTGGGCGGATCCGACCTAGGTTGTTCTTGTCGGCGTACCAGGTGAATCCGGACAGCTTCGCCGTCTCCAGGATCAACCGCATCGTGTGATAGAAGAGGCCGGAGAACGGCACCTCGTACGTCGGCCCGGTCTCGATCGGCTGGCCACCGGGAATCGCGGGCAGCAGGTCCTTGTTGACGCCGGGTCCGTTGTCGGTGAACGGGTCTTCCAGCGCCGCCTGGAACGGATTCACCGCCCAACCGCTGACCCCCTCGGGGAGGTCGCGCGGGTGGAAGGTCTTGGGCACGGTGCCGCCGTCGCGGTTGGTCCGCCAGGTCGGACGGTCGGGGCGCACCTCGTGCGGCCTGCCCGCGGCGTCGAACCAGCGGACCAGCAGCACACCGGCGTCGAGCGGCCGGGGCCCGGTGATCTCGAGGAACTCGCGTCGCGGTCCGGCCATGCGTCGATACCGGACCGGTTCGCCGCGGTCGGCGATGATCTCGTGGAACTCGACCGTCGCGTCGCGGCGTGTCATCGCGTGCGCGACCGACGCGTTCTCCCGCAGCGCGCGGGCCAGCGCCGCGTCGTGCAGTGCGCGCGGATTGTCGAGTCCGCCGCGGGGGGCGACGACGATGATCCGCGGTTGGTCACCCTCGACGAGACCGACGCGGGGCACGATCGGCCTTGCACCGGCCGCATCGAGGAATTCCCGTCCCGCACCGGCCAATTCGGCGATCCTGGCCTGGATGCGATCGATCGCGTCTTCTGCGGCATTGACCCGTTCCGCGGCCTCCCGCAGCAGATTCAGGTTGCGCGCCTGTTCGGGAACCCGGCTCGCCTCGATCGTCCTGCCCGCGGCTTCCGCGAGGGTCTCGTCGAGTTGCCCATGGCCGAGCTCGTTCTCGTTCACCCGCAACCTGCGCGCCAGATCGTCGCGCATCCCGCGCCACGGTTCGACCGCGAGCACCTGGCGCGCGCGTTCACGGGCCAGCCGATCGATCTCGGTGCGCGCCTCGTGCGACAGCGTCGGCTCGACGTCGGTGCCGGATCTGCCGAGTTCGCCGAGGCGACGATCGATCTCGGCGACCCGCGCCGCCGCGCGTTCGTATTCCTCGGCCGCGCGCTGCAACTTGAACACCTGTGCGCGGCGGCGGGACAGTTCGGCTTCGCCCACCAATTCCGGTGTCTGCGTGGACAAGTCCTCGCCGACGCCAGGGATGGTGCGCTCGCCGACCAGGGCGTTGCGCAGATGCTCCAGGGTTGGCGCCAGGTCGGCGCCGAGCGAATCGTCCGCTCCGCGCAGGGTCGGCAGGATGTCGGCGAACCGCGAGGCGCGGTCATTGCGCTTGGCGCGCCAGAACTCTCGCTCGGCGACGGCGGCGGCGCGTTCACGGACCAGGGCTTCGTATTCGTCCTGCGACGTTCCGTCGCGCAGGGCGGCGATCGCGTCGTCGAGTCTGGCGATGTCGCTCTCGGCGTCGGCGAACTGCTCGGCGGCCCGTTCCAGCGCGTCGATGGCGGCAAGCCGGGCGTGCATCTCGTCGACGCGCATGGTTTTGCCGCGCAGCTCGTCCATCGTCGAGACCAGCGCGTCTCGCGTGAGATCGACGTCGACGTCCACCGGCATGTTCTGCGCCCGCATCCGCCGGATGTCGCGCCACTCCTCCCGCCGCGAGACCGCCTCGGCACGCTCGGCCAGCAGTCGGTCGAGCTCGGCCTGTTCCCTGGCGGTCAACGACCGAGGGGCCGTCGGCGCCGAATCCGGCTGCGACGACTCATTTTCCGCGTCGTCACCACTGGGTTCGTCCGGACCGGGCGAGGTGGTGGGCGGTTCCTGCGGCGGCTTCGTCCCGCCGCCACCGCCCGCGGCGGCCTCCGGCTCGCGCGCCTCGCCGGAATCCGACTCACCCTCGGGCGCGACCCTGGCGCGGTTGGATTCGGCCGTCGCCTCGGCGGGTCCTTCGCTATTCGCACCTGGCTCGGACCGCCGCGATTCCCGCGGCACCGAACGCGCCGAACCCGCGGGGCCGGTACCGGGCCGAGGACCCGGCCGCGACGGCGCACCCGCCGCCCCGGAGTCGTCTCCGTCGTCAGGTCCCGGCGCGGATCCACCGGGCCAGTGGACCGTTCGCGGGTCGATACGGGTTGTGCCGGGTGTCTGCCGCTCGGCGGTCGGGTCGTAGCGGACCTCGTGCAGACCGGCGCGGGCGAGTTCCAGTCGGCGCTTGGCCGCGGCGAATTCGGTCTGCGCAGCGATCAATTCGGCGCGGCGCTGCTCGACATCGTTTGCGGCCGCGTGCAGCCGGTCGACGCTCTGCTGGGGCACGCCCTCGGCGAGCAGTCGGCGCAGCATCGCCCGCAGCGTCTGGCTGGTCAGCTCGCCAGGGGCGATCGGCAGCTGTGCGACCTCGTTTCTGAGGTTCATCACGGCGTCGAAGTGCGCGTCGCCTGCCGCGTCGCGGCGGGTCCTCGCACGGTCGAGCTCCGCGCGAGCCCGGCTGACCGGAGTGTCGCCGTCGATCGCCGAGCCGATCGAGACCGAGCCGACGGCGGCCGATACTTCGGTACGGAAGTCGGTGCGGTGCAGAATGATTCCACCGTCGGCGCCGTCCGCGATCCGGATGTGCCGGACGATCACGTCCGCCCGGGCGAGCGGCAATCGCAGGTGCGGATAGTCGGTGGCGAGCCGGGCACGCACGTCGGTCGGCGCGTCCCTGCCGACGACCACGATCACCGACGGATCCGAGGCGACGATGCCAACGTGGTCGTCGAGCCGGCGCGCCCCCTCTTCGGCGAGCACCCGACGTTGCACGGCGCGGTCGAGCGCCCGATCCACCGCGGTCAACCGCTGCTCGGCCGCGTGGAAGCGCTCCGCAGCCTCCCGCAGCGCCCGGGTCCGCGCCGACTGTTCCGCGAGTTCGGAGACCGGCAGGGTCCGGCTTTCCAGCCGTTCGACCGTGGCGTCCAGGGCGGCCTCGTCGATCAGATCCGTCTCGGCCACCGGCAGCCCGCGCATGGCTTCGGCCCGCCCCGCTCGGGCGTCGTCCAAGTCCCGCCGCGCGATATCCCGTTGCGCCTCGATTCGCGCCACCACGCGACGCGACCGCTCGGCCTGCGTCATCGCCGACCTGCCCGCACCGTCGCCGTCCTCCTCGGGGCCCGAGTCGTCGCCGGTGCTCGAATCGGACTGCTGTGCAGACTTTTCCGATCCCTCGTCGTTCGGCTCACCCGGATCTGGCATTCCCACCGGAGGCTGCTGCGGCGGTTCCTTCCCGCCGCCACCGGCATCGGGCTCGGACGGGAGCTGGGAGGGCGGCTGCGGGATGGCTCCCTCGGCGAGGGCGCGGCGCGCGTTCACCACCAGGGTCTCGTGGATGACACGCGCCGGTTCGCTCGCGGCGTCGCCGTTCAGCTCGACCTCGGCGAAGCCCTCCGGGATCGCCTCACCCGGGTTGAACGCACCGTCGTCGTGGAAGCTGTAGCCGCTGAGCTGGCGAATCCAGGTGTGGTAGCCCTCGCCACCCGCGGCGAGGTGCGCGGCCGCGAACTCCTCTTCGTAGCGGCGACGCAGCACATCCTCGATCGTCGGGCGGGTCTCTTCGGACGACAGATAGTCGAGCACATGGCCGAACTCGTGGACGACCGCGCCGTACACCGGTCGGCGTTCCATGCTCGGATGCTTGAACCCGGCGGCCACATCCATGCTCATCACAGACCAGAACAGTGGGGCGCTGGTGGCGAGTTGATAGTCGAGAACGACTCGGGCGCCGCCGTTCTCGTGCTCCCACTGCGTCGCCGCGAAGGCGCTGCGGTGGTTTTGCACCGTGAGGATGTCGAGGATCGCCACCGGCGTCCCCGGGTACTTCGTGAGCAGGTCGTCGATCGCCCTGGCGTACTCCCGGAGCACCTCGGGATCGAGGTGGGGCAGATCGAACCGGAGCACCCGCATGGCACGTCGCTCGCCCAACAGATCGACGTCGTGCCGTTCGCTCAGTACCCGGACGATCTCAGCGACATCGCGCTGCGACCACTCGTCCCGTGGCGGCTGGTCCGGCGGCTGGATCGCGCGAGGCGCAGGCTCGGAGTAGGGGTCGGGGTCCTGATCAGGGGGTGTCAGCCGCAGTGGAGGTACGCCCGGGTCCTCGCCCACCGGCTCCGGCGGGCTCAATCGCAGCGGCTGGGACTCCGAATCATCCGCGGGATCATTCGGCTCGGGCGCCGTCAGCGGCGGCACCTGTGGCGGCTTCTTCCCGCCGCCACCCGCGCCGGGCTCGGGCGGCGAGACGGCCGCGGCCTCGTCGGCGGTCCGGGAATCGGGTTGGTGTACAGCGGATTCGGGTGCGCTGCCGGACACCGGTGCGTTGCCCGGAGAGCGATCACCGGCGGCCTCGGCCGGTGCGTCCGCTTCCGGGACGACGGTGGCGCGGATCAACCAGTGGCCGTCGTTGCCGAGGCTGCGGACGGTGTCGACGCGCATGTGCAGGCCGCGGCCGAGCATCATGACCGGGACCGGCATGCCCGACGGCAGGAAGCGATTCATGAACATGGCAGGTGTGCCCGCGGGGACGGTCAGTTCGAGGTGGAAGCGGCCGCCGTAGATCGGGGGTGTCTCGCCAAGAGCTAGCTGCGGGAACTCCGTGAGCTGGTGCAGGGAGCCGATCACGTCGCCGGACATGTCCAGCGGGTTCTCGGGACGGACGTAGGTCATCACCGCGGTGTCAGGTAGGCGGAAGCGGGTGAGGACGTCATCGAGAATGTCCACGGCCTCGGCCAATTCGGGCGTGAGCTCCGCGTCGCCGCGCAACGCGGCATCGATCGCGGCGCGGAACCCGCTGCCGTCGGCGTTCAGCGACGCGATGCGCTCCAGCACGGCGCGCTCGTGTGGGGCGAGCGCGTCGACCACCGCGTCCCAGTTCTCGAACCCGTACCGCAGGCGCGCGCCGAACTGCGGGTTGTCGATCTCGTAGCGGTCCCGCGCGGTTTCAGGCCGACCGTCCTGCTCGGAGCCCTCGGCGCCACGCCGCAGATCGATGGTCGGGTCGTCGCCGATGGAGGTGGCCGGATCCTGGTTCGTGCCGCGCTCTTCGGCACTTTCCGGGTTCGGTAGCGGGACCGTCGGATCGTCGGCACCAATCGCACCCGACAACGAAACCGTCGGATCATCCGCACCGTCCGGACCGGCCAACGGAACGGTCGGATCGTCGGCACCAATCGCACCCGACAACGGCACCGTCGGATCGTCGGCACCGTCCGGACCCGGCAACGGAATCGTCGAATCATCGGCGCCGATCGCACCCGACAACGAAACCGTCGGATCATCGACATCATCCGGACCCGGCAACGGAATCGTGGGGCCGTCCGCACCGATCGGACTGCCGAGCGGCACCGTCGCCACGTCGTCCGGTGACGGTGCCTGCGGTAGCTGTCCGGGCGACTGGCCCGGTGGCAGCGAGGGCGGGCTGCTCGGACCGGGGCCGGGCGGCAGCGGGTCGGGGCCGTCGTCGTCGGTGTCCGGGCGTGGCGGCAGCGGCGCGTCGGTGGGCAACGGGGCGGGCGCGTACCTGATGCCCTTGCGCCAGCCGGTCAGCGGCGGACGCACCGAATCCCAGTCGAAGCCGATCCGGATGGCGTACTGGTTGGCGTCGCGCCAGGACGCATAGTCGTTGGCGCGCAAGAAGTTCGACTCGGCCAAGGCGTCCTGCAACATCAGCACGTCTTCCGGCCGTGCCTCGTCACCGATCAACCGCAGCCAGGCCTCCGCGACATCCGCGACCTCGTCGAGCCGCACGTGCGCTGGCGACCCGTCGACGGGCAGCGCCCGCCGATACACGGCCTCCATGTAGTGATGCTTGATCTGCGCGATCTGCTCGCGGCTGAACGCCTTGACGGAGTTGTCCAGCCGCACCGCGACCTCGGCCGAGATCGCGGCCCTGTCCGGCTTCAGGCCGAGCAGCGCCTCGCGGATGTCGTCGACCAATCGGGCCGCGTCGCCGGGCTGTTCGCTGCGCAGGGTGCCGGTCAGGTCCGCGACTACGGCGCTGAGATCCGGGCCGGGATCGTCGGAGGTGCGCGTCGTCACCTCGATGCGCGCCGACATGTAGTCCTCGACGACGCTCGCGATCCGATCCACGATCTCCGCCGCGCGCACCTCGCGCGCGGCGCCCTCGAACTCGGGCCGGGCGGCGAGATTGGCGGTGATGCGGTCGATATCACCATCGGACTTACGGAACAGGCGGTACTGCTCGCTGGCCCAGTCCTGCACCCGCTGCCACGCGCGCTGCTCGTCCGCCTGCTTCCGCTCGTACCCCACCAGCTCACCGGGGGCGTGCTCCCGCTCGGCGCGCTCGGGTTCGCGCGCCATCGGCTGGACGTCAGCGCCCTTCTTCCGGAACCAGGGGTGCCCCTTGAACCCGGGCGAGATCCGGCCGGGATGCGCGGAGTCGTTGTACCAGGTGAAACCGAACAACTTCGCCGGCTCCAAGGTCAACCGCATGAAGTGGTAGAAGACGTCCGCGAAGGGCAGCTCGTAGGTCGGGCCGGGGTAGGTCGGTGCTCCGCCGGGGATGGCGGGCAGCAGGCCCTTGTTGATGCCGGAGCCGTTGTCCACGAACGGATCCACCACCGCCGCCTGAAACGGATTCGTCGCCCAGCCGCTCACGCCCTCGGGCAGATCGCGCTCCTTGAACTCCTTCGGCGTCGTCGGACCCTTGCGGTTCGTCGTCCATTCCGGCCGCTCCGGGTTCACCTCGTGCCACGTCGACGAATCGCGCTCACCGGACTGCCAGCGCACCCGGCGCAGGACCGGGGCGTCCTCGGGGCCGAGTGTCATGTACTCGCGCGAGGGCGAACGCAGTCGCCTGGTCGTCACCGGCTGATCGAGTTCGGCGACGAGTTCGCGGTACTCGATCGTCGTCTCCCGCGACAGCATCGCCCGCGCCACCCGCGAATCGCGCTGGATGGCGTCGAGCAGCGCGGCATCGTGATCGGCCCGTGGCGCGTCGAGCGTTCCGCGCGGCGCGATCACGATGATCCGCTGCGGGTCGCCGTCGACGAAGCCGACCCGATCGGTGACCTGGCGCGCGCCCTCGGCGGCGAGGAAATCCCGTCCGGCACCGGCCAATTCGGCGATTCTGCCCTGGATGCGGGCGATGCGGTGGTCCGCCTCGTTCACGCGCGTCGCGGCTTCGCGCAGCAGATCGAGATTGCGGACGCGCTCGGCCAGCTGGTCTGCCCGGACCGTCCGGCCCGCCACTTCCTCCAGCGCGCTGTCCAGTGCGGCGGCGTCCGGGCCGAGGTCGGATTCGTTCACCCGCAGGCGCGCGGCGATATCGGCGCGCATCTGCCGCCACGGCTTGGACTCGAGCACCTCACGGGCGCGTTCCCCGGCCAGGCGGTCGACCTCGGCGCGCACCTGCCGCGACAGCGGTTGCGGCTCCCCGATGCCGACCCGGCCGAGCGCGGCGATCCGGCGATCCACTTCCGCGAGCGCCGCCTGTACCCGGTTGTACCGCAACGCGGCATCGTGCAGCTTGAAGATCTGCTCGCGGCGACGCGCGATTTCGCCGGGGTCGAGTTCCTCGCGGGCCACATACCCGGCCTCGTCGCCGGTGCCCGCGATGTTCCTTGTCCCGGCGACGCTCGCTTCCAGATGTTCCAGGGTGCGAGCCAGATTGGACTGGTTCAGCGCCTGCGCGGCATCGCCGAACGGCAGCGGAAGGTCGCTGAAACGCGAATACCTGTCGTCGCGCTTGGCGCGCCAGAATTCGCGTTCCCTTGCCAGCACGGCGCGTTCGCGCATCAGCTGCCGGTACACGCCCTCCGGTGTGTTCGCCAGCTCGAGCTCGGCGATCTCCGCGTCGAGCTCCGCCACCGCCGAATCCGCGTCATCGAACTGTCGCGCCGCCCGCGCGAGAGCATCGACGGTCGACGCGTCCGCGGGGTCGAGCGCCTCCGCGCGCATCCGCCGAATGTCGTCCCACTCCGCCCGCCGAGCCACGGCCTCGGCCCGCTCCGCCCGCAGCCGATCCAGAGCCTCCCGCGCCTCCGCAGGCATCGGATCCGTCTCGGGCTCCCCGGCAGGCAACTGCCCACCGGTCTCGGGCTGTGAGTGCTCCCCCTGCTGAGCCTGTGGCTGCCCGCTCGGTTGCCCGGTCTGCGGCTGCTCGCCTGGGTGTCCACCCTGCGCCTGCCCGTTCGCGGGCGCAGCCTGCGCCTGCCCGCTCGGGTCCGCAGCCTGCGGCTGCCCGCCTGGCTGTTCCGCCTGCGATTGCTCACCCAGCCGAGCCTCTGGCTGCCCACCAGGTTGCGTGGCCTGCGGCTGCCCACCGGGACGCCCACCTTCTCGCTGCCCACCGGGCTGCGCACCCTGCGGGGGCCCGCCCGCCTGTTCCGCCTGCGATTGCTCACCCAGCCGAGCCTCTTGTTGCCCACCAGGTTGCGTGGCCTTCGGCTGCCCACCGGGACGCCCACCCTGCGGCTGCCCGCCAGGCTGCGCACCCTGCGGGGGCCCGCCCGCCTGTTCTTCCAGCGATTGCTCACCGAGCTCGGCCTGTGGCTGCTCGCTCGGCGGACCACCCTGCGGCTGCTTGCCTGACACTTCAGCATTCGATTGCGCATCGGACTGCTCCGACTCGGGAACCGACGTGTCGAGGAGCGCCGACTCTCCCTCGGCCTGCCGCGACTGTTCCGCAGAATCCCCGCGGTGTCTCGCTCGGTAATCGGGCTGCACACCCGACTCGTCCGCAGGCGCACCACGATGCCGCCCTGAACCGTCGCTCGACTCCGAGGTCCGAGACTGCGCGCCTTCGAATTCCGCCGCATCAGGCTGCGCCACCCGATGCTTCGGCTCGTACCCACCGGGCTCTGCGCCGGACTCGTCGGCCGGCTGACCGCGATGCTTCCCCGTGCCCTCGCTCGACTCCGGCATCCCAGGCTGCGCACCTTCGGACTCCGCCACACCAGGCTGCGCCACCCGATGCTTCGGCTCGTACGTCTGCTCCTGCGGCCCCGACTCATCCGCAGGCTCACCACGATGCCGCCCCGTGCCCTCGCTCGGATCCAGCCCAGACTGCGCCTCTTCGGACTGCGGCGCGCGATGTCTGGGCTCGTAAGGCTGCGGCTGCGGCTGAGACTCGTCCGCAGGCACGCCGCGATGCTTCGGCTGGTGGGGGTCGGGTTCGGCAGCGGACTCGTCCGCCGGACGGCCGCGGTGCTTCGGCTCGTAGGTTTCCGCTTGGTGCTGTGCCTCGTCCGCTGGGCGACCCCGGTGCTTCGGCCGGTAGGGCTCGGGCTGCGACCCAGCGCCGTCGGAACCGCCGGAGGGGTCGTTGCCCGAACTACCGGAGGGGTCGTGACCCGGCTCCCCACCGCCAGGCCACACCCGCGTCCGTGGATCCTCGCGCTGTCCGAGATCGACCGTCGGATCCTCGCTTTCGGCGACAGGATCAGACGACGCCTCCGGCTGCGCACCACCCGGCCACACCGTGGTCCGCGGGTCCTCCCGACCGAGATCGACTGTCGGATCATCATTTCCGGCTACAGGATCAGACGACGCCTCCGGCTGCGCACCACCCGGCCACACCGCGCTCCGCGGGTCGCCCTGCGGGGGGTGGCCGATCTGGCGATGGGCGTCGCGGAGGGCGCGCTGGTAGCGCTCCTCGGCGCGTTGGCGCGGCGACTGGCGTTCGCCGGCGTCGCGCGGTTCAGGGGCGGGCGGGCGGTCGGGGGTGAAGTCGGTGCGCCGGTGGGTGATTCGGCCGTCGTCGAGGACGGCGATCTCGATGTGGGTGACCACCACTCCCGGCCGCGCGAGCAGCGGGCGCAGCAGCGGACGCTCGGTCTCGAGCTGGGCGCGCACGTCCCCGGGCGACTGCCAGCCAACCACGACGATGCGCGGCGGCTCACCGGCCACGACACCGACCGTGTCATCGATGCGTCCCGCACCCTCCTCGGCCAGCGCTTCGCGCTGCATGGCGCGGGCAAGCGCCTCGTCGAGCACCGCGACCTCGGACTCGGCGGCGAGGTAGCGCAGCGCGGCTTCGCGCAGGTCCGCGATGCGCGCGGCCTGCTCGGGATGCGCCCTCGTCAACCGGTCGACGGTGTTCGCGACCTGCTCCGGGGCCGGACCCAGCTGGTCCGGCGTGACCGGCAGGCCTACCATCGCCGCGTTCCTTGCGGCGTCCGCCGCAGCCAATTCCCGGACGGCAGCGGCATTCTCGGCCGCGAGCCGCTGGGTCACGCGACGGGCGATCTCGAGATCGGGCCTGCGCCCCGGTTCCTCGGGATCGGGCGTCGGCGGCGCGAGCGGCCCCCGCGGTGGTTTCCGGCCGCCACCGTCGGCGGCTGGTTCCGGCCGGGTTGGCGCGCTCGAGCCCTCGCCCTGGTTCGCGACCGCACCGTGCGCGGCGGGCGGCAGCGCGGGCGGTTCGGTGGGACGGGTCGCGGCCAGCGCCGCGTCCACCCGCGCCAGCTCGGCGGCGGCGGCCTGCTGCCTGCGCGCGGCCGCGGCCAGATCGTCGAGCGCGGCGGCGCGCTCCTGCGGTTCGGCGGTGCGGGAGTGAGCCGTGGCCGCCTCGACTTCGGCACGCGCCGTGTCGAGCTGAGCGACCGCGGCGCCGCGCTCGCCGAGCAGCCGCGCGATCTCCAGCGGCCGACGCGCCTGCCGATCCAGTTCCGCCGCCCTATCGTTGAGCGCGGCCAGCATGTCGAGATCGACTGCCCGCCCGTGCACCTCGGCGCGCAGTTCGGCCTGCACCTTCGCCAGTTGCCGCGGGGTGAGCCGTTCCTTCTGGTCGATCTTGCCGTCGCGATAGATCTCGTAGACCTTTTCGAAACGCTTGGCCTTGGCCGCCTTTTCGGCATCGGTATCGGTCGGCTGAATCGGTTCGGGCAGATCGACGCCGACGGTCCTGGTGAAGTCCGGGTTCGGGGTCGGCCGGGGATCGGGCGCGGAGTTGTTCGCGCCGAGCATGCCGAATCCGTCGAGCACCCGAGCGCCGCGCAGCGCCTCGGCCAGCGATTCGAGATCGCCGATCATGTCCAGCAGATGCGCGACGGCCTTGGGGTGCACCGGGAATTCGACATCGGCCAGGCGGGGGTCCACCGCGTCCGCGCCGCGCGACACCGGGTCGAACGGGTCGAGCCGATTGATGGTGCGGTAGTACTCGGCGAGGGCATCGATCAGGTTCTCGCGCTCCGCGGGCCTGCGGGCGAGCTTGGCGATCGCCTTGTTCAGCCGCTTCGGATCGGTGCCGGTGCGGTCGGGGCGGTACTTCTTCTCGTCGTTGTTGTAATTGCGCGGGAAGAGGTCCCTCGGGAAACGCCCGCGCCGCCTGCCGACCCCGAGCCGATCGGCGAGCCGATCCCGCGCGGCGTCGACCACATCGGCATCGATGCCGCGCATGAGCGCCGCGTACTCGACGAGGTCCTCGACGGCCTGATGCCTACGGGCCGAGCCGATCTTGTCCAGCACGAAGGCCTTGGCGAGCCGCTCCGGTGTCAACTCACCAGGCTCGAGCTTCAGCCGATCGGCCAGCTGCGCGCGAGCGTCGCCGATGGTGTGGAAGTCATCGATATCCCATGCGGTGCGGCCGTAGTCGATGAGCGCTTCGATCTGGCTGGCCCTGATCTTGTTCTCCGCGCGGATCTGTTCCATCCGATCGGACAGGCGCCGCGGGTCGTCGAGATCGGACTCGGGCACACCGAGCCGGTGCGCGAGTTCCTTGCGCGCGGCCTCGATCTCGTTGCGGGACAACCTCTCCAAGTCAGGTTTCGGCCTCGGGCTTTCGCTTTCGGTCGTCGGCGCGATCTCGGCGACCGGGCGCCACTGTCCGTCCTCGTCGAGCAGGAAGGTCATGTCGAGTCTGCGACCGTCCACCAGCTCGTCTACGTGCCGCACCCGCATGGGCTCGCTGTCGCTGACCAGAATGGTGCCGTCGGTGGCGATCTCGGCCACCCGGAACACCACGTCGACCTGGCCGTCGTTGACGACCTCGGCGATATTCGGGTGTGCGCGCAGCGCCGAGGCGAGCACATGGGCGTGGTCGAGGTGGCCGTCGACCACCATCAGCCGCAGCGGTCCGCCGTCGATGCCGGGCAGCAGCCCGAGGCCGTCGGCATCCGGAATCAGGAAACCGCCGTCGGAGACGATCGAGGAGCGCAGCGCCAGATCGGTCACGAGCCTGGTTAGTTCGTCGGCGTTGCCGTCGACGCGCACGAATTCGTTTGCCAGTTCGGCGAATCGGGCGATTTCGGCGGTGCGCGCGTGCACATTGGCGAGCGCGTCGGCGAGCGCGCCGCGCGGATGCGAGTCGAGATAGTGGAGGTCGACCTGCAGGAGCTGGGCCCAGACGGCGCGCTCGTCCTTGATCTGATCGCGGCGCAGCGCGTTGACGAAGTAGCCCGGTTTGCCCTGGTCGATGCCGGGCTGATCGGTGTAGCTGAGATCGCCCCAGTCGCGACCGGGCTCACCACCGTTGTTGACCCCCTGCCAGTCCAGCATCGTGGTCGGCCGGTCGTCGGCGTGCACGATCTCGCGCAGGAACCGCGTCATCGGGTCGTTGTCGAAGAAGCTGACTTCCTGACTGAACGGGATGTGCCGGTTCTCCGCGTCGTAGCGCACGGCGGACTCGGCGAGTCCGGCGAGCGCACCGATCCGCCTGGCCTGCTGGTATTGCAGTACCCGCACAGCTTGCAGCGCGGCCTCGCCGTCCAGGCCGGGATCGAGGCGAAGGCCCATGGCGCGGGCTGCGGCGTCGAGGCGGTCCGCCAGTTCGCGACGCTGATCGACGGCCCCGGCCAGCTCGTTCAGCAGGTCGGCGAAGGCGCCGGTGGCTTCGGCGCCCGCGGTGGGAAGCTGCGGCTCGGGCTGCGGAAGTTCGTTGCGAACCTCCTGCGACTCAGGCGAATTCGTCGGCTGCGCCGCGTCGTCGCGACGACGCATCTCGTCGATGTCGACGCCGTGTTCCTTACGCACCGCCTCCGGACTGGCATCGTCGACCCAGGGCCGGTATTCGGTGCCGTCCATATTGCGGATCGGCTGGAATTCGGCGGCGCGGTCGGGAACGCGGCTGGTCAGACGGTTGAGGATCGGGACGTACTCGCGCGCCTTCCACATCGTCACGCCCTCTTTGAGGATGCGCGCCGGGTTGAACTTGATCTGGAGGACCTCGCCCTGCGGGCTGTCCTTGGTGAGCGGCAGGCCCGCCGAGTATCCGAGCACCGACTGACCGGCGCCGTCCACGCTGGAGCCGGAGGGGTACTTCGGGTTGTAGCCCTGAAAGCCCCTGCGGTAGGCGGTGTTCGCGAGGAACTTCGACTTGGGCTTGTCGATGGAGCCGGGCGGCTTCTGCGCCGCGTGCGGAGCCTCGACCTCCTTCGGGTTCGTCGCCTGCGGCGCGGTCTCCGATTCCTGCGCTGGCGAATTCTCCTGGCGCAGCACTGGATTCCAGGCGCCCGCGCCATCGGCGGTCAGGTCGAGGCGGAAGGTCAGTCCCTCGAATTCGAACAGATGCTCGCGCCGGGCCGCCGGACGTCGCTCGCCCTCGTTCGGCTCATCCGGCGACGGCGCGGGTACGGGCGGCTTGTTCGGCGGCTTCCCCTGTCCGCCAGCGGCATTCGGTTCCATCGGGAACTCGGGCGCCTCGAATCCCGCGGGTCCACGGCGGTCGGGCCTGCCGTCGGGTCCGAGCTCGATGTCGGCGGCCTCGGTGCCGTCCCGCTCGGCCCGGTTCAGTGCCGATTCGACTCCGGCGCTCGCCTTGCGACCGAACGGCAGCCAGCGCTTCACGCGGCCGAGCATGCCCTTGGGCGGCGAAGTCTCGCCGGGAGCGATCGGATTCGGATCCGCGCCCGACTGGGCGTCGGCATCCGCCCGGGCGATCCGGTTCGAGTCGGTATCCGGCTGAGTATCGGCGACGGACTGCGCGGGCGGGATCGGATCCGCATCCGGCTGGGTATCGGCGGGACGCGCGATCGGACCCGAAACCCCATCCGCCTCGGCATCGGCCGGCTGCGCGATCGGACTCGAAACCCCATCCGGCTCGGCATCGGCGACGGACTGCGCGCCCGGACTCGGATCCGCATCCGGCTGGGTATCGGCGGGACGCGCAACCGGACCCGAAACCCCATCCGCCTCGGCATCGGCCGGCTGCACAACCGGACCCGAAACCCCATCCGCCTCGGCATCGGCCGGCTGCGCGATCGGACTCGAAACCGAATTCGACTGGGCGTCGGCCGCGGTGTCGGACCTGAAAACCGGCGATCCCCAATGGAGTCTGCCTCGTTCGCTGCGATCGGCCGAGCGCGCGATGTCGAAGGTGACCTCGGCGTGCTCCGCGCCCACCTTGTCGACGTATTTGCGGACGGCGGCGAGCCCGGCTTCCTCGGCGACCCGCGCGGGCGGGCGGGCCTCGGGATCGCGTGACCGCCTGCGCTCGGCTTTGCGATACGCCTTGTCGTAGGCGTCGGTGTAGGCGGTTTCGGCTGCGCCGCGCGGGATGAATCGGCCTTCGGCTCGCAGCGCGGGGAACCGCCGGATCTCGTCGGCGAGAGTGCGGCTGAGTCGGTCCCGCGCCTCCGGGCTTTCCGGATCGGCCGGAGCCACACCGTCTTCGGCGGAGGCGAGGTCGGCGTTCAGACCGTGGGCGCGATCCCACTCCGCACCGGCGTACTGGCTCGGCGACAGACCGTCGATGCGGCCGCCCAGCGCATCGAGATTCGCACGGACCGCCCGCAACCCGGCACGATACGAGGCCGCCCACAGCATGTCGTAGGTGATCGCGTCGTCCTTGTAGAGGATCGGCGCGACGATCTTCGCCGCGGCCG
This sequence comes from Nocardia amikacinitolerans, assembly GCF_900215415.1. NCBI lineage: Bacteria > Bacillati > Actinomycetota > Actinomycetes > Mycobacteriales > Nocardiaceae > Nocardia > Nocardia amikacinitolerans. The sequence continues at coordinate 258,904 of NZ_OBEG01000005.1, read as the reverse complement.
AGTACGCCTCCTCGAACGCCCATTCCAGATCGTCGACCAATCGCCCGCCCTCGCGCGATTGCTTCGCACCCGGACGGATAGGCCGCGTGCCATCGTCGAGATCCTTGAAGCCGCGATAGTTGTATTCCACCGCGTACGCTTCGGCCAGCCGGTCCAGGGTCGCGGCGATGTACTCGTCGCGATTCATTGTCAGCAGTTCCTGTCGCACGGCGACACCGAGCGCGCGCTGTTCGGCCGCGACCGCCGCGCGGATCAGCGCACCGATCTGCGTGTGCTGCGAATCGCCGACCTGGATCACCGCGGTGTTGGTGAGCGGCTCGTAACCGAGCGACAACGGTGCGTCGTCGTTGTTCGGGCGACGAACCGAAAGCGCCGGATCGTCGGTGAATCGAATGCCCACACCGTGGCGCACCAGCGTCCGATGGACCCAAGGCCCGATTCGATTCCTGTGGCCGACAAGCTTTTCGATGAGCGAATCGAGGCGGCTGCGCGTCAACTGATCGAGACCGGATCCGTCGGAGTCGACGGGATCCGATGACGTGGCGGGTCGATGCGCGTCGACCTCCGACTCGGGAGCATCCGCGCGCTCGGACAGCACGAACACCGAACCCGAGTCGTCGACCCGAATGCTCGGCGTCGTCGTGCCGTCGACGGTCTCCGGCCGCGAGAGATCGCGGCCGACCGCAGCGGCGATCTCGTTTTCGAGCCGTGCCAGCTCCTCGTCCAACCGCGCGTGCCACCGCGACAGGTCGACGAGCACGGCTTCGGCGAGTTCTCGGTCGCCGAGGCCGAGTCGTCGGCTCCCGACGCGGCGCAATTCGGCGACGATCGCTTCCAGATCGGACCCGAGATCGACGGTGTCGGGAATCCGCAACCTCTGCCGAAGCCGCCCGGCGGCTCGATCGAAATCGAACCGAATCCGTGCCTGTTCCCGCCGAATGTCCGCGTGCTCGCGGAGCAGGCCCTCGACCCGACGCGCCGCGTCCGGAGTGGACGGCACATACTCGTCCATACCGTCTGGAATGACGTTGCGCTGCAAATCATCCCATTCCAGACCGGCGCTGTCCCGGATACTCGTGCCGCCGGGCGCGAAGTCCGGCGAGTCGAACAGATCGGTCGCCAGCAATCTCGCGATGCCCGCCTCGCGGCCGATCTCACGCAGCCGATCCTCGCTCAGGCCGCCGTCACCGCGCCGGGCCGCGTCGATGGCGGCATCGTGCGCGGAAAGATACTGCTGCTCCAGCGCCATCCGATAGTCGTGGGCGGGCAACGACTCGGACGGATCCGCTTCCGGGGTACCGAGATCCTGGTGGAAGAGGGCCTGCCTGCCGAGCGCGTCCGCCTCGGCGCGCAGCCGAGCCTGGACATGGGCCTCGCGGTCGATTCCCCGGATACGCGACGGCAGCACCTCGAGCCGACCCGCACGCACCGCATCCGCCAACGCCGCCGCCCGCACCACCGCGGCCGCCTGCGCTTGCAGACCACGATCGCGCGCGCCGACGACGACATCCATCGTCAGTCCGTCGAAGGCGTCGATACCGCCCGACTCACTACTGTCGAAACGCACGCCCGCACGCATGTCCGCCAACAGTTCGATTGCCGCACGGCCGGTTTCGCTCCCGCCGAGCACACTCCACACCTCGGCGAACCCACGATCCGGCGACCCGACGAGCCACCGGCTCAGCCCGTCGGGTGCGGGGCGCGTGGCGACCGAAACCGGGGGCTGGGAATCAGCGGCACTCGCGGATGCGTCGTCTTCGATTCCGGGCGGGCCGTCGATTTCGCTGCCGAGCGCGTCCGCAGGCAGCGAGCCGTCGCCGATCTCGGCGGTTCCATCGGCGAGCTTCTTGGCGATCCTTTCCGCCAACCGGTCCGGATCGGTATCGGTCATGGCGTGGAAGTACCTGGCCAACGCGTCGATGGCGGCGTCGCGCCCGGTCGGCGCCGGCAACCGCCAGGTGCCCTTGCCGTCGTTCTCCAGATAGATGTTCACCCGGACCGGGCCGACCTTCACCTGGGCGTTGGTGTACTGCGGGCTCGGCCACGGTTCGCGCACCCCATCGAGCGGCTGCGGAATCTGCCGCGTGTGCAGGCGGTAGGCCACTGCGGCGGGATCGGTCTCCGACAATCGCGGATTGTTCCGCGCCGCACGGAATCCCACCGCGACCGCATCGGGTTGCAGGTCGACCGGCTTGGATACCCACCGATTCTCCATCCGGAAGGCGAACCTGGCCTCGTCCCTGAGGTAGAACGCCTCATCCCCGAGCCGGGTGATCCAGTCGTCGAATCCCTCGCGGACTTTGCCCTCGGCCCGGAACCGCAGGTACTCCGACAGGAAGGTGGCGACGGCGTCGGACAGCGAAGGCTTGCGGCGCGGCCCCTCGGCCACATCGCGGGAGAGTTCGACCGTGGACGGGTTGCCGCCGGGTCCCGGCTCGACCGCCACGTAACGAATGCGATGCCCGTCCCACAGGGCGTCGCGCAGCGCGGGATCGTTGCGTGCCACCTGGTCCAGCGCGTCGAGGTGCTCGCCCTTCGGCGCGATCACCAGCAACTCGGGCGTGCTCGACTCCGGCTGGAACCGCAGCACATTCGGGCTCAGCCGCTCACCGTCGGGACGCGCTCGCAGTTCGTCGTCGACGACGCGGCGCACCAACTCGTGACTCACCGATTCGGTGGACGGCGCCGAATCCATCTCGGGGACAGCGACATTGCGTGGCGAACCCCAGTGCACACCGTCCTGTTCGGTCGAGTCGGCGAAACGGAGGACGTCGAAGGCGATCTCGGCGCGCTGGGCGCCCACCTTCTCCACGTACTTGCGAACGGCGGCGCGCCCCGCCTCTTCGGCGACCTTCTGCGGCGACGGCGCCGCGGGATCGCCGGCGAGCGCCCGCTCGGCCTTGCGGTACGCCTCGTCGTAAGCCGCGGTGTACGCCGCCTCGGCCGGACCGAACGGAATGTAGCGGCCCTCGGCCCGCTTCTCCGGGAACCGCCGGATCTCGTCGGTGTAGGTGCGGGCCTGCCGGTCGAGCGCCTGCGGGCTGTCGTCGGAGACCGGCGCGCGCTCGGCCGCACCCTCCGGCGCGAGATCGGGTCGAAGGCCGTGCGCGCGGTCCCACTCCGCCCCGGCGTACTGCGCCGGAGTAAGCCCGTCGATGCGCGCTCCCGAGGCGTCGATGATCGCGCGGACTGCCCGCAGACCAGCGCGGTAGGCGCCGGCGTTCCGCATGTCCCGACCCACCCCGCTGTTCTTGCCGTACACCTGCTCGACGGTCTTCGTCGCCTCGGTGTACGCGTCGAGAAAGGCCCGTTCCAGCGGGTCGTCGATGCGCCGCTTGCCCTTGACCCGCCCCGAGCCGAAGTGGTACCCCTCGATTCCGGCATTGGTCGCCGCGATGCGGCGGTACTGGAAGTCAATCGCGTACGCTTCGGCCCTGCGGTCCAGCCGGTCCGCGATATAGGCGTCTCGGTGCAGCGACAGCCTGTCCGGAACCCGGTCCGCGCCAAGGGCATCCAATTCGGCCACGACCGCGGCGCGAACCAGCGCAGCCACTTGGGTCTGCGCGCCCCCGTAGTACGGGAGCACGACGGTGTTCGTCGCCCGGTCGTAGCCCGGCGTCCGCCCGACGCCTTCCTGCCGTTCGATGACGGCGGCCGGGTCATCGGTGAAGCGGATCCGCACACCGTGACGGTCGAGGGCGGCGGCCGCCCACTCACCGATCTGCCTGGCCCCCTTCGTCAGATCCGCGAGGAGCCTTTGGTTGCGGGAGGCGGCGAGGTTCGCCAGCCTGCCCGTCTCGGCGGCGTCGGGACCGACCGGCGCGGTGCGCTGTCCGGACTCGGCGGTTTCCGGTGTGCTCGCGTCCGGTCGGCGCACGAACACCGCACCCGATTCGCCGAGCTGGATACCGGGACGTCGCATTTCATGGCCGCCGTCCCGGGTGGGTTGCGGCAGGTCGCGACCGACGGCGTCGGCGATCTCGCCCTCGAGCCGGGCCCGCTCCCCGTCCAGTCGGGCATGCCAGTCGGACAGCTCGGTGAGCAACGCGTCGGCGAGGGAACCGTCATCGACGACCGCTCGCTTGCGCGTGATGCTCCGCAGTTCGGCGATGATCGACGCCGGATCGGATCCGAGATCGAAGTCGTCGGGAATCCGCATGCGCCGCCTGCGCTGCTCGACCGTCTGATCGAAGGCGAACTGGACGAGTGCCTGCGCCCGCCGGACGTCCGCGTGCTCGCGGAGCAGGCTCTCGACCCGGCGCGCCGCCTCCGGGGTGGACGGCACATACTCGTCCGTCCCTTCGGGAACGACCTTGCGCTGCACGGCATCCCACTCGCCACCGGCGATGTCACCGAGACTCGCGCCGCCGTCGGTGAAGAACGGCGAGTCGAACAGGTCGGTCGCCAACAGCGCCGCGACGCCCGCCTCGCGAGCGATCGCCCGGAGTCGCTCCGCGTCCGTATCTCCGCCGGTCCGCCGGGCGGCGGCGAGAGCGGATTCGTACGCGGCCAGGTATCGCTGCTCCAACGCCTTCCGGTAGTCGCGGTCCGTCAGCGATTCGGACGGCGCGACTTCCGGAGTGCCGAAATCCCGGTGGAACAGGGCTTGTTCGCCGAATGCGTCGGCCTCGGCGCGCAGCCGGGAGGCGATATAGGCGTCACGGTCCATCGCCCGGATACGCGACGGCGTCACCTCGAGCCGCCCGGTGCGCACCGCGTCCGCCAACGCCGCCGCGCGCACGATCGCGGCGGCCTGCACCTGCTGGTCGCGATCGCGCGCACCGACGACGATGTCCATCGTCGCCCCGTCGAAGCTGTCGGCATCGGCCGACCGTCCGCCGTCGAAGCGCACGCCCGCACGCACGTCGGCGAGCACTTCCATTGCCGCACGGCCGGTTTCGCTGCTGCGGAGCACTTCCAAGACCTCGGCATACCGAGGATCCGGCGCGGCGGCGCGCCACGAGCTCAGTCCATCCGGCTCGGAGTGCGCGGCGACGGGGACCGAGGGAGAAGCGTCGGCAGCATCGTCCGCGTCGGGGTCGGCGGGGTTCGCGCCGTCCTGGACGGGCTCGTTGCCGAGCGGCTCGGGTGTCCTGCTCGCACGCGCGTCACCCCAGTAGGCGCCGTCGGACTCGTCCGCGCGAGCCGCCCGCACCACGTCGACGATCAGTTCGGCGTTGTCGATTCCCACCTTGTCGACGTGGCGGCGGACCGCGAGTTCTCCGGCCTCCCTGGCGACCAACTCCGGTGGCCGCGAAGACTTCTCGCGTGCCAGTGCCCGTTCCGCCTTGCGGTACGCGCGGTCGTAGGCGTCGGAGTACGCCTCTTCCACCGGGCTGCGCGGTATGCCCGAGCCCTCGCCGTCGGCGCGCAATTCACGCACCAGTTCGACCTCTGCCACCAAGGCGTGGACGCGCCGCACCGACGAGGCGGATGCCTCCGTGTCGGCGAGCGGCACGGCCGCACCCGGGGTGATGCCGTGCGCGCGATACCACTGGTCGGAGAACCGCTGGGTGAAGTTCCGCCCGTCGACCTCGGGCACCAGCTCGTCGAGGTTGTCGCGCACCGCCAGGACGGCGGCCCGATGGGAGGCGGCGTCGAGCAGCCGGTCCGTGATCGCCGGGTCGTCGCGGTAGGCCCTGGCGAGAACATCGCCTGCCCGATCGAACGCCCGGAGGTAGGTCTTCGCCAACGATCCGGCCATGGACCCGATCATGTTGTCATCGGTGAACTGGTGGTTCGCCGCGAATCCCAGCGCCGCGGCATCGGCCTGGTGATCCAGCATCAGGTCGATGTACTCCGTGCGCGACATGCCGAGCTGCGGTAGCGGTCCGTGCGGCGACGTGGCATGCAGCTCGGCGAGGCGGGCGGCGCGGATCAGCGCGATGGCCCGCTGGCGCGGATTGTCGCCTTCGCGCAGAACCACCGTGTTCGTCGACGGGTCGTAGGACTCCTCCAGCCCCACCTCCACGTGGTCGCGGCTGGCTTGGTACGAACGCGGTTCGGAGGTGTAGAGCACCCGCACACCGTGGCGCCGCAGCGTCTGGGCCGCCCATCGACCGATGTCGTGGCGGTGATCACCGAGCAGCTCGGCGACCCGACCCGAGGCCTTCGCCACCAGATCCGCCAATTCCGTTCGCGCGGAGTCGTCTTCGGGACGAACCGCGGGCGCATCCGAATCGGCAGGTCGCGGCGGCAGACCCACGTCCGTGTGATCATCGCCGACGAACACGACGCCGTCCGCCGCGACGTGGACCGTGATCGGCTCCCTGGCACCGAGATCGCGCCGCACCGCCGCGGCGAGCTCGTCGCCGAGCGCGCGACGCCGCTCGGTCAGTTCGCCGTGGCGTGCGGTCAGTTCGGCGAGGACGGCCGAGTCGGCCCTGGCGCCGAGCCCACGCGGACCGTCGGGGCCGCGCAGCCGCGCCGACACGTCCTTCCGATCGAGCGGGCCTGAATTATCTCGCAGTCGAGCGACATCGCCCAGTCGCGCGGCCACGCGGTCCCAATCCGCCTCGACCCGTGCGAGTTCGCGTTCGACGGCCGAGCGCTTCCTGCCGATGTCCTCCAGTGTCCGCGCCGCGTCCCGCGTGGTCGGAGCGTATTCGCGCAGCCCGTCTGGCGCGGTGATGCGGTGCTGGGCGTCCCAGAACTCGGCCGCGGCCCTCCGGTGCGCGTGCGCGGGTCCGTCCGGTGCGTCGAATTCGCCACCCGCCAGCAGTGCGTCGACGCCCGCCTGCCGCGCTCGCTCGAGCAGTGCGGGATCGACCTCCGAATCCGGCTGTCGCGCGGCGATTTCGGCATCGAAGGCGGCCAGGTAGGTCGCCTCCAGCCGCTGCCGCGCGGCGGGGTCGGCGACCGGATTCGCTGCGGTGTCGTATCCGGCCGACTCGAGTTCGCGATGGAACTCGGCCTGCCTGCCCAGTGCCAGCGCCTCGGCGCGGACGCGCGCGGCGATGAAATCGGGCCGGTCCTGGGCGCGGACGCGCGAGGGCGTTACCTCCACCAGACCGGTCCGCACGGCCTCGGCGAGCGTCGCTGCGCGAACGAGGGCGGCGGCCTGGGCGGGATGGCTGCGTTCCCGCGTCCCGACCGACACCTCCATCGTTCTGCCGTCGAACACATCGACGGATCCGTTCGCGTCGAAACTCACATCGACGTTCAGGTCGCGCAGCACTGCCGCCGCCGCACGACCGACGGCACTGAACTCGAGCACCCCTTGTACGTCGTTCGCTCCGGGGAGGCTTGGCCGCATCGTCCACGACTCCCCCAGTGTCCCAGTGGTTTCGGTCCGCGCATCGGAGTCGTGGCGGAATTCCGGGCTGCCCGAGGCCGGGGTGGCAGGCTGGTCGGCGGCGGCGATCTCGCCGTGCGATTCCCGCCACGCCCGCTCGTAGAACTCGGCGTTGGTCGTATCGGAGCCCGTTGGGCGGTGCGCCGCCACGTGCGGACGCAGCGCGTCGAAACCGGCCTGGTTCGCGATCCGGTCCAATTCGGCTGCGGGGCCACCGATCTCGTTCGCGGCTGCCTCGCGCGCCGCACGGTAGGCATCGAGGTAGACGCGATCGACGGCGGTGAGCTCCGCCGCGCCGCCCAACTGCACGGCCGCGACGATCTCCCAGATGCGGGCCGAGGTCTCCTCGTCGATCTTGCGGTCGACGTAATCCGTCAGCTCCGAACGCATCCGGTCACGGGCATCGACCGCGGCATCCTGGCGGCCCGCGAACTCGGCGTGTATCGCGCCGCTCACGATGGCGCGCATATGCTCGCCGTCGGTGGCGCCCGCGTCGATGACCAGCACCTGCCGCGCGGGATAGAACCGCGTCGCGCCGCTGGAACTGTGCTCGATCGTGACACCGTGCCGCCGAAGGGTTTCCAGCGCCCACGCGCCGACCGCGCTGTCCGGCAATGCCGCCAGGATGGGCTCGAGCCGCTCTCTGGTCGCATCACCTGCCAGATCCGACTCGGCGACGACGGGGCCGGAGGACTCGAACACCCGCGGATCGATCGCATCGACCCGGCGCGCTCGGACCTGGCCGAAGTCGTCGATGCCGAGCGACAGGTGCTCGAATTCGACGGGACCGCCGCGCAAGAGTTCACGCACGCGCGGATCAGCCGCCGCGGCATCGCGCAGGGCCTGATGCTGGTAGGGCTCCCCGGCTATGACGATCCGGTTCGGACTGCCCGGAAGGTGGACGTAGTGGTCGCCGAGCGGACGCGCGTCTGGAGCGTAGGTGGCGAGCACCTCGCGGGCGGCCAAGGCGGTCAGCATGTCGACCTGCCGGTCGTAGGCCGCCTGCGCGTTCTCGCGCCGCGGGGCCAGATCGGCCAGGGACAGCAGATCGTGTTCGGTGCGGCGCAGGTCCGCCAGCCGCTCGGGGGTCGTCGCCGGATCGGCCATCTCGTCACGAACCGGACCGAGGCGATCGGCGATCTCCCGTGCCAACGAGTTCGCTGTCAGATGCGGGCGGATGCCGTATCTTGCTGTACCGCTGTTGATTTCGTCGGTCACCTCGACCAGATCGCGGTGCGCGCGGGCACGATCGGCCGCGGCGGTCCGCAGTGCCGCGGCCGCGGGCTGTGCCGGTTGCGGTGCGATCTCGGCGTCGTAGAACTGACCGTGGTCGGTACGGGAACGATCCCACTCGGCCCCGTAGTAGTCGGAGTAGTTCCTGCCGTTCGGCCAGACGTGGGTCTCGATTTCCGCGATCAGGGCCTCGGTCGCCCGTTCGTGGGCCCGGCGCGCGAACTCGGCCTCGCTCAGCGGCGTTCCGTCTTCCCCGAGCTGCGGCTGCGCGGCGTACGCGGCGTCGTAGGTGTCCTCGAGGTAGTGCCGGTCACCGAAATAGTCGCCAAGCCGCGGGTCGGCGCGGAACTGTCCGGCAAGCCTGATCCACTGCGCGACCGCCGCCGCCTCCTCGGCGATCATGGTGCGGATGAACGTCGCACGGTCCATACCGAGATGGCCCGACTCCCCGCGGATGTACCGCTCGGCGTGGACCGACTCGTGCGCCAGCGACAACGCTTGGCGCACATGGTCGTTGCGGCCGGTGTACACGGTGGCCGTCAACGACTCGGCGGCGAACCCACCGCTGCGCCGGTCCGCTGCCGCCCGTTCGTATCGCACCCGTACCGACGCGTCGTCCAGCACCCGCAGCACATCGGCGCCCGTCTCGGTGCCCAGCAGCAACGCGCGCACCTGATCGGAATGCGAATCGAGCGAACGGCCGATGCGGACAGCCAAGTCGGCGGCGGGGCTCGCGTCGGAGTCGGATCCGATGGGGTGCACCGGGTTTCCCTGCGGATCGAGCAGGATCGCATAGGTGCCGCGCACTTCCCGCGACGCGATGGGCGGGAACCGCTTCGTATAGTCCGCGCCAGGGTCCCGGACCATGACGATGCCGTCCGCGCCGTCCGGGTCGCTCTCGTGTCTGAGGACGTAGGCGTGCGCGCCCACGCCGTACTCGTCGACCGGGGCCGCGTACTCGTCGACCACCAGTGCGATCGAGCCCTCCGGCATGTCGAGGAGCTGCCGTTGGATCGCCTCGTGGTCGGCGAACTGGCGCAGCTGCCCGCCTGTCGCCTCCTGTACCTGGGCGGGCGACATGCCGGCGAGTCCGACCGGACCGTTCGGCGGCTTGATCGTCGTGCTGCCGGTCAGCCGCTTGATCAGGCGCAGCGCGAGTTCGGCGCAGCGGCCGCGGTTCGCCTCGTGCGCGGTGACAGCGTCGGGAGTCTGCGCGTCATCGGCGTCCTGAGGTCCGTCGATGGCATCCGGCGAGTCGTCGTCGGAGTGCTCGACGAACTCCGCGTCGTCGACATGCTGGTGGACATCGGCATCGGGAAGGGCGCCGTCGACGGGAGCCGTGCCGTCGGCCACCACGCCGTTCGCTTCGTTCCAGTCCCTGGTGTAGACGCCGACATAGTCGGTGACTCCACCGTCGGAGGTCTGGAGGTAGGCACGGATGCCCGCCGCACCGAAGTCGAGTGCCGGGTCCCGCATGGGGTCGTCGAGGCGCCGCTGCCGCGAGAACCCGGTCATCCGATTCAGTGCCCGACGCGACATCCCGGGGCGTGCCGCGTCGCTCGCCCCTTCCAGATCGCCGATCGGAACGACGTGTCCGCGGGCCCGCAACTGCTTGACGAACTCGGCTTCCAGCGCGTGCGCGCGGCTCTCCTGCCGGAACATCGCGTCGACGTAGTCGCCGCGTGCCGTCGTCAACGGATGCGGTGACAATCCCTCCGCGGCATCGCGCAGGTGGGCGGCGGCATGCACCATGTCGATGGCCTGCCGCACCTCCGACGTCCGGTAATCGAGAACGAGCGTCCTGCGCTCCGGGTAGTAGCGCGGCTCCGCGTCCAGTTCGTGCAGCACGCGAACGTTGTTGCGTCGCAACATGTCCTCGGCCCATACGCCGATATCGGTGCTCTCCAGCAGCTGCCGGACCCGCGTGATCCGATCCGCCGACTCCTCGCCGGCGGTATCACCCGGCATCCCCACCGGTACGGCGGGCTCGTCCTCGGAAGTCCCATTCAACGCTTCGTCGACGACGTCCGCCACGGCGTCGTGACCGAGCGGTGTCACCTCGACGTTCGCGTCCGGCCCCGCCTCGGTGACCTCGATCAACCGCAGGTCCAGATCGGGACGACCCAGCACGGACGCGAGTTCCTGGCGGCTCGCCATGGCCTCGGCGAGCGCTGCGGCGTGCTCCCGTTCGAGCGCGACGACGACCACCCGCGGCGGCTCTCCGGCGACCAGCGCGACGTGCGGGGTGATCGTCTCGGCCCCGTCGAGTCCGACCTCCTCGAGTTCGGACGCGAGCACATCCGCGGCCACGGCGGCATTCGCGGCGGTGTCGGCACGGTTGATCAACTCGCCTTGCAGGTGATACTGATCGCCGAGATCGGACAACAGCCGCAGCTTCAGTGCCCGCCCGAGCAGGTCGGCGCGCTGTCGCTCCAGCGCCGCGTCGGGCAGCATGTCCCGGCCGACATCGGCCCGATCCACACCGAGCCGTTCGGCAAGGGCGGCCAATTCCCGCTCGTTCGCCTCGCGCAGCCTCGGCAGCGTCTCCGCGCGCAGTTCCTGGTCGATGGCATCGATGGTGTCGATGCCGAGACTGCTTGCGGGATCGTTGATCTGGCCTGCCAAGTCCATCCGGCGTCGTTGGGCGACGACCCGCCGCGTCGCGTTCTCGGAGACCTCCGCCTCGACCTCGAGCGAACTCCACGCGTGGACATCGGAACCGCCGAGCATGACGGTGTCCCACCCGGCGCCGTAGTACTCGAGGTAGTTGTTGCCGTCCGCCCACCGATAGGTGGCGATGTAGTCCGCGATGGCGGCCGCGCCCGCTTCCCGTGCGCGGGTGCGGATCTCCTCGTCGGTGAGGCCGAGGTCGTCGCGCGCCGCCTGCGCGGCTCTGGCGTCGTAGGCCGCGAGGTAGCGCTCGGCGGGCCGGTAGTCCTCGTCGACCGTGTAACCGAGCCCGCGTAGCTCGCGGGCGAACTCGAACTCGCGTCCGGCCGCGAGGGCTTCCTCGCGGACCATCGACGCGACGTACTCCTCCCTGCCCAGCAGACGAATCCGGTTGGTCCGGTTGCTGGTTTCGCCTTCCCACGCCATCTGCGCGTGCACGCCCTCGTGCACCAGCGTCAACGCCTGGCTGATGAGATCCCGTTCAGTGATGCGGATTTCGGCGACGACAGCTTCCGAGTCGTAGGTGCCATCGGCGAATTCGCTGGTCATCTGGTGCATGAAGTCGACAGAGATCTCGCCGTCGCCGAGAATCGCGAGGATCTCCCTGCCCACGCTGGTCAGCTCCAGCAGCGAGGTGACCCGATCGGAGTGTTCGCCGAGCGAAAGACCGATGCGCATCGGCAGATCCACGGTCGGAAGCTGTCCGGAACCGTCGCTCGCGAGCGGGTGCACCGGAACGCCGCGGTCGTCGAACAGGATCATGTGGGTCGAGCCGATATCGGAAGGCAAGCGCGGCGGGAAACCGCGCACGGCGCCCGTCCCCGCGTCGTACACCACGACGCCGTTCCTCTCACGCCTGAGCACGTAGGCATGAGCACCGACACCGTGTTCATCCACCGGACGGGTATAGGCATCGACCACCAAGGCCGAAGACCCCTCCGGCATGTCGAGCAGCGCCCGCTCGATCTCCGCGTGATCGGTCACCGCGCGCAACTGTCCACCGGCCGCGTCCTGCACCTCGGCCGCGGTCATTCCGCCGAGCCCGACGGCCTCGGACGGCAGCCTGATCACCGAACTGCCGGTCAACGCCTTGATCAACCGCAACGACAGCTCCGCGCACCGACCACGATTGCGCTCGGCCGCCGCACGCGACACGGACTCCGGCGAGCGAGCGGCGGCATCCGCGTCATCTCGCTGCGGCGGCGCCTCGGCCAGCTGGGCGATGGTGGCCGCGAGATCACGGGTTTCCGTGCGCAGCCTGGCCAGCGTGTCCGCGACGCCGCGATCGGTGGCGAGATCGACCGCGGGCACCTCGAGCGCACCGGCCCAGTGGGCGAGTTCCGCGGCGCTCAGGTCCAGGTCGGCGGAGTCGATCGGGGATTGGATCGCGCGGGCGAGAGCCTCGATCGCGCCCGCGCGCAACAGTGTTCGGACCCGCTGCTCGGCAATCGCTTCCGTGAGCCGCGCTTCGAGCGATGCGTCGAGAGGCACGTTCATCTGACGGAGCAGCCACGCCTGCGCCATCTCGGGCGACAAAGGTTGCGGGACAAACATATCCGGCGGCGGTGGTGCGAGATCAGGTCGCAGTCCCGGATCCGCATCCATTTGCGGCGACGGCGCGGCCCGCCGAGCCAGATCGGCGAGCGCTCGCAACGGATCCGAGTGGTCCGACAGCGAATCACCCAGTCCGAGACTGCCGGACAGCTCGTCGATGTAGGCGCGCTCGGGGTCGGTCAGCGGATCCGGGCTCGGTCGCTCGGGTGTCCGCGATTCGTCGAGGTGGCGTCGCAGTGCGGCCATCGGATCGGCCGGATCGCTCGTGCCCGCTCGCGGCGGCATCCGCCGGTCGAGATCGTCGTTCCGCGCGCCGCTTCCGGCCGCGAGTCCAGGCCCGCGCCCGTCGCCGAGCGGACGCGTGGCGATGCCGTTCTTGTCGTAGAAGATGCCCCAGGTGGCCTTCGCGTTCGGAACGTCAGCGGGATCGAACTCGAACGGATCCGGTTGCCGCAGCGGGTCGTAAACCATGACCTTCTCGGCGTCGGCGTCCCAGTACATGGTGAACGCGTGCGCGCCCGGTGCGCCGTTGGGGACGCTGCCCCGCTGCTGATTGATGACGATCACAGCGGACCTGCCGCGCATGTAGCGCAGCGCATCGGCGATCGCGTGCTGCCCCGTCCGCCTGCGTCCGGTCCCCAGCAGGTTCAACGAGGCGAGACGCCCGCGCCGCCACAACGGCGTCAGCTGAGCATCGGCATTGCGCTCGATGTCGCGCCAGTCCATGCCTTCCGGGCCGACGCTGTCCGGCGCAGGAACGGTGATGGCGGGGTTGCCGGTGACCTCGGCCGCCTTCCACAGCGCCTGCACACCACAGCCGCCCTCGGTCAGCTCGGGGCGCGGTGAATCCGGTTGGGACGGACCGATATCCGGCTGATGCGGAGCGGTTCCGGCCTGACCGGCCTCGATGTCGGACACCCGGTACATGGCGTCGACCGGCACTCCCGCAGGCGGCCGCGCCCCCTCCGGATCAGGCGCGTTCCACCGCTGGTGGAGCCCGTTGGTCTCATGGGGCACGAACACCCGCACGCCGTCGCCGAAGTGCTTCGACGGAAGAATCGGACCGCCAGGCGTGCCGACCAGCGCGATATCGCCGACCAGCCCCGACAACCCGCCCTTGCGGCCCGCGGCCGCCGCGACGTCGACGCCGTAGCCTTCCGCGATGATCCGGACGGCCGGCTTGTTCCCGGTCACCGCCCTTGTCGCGTCGAAGATCGCGAGATCGCGCCGCAGCAGCTCCGCCGCCTTCTTCGCCCGCCAGTTCACCATGGCCGATGCCCGACCCGGTGTGTTGTAACCGAGCCAGGCGATGGATGCCAGCGAGTCGCCCGCGCGCAGGCGGCCCGCGGCCGCGGCGTGGCTGGCGGCCGTCTCCTCGAGGACCGCGCCGAGATCCGCCACGCTCGCGTCCCTGCCCGGCACATGCACCGACACCTGCGTCGCCGCGTCCGGATTGCCGAACGCGACCAGCGCCCTGCCCTTTCCACCGAAAGCATCCGGATCGTAGGCGAGCACGCGCACCGGCAGGTTCGGATCGATTCGAGCGGCTCGCACCTGCGCCCGCCGCAAGTCCGCGACCGTGCGCCGCAACTCGCGCAGCCGCTGACGTTCCTGGCGGTCGAGGGTGTCGCGTGCGCTGAGATCCGCGAGGTCCCTGGCGATTCGCAACCGGTTGGCGGTGTCGGCCGAATGCGAATCGATGCCGGGCGCGTTGCCGATCACGTCCGGGTACGCACGGATCAGCGCGGCCCGTTCGGCGTCGGTCAGCGCGTTCCACCGCCGGGCGTTCTCGTCCGCCCGTGCCGCGGCAACGTCGTCGGCGGCGGGATTGGCGTCGGAATCGCCGAGCAGCAGATCCTGAGCGCGCAGACCCGGCTCCATCCGGTTCAGGATGGCGTCGGCCTCGTCGATCTCGGCGCGGGTCGCCTCGCTGCTGTCCTCGGGGAGGACACGGCGTGGGTCGCGGGTGCCGGGATCCGCGTCGGAGTCGGGGGCTGCGGCGGGATCCGCGTCGGCGTCGGGATTCGCGGCGGGGCCCGTGTCGGCGTCGGGGTTCGCGGCGGGGCCCGTGTCGGCGTCGGGGTTCGCGGCGGGACCCGCGTCCGCATCGGGATTCGCGGCGGGACCCGCGTCCGCATCGGGGTCGGAGGTCCTGGCGTCGGGGTCGAGATCCGGATCCAGGTCCGGATCGGGGTCGCGGTCGGGGTCCGGTCGAGAAGCCGGGTCGGTATTCGAACTCGTGTCGGGCGCGAGCGCCGCCCGATCACCGTCGGCGGCCGGGCGTGAACTGCTCGAGGCGGGTCGGCTAGGCGGCGCCGGTGGCGGCGGGGACAGCGCGAGAGCTGCCGCGGCCGGGTCCACCGCGAGAGCGCCGTCCTGATCGGATCGGTCGTCCGTATCCGGCTGTCGGGCAGTCGAATCCGTTCCGGCGCGGGAATCCGCCCCGGCGTCCGAATCCGACCTGCCGCCCGAATCCGCCGCGCTATCCGAATCCGCCCCGCGGTTCGAATCCGCTTCGCCGTCCGGCCGCGTCGTCACCGGGTCGGGCGAAGCCAGGTCGGCAGGGTCCACCTGCACCTGCCGCTGATCGCTCGCTTCGGCGTCGTCCTCGGCCCGCGAGCGGGCTTGCGGCGCTTCGGACTCCGCGATTCGCGCCTGAACCGGTCCGGCTTGGTCCGACAAGCCGCCGGGGACATCGACCGCACGTGCGGAGCCAGCGTTCGCCCTCGACGAGCTGTCGCCGGTCGACACGGCACCGGCCCCGTCGGGCGGGACAGCGCGCGTCGTACCGTCCAGCACGGCGGAACTCCCCTGCGCACCGACGGGACGGGAAGCACTCGACCCGGCGGCGCTACCGGCCTGCTGCGCCGAAGCAGCGGACGAGGTGGGCGACGAGGACGCGGGCGACGACGCACCGGGGGCGACGCCCGAGGCCGCGGCGCCTGCGACCGCGGGCGTCGAACCGGAAACGGCCGCACCGGGGGCGGCGGCACCCGTCGGCGCGCCGGGCATGCCCGCCCCGACCGGTCCGGCGTTCACCGCAGCGGCGCCAGGCGCCTGCGCCGCGGGCGACGCTCCGCCGACAGCGGCCCCGGTCGTACCGGTACCGGACAGGGGTGTCCCCGAATCGGTGACTCCGGCGGCCGACGTTCCCGGCGTCGAGCCGTCGGCGACGCGGTGGTCGCTCGCAGCGGAACTGCCCTCCGGCGCAGCCGAATCCGAAGCAGACGTCGCGGAATGACCAGCATGTGCGCTGGAATCCGCACCCGTTTGCGCCGAGCCCCCGCCCGCTTGCGCGGAATCGGCGCCAACTTGACCCGAATCTCCGGTCGGCGCAACGGAATGCGCGCCCGTGGCGGGCGCGCCGCCGTTCTGTGCGGCGGAATCACCGGCCGGGGAGTTCGAAGAGCCCTCGTCGGCATCGGAATTCGTAGCGGTTTGACCGGCAGGGGCCGCACTCTGCTGGCTTGCCGAGTCACCGCCGGTGTCGTTCGAGTTCGCCGCACCGGTATCGGAAGTACCTGCTGTTCCGCCGTATTGGCCGGTGTCCGCCGCCCCGGATGGCCCCGAGGACGCTGCTGTGGTGCTCGGCGAACCAGCGTCACTACCGCCGTTGGCATTCGCTCCGGCACCATTCGTTCCGGCACCGGTGGTCCCCGCTCCGTTGGTCCCGCCGCCGTTGGCTCCACCATCGTTGGTGCCCGTACCGTCGGCAGCGTTCGGTGCGGGAACCGGGGACGTGCCGTCGGCGGCCGGTCCGGATCCAGGCAGCGTGCCGACCCGGACGGGTTCCCTGTTGAAGTTCATCGGCCCGTTGTGCTGGGTCTGGCCCCGTGCCCCGTAGACACCGCTCGGCCCCGCGCCGGAGATCGCGCCACCGACGAAGGAACGCGGATCCCAGTTCCCTGTCGCCCATGCCGCGACGAAAGCACCGGCCAAACCGGCACCCGCACCAACGATCGCCCCGCCTGTGAAGCCGCGGACACCGCGGTTGTTCATCAGACTGGGCGCGATCCGGCCCATCGCCCGGTTCAATCCGAAGCCCGCACCACCACCGGCGCCACCCGCAAGCGCGGAGACCCAAGCGTTCTCCCAGATCGCTCCCGTATCCCAGCCCTGGCTGTTCAGGCCCTCGGCGATGACGATGCCCTGCACCGCCACTTCTTGTGCCGTGCCCTGGAAGACTTCGACGATCGCTTCCTGGACGATCTCGTAGACGAGCTTCGAGACCACCTGCTTCGCCGCGTCCGACAGGAAGGTTCTGGCGAGCATGGCGGCGATCCGGCCCTCCAACCACCGCGCCATGGCTCGAAACACGGCTCGCGTCGCCGCGATGGCGCCGGCCTGCACGGCGCCCGCCCCCGGCCCCGCGAAGAAGGACAGGGCAAGCTCCGCCGCCAACCAGCTCAGCGAGAAGATCGCGTTCAGGTGATTCGCGTGAACCGCACCCGCGAAATCATCGACCGAGACGGCCAGATCGTTGAACGAGTTGCCCATCAACTCGATCGAACCGTGCTGCGGCGTCCCGCCTTTGGGCGTGTCGTCGTGAATCATCGACCGCAGCGAATCGACGATCTGCTGCCCGCCCTCACCCTGCGGATACGCGTGGACCACCGCAGCGGCGGCGACGTCCGCCTCCGCTATCGCCTCGGACAGGATCTCTTCGGCGATCTCCCGCAGCACAGCGGAAACCTTGACCACATCGTCGGGATCGATGCGCGTGATCTCCGCGCCCGCCACCCATTCGAGCCACGCGAGCTCCGGCGGAATCGCCCAATAACCCATCGAGAGGCCGATTCACGTCACCAGGCTTGGCCTGCGACGCTCTCCGTTGGCCCCCTGCCACCGCCGTGGTCGTAGCTCTCGACATCGGTGAACGTCATCACCTCGTCGCTCTCGGCGCGTTCCGACGAACCGGGGGGCGACAGCGAAACCGGCGGCTCCAGGGGAATTTCGGCCTCGATATCCGGCATTCCTGGGATCACATCGGACAGTTTCGGCAGCCGTGCGCGCTCGTCGAACAGCGGCGCCGCGAGCGCCTTGCTCTTGGCGAACACCTCGTCGGCCGCCTGCTGCGCCATCCGGGTGACCGCCTTGGCGATCTGGTCGTAGCTCAGTTCATCGACGCGGTCGGAGAAGCGAGTCTCGATGACAACACCGTTGGCGTTCACCGTCACCGACACCGTCTTGTCGCGCGTGGTCGCGGTCGCCGTCAGCTTGACGCGCTCCCGCTGCGCTTCCGCGATATCCCGCATGCGGCCGCGGAAGTCCTCCAGCAGCCCGGCGATCTCCCCCTCCATACGCCCAGATGTCATTTCGCCCACTCCGAACTCCATGGCGGCGCCCAGAAGGCCCGCCTGCCACCACCGCCGCTCAGACCTGCTCGATTGCCTGCCGAGCTGCCTCCTCGTTCCGGTCGGCGGCGACCGCCGCCTCGTACTGGCCCTTCGACAGGTTCGCCCAAGACTCCGCCATGGTGCTGGTGCCGTCCACCGCACCTTGCAGCCGCTCCGTCAGGCCGGGACTACCGTTGCCCTTGACGTATTGGCTGCCGAAGTTGTCGCTGCCGATCACGGAAAGCAAGGTGCTCAGCTGGTCCTGAACCCGCCCGGAGATGTTCTCCAACCGAGCCCGGACCTTGTCGGTCTCGTACCCGGCGGTCCTCAGCTTCTCGGAGTAAGTCTCAGTCGTCATCTCGCACCTCTACCCCCGGGGTGGCAGGCCCACCGCTCGACTACGGTTCGAACTCCTGCGACGATGGCAGTCCAGTGCAACTCGTCAGTAACCTTTACATGAACTTAGGACAGCGTGGGAGTGACGCACAGATGCGCGACCACGTGCGGGCCGATAGCCTGACGAACGCCTGATGACCTGCGGCACAATCACATTGGCAGGTGCCCGAATGCCCCGACGCAACCGTTCACACCCTGTTCACCCGAGGCACGGGAACGTCCTCGCAACCACCGTGAGCGCGCGTGCTCGAGTGTGCGTGCCGCGGGTGCGATGATCACCCGATGCGAGTTCTTGTACAGCGAGTGACCGCCGCGCAGGTGACCGTCGACGGCGAACTCGTCGGACGGATCGATCCCGACCCCCAGGGCTTGGTCGCGCTCGTCGGCGTGACCCACGACGACACCGAGGCGACCGCGAAAGCGTTGGCGGACAAGCTGTGGCGGCTGCGCATCCTGGACGGCGAGCGTTCCGCCGCGGACCTGAACGCGCCCGTGCTCGTCGTCAGCCAGTTCACCCTCTACGCCGACACCGCGAAGGGCCGCCGCCCGTCCTGGTCGGCGGCCGCGCCGGGCTCGGTCGCCGAACCGCTCGTCGACACCTTCGCCGAGGCGCTGCGTGCCCTCGGGGCGACCGTCGCGACGGGTCGTTTCGGCGCGCACATGCACATCGATCTCACCAACGACGGCCCCGTCACGCTCCTACTGGAGGCCTGAGCACGCGGTTCGCGCCGAGTTAGCTGACAGCTAGCAGCAAGCCCTGTCGTTCCCGGGCGACGGCACCCGATTTGTGGCAGACTTTTCGCGAGAACAGGTGCGGCCGAAGGAACGACCGTCTGTGGAAGGTGATGCGGGAGTTGGGTTCGCGATGGATCTGAGTGCTGTCGAACGACAGGTTGCGGTCGATCGCAGTGCGGCCCGAGACCGAACGGTCGATTCCGAACTCCGCCTGGCCACTTCGCTCGTCGAACTGGCCAAGGCGCTGGTCGCCACGAAGAACGATCCCACCGCGCGCCGGGACCGCACCCTGGAGGCGCCCGCGCCCGCGCAGGAAGCGGTCGGCATCCGGTTGCACTGGCTGGCCGCCGGAATGGTCGAGGCGCGGTTCGCCGGTGAATTGCAAGAGTCCCTACGGGTCTTCGAACAGGTGACAAGGGCGGCCGGTCGCCGCGACCTGGCCACGACCACCATCCGTGGCGCCTGCGCCACGTATCGCCAAGTGGCACAAACCCATCCGCACGTGGCGGGTATGTGTGCAGACGGCCTCGGCAAGTGCGGCGTGTGGCTCGGCAGGCTGGACCAGGACGCGGCCGTCGCCGCCGTCGAGGACGCCGCCCGCATCCGCGCCGAGCTGGCCGCCGCCAACCCCGAACTGGCGGGCAAGTACCTGGCCAGCTTGAGCACGCTGCTGCGCACCCTGATGGTCGGCCGCTCTCGCAAGCAGGCGATAGCGATGTATCGCGAACGGTACGCCGCGTTCACCTCGACGAGCATGTCGATCCGTTTGCGCGCGTGCGGGATTCGTGATCTGGACCTCACGCCGAAGTCCTACAACGCGCTCGTCGAACTGGAGTGCCGCACCCTGGAGCAGGCCGGGCGGCTGACCCAGCAGCAGATCGTGCGCAAGTCCTCCGGCGACCTGTCCACGGTGGAGGAGATCAACTGGCGGCTCGCGCTGGTCGGGCTGCGGCCGCTCGCGCCGGGCGAGGATCCCGAACCGCCGTCGACGCCGGTCGAGATCGGCCCCACCTTCGGCGCGCTCGGCGTGCGCTGCCCGGATCGTGACGCGATGACGCAACTGCGCGCCGCCATCATCGAGGCCTACGCCCAAGACGACATCCAGCTCGTGGACAGCGCCACCTATCACAACTCCGACGACGAGGACTGGGTGCTCGGCGAGGCCGAACTCAACACGGCGAGCACGCTCGGCGACGACGTGGTGCTGATCGAGATGTCCTACGGCGGTTGGGTGACCGTGATGAGCCTGAACTGGGAGCTGGCTCCCGTCGGCAAACACCCGCTGGCCCTGCGGCTTTCCCAGCGCTGGCCGGTGGTCGGCGTGACGGCCACCGCGAACATGTCCTACGAGCTGTGCCGCTACGAGCACGGCAAGGCGACGCAATACGCGGCGCTCGGCCGCCCGGCCGGACCCGCCACGCTCGACGAGCCGCTCGCGCCGTTGGACTTCGGTGTGCTCGCCGCCTACGGCGCCAGCCACGCCACCGAGAACAAACTCCGCTCGGCGTTCGGCAACACGCAATCCTTCGCGAACCTGACCTACCTGCCCGGCGCGGGCATCCGGCAGTTGCGCAAGTCGATGACGCTCATCGACCATGATCACGTGCTGTTCTTCCGCAAAACCGGCCAGAGCTGAAACCGTCTCGGCGGCAGGTCATTCCGGGTAGCATGCCGCACCGCGCGCGTTGCTCGGACGTCAACTGCGGTCCGCTCCAGCGAGATTCGAGTAGTTCGCTACTCGGGAGCCGACCCCCGCGCGGAACCTAATCTGACTGCATCGTCAGAGTCCACCGCGGAACAAGGTCACCGCGGGGTTCACCGCGGAGCGAACGTCACCGCGGAACAAGATCCACCGCGGAGCGAAAGTAGCCGCGGGACAAGGTCCACCGCGGAGCGAAAGTAACCGCGGGGTTCGCCGCGGAACAAACGTCACCGCGGGGTTCACCGCGGAACAAACGTCACCGCGGCACCAGATCCACCGCGGAACAAACGTCACCGCGGGGTTCACCGCGGAGCAAACGTCACCGCGGGGCCCACCGCGGAACAGAAGTCACCGCGGGACAGAGTCGTCCGCGGAGCGAAAGTCACGCGGAGCGAGGGAGGTACAGAAACGCGAAACCGCCGAATCCGCAGCACCGCCGAACGAAGGTTTCGGTCAGGCGCGCAAGGCGCGGGTGCAAGGAACGACGTCACCGATCCAGCGGCGAGCTGGGTATCGTCGGGCGACCGAGGACGGTCACCGCGGCGAGATCGACCGAGACGGGCCCGGCCCGCGGCGTCGGTGCGAATCGAGTCCTCGCCGCGCGAGCGTACGTCCGAACCGGGGAGCGTCGGTAATCGTTCCGACCAGTCGTGCCATGCGGGCGATGTCCGCTGGGAAACGTCCGGCGTCGACGCCGGTAACCGAAACAGCGACCCCCGATCCGATCGGGAGCCGCCGTGCCAAACCTTCGCCCTACTCCGGGCGGGGGGTGAGGATGCGCGGTCCGTCCTCGGTGACCGCGACGGTGTGTTCCCAGTGCGCGGCGCGGCTGCCGTCGAGGGTGACGACTGTCCAGTCGTCGTCGAGCACCTTGGTCTGGGTGGTGCCGAGCGTGAGCATGGGTTCGATGGCAAGCACCGAGCCGACCACGAGCTTCGGGCCCTTGCCCGGCGCGCCCTCGTTCGCGAGGAACGGGTCCATGTGCATCTCGCGGCCGATCGCGTGGCCGCCGTATCCGTCGACGATGCCGTAGGCGCGGCCGTGCAGTTCCTCGACGGCGCGGGTGCCCATCTCGATCGCGTGCGACACATCGGTCAGCCGATTGCCAGGCACCATGGCGGCGATTCCCGCCTCCATGGACAGGCGGGTCGCCTCGCTCAACAGTCGATCGGCCTCGATGATCTCGCCGACACCGAAGGTCCACGCGGAGTCGCCGTGCCAGCCGTCCAGGATTGCGCCGCAGTCGATCGAGATCAGGTCGCCCTCGACCAGGATCTCTTCCGCGGTCGGAATCCCGTGCACCACACGGTCGTTCACCGACGCGCAGATCGAGGCGGGGAAACCGTGGTAGCCCTTGAAGGACGGCACGGCGCCCGCGTCGCGGATCGTCTGCTCGGCGACCTCGTCCAGTTCCAGGGTCGAGACCCCTGGCTTGGCGGCCGCACGCACGGCGACGAGAGTGCGGCCGACCACCGCGCCCGCCGCCGCCATGGCGTCCAGCTCACCGGCGGTGCGGAACGGCACCACCTTCTTGCTCTTCTTGCGGCCGAAGACCATGACGGCTCAGCGCTCCCGAGACAGGGACATCAGTGACCCAGTGCGCGCAGCGCGCGGGCGTTGACCTCGTCCACCTCGCCGACGCCGTCCACCGTGACGACCAGACCGTCGTAGTGCTGGAGCAGCGGCTCGGTCTCCTCGCGGTACACCCGGAGCCGGTTGCGGATCACGTCCTCGTTGTCGTCGGCGCGGCCACGCGCCAGCATCCGCTCGACCACGGTGTCCTCGGCAACGACGAAGCACAGGACGGCGTCCAGCTTCTTGTCCATGTCGCCGAGGATCTTCTCCAGGGCCTCGGCCTGGTCGATGGTGCGCGGGTAGCCGTCGAGCACGAAGCCGTTGGCGGCGTCGGGCTCGTTGACCCGCTGCTCGACCATGCGGTTGGTCACGTCGCTGGGCACCAGATCGCCGGCGTCCATGTACTTCTGCGCCTCGCGCCCAAGCGGCGTCTGCTGGCCGATGTTCGCGCGGAAGAGATCCCCGGTCGAGATGTGCGGGACGCCCAGCTTCTCCGACAGCAGGACGGCCTGGGTGCCTTTGCCGGCACCCGGCGGACCGAGCAATACAACTCTCACTTGAGGAACCCTTCGTAATTTCGATTCATCAGCTGGCTTTCGATCTGCTTCACGGTGTCCAGGCCGACGCTCACCATGATCAGCACCGCGGTACCGCCGAACGGGAGGTTCTGGACGCCACCGGTGTTGCCGATATCGAGGAAGAGGTTCGGCAGGACTGCCACCAGACCGAGGTAGATGGAGCCGGGCAGGGTGATGCGGCTCAGGACGAAGTTCAGATAGTCGGCCGTCGGCTTACCGGGACGATACCCCGGGATGAAGCCACCGAACTTCTTCATCTCGTCGGCGCGTTCCTCCGGGTTGAAGGTGATCGCGACATAGAAGTAGGTGAAGAACACGATCAGGCCGAAGTAGATGGCGATGTACACCGGGTTGCTCGGGTTCACCAGGTACTTCTGAATGATCTCCTGCCACCAACTGGGGTCAGGGTTGTTCTGCGACGAGGTCAGCTGCGCGATCAGGTTGGGCAGATACAGCAGCGACGAAGCGAAGATGACCGGGATGACACCGGCCTGGTTGACCTTCAGCGGCAGGTAGGTCGAGGAGCCACCGTACATCTTGCGGCCGACCACCCGCTTGGCGTACTGCACCGGGATGCGGCGCTGGCCCTGCTCGACGAAGATCACCGCGACGATGATGGCGAAGGCGGCGGCGCACACCAGGCCGAAGACGAGACCGCCACGGCTGTCCAGAATGGCCTTGCCCTCGGCGGGGATGCGCGCGGCGATGCCCGCGAAGATCAGCAGGGACATACCGTTGCCGACGCCGCGCTCGGTGATCTGCTCACCGAACCACATGACGAGCGCCGCACCGGCGGTCATCACGAGCACGATGATGATCATGCCGAAGATGCTTGTGTCGGCGAGGATGTCCTGCTGGCAGCCCTGGAGCAGCTGGCCACGCGCGGCGAGGGCGACCAGACCGGTCGCTTGCAGCACGGCCAACGCGATCGACAGGTACCGCGTGTACTGCGTCATCTTCGTCTGGCCGGCTTGGCCTTCCTTGCGCAGTTCTTCGAACCGCGGGATGACGACGGTGAGCAGCTGAATGATGATGCTGGCGGTGATGTACGGCATGATGCCGATCGCGAAGACCGACAACTGCAGCAGCGCACCACCGGAGAACAGATTGATGAGCTGGTAGATGCCTGCGTTCTCACCGCCGGAGACCAGGTCGACACATTCCTGGACGGCCTTGTAGTCCACGCCGGGCGACGGCAACGCGGCACCGGCACGGTACAGCGCGACCAACCCCAGCGTGAAGAGAATCTTCCGCCGTAAGTCCGGAGTCCGGAAGGCCGATACGAAGGCGGAAAGCACAGATCCTCCTGGCGCGAACGACATGGTCATGACATGGATGTTTCAGCTTGTCCGAGTTCCACGCGGAACAGGAGGACGCCGAAAACCATGACGAGGCTTGGCAGACAACAATTGAACTCTAACAGTGGCACCGGACGAGCTCGTCACTCGTCCGGTGCCACTGCTTGTCAGAGTACCGTCAGCCCAGCTCGGTGACAGTGCCACCGGCGGCGGTGATCTTCTCCTTGGCGGCGCCGGTCACCTTGTCGACGGTCACCTGGACCGCGACGCCGATCTCGCCGTCACCGAGAACCTTGACCAGCTGGTTCTTGCGGACCGCGCCCGCGGCGACCAGCTCGGCCTTGCCGATCTGCCCGCCCTCGGGGAACAGCTCGGCGATCTTGCCGACGTTCACGACCTGGTACTCGGTACGGAACCGGTTCGTGAAGCCCTTGAGCTTGGGCAGCCGCATGTGCAGCGGCATCTGCCCACCCTCGAAGGCGGCGGGGACGTTCTTGCGAGCCTTGGTGCCCTTGGTACCGCGGCCCGCGGTCTTGCCCTTGGAGCCCTCACCGCGACCCACACGGGTCTTCTCGGTCTTGGCGCCGGGAGCCGGACGCAGGTGGTGCAACTTGATGGTCATGTCAGACCTCCTCAACTGTCACGAGGTGGCGCACGACGTTGATCAGCCCGCGGTTCTGGGCGTTGTCCTCACGCACGACGGACTTGCGGATGCCGCGCAGACCGAGGGTCCGCAGGCTGTCGCGCTGATTCTGCTTGGCGCCGATCGAACTCTTGATCTGGGTCACCTTGAGATCTGCCATGGTCAGGCTCCCTGTCCCGCACGCGCACGCAGCATGCCCGCCGGAGCGACGTCCTCGAGGGGCAGGCCACGACGGGCCGCGACCTCTTCCGGACGCTGCAGCTGCTTGAGCGCGGCCACCGTCGCGTGCACGACGTTGATCGCGTTGTCGCTACCGAGCGACTTGGCCAGAATGTCGTGAATGCCAGCGCATTCCAGCACGGCACGAGCCGCGCCACCGGCGATCACACCGGTACCGGGGGAAGCCGGGCGCAGCATGACCACGCCGGCCGCCGCCTCACCCTGAACCGGGTGGGTGATGGTCGAGCCGATCATCGGGACGCGGAAGAAGCCCTTGCGAGCCTCCTCGACGCCCTTCTGGATGGCCGCGGGAACTTCCTTGGCCTTGCCGTAGCCGACGCCGACCAGACCGTTGCCGTCGCCGACGATCACGAGGGCGGTGAAGCTGAAGCGACGACCACCCTTCACGACCTTGGAGACGCGGTTGATCGCGACGACGCGCTCGAGCTGGTTCTTCTCGGCCGCGTTGTCCCGACGGTCGCCGCCACCGCGACGATCGCCACCGCGACGATCGCCGCGGCCGCCCTCGGGGTTGCTGCCATTCTGTCCGGCGGGTCCGTTTCCGCCGTCACGCCGCTGACGTCCCGGCATCAGACGTTCCTTCCGTTCGCAATCTTCATCATCAGAACTTCAACCCGCCTTCGCGAGCGGCATCGGCCAGAGCGGCGATGCGGCCGTGGTAGTCGTGGCCACCACGGTCGAACACGACGGCCTCGACACCGGCAGCCTTGGCGCGGGCGGCGATCAGCTCGCCGACCTTCTTGCCCTTGGCGGTCTTGTCGCCCTCCACCGCGCGCACGTCGGCCTCGATCGAGGACGCGGCGGCGATGGTCTTGCCGAGCGAGTCGTCGACCAGCTGCGCGTGCAGGTGCCGCGAGGAGCGGTTGACCACCAGGCGCGGACGCTCGGTGGTACCGGCGACCTTCTTGCGCAGGCGGAAGTGACGACGCGTCTTGGACAGACGACGCTGGGTCGAGGAGTCCTTGCCCAGCGGGATGCGCTTGGCCTTCTGGTTTTCGGTTTGCGCCATGATCACTTACCCGTCTTTCCGACCTTGCGGCGAACGACCTCGCCTGCGTAGCGGATGCCCTTGCCCTTGTACGGGTCGGGCTTGCGCAGGCCGTGGATGACCGCCGAAATCTGGCCGACCTTCTGCTTGTCGATTCCGGACACGGAGAACTTGGTGGGCGATTCCACCGCGAAGGTGATGCCCTCGGGAGCCTCGACGGGCACCGGGTGGCTGTAGCCGAGCGCGAACTCGAGGTTCGAGCCCTTGGCCTGCACGCGGTAACCGACGCCGAAGATTTCCATCTTCTTCTCGTAGCCCTTGGTCACGCCCTCGATCATGTTCGAGATCAGCGTGCGGGTCAGGCCGTGCAGCGAGCGGTTGCGGCGCTCGTCGTTCGGGCGGACGACCTCGAGCTGGCCGTCTTCGCCGCGGGCGACGGTGATCGGCTCGGCGACCACGTGCGACAGGGTGCCCTTGGGACCCTTCACCGACACGCTCTGGCCGTCGATGGTCACCTCGACACCGGACGGAACTGCGATGGGCTTCTTACCAATACGCGACATTGTCCTGACCTCCCTTACCAGACGTAAGCGAGGACTTCGCCGCCCACGCCGCTCTGTGCCGCCTGCTTGTCGGTCAGCAGACCCTGCGACGTGGAGATGATGGCCACGCCGAGGCCGCCCAGGACCTTGGGCAGGTTGGTGGATTTCGCGTACACACGCAGACCGGGCTTGGAGACGCGGCGCACGCCTGCGAGGCTGCGCTCACGGCTCGGGCCGTACTTGAGGTCGACGATGAGCGTCTTGCCCACCTGCGCGTCCTCGGTCCGGTAGTCGGCGATGTAGCCCTCGCGCTTGAGGATCTCGGCGATGTTCGCCTTGAGCTTCGAGTGCGGAGCCTTCACCTGATCGTGGTACGCCGAGTTGGCGTTGCGCAGACGGGTCAGGAAGTCTGCGATCGGATCAGTCATGGTCATAGTTCGACCTCGACACCTTTCTCGCTGCGGTTCCCATACAGCACCCGCGCGCCCGGGAGCGCGCCGATGGTGGGCCTACAACAATTCGGCTGGTCCGGTCGGCAACTGCCGACCGGCGGGGTACGTATCGCCCGGATCGGTACACATGCGGACATGGAGGTGCCCAGGCAACCGCTCTAGTGTAGGCAATGGGCTGACCAGGACAAAATCGGGGTCGGAGGGTCGGGTCACAGCAGTAGCCGTACCGCCCTTCGTGCGCCGGGGTTACAGGTCAGCCGAGCAGCTGCCCGATGGCCGTGATCCTCCAGGGCCGCCGCATCCAAGTGTCCGGGGTGTGCCGGTCGCGGCACGCGGCAATCCGCGCGGCGACGTCGGCCGGTACGCGGACACCGCAGTAGCGCAGGATGAACAGCACGTCATTCGCGCACGTCCTCATGCCCCTCCTCCCGGAGCGCCTGCGCGAGCGGCCACTGGAAGGAAGTACGACAGATCGGTACCCATCGGTTCCTTCCCGCAGTTTGCCCGCCTTCGTCCGAACGGGGTAATGCTTCCTGATGCGACGTCCCGACTTGTGACCGAAGGAAAGTTTCTGCAACTCTGCGCGCCATCTGCGTCAACTCGGACACCGGCCGAAGCACATCATCGAGCAGATTTGCACCACGGCGCCCTCCTCGACAGCCGTATTGGGAATTTCAGAACTCCAGTTCTCAATAGCCTGATCGAGGCCCCTACGCCACGGACACGATTCGCCGGGCATGCCTCGCCGCCCTGTTCGCCGCCGCCGACGCCGTCGAGCGCTCGCCGCGTTGCCCCGCGGACAGCCGAGTCGCCTGCCTGGTGAACACGCCGTACTTGTTTCAGTCCCGAGGTAGCGATCGTCCTGTCGGACGACTACTTCCCACGGTTCCTTCCGGCATCGACCGTGCAGCGCACCAGTCAGCCGGGCGGATGGATAGAGTCCGCACCCGCCGATCGGCGCTGCTCCGACCGTGTCGCTCACCGGAACCGAGCGATCTGAGGTCCTGGGTGGAACCCGAATCGTCGACTTCAACGAGGAACGGCCGGAGCACCCGATCTACCTCATCCATTGGATCTGGACGTTTCCCTGTATATGAGGGCGGCCACGCCGACCGTCGTACGTTACAACCGCCGCACGAACTACACAGGGAGGTGTTCGTCGAAGATACCGACGAACAGCTGACCCTCACGCACCGCGAAGTGGATGCGATTACACGTGGGTGAAAGCTTCGCGTGCCATTCGCAGCTGATCTGCTCGCCGTCGAAATCGACGAGGCGCTGGCGCATCGCTTTCGCATTCTTGTGGGTGTTCGGACTTTCCGGCGAACAGATCACATCGGCCTCGATCTGCATGAGCTTCACTCGCTGCACCGATTGCTTTTCTGTCGACCAGATCCGCGGCGCATGGTCATTTAGGCCTGCCAAGTTCGCGATGACCTGCCGCCGCACCACCAGCGGAGGACCGCTGAACCTACCCAGCTGATCCCAGATCTCCTCGGCAAAAACGATGTCGGGAAAGGGCAGGTGTTGATGCTCGGCCAGGTTGTCCAGCAAATCGGGATCCGAATCCAGAATGGACCGCCAGAACGGTGGCGCGTCGGTCTCGTCGGCGAGAAAATGCACTTGCGCGCCCGGGCCGCCAGTCCTCGACACAACTCGCTCAGCGCCACGCCGCCCTGCGGTTGACGTTGTCAGACAAGCGATCAGAACTTGCTTCGCCGCCATCATGACGCAGATTCCGATGCTGGGCGCTATTGGAAGCACCTTCGCACCTATCGCGAACTCCCACTCACCGGGATCTTCTTCATACCGCGCGATCTTGTCCAAACGGCCATGCAGTTCCTGACGGATGTCACGGTCGATGCGTGAGTCGAGTAGATGATCGACCAACGTGCGACCAGACCCCGATTCGATATCGAACAGTTCGTCTGACCGCTTCACCGTGCCTGGCGTCGACCGCGCATAGTCGAGCAATTCCAGGAAGACGGCAAACGCCTCTTCCAGTTCGGCAGGCTCCTCTGATTCGAACGCGAACCCTGCTTCGTCCACAACGAACCGCCACCCCCGCATGCCGTTACCTCCGCCGTGCCCGGTTGATGAACCCCAAGTCTGTGTCCATTTGATCGAAAAAGCCTGCTGGCCAATCACTCATCGATCCAGTCGGCCCGATGGTCAGTTCGTAGGGGTCGGGATCCACGCCGAAGTAGTGCACCACCGCGTCCGAATGGTCCAACGACTCGTTGGCCGCCACCGCTCGCCGCATTCCGTTGAGTACGTGGTCGCTGTGTGTCTCGACCACCACCTGAACTCCAGCGGCCGCGATTTGGGCGAAGAACCGCCCCATCATCGACTGTGCCGCCGGGTGCAGATGCGCCTCCGGGCTGTCGACGATCAACATCCCACCGGTCGGGACGACGAGCCCGGCCACGATGATCGGCAGGCTGTAGCTGATTCCGAAGCCCGTGTTAGTCAACAAGATCCACTCGTCTTGCGAGCCAGCCCGAACATTCAGGGTCGCGACCCCGGTGCGCGGTACCACCTGGGCCTCTATTTGTAGTGGGCCGACAAGGCGGCTCATCCAGGCCTCGACTTGCGGGCGCAGCAGTGGAGACGCCGAGTCCACATGCTGCCGGGGGGAATCCACCTCCGCCCGGTCAGCGAGCGCCAGGACATGCGCGGCAAATCGGCCGTCTTCACCTAGCACACGGCCATCTTCGGTCGGCGAGGTAGGCAGCGCGATCCGGGGTCCGATGCGCTCGGCAGCCAGATAGGTGAACGCCCCGGCACGGTCCCCGAAGGGATAGACCGGGCGCCCGGGCCGGTCGATGATCGACAATCGGGACGATTCCGGGTTCTGCGCACCCGAGAACTCCCAGTTCGCCGTGCCACCGTCTGCACATGTCACTGAGATCGCGATCGCGTCCGAGGTGGCTTCCGCGGAAAGTACATCCGCAGCCTGGCCGAGATCGAGGCCTGGGTAGCCGTTGAGAGCGACGAAGCCATCGGTGTCCAGCTGGCCTTGGTGCACTAGATGCAGCGCCTGCACTACCGTGCTCTTGCCCGCACCGTTGAGGCCCGTCAGCACCGTAAGCACGTTGAGGCGCAACGAGAGCTGTTGAAATCGTTTGAAGTTGGCGATCTCAAGGGCTTCGATCACAAACCGACATCCTTCATGATGTTGCGCGGCTTAGCAAAACGCGTTCTGACGCGTTGCGGGTCGGAGGTCGAGGCGCTGATCGATGCGATGTAAGCCTGGTCTTCAGTCATCGCCGAGCGCGCCCGTTTGACGATTTTGGTTCGAACACTTTCGAGCTGCGCTGGCTCGTAGTCCGCAAGGACCACTGCCCAGCTTTCGAACAATGCCCGGTTGATCGGCGAGAGCCGGTCGCTCGAGCGTGGCCACTTGCGGAAGGCGTGCGGACCGAAGACAAGGCGGGCGTTGTCCATAGCGCGCACGAACTCTTCGAACCATTCTCCGACCTGAGCATCGGAAACTTCGCCCTTCGTGTCGATCAGCTCAACGGTCCTGTCGAGCAGATTCTCCAGGCTGCCGTAGCGGTCGTAGTCGCCGATGTCGGTCAGCCGACGAAACGCGATGAATCGGAGGACCGCCTCGCGGTCGTTCATGCGTACGTGGTCGCGAAGCACGCCGCCGGTCGCCGCATGAAAGGACGGGTTCGATGCACACAATTTGAGCAGTTTCCGGCTGCGATCGCGGCTCATGCAGTGCCGGATCTCCATCGCGTTCAGTGGTTCGCCACCGGTGTTGATGCGCTTGAAGATGTTGTACTTCACGTCATTGGGCGTCGACGGATCGATGACATGGACAACGATCTGGGTGTTGAGCAGGCGACGACGCAGCGGCGGCGTCAGACTGTCGAACTTCTTCCCGTCCTCGTCGAGGTACTCCAGATCATCGAGGGCGAAGGAAAGCTTCCGAACGAAGTCGTGGATCGTCGAAAGACGTTGCAAGCCATCGACGACGCGCAGAAGCCCCGCCTCATCCTCGGCGAAGTAGAAAGCGGGTAGCGGAATCTGCAGCAGCAGGCTTTCGATCAACCTGGACTTCTGCCTGGGCTTCCAAACCCGATTGCGCTGAAAGTCCGGTGCGAGCTCCAAGTCCTCGTCGTCGATCATGTCCAGAACATTGCGCAGCGCGAACTGACGGGTCGTCACCCGTATCTTCTCCGGATCCCAGGGTCTGATCTCGCCCTCGTGCGGAGGGGGCTGATCAGGTTCTACCTCGACGCCGGTAGCCTCACCCTCGAAAACTTCCTCGACGATGTGCTCGGGTTCGAACGAAGCATCGGGCGCATCTACTGCCGACATATGTCGAATCCTAGATGAAGCCTGCCCCACTCCGGGAAAATCAGGTCGGGGTCGTCGGACCAAGCGCGCCGACACCTGACAGCGATAGGACGGACAAATGACCGCCATGACCACGTCCAAACCGGCGGCACGGTCCTCCGCTCCGCCGACTTGCATCGCCGCGGATCCAACCGCAGTGGTCGTCGACAAGGCGGCATATCCCCACACACGGCCAGCTTCCCTCGGGGGTGCGACCGCTGTATCCGTCCAACAATCTGCTCGCGGGCAAGTGGCAGCCGACAGACTCCGAAGCCATCGTCTCGGACTTCCCCTCCCTGATACGCATTCCGGCGGCCGTGCTCGAGTTCTGAACTAAGGCTCGACAGTACGATGATGGCATGTCGAGTGCGCGGATGAACCGCCCCGATCTCCCCGAGTACATGACATGGGAAGAGCTCGAACAACTTCCAGAGGAGATCGCCGACCAGATCGAGCTATGGGAGGGTCGTGCCGTCTGGTCGCATCGCGAGCCCGCAGAGCACCAGGAGTTCACGAATCTCCTGTGGAGCGGACTGCGTCGTTGCGCTCGCGAAGATGCGACCGGCGGGCCGCGGCGTTGCTGGCATGTCTACGCCCGGACCGACGTATTCCTCTGCCGCACAGGCAAATCCGACTTCGTGACACCTGACTTCCTGGTTCACCGTTGTCTGCCGAAGCCCTACCGGGATGTCCGTGCCCACGACGTTCTGTTGGCCGGAGAAGTCCTCTCACCGTCGAACACGCAGACCGATATGGAAGCCAAAAAGGCCCGCTACGCGCGGGCCGGGATTCCTTGGTACTGGGAAGTCACCCTGGAGCGTGAGAAGAGCGCGATCTCGGTGGTGCACGCGTATGCGCTCGAGACCGCGCACGGCGAACTCCCCGCCGGTGTGCATCCGCTCCACCCGGCCAACTACCTGCTGACCGGCTCGTGGACCCCGAAGGATTCCGACGCGATCACGACGGAGTTCCCGTTCCCTATCCACATCCCCTGGTCCGAACTCGAATTCTGAATCAGCGCAGGGCGATCGAACGCACGAGGGCACGGACTCTCGGAGTCCGTGCCCTCGTGGGGTATTCGTCAGGCGCTCACGAGGAGCGCGAGCTCACCAGGAGCTCTTGTGCACGCCCGGCAGCTCACCGCGGTGCGCCATTTCGCGCAGGCACACGCGGCACAGGCCGAACTTGCGGTAGACAGCGTGCGGGCGGCCGCAGCGCTGGCAGCGGGTGTAGGCGCGCACCGCGAACTTCGGCTTGGCGTTGGCCTTGTTGACCAGTGCTTTCTTAGCCATGGCTCAGTTCTCCTTGAACGGGAAGCCGAGGTGCTTCAGCAGGGCACGGCCTTCTTCGTTGTTGGTCGCCGTGGTGACCACGGTGATGTCCATACCGCGCGGGCGGTCGATCTTGTCCACGTCGATCTCGTGGAACATCGACTGCTCGCTCAGACCGAACGTGTAGTTGCCGTTGCCGTCGAACTGCTTCGGCGACAGGCCGCGGAAGTCGCGGATACGGGGCAGCGCGATGGAGACCAGGCGGTCAAGGAACTCCCACATGCGGTCGCCACGCAGGGTGACCTTCGCGCCGATCGGCATGCCCTCACGCAGCTTGAACTGCGCGATGGACTTGGTCGCCTTGCGGATCTGCGGCTTCTGACCGGTGATCAGGGCCAGGTCCTCGACGGCGCCGTTGATCAGCTTGGCGTCGCGAGCGGCGTCGCCGACACCCATGTTCACGACGACCTTCACCACGCCGGGGATCTGCATCACGTTGGCGTAGTTGAACTCGCTGTTCAGCGCGTCCTTGATCTCGGCGCGGTAGCGCTGCTTGAGGCGCGGCTGGGTCTTCTCAGAGGTGGTCATGTCAGATGTCCTTCCCGTTCTTACGGGAGATCCGGACCCGCTTGCCGTTCTCGTCGGTCCGGTAGCCGACACGGGTCGGCTTGCCGTCGGAGTCGACGACCATCACGTTCGACACGTGGATGGGGGCTTCCTGGGTCACGATGCCGCCCGAGGAGGCGCCGCGCTGGGTGGCGGAGTTCGCGACGTGCTTCTTGATCCGGTTCACGCCCTCGACGAGGACCTTGTTGGTCGCCGGGTAGGCCTGGATGACCTTGCCCTTGGCGCCCTTGTCCTTACCCGAGACGACGAGCACGGTGTCGCCCTTGTGCACCTTCATGTCAGAGCACCTCCGGAGCCAGCGAGACGATCTTCATGAACTTCTTGTCGCGCAGCTCGCGGCCGACCGGGCCGAAGATACGGGTGCCGCGCGGATCGTTGTCCGCCTTGATGAGCACGGCGGCGTTCTCGTCGAACTTGATGTAGGAACCGTCCGGACGACGACGCTCCTTGACGGTGCGCACGACGACGGCCTTCACCACGTCACCACGCTTGACGTTGCCGCCGGGGATGGCGTCCTTCACGGTGGCGACGATGATGTCGCCGATACCGGCATAGCGACGCGACGAACCACCGAGAACGCGGATGCAGAGGATTTCCTTCGCACCCGTGTTGTCGGCGACGCGCAGTCGCGACTCCTGCTGAATCACTTCAGCCTCCTTGACCTGGACGTATACGCACGCCGGATTGCCGACCCGACGGGCATGGTCGTGTTACCACCCGAACGCGCGCCTACCAGCGGTTTCGTACGGTCTGAGCAAGAACTCGAGAGCCGACCACTGGGGGTTCGCGGCCAGGATGCGGGCACAGCTCCCGCAGGCAACCGGTCTAGTGTATGGGAATCCCCAGGTCGTTCCCAAATCGGGGGCGCGGGGCGAGGAATCCGTGCCCGCGACCCGCCGCGCCGGTAGCCTCGGCCGAACGAACGTCGCCATCGATCACAACGTGCGGGCGTGGACCGCATCGGGGAGAGGATTCACGTGACATCAACCGGTCGTCGGGTCCAGCTGGACCGTCGCGCCTTCCTGGTCGCGCTCGGCGTCGCCGCTCCCGCCACGGCGCTGCTGGCGTCCTGCTCGAACGACGGCAACGCGAACACCGTACAGCTGACCGGCGTCGACATGGGCGGCGCCGACCAACTGATCCGTCCGCAGGACGACCTGTACCGGCACGTCAACGGCGCGTGGTTGCGCGACTACCAGCTGCCGCCGGACAAGTCCGAGGTCGGCGCGATCAGCGAGGCGATCGACCGCACCAACGAACAGCTGCGCGCCATCATCGAGGGCATCGAGAACCCGGAGCCCGGTTCCGAGGCTCAGCAGATCCGGGATCTGTACGACGCGCGACTCGACCTGGAGGAGATCGAGCGGCTCGGCATGAGCCCGCTGGCTGACCTGTTCGCGAAGATCGACGGCGCGACCACCAAGGCCGACTTGGCCAAGGTGATGGCCGAACTGCCGATCGGCGGCCTGATCGGCCTCGGCATCAATATCGACCGCAAGAACTCCAACGCCTACATCCCCTCCATCAGCCAGTCCGGCCTCATCCTCGGCGAGCAGTACTACCGCAAGCCGGAGTACGCCACCCAGCTCGCGGGCTACAAGGTCTACCTGGAGAAGATGGCCGCTGGGGCGGGCTTCCCCGATCCGGTGGGACTGGCGCAGCGGGTGCTCGACCTGGAGACGAGGATCGCCGCCGCGCACTGGGACAACGTGCGCGTACGCGACACCGACGCCACCTACAACCTGATGAGCTGGACCGAGATGACGGCTCTGGCACCGCAATTCGACTGGGACCAGTGGATGGCGGGCAACACCGACCGGCCGAGGTCGCTGTTCGACAAGATGGTGGTC
This sequence comes from Nocardia amikacinitolerans, assembly GCF_900215415.1. NCBI lineage: Bacteria > Bacillati > Actinomycetota > Actinomycetes > Mycobacteriales > Nocardiaceae > Nocardia > Nocardia amikacinitolerans. Next base: position 223,573 of record NZ_OBEG01000005.1, on the reverse strand, counting down.
GGACAGCCGTCGTTCGTCACCGCGGCCGGTCAGCTGTGGGCCGAGGTGGACATCGCGCAGTGGCGGGAGTACCTGCGCGTGCACGTCACCAACGCATACGCCCGCTTCCTGCCCAAGGCCATCGCCGACGCGCGGTTCGACTTCGTCGGCAAGGTGCTCGGCGGGCTCGAGGAGCGGCCGGAGCTGTGGAAGTCGGCGGTCGGCGTTGTCGACGACAACCTCGGCGAACAGCTCGGGAAGTTGTATGTCGCCGAGCACTTCCCGCCGGAGGCGAAGAAGCGCGCGCAGGAGATGATCGACGACCTGATGGCCGCGTACCGGGACAACTTCACCAATTCGTCCTGGATGTCGCAGCCGACCAGGGAGGCCTCCCTCGCCAAGCTGGCCAAGATCAACACCAAGATCGGCTACCCGGACAAGTGGGTCGACTACTCGGAGCTGAAGATCACCAGGGGCAGGCTGATCGAGTCGCTGCGCGCGGTCAACGCCTTCGAGGTGAAGCGGGCGTTCAACCGGCTCGGCACTCCGGTCGACAAGGAAGAATGGGCGATGTCGCCGCAGACGGTGAACGCCTACTACTCCCCCACCAACAACGAGATCGCCTTCCCCGCAGCGTATTTGCAGCCGCCGTTCTTCGACAAGGACGCGACCACCGCGGTCAACTACGGCGCGGTCGGCGCCACCATCGGCCACGAGATCGGCCACGGTTTCGACGACCAGGGTTCCAAGTACGACGGTGACGGCAACCGCCGCGACTGGTGGACGCCCGAGGATCTGGCCGCGTTCAAGGCGAAGACCGATCAGGTGATCGCGCAGTTCGACGGGCTGGTGCCCGAGGGTCTCGATCCCAAGTACAAGGTGGACGGCAAGCTGACCGTCGGCGAGAACCTGGCCGACCTGCGCGGCCTGCAGATCGCGCTGGCGGCCTACCGGATCGCCGCCGAACGCGAGGGCATCGAGCCCGACTACCGCGAGATGTTCTTCTCGCACGCGCGCACCTGGCGGGAGAAGCAGACCGAGGAGTCCACCATCTCCCGACTGCAGGACACCCACTCCCCCAACGAGTTCCGCTGCAACCAGGTGGTGCGCAATATCGCCGAGTTCTACACGACGTTCGAGGTGAAGGAAGGCGACGAGCTGTTCCTGCCGCCGGAGCAGCGGGTCAGCCTGTAAACGGACAACCGACCGAAGGTGACCGTCACGTGCCCTGGCGCGGTGACGGTCACCTTCGGTCGATCAAGCCGTCGACGAGGGCGCGCAGACCGTCCGCGTAGGTGTCGGCGGCGCTGAGGTCGGCCCACCGCGGGCCGAGTTCGGCTAGACGCGGCAGCGTTTCGGGGTCGAGGTCGGCGAAGACTTGGTCGCGGAAGGTGGGCCGCTCCACGTCGGCGCGCCGAACGGCGTTGCCGCGGATGAGGATTTCGCCCGCGGTGTAGTGCCAGATGGCGCGGTAGGCGTGCGCCGCGCGGTCGAGGGACAGGCCCGCGTCGACGGCGGCGTCGATGATGTTCTCGCTGACCCACAGCGCGGACAGACCGAACAGATCGCCCTCGGTGAGCACCTCGACGATCCACGGCCGCGCGGCTAGCACGTCGTGCATCGCGGTGGCGGCGACCAGGATTCGCTGTTTCGGATCGTCCGGAAGGTCGGGCCAGGTGACCTGGTCGGCGTAGTCATTCAGCAGCACGCGCAGCAGGTCGTCCTTGTCGCGCACGTGGTGGTAGAGCGCCATCGGCGTGCAGCCGAGTTCGGTCGCGAGCCTGCGCATCGTCAGCTTCTCGACGCCCTCCGCGTCGAGCACCTTGTGCGCGGCGGCCACGATTTCCGCACGGGAGATGCGTGGGGGTCGGCCGGTTCGGCGGTCCGAGGGGGCACGCTCGCCGGAGCGCGGACGCTCGCCCGACGGTTCGATATCGCCCGCCTGCCTCCGCCTGCCCGACGGCTCGTTGCCGGTCGCCCGCGCACGCTCACCCGACGACTCGCTTCCGGTCGCCCGCGCACGCTCACCCGACGACTCGCTTCCGGTCGCCCGCACACGCTCACCCGACGACTCGCTTCCGGTCGCCCGCACACGCTCACCCGACGACTCGCTTCCGGTCGCCCGCACACGCTCACCCGAGGGCTCGTTATCGGTCGCCCGCGCACGCTCACCGGACGGCTTGCGTCGGGCTGCGGCGCGCTCACCGGACGGTTCGCGCTGCGAAGGCGAAGGGGGCATGGGTTCCATCTTCGCCGACCGTGGCAGAACTCGGGGCTCGGGTGCGCCGGGGCGACGAAGGCGTCGGCACGGTGCGCCGTTCGCTCACGACATCACGAAGGTGTGGACAGCGACGTGCCGTGCGGTTAGTTTTTATACATGTATAAAAACTCGACTCAGCGGCCGGGCGTGGTGTTGACGGCGGTGGCTGTCGCGCAGTTCATGGTCGCGTTGGACATGGCGGTGGTGAATGTGGCCCTGCCCGCGATCCGGGCCGATCTCGGGTTCGCGCCGCTCGATCTGGCGTGGGTGGTGCACGTCTACGCGCTGACGTTCGGCGGCTTCCTGCTGCTGGGCGGCAAGTCCGCCGATGTGTTCGGGCGGCGCAGGCTCTTCCTCGGCGGGCTCGTCGTCTTCGGAATCGCCTCGCTGGCAGGCGGTTTCGCGCAGGCACCGTGGGAACTGGTCGCGGCGCGGGCGATTCAGGGCGTCGCGGCAGCGGCCGTCGCACCCGCCGCACTCGCGACACTCACCACCACCTTCGCCGAAGGGCCCGCCAGGGTTCGGGCGCTCGGCGTGTGGGGTGCGGTGAACGCGGCGGGCGGCGCGATGGGTGTGCTGGTCGGCGGGCTGCTCACCGAGTACCTGAGCTGGCGCTGGGTGATGTTGATCAACGTGCCGATCGTGGCGGTCGCGGTGGGCGCGGTGCTGGCGAGCGTCGCGGCCGACGCGGCAGGTGGTGCGGCGAAACGCCTGGACATGGTCGGTGCCGTGCTGGCCACCGGCGGTGTCGGTCTGCTGGTGCTCGGCGTGATCGGCACCGAGCGCCACAGCTGGCTCTCGGCGACCACCGGTGTGACGCTGGTGGCAGCGGCGGTGGCGCTCGCCGCTTTCCTCGGCTGGGAGGCACGGGCCGCGGACCCGCTGCTGCGCGTCGGGTTGTTCGCCAACCGCTGGGTGACCGGCGCGAATCTGTTCGTATTCCTCGCCGCGGCAGGGCAATTCGCGTCCTTCTACCTGATGTCGCTGTACCTCCAGCAGGTGCTCGGGATGAGCGCGGGCGTGGCGGGCGCGTCGTTCGTGCCGTTCTCGCTGGCGGTGATCGCGGGCACCGTCACGGCGACCAGGCTCGGGAGGAATCGTTCCCCGCGCGGCGCGCTCATCGCGGGTGGCGCGACCGCGGCGGTCGGCATCGGGTGGTTCGCGCTGATCAGTCCGGACGGCAGTTTCCTCGCCGACGTGCTCGGCCCGTCGCTGATCGGCGGCTTCGGGCTCGGCTTGTGCCTCGCGCCGGTGGCCGCCGCCGCCACGATGGGGGTCGCGGGGACCGAGGCCGGGATGGCCTCCGGCGCGTTCAACAGTGCGCGACAGCTCGGCGGCAGCATCGGCGTCGCCGCGCTGGCGACTCTTGCCGCCACCCACACCGGCGAGCGGGTGGACCCGGTCGGCCTCAACGACGGCTACGCGCTCGCCCTGAGCGTCGCGGCACTCCTGTTCGTCGCGGCGGCGGTCGTCGCCGCCTTCGTGCTACCCGCGGGCCGCGCCACGAACAGCTTGGTGGTGCGCGCCACCCCGGCCGATGCCGCTCGCGCATCGCATGTGAAAAGCGGCATCGAATAGCTCGCTCTCAGAAGAGTTTTCCGCAACGAACCGAGGAAAGGAAACACCATGACACCGATCGACCTCTTCTCCCGCGCCCTCCAGTTCCGCCCCGACGGCAACGTCGGCGTCGGCCCCCGCCGGATGGCCGACGACTCCGGCGGCTGGCAACTGGCCGCCTTCCACGTGGAAACCGATGCCGACGTGCACGCCGACCATTGGGAGATGCACCCGTCCAGCGAGGAAGCCGTCTGCTGCCTCTCCGGTGGATTCCGCCTCTACCTGCGCCCCGAGCATCCGGGCGATCCCGAAACCGTGGTTCCCTTGCGCGCGGGTGCCGTCTTCGTCGTTCCTCGAAACCGTTGGCACCGTATCGAACTCGACGAACCCTCGCGCATCATGTCCATCGGCCTACGTGGCGGAACCCGTCAGGAGCGGGTCACCCCGTGACGCCGACACCCCGCTTCGGCCACTCCTTCGCGAGCCGGAGCAGATCGCGCAGACCCGTGGAGCGGTCGTCGGTCCTGATCAATTCCGCGGCAGCGGTGTGCATGCCGCCGCGCGGGCGTGGCGGCAGGCCGGAAGCCTTCGCCCGGACGGCGTGCGCGATCCGCCTGGCGTAGTCCTCCATGCCCGGATCCGCCGACGGTTCCGGCTCGTACGGCCGCAGGTGCATCAGCGCGTCCTGGATCTCGACCGTCATCCGATACAACCGCGACATCGGCTCGTCGCGATGCGAATCATCGGGCAGCAAAACGATTTCCGGGACGGCCGCGGTGAGATCGCGCCACAGCGGACGCAACCGCCTGCACGCGCGGCCGTCGGGATCGAGCCCGCTGCGCACCAGGACCGCGCTGAGCAGCGGGATCGCGATCAGCGCGGTCACCACAGCCAGCATTACGAAAGTTGCTACAGCCCACGGCAACCCGGGTTCGATGGTTCGCATGCCCGCGATGATGCGGAGAGCCCCGACGGCCGAGGCGAAGCAGCAGTACAGGCCGAAGAAAAGCAATGCGAAGTACGCCCAACGCTCCCGCGTCGTCGGATCCGGCGTGCGCAGTTCCCGTACGCACGCCCTGGCGATCAGCGCTCCGCAACTGATCGCGACGAAGCTTCCCGCCGTCCAGATCACCCTGTTCTGGGCGGCGGGTGTGCCGATCGGCCAGCCGAGCAGGTCGACCAGCGCCGGACCCAACAGGATGACCGCTCCCGTCGCCACGCCGACCCTGTTGTACTGGCGCTGCCTGGATCGCAGCGTCTCGGCGTCCATACCGTCGAGCAGCCTGGCGAACCCGTACGCGTAGGCCAGCGTCATGGCGCCGATGCCGAGGAACAACCGCTCCCCCAGATCGCGCATGCCGAGCATGCTCGCGATCTCGTACAGCACGATCGCCGCCAGGTCCCAGCTCAACGTCGCGTTGATCAACCGGTCGATCAGCAACTCGTTCACCAACAACCATCGCCCCACGACAATCGCGGCGAGAAAGACGGTCACCGCCCCCACGACCGCGAGCGGCACAGTACTCACGCCAGCACCCTACGCCGCCACCGACCAGCAACAACCCCGCCGGTCTGCTATCGAACCAGGTCCGCGAAACCGATCTCCCCGACCACGACGTGCTCCAACTCGAGGAATCCTTCCCGGTGCAGCCGGTGCAGGCGGTACTCCCCCGCGTGCGCGTCCAGACGGAATTCGCGCACCTCTTCGATCTCGTACTTTCGGCACATCGCTATCCAACCTGGGGCGGAGGTGAGATATGGATAGGTTAGGCTTGGCTGACTTATTCTGGTGGCTCGGTAGAGCCGGTCGAGGGAGTTCCTCGATGAAGGAGGGTTCAACGATGAGGTCTGTTCGGGCGTCCCGCGGGTGGGCGCGGGCGGCGGTGGCCGTGTTGGCCGGCGCCATGGCCCTCGGCGTCACCGCGTGTGGATCGTCGGGCGACGCGGCGGGCGGCGACGGCGAGTCGATCACCGTCAGCCACGTCAGGGGCGAGACCACCATCACCGGCGTCCCGGAGAAGATCGTGGTGCTTGGCAACCAGTGGCTCGACACCAGCCTCGCGCTCGGCGTGACGCCCGCCGCCTACATCGACAACGTCGCCGTGCTGGGCAAGGCAGCCCCGCCGTGGCAGCCGAAGATGGCCGAGTCCGCGAAGCCGCTGAACACCACCGGCAACCTGGCCGAACAGGTCGCGGCGCTGGAACCGGACTTGATCTTGGCCGACTCCTTCATCGCCGATCAGAAGAACTACGACGAGTTCTCCAAGGTCGCCCCGACTTTGCCCGGCCTGAGCAAGGAAATCATCACGCCCTGGCAGGATCTGGTGACCACGCTCGGCAAGGTGCTGCACAAGCAGGACGAGGCGACCAAGCTGGTCGCGGGCGTCAACGACAAGATCGCGGGCATCACCACCGCCAACCCGGGCCTGAAGGGCAAGACCTTCGCCAGCACCTGGCTGGCCAGCATGACCCAGCTGATGGTGCTCAACGATCCGAACGACGGATCGGCCAAGGTGTTCGCCCAGCTCGGCCTCGGCATCCCGAAGAACCTCGCCGACCTGCCCGCCAACCAGGGCCGCGTCGCGCTGTCGCCGGAGCGCATCAACGAACTGACCGCCGACCTGCTGCTCGCGGGCTACTCGGCCGGTATGGACGAAAAGTGGCGCCAGCTGCCCGGTTACGCGGAGTTGCCCGCGGTGAAAAAGGACTCGGTCGTCTTCCTGACCACGCAGGAGATCACCGCGGTCAACCAGCCGACCGTGCTGTCCATCCCGTTCATCCTGGACAAGCTGTCGCCCGCGCTGGCCAACGCCGCGAAGTAAGCGAAATCGCGAGAAGTAAGAGGAGTTACCCGGTGTCCGCCGTCACCTATCCCGACCAGACCCGGTTCGCCCTGCGCGACGGCGTCACCTGCGTCACCGTGCCGACGGGCGCGGTGCTACTGAACCCGCCCAACAACCAGAAGCTCACCAACCTCGGCGCGGCCCAGGTGCAGGCGCTGAAGACGCTGAACCAGGGCCCGTCAACGCTCGGTGAGATGGCGGGTAACGGCGGCGGCGCCGATGTCGGCGAGCTGGTCGAGCGGCTGACCGACGGCGGCTGGCTGTCGGTCACGGTGCGCGACGGCGGCCGGGATCTCTACACGATCCGGCCGTTCGCCAACCCGCCCGCCCGGCCGAAGACGGCGCTGCCGTGGTCGGCGACCCTGTCGAAATTCGCGGTGCTGCACCGCGATTCGGAAGGCTTCGTGCTCGAGCATCCGCTGGCCTGGTGCGATCTGCGCATCCACGACCCGCGTCTGCTCGCCCTGCTGGACGGTCCCGGCGCGGCCGATTCCACGCTGCCCGTCGCGATCAAGTCCCAGCTCGCCGACGACCTGCACTGGTGCGGTTTCCTGGTGGCCGATCCGATGGCCGAAGAGCGCGAGTTCACCACCCGCAGCTGGAGCGCGCCGGACCTGTGGTTCCACCGCCGCAGCACGCTCGGCCCGCGCACCATCACCTGGGAGCACTTCGGTCCGACCAAGTGGGGCAAGCCGTCCTTCCCGCAGCCGCCCGCACGCAAGCCGAACTACCCCGGTGAGCCGGTCCAGCTCGCGAAGCCCGACCTGGACAAGCTGCGCATCGCCGACCCCAGCCTCACCGACGTGCTCGAAGACCGGGTCTCCTGCCGCGATTTCGACGACACAGCGCCGATGACGATCGACCAGCTGGCCGAACTGCTCTACCGCACCGCACGCACCCGCTCGGTCCGCCAGGTCGCCGAGGGCGAGGAGCTCACCTCGCGCCCGTACCCGTCGGGCGGCAGCGTGTACGAGCTGGAGCTGTACCCGATCGTGCGCAACGTCGCGGGCCTGGAACCCGGGATGTACCACTACGATTCGTTCGACCACGTGCTGCGTCCCGTGGCTCCCGCCGACTCGCCCGCCGTGCAGAAGCTGATCCGCTCCACCTCGGCCACGCTGGTCGACGGCGGCGAACCGCAGCTGGTGCTGGCGATGGCCGCGCGATCCGGGCGGGTCATGTGGACCTACGAGCAGGTCGCCTACGCCAGCATCCTCAAGCACGTCGGCGTGCTCATGCAGACGGTGTATCTCGCGGCCACCGCGATGGGACTCGGCGCGTGCGCACAGGGCTTCAGCGACACCGCCGCGTTCGTGTCCGCCGCGGGCGTGAACGAGCTGGAGGAATGCAACGTCGGCAGCATCATCGTCGGTTCGCCCGCGCGGGCTCGCTGACCACGCCGGGCCAGGCCCTGGCCAGTTCGAGCAGGTGGCCGAGTTCGGCGGCCAAATCCTGGCCCGCGTAGGGATTCTCCCGCGCCGCCCGTTCCACGGACGGCACGGCCCCGGCCGCCTTGGCGTCGACGGCTTGCGCGATCCGGCGCGCGTAGGCCGCGATGCCGAGCTCACTGGAATCGCTGCCCGGCATGTACATCCGCAGATGTTGGAGCGCGTCCCTGGTCTCGACGACCATGCGATAGAGCCGTGAGTCCGGTTCGGCGCTCTGTCCGGCCGCAGGGCGCAGCACGACTTCCGGGACGGCGGTCGTGAGGTCCCGCCAGAGCGGGTGCAAGGTGCGTAGTTCCCGCCCGGTGCGGTCCAGTCCGCTGCGCGCACCGAAGGCCCGGACCAGCGGAATGGCCGTGAGCATGGCGACGAACAGATAGACAAGACACGAGGTCACGGTCCACCTGGTCGGGTAGGCGACACCATCGAGCACCGACGTCGCGGCGGCGAAAAGTGCTGCGGCGCACCAGTAGGCGGCGGTCACCAGCAGCGCCGAGTAGGCGATCCGCTCCAGACGCGAACGGGTGCGCGGCATTTCGCGTAGACACGCCCGCACGGTGCGCACCCCGGCCGCGGCCATCGGCAGTTGGAAGATCGCGATCCAGAGCAAGGTCCGCCACCACGTCACGGGCGCGGCCAGGCCGTCGCCGAGCAACAGCGGCACCGCACCGCTCACCGCGAGCCCGTCGTAGGCCCACTGCCTGCGGCGCACCGCCGCCGGATCGGCGCCATCGAACAGCTCGGCCAAGCCGTACACACTGGACAAGGCCAACGCGCCGCAGACCAGGAAGACCTTGCTCGGGTAGCCGTCGGCGTCGAGATCGGTGTCGACCAGCGCCGAGAACACGCACACCGCACTGAAACTCAACGCCCGATTGATGAGTTCGTCCGCGCGCGTGTCGTTCACCAGCAGCCAGCGGCCGATGGTGACCGTTGCCTGTATCAGGAACACCGGCACCATCAGCCACATCGGCGCCGCACCGCTCACGCCGGGAGCCCCGTGGTACGGGGCATCGGCGGGACGCCCCTGTCGAGCCGACGCCCGTTCACCGTGCGGACGACCGGACGATATCCGCGCGGAGGACAGGCCATTCGCGGGCCAGCTCGAGCAGCATCCGGAGTTCCCCGGCACGCTGCCCTTCGCCCATACCGGTATCGGAGAACGCCCGCGTCATCGCGGCGGTGTTTCGGGCGGGCGCCCCGTGCTCGTCGGTGGCGTTCGGCGGCGACTCGCGGTCCAGCTTTCTGAGGTGCAGCAGCGCGTCCGAGATCTCGACCATCATGCGGTAACGCCGCGCGATCGAATCCGCCTGCGGGAGTTCGCGATCCAGGACCACGCCCGGCACCGCGGTCGTGAGGTCGAGCCACATCGGACGCAACCGGCGGCAGTCGCGACCGGCCCTGTCCAACCCCAGTCGTTCGAGGACCACGATGACCAGCGGCACGGCCAGGAGTACGGCGTAGAGGAGCAGACAGACGAAAGCCCCGACACCGCCTCCCGCACGCGGCTCGGCGGGCGGCCTGCCCGCGACGATGTCGATCACCGCGACGACGGTCAGTACACCGGAGGTACAGGCGAGCAGCAGCAGACTGGTGTAAGTCAGTCTTTCCCGCACGGTGCCGACGAATCCGCGCAGCTCGCGCAGGCACGCCTTGGCGATCAACACCACGGATATCGCGATCATGACGTCGGATCCAACCCAGAGCACCGCGGACCAATCGACGATCCGATCGATGGACAGCGCGCTGCCGATCGGCGACACCGCGACGAACGCGGCGCTGGATACCGCCACGGCGACCACGTGGTAAGTCCGCAGCCGACGCGGCGCGTTCTCGGTGTCGCCGCTGTCGAGCAGCCGGGCCAGCGCGTAGACGTTGGCCATCGCGAGCAACCCGCTGGTGATGAACATCAGCGGCGCGAAGTCGGCGAACCCCAGCCATACCGCACCGCCGTACGCGAAGACTCCGCCGACGCTCCAGGTCAACGCGCGGTTGAGCAGCCGATCGATCATGCTGTCGCGGAGCAGAACCCACCGTGCGCCGATGATCACGGTCGTGACCACGAGGATCGGAACGAGGATCGAGGTGGAGGTCGAGGTCATCGCCACCGACCGTACAGCCCGGTCCGAGGCGCGCCAACCGGCGATCGCGGGCGCACGGTCGGCCGATCGAAGACCGGCCGACCGGTGGCGCGTCAGTTCTGCGCCGCCCAGGAGCTCTGGAGCGCGGCGAGGGCGTCCTGATCGAGGCCGGAGACCGACATCGCCTCGTGCCGGTGCTCGTCCTCGTTCTCGGCGGGCGGGTTCGCCGCGGCCTCGTCCACCGCGGCGGCCAGTTCGGCGATGGTGAAGTACTCGAACACCAGCTGCGGGGTCAGCGGCAAGCCCGCCTCGCCCGCGCGGGCCGCCCACTGGATGGCGATGACGCTGTCGCCGCCGAGGCCGAAGAAGCCGTCGTCGCGGCCGACATCGGTGATCTCCAGCAGTTCCTCCAGGATGGCGATCAGGGTGCGCTCGGTATCGGTCTGCGGCGCTTCGCTTTCGCCGCCGGTGGAGCGGGCGGACGCGGGCGTCATGTGCACGACCGACCGGGCCTTGTCCCATTCGGCGGGCAGCACGTCCAGCTCGGTGAGCGCCCGGTCCGGCTGCTCGGCGAAGGCCTCGAACACCTTGGCCAGCACATCGGCGAAGATCTCGCCGGTCGCGGCCTCGTACAGGTCGGGGTTGACCACGACGCGCGCGATCAGGTCGCCGGTGGTGTCCACGGTGTAGTCGAAATGGAAGTCCATGAACGACACGTCGTAGAACTTGGCGATGCCCTTCAGCGTCGTCGCGCCGTCCTCGCTGAATGCGACCGGCGCCTGCCGGTGCCGGAAGTGCATCATCACCTGGAACAGCGGGTTGCGGGCCAGCGAGCGCGCCGGGTTGATGGTCTCGACGAGTCGCTCGAAGGGCACACCCTGCTTGCTGATCGCGTCCAGCGCCGAATCGCGCACCCGGTCGAGGACGACCCGAGGGGTCGGGTCACCCGAGACGTCGTTGCGCAGCACGACGACGTTGGCGAACAGGCCGATCAGGTCGTCGGTCGCCTCGCCGATGCGGTTGGCGACCGCGGCGCCGATGGCCAGATCGTCGCCCGCGCCGAGCGCGTTCAGTACCACCGCGCTGACGGCCTGGCACAGCATGAACTCGGTGGCACCGGCCTCCTCGGCTCGTGCCCTCGCCTTCTCCCAGATCGCGGCGGGTACGGTGCGCGCGGTGCCGATACCGTTGCGGCCCAGCGCTTGTGGACGCGGGCGGTCGTGTCCTACAGCTATCTCGTCCGGCAGCCCGGCCAGCGCCTCTCGCCAGTAGTCCAGCTGCGCCTGGCCGACAGCGCTGACCTCACGATCCGGTCCTCGGTCGAACATCTCCCGCTGCCACATCGCGAAATCCGCGAATTGAATGGGCAATTCGGACCACTCGGGGGCGGCGCCGCGCACGCGGGCGCGGTAGGCCGCAGTGAGATCGTCGACGAAGATCTGGCAGGACCTGCGGTCGGCGATGATGTGGTGCATCAGGATCGACAGCACGGTGGTCCGCTCGTCCAGCACGAGCAGCCGCAGTCGCAGCAGCGGCTCGGCTTGGAGGTCGAACACGTAGTCGGCGTCGGTGGTGAGTTCCTCGTCGAGCTTCGCCTCGTCACCGTTCAGGTCCAGGACAGGGACCTCGACGTGCGCGATGGGATGCACGAGCTGGTACGGCGTGCCCTCGTGCTCGGGGAACGTGGTGCGCAGCGACTCGTGCCTGGCCACCACGTCGTCGATCGCGGCGAACAGCGCGGCGCGGTCGATCGGTCCGTCGAACCGGATCGGATAGGTGACGTTCTCGCCGTCGATCGAACCCTCCATGCGCCGCTGCAACCAGTACGCGCGCTGCGAGTACGACAGCGGGATGTGCTCGGGCCGCTCCCTGCGCACCAGTTCCGGCCGCGAGCCGCGCGCCTCGGCGACGGCCTGGTCGGCGTCCGACGCCTCGGTCTCGCCGAGTTCGTCCAGGTCGATACCGAATTCGTCGAGGAACGAGGCGACCAGGTGCGCCGCGAGCCCGGCGACGGTCGGCTTGTCGAACGGCACGCGCATGTCGATCTCGATGCCGAACTCGGCGCGGATCATGGTGATCAGGCGGGCCGCGAGCAGCGAGTGGCCGCCGAGTTCGAAGAACGAGTCGTCGGCGCCGATGCGGTCCCGGTCGAACAGGGTGGCGTACAGCGCGGCGACGCGAATCTCGGTGGGCGTCTTCGGTTCCCGGTAACTGCGCGCCACCGCGAGCTCGGGCTTCGGCAGCGCGCGCTTGTCCAGCTTGCCGTGCGCGGTCAGCGGCACCTCGTCGATGACGGTGAGCGCCGCGGGCACCATGTACTCCGGCAGGCGGGCGCCGACGAACGCGCGCACCACGTTCAGGTCCAGCTCGACGCCCGGCTTGGGCACCACGTATCCGGCCAGGATCGGGCCGAGCGACTCGTGCTCGGTGACGATCACGACGCAGTGCGCGACACCCGGGTGATCGGTGACGGTGGCCTCGACCTCGCCGAGCTCGATGCGGTGTCCGCGCACCTTGACCTGCTCGTCGGCACGGCCGACGAACTCGATCTCGCCGTGCGCGTTGCGCCGCGCGAGATCGCCGGTGCGGTAGAGCCTTTCGCCGGGCAGGAAGGGATCCGCGACGAAACGCTCGGCGCTCAGGCCGGGTCGGTGCAGGTAACCGCGCGCCAGCTGGCGGCCGCCGAGGTAGATCTCGCCGACGACGCCGTTGGGCACCAGTTGCAGCGCCTCGTCCAGCAGGTAGAGGTACACGTTCTGGTTGGGAACGCCGATCGGCACGATGCCGGTGCCCTGCGGGCCTTCGACCGGCATGTGGGTCGAGCAGACCACGGCCTCGGTCGGGCCGTAGTGGTTGCGCAGCTCCGCGTCGAATTGGGTGGCGAACCGGTCGGCGACCTCGCCGGGCAGCGCCTCGCCGCCGACGGGCACGTGGCGCAGCGTGCGCCAGTCGTTGACCTCGGGAAGCACGAGGAAGGTCGCCAGCATCGACGGCACCATGTGCAGCACCGAAATGCCATGTCGGGTAACGAGATCCGCGACGTACGGAATGTCGCGGTAGGCGTTGGGCTTGGGCACCACGACTCGCGCGCCCGCCGCGAGCGTGACGAAGATGTCCATCAGCGAGGCGTCGAAGCTCACCGAGGTGGACTGCAACACCCGGTCCTGCGGTGTCAGGTCCCATTCGGCGTTGAAGCAGGCCAGGTGCTCGGCGATGGCGTCGTGCGGCACCGGCACGCCCTTGGGCTTGCCCGTGGAGCCCGAGGTGTAGATGACGTAGGCGGTGTTCGACGGGCGCAGCGGCGCGCGGCGTTCGGCGTCGGACGGGTCGGTCTCGGGGCGATCGGCGGCCTTGGCCTCGGCGGCGGCGAGCGCGTCGGCGTCGAGCACGAGCGCGGGCTCGGCATCCGAGAGCAGGTACTCGATGCGCTCGGCGGGGTAGGCCGGGTCGATCGGCAGGTAGGCCGCACCCGCCTTGAGCACCGCGATGGACGCGACGATGAACTCGACGGAGGTCGCCATGCGCAGCGCGACGATGTCCTCGGGCCCGACTCCGAAGCCGATCAGCCAGTGCGCCAAGCGGTTCGCGCGCCGGTTCAGCGCGTCGAAGGTCAGCTCGACGTCGTCGGACGCCACCGCGACGTGCTCGGGCGCCGCCGCGACGCGCTCCTCGAGCACGGCGACCAGGGTCGTCGCGGGCGTCTCGACGAGCGGGCCGTGCGAGGCGGCGAGCAGTTCGGCGCGGTCGGTGTCGCCGAGAATATCGATGTCGCGCAGGCGAAGCCGGGGGTCGCGCAGCGCGCTGTCGAGCAATTGCACGTAGTGGTCGAGGAATTGGGTGACCAGGTGCTCGTCCAGCGCGTCGACCAGGTAGGTCGCCTCGACCCGCGCACCGGCGCTGTCGAGCACCACCATTAGGCCCAGTTCCTCTTGGGCCACGCCGCTGCCCAGCGGCAGTTCGGCGGATTCGACGCCCGCGAGGTCGAAGCCGTTGGCCTCGCCGCGCACACTGAAGCTGAGCTGCACCAGCTGCGCCATCGCGTCGCGACCGGCGACGCGCTCCGGGCCGACCTCGCGGACCACGCGGTCGATGCCGACGCCCTGGTGGCCGAACGCGCCGACGCACGCGGTGCGGGTCTGCTCGAGCAGGGCGGCGAAATCGGCGGAGCTGTCCAGGTCCGCGCGGACGAGCACCGCGTTGCCGAAGTAGCCGATGAGGCCTTCCGCGCCCGCGCGCCGGTTGACGACCGGAACCGAGACGAGGAAATCCGTTGCGGCGGTGTACCGGTGGATCAGCGCTTCGAACGCGGCGAGCAGCACCGTGAACGGCGTCGCCGAGTGCTCGCGGGCGAGATCGGTGACGCGGGCCATCAGCTCCGCCGACAGCGGCCGCGTCCGCTTGTCGGCATTCTTCGACGGGGTGCCGACCGCCGCCTTGCTCGGCAGCTCGAGGCGTTCGGGCAGCGGCGTCAGGTTCTCGCGCCACCAGGCCAGATCCGCGTCCGAGCCGCTGTCCGCGCCGACCTCCACGTCGACGTACTGGGCGCGCAGTTCCGGCAGGTCCTCCCCGCGGTAGGCGGCGTTGACCTCGGCGAAGAACACCGGCCACGAGTCGTCGTCCCAGCCCACGTGGTGCACGACCAGGATCAGCACGTGCTCGTCGGAGGCGGTGCGGGCCAGGGTCGCTCGCAGCGGCAGGTCGGTGGTCAGATCGAAGGGGCGCGCGAACTCGCGGCGGGCGAGCACCTCGACCCGCAGGTTCCTGCTCGCCTCCGGGAGCGCGCTGAGATCGTGCTCCTGCCAAGGCAATTCGACGTCGTCGCGGGACACCTGGAACGGCTCGCCATCCGCGTCCACGCCGTAGGTGGTGCGCAGCACCTCGTGCCGGGCCAGAACGGTGGCGCAGGCCGCGCGCAGCCGCTCGGCGTCCAGCGCCCCGGTCAGCCGGTAGGCGACGCAGACGTTCAGTGTGGTGTCGGCCGGATCGAGACGCTGCACGAACCACATGCGCCGCTGAGCCTCCGACAGCGGGCTCGGCTCGCCGCTGATGCGGGTGCGCACCGGCTCCGGCGCGGCCGCCTTCACGGCGTTTTCGCGCAATCGGCTCTGTAGCAACTGCTTACGACGCTCGAGAATGTCGTCTGACATGGTGGTCCTTCGATTCGGCTTACGGTCTTGGGGTTCCGGGTTCACGCGGGCGTCGCGGGCGGCCCGCCGACGGCGACGGGCGCGATGGCGCGGGCCAGCGCCGCGACGGCGGCGTGCCAGATCTCGGCGAGCCGCGCCACCTCGGCGGCGGTGAACAGGGCGTCGCTCCACCGCAGAAGGGTGACCAGCTGCGGCCCGGCGTCGGTGGGCTGCACGCCCGCGATGACGTCCATGGCGTACCGGAGCGGGAAATCGGGTTCGGGTGCGGTCGGCAACTGGGTGAACAGCTCGACCTCGTGGACCGGCGACCACGGCTTGCGGGTGACGGCCAGATCCATCCGACCGAGGTAGTCGAACAGCACCTGCGGCTCGGGTGCCGCGGCGAGTTCGGCGTCTGCCTGGAGATAGCGCAGCACGCCGTAGTCGACGCCGTTGTTCGGCACCGCGGCGAGCGTCGCGGCGACCGAGGCGAGCAGCGCCCGCGCCGCGGCCGGATCCTGCTCGGCGGCAGCCACATCCACCGCGTCCGCGCCCGCGCCGAAGCGCGCGGGGAAGACGCTGGTGAACCAGCCGACCGTCTGCGCGGTGTCGATATCGTCGCCGAGCACCTGATCCTCGCGGCCGTGGCCCTCCATCGCGAGGTACGCGCCGCCGCTGGCGTCTTCGCCGCGTTCCCGGCGCCAAGTGACCAAGGTTGCGGTCAACGCGGCGAGCAGGAATTCGCGCACGCCGAGCTCGCCGGTGAGTCCGTCGAGAACCGCGGCGGTCGTCTCGGGCGCGGTGAACAGTGGCTGCACATGGTAGGAGGACCAGGTGTCAGTGCTCGGGTCCGGCCGGCGGGCCGCCAGCACCGGGTCCGGCGCGGTCGTCTGCGCGACCCAGTAGTCGCGCTGCGCCGCGACCTCCGCGCTGCCCGCGCGGGCGCGGGTCCGCTCGGCCCAGGTGCGGTAGGACGTGTACTCCACCGGCGGATCGAGTTCCGGCGTGCCGGCCGACACCTGTTCCCAGGCCGCCGCCAGGTCCGCGCAGATGATGTGCCAGGAGACCGGGTCCACCGCGAGGTGGTGGATGTTGAGCAGCAGCAGGCCGGGGCCGTCGGCGCGGGTGAACCAGACCGCGCGCACCAGATCGCCGGTGAGCGGGTCGATCTCGTCGGCGACCGCTTGGGCATGGGCGCCGAGTTCCGTCGGGAAGTTCTGGCCCGCTTCGATTTTCGTCAAGATGTCCGCAGCGCGCACGACGCCCGGCTCGCGGGTGACGACGTCGTAGCCCGCCGCGGTCTCGACGAAGCGGGCACGGAGCATGTCGTGACCGTCCAGCAGGGACTGGAGGACCGCTTCCAGGCGCGGGCCGTCCACGTCGGCGGGCAGCTCCAGCAGGGTGTTCAGCGCTAGCCTGCGGTAGTTGCCGTGCTCGTGCATCCACGACAGGATCGGCACCTGACCCACCGAGCCGTATTCGGCCACAGCACCGGCCCTTTCGGAGCCCGCGCCCGCGTCGATGGCCGCCGCGAGTTCGCGGATCGATCCCGCGGTCAGCACCGCGCGCGGGCTCGTCGCGATGCCCTTGCGGCGCAACGCGTTCACCAGCGAGATGGCGACAATGCTGTCCAGACCGAGCTCGACCAGATGCTCGTCGATACCGGGCTCCGCGCCGCCGGTGAGTTCGGCGACGGTCGCGCACAGCGTGCGTTCGGTATCGGTGGTCGGCGCGGTGCTCACCGCCGCGCTGTCCAGCGCCGCCGTCGCCAGCGCCTCTAGCTGCCGCGCGTCGAGCTTGCCGTTGCTGGTCACCGGCAGGCCGTCGACTGTCAGGATGCGGTGCGGCACCATGTAGCCGGGCAGCCGCTCGGCGAGTTCGGCTCGGAGCCGCGCGGATTCGAGTTCCGCGCCCACCGCGAAGCCGAGGAGCACCGGTCCGCTCGGGCGGCGCAGTACCAAGACCGCGGCCTCACGGACGCCGGGCAGCGCGTGCAGCGCGGCCTCGATGTCGCCGATCTCGATGCGGTAGCCGCGGATCTTCACCTGGTCGTCGGCGCGGCCCAGGTAGGCGAAATCACCGGAGGGCAAGCGCCGCACCAGGTCTCCGGTGCGGTACATGCGCTGACCCGGCCGGAACGGGTCCGCGACGAAGCGCTCGGCGGTGATGCCCGGCTTGCCCGCATAACCGCGCGCCAGCTGCGCGCCGGAGAGGTAGAGCTCGCCGATGACACCGTGCGGCGTCGGACGCAACCGCGAATCGAAGACGTAGCCCGTCATTCCGGTGGTGGGCGAGCCGATGGTCGGCGTCGCCTTCGGGTCGGAGACGGACGCGACCACCGCTTCGACCGTGGTCTCCGTGGGTCCGTAGCAGTTGTGCACGGCGGTATTCGGCAAGGCGCACAGCTGTTTCCACAGCGGTACGCCGATGGCCTCGCCGCCGAGGGCGAGGACCGCGAGGTCCGAACCGCGTTCGTGCACCAGGCCCGCGGCGGCCAGCTGGGCGAACATCGACGGCGTTGTGTCGATCATGTCGATGCCGTGCCTGCCGATTCCGTCGACCAGACGCTGCGCGTCGCGCATCTCCTCGGCGTCGAACAGGTGGATCGACTGGCCGTCGAGCAGGCCGATCATCGGCTGCCAGGACGCGTCGAAGCTCAACGACCAGGCGTGTGCGATACGCAGCGGCCTGCCGAGCCGAGCCGTCGCGGGCCGGTACACCCGGTCGCGGTGGTCGGCGAAGTAGGAGGCCAGTGCGGCGTGGGTGCCCATGACGCCCTTGGGTTCTCCGGTCGATCCGGAGGTGAATATGAGGTACGCGCACTGTTCCGAATGCCCGGCAACGGGGGCCGTGAGCGCCGCGGAGTCGGTCACGACCGCGCCGAACGCCTCGACCGGCGGCAGCGACTCGATCTCGTCGAGCGCGGGCACACCCGCGCCGTCCACCAGGATCAGACGCGGATTCGACTGACGCACAATCGATTCGATCCGCGCCGCGGGCAGCGTGATGTCGACCGGCACGTACGCCGCGCCCGCGGCGAGCACACCGAGAATCGCCACGATGGACTCGGCCGAACGCGGCATCGCCAGAGCGACAACATCTTCCGAACCGATACCGCGCGCCGCCAGACCACCGGCCAGACGCAGCGCGGCGTCGGAGAGCTCCCGATAGGTGTAGCGCTCGCCCTCGGTGCTCAACGCCAACGCGTCCGGCGTCGCGGCCACCTGGCGGGCGAACAGCTCCGGCACCGTCACGCCAAGCACGTCGGTGGCGGGCGACGCGGGCGGTTGCGGCCGCTCCCCCGGCAGCAGCACGTCGAGCGAATCCTGTCCCGCCTCACCGATATCGGGCAGCTGGCGCAGCACCTCCACCAGGCGCGCGCCCAGGTCGGCGGGCGAGATCTCGCCGAGCACCGCTTCGACGGCCTCCACCACCACGGCCAGTTCGCCGTTGAGCAGATACGACACGACCGCGAGCGGGTAGTGGGTCAGGCTCTCCGACGCGGTCGGCCGGAACGTGGTGCCGTCCGCGGTGGTTATCGCCTGGAGCACGTCGGCGACCGGCGCGTTCTCGTACACGAAGAGCGTGTCGAACAGCGCGCCGCGCCCGGTGGCCCGCTGAATCGCGGACAGGCTCAGATATCCGTTGTCGCGCATGGTCGCCGACGCGCGCTGCAACTGGGCGCAGCCTTGCGCAACCCCGCCCGCGGCGGCCAGCTCGTCGAGCCGGATGCGCACCGGGATGGTGTTGATGAACAGGCCGATCATGGTCTCGACACCGGCCAGCTCGTCCGGCCTGCCGGAGACGGTGGTGCCGAAGACGACGTCGCCGCGGTCGGTCAGCCTGCCGAGCAGGATCGCCCACGCGAACTGGACGACCGTGTTCATGGTCAGCCCGTTCGCGCGGGCCCAGCGCTGCACCCGGTCGGTATCGGCGCCGTCGAGGACCACCTTGTGAATGGTCGGCACGATCGTGTTCACCGCCGCGTCGGCGCGGTCGGCGAGAATCAGCGGGTCGACGTCGGCGAGGTAGTCGGCCCATTCGCGCAGGGTGGCGTCGTTGTCGCGGGCGGCCAGCCAGCCGATGTAGTCGCGGTAGGGGCGCGGCGCGGGCAGCGCGGCCGCCGAGCCGCCCGCCTGGTAGACCGCGAACAGCTCGCGGAAGAACACGCCGAGCGACCAGCCGTCCATCAGGATGTGGTGGGCGGTCACGATCATCCGGTGCGACCCGTCGGGGAGGGCGACCATCGCGACGCGCAGCGCCGGACCGCGCGACAGGTCGAAGCCGTGGCGCGCCTCGGAGGCCACGATCGCTTCGAGTTCCCGTTCGTCGGCGGCCCTTTCGAACCACGGCAGCTCCACCGAGCTGGGCACGATCTGCACCGGCTTGGGCACGTCGCGGTCCCAGAACGCGGCGCGCAGGTTGGCGTGCCTGCGCAGGATCGCCTCGACGCTGCGGCGCAGCAGCGCCACGTCGACCGGGCCCGCGACCTCGATCACGAACTGCATGTTGTACAGGTCGTCGTCACCGGCCAGCTTGGCGAGCGAGAACAGGCCCTCCTGCAACGGGCTGAGGGCGAGCACGTCCTCGATCTGCGGCGGCGCCGCCTTGCGCTCGGGCGCCTGCGTGGTCTCCGACATTCCAGCGGACTCCTCAGCCTTTGTTCTCGGACATCAGCGACACGACGTCATCCAGGGACGCGCCGCCGAGAATGGCGGCGACGGGGAGGTCGCGGTTCAGTTCGGCCTTGAGCCGTTTGCGCAGATCCAGCGCCTGCAACGAGTCCATGCCGAGCGAGACGAGCGGGACCGAGCCGTCGATGGTCTCGCTGCCGTCGGAGAGCATGACGCGGTCCAGCTCCCTGCGGATGCGTTCGGCGAAGCCCGCTTCGGGGACCGACGGCACGGAAATCACCGGGGCAGCGGTCGTCTCGGCGCGCACCGGCTCGGCGGCCGGTGCGGGCGTCGGCGCGGGAGCCTGTTCGGCGAGCGCGTCGAGTGCGGGGGCGAAAACCGGTTCGAGCCCGACGGTTTCGGTGACGTCGCGCAGCTTCGACCAGTCGGCCGCGAGCACCAGGCTGTTGGCGGAGGTGTCGGCCAGCCCGGCCGCCACCGCCTCGGCGGCCGCCATCGGCAGCAGACCGGAGCCCTCGATCCTGGCCTCGACCGCCGCGTCGGCCTCGGCGGGCAGCACCCACAGACCCCACTGCACCGACGCGCACGCGCGACCCTCGGCGCGCAGCCGCAAGGCCATGGCGTCGAGCATGCGGTTGGCGCCCGCGTAGAGCGCCTGGCCCCAGCCGCCGAGGGTGGCGGCGAAGGACGAGCACAGCAGCACGGTGGCTGCTGGCGTCGTCGGCAGGGCGCGCAGCACCTCGCCGAAGCCGACCACCTTGGCGGCGCCCGCCTGTGCCACGGCCGCGGCGTCGGCGTCCGTCGCGGCGGAGTAGACGTAGTCGACGGCCGCGTGCGCGAGCAGGCTCACCGGGCGTTCCGCGTACCGGGCGGCCAGTCCGGCGACCGCGGCGGGATCGCTGATGTCGCAAGCCAATACATCGATCTCGGCGTTGCCGAGTGCGCGGACGGCGCGGAGTTTTTCGGTCAGCGCGGCGGTCTCCCCGCTGCGGTTCACCAGGGTGATCCGGCGCGCGCCGTCGCGGACGAACTGCGCGCAGAACTCCAGGCCGACGTGCCCGGTGCCGCCGAGGATCAGCACCTCGGCGAGATCGGGAGCGGCGGTAGTCGGGGCCTGCTCGGCCACGACGAGTCGCTTGGCGTGCAGCTTGCCGTCACGCATCGCGAGTTCGGGCTCACCCGCGAGTTGCACGGCTTCCAGAATTTTGTCGGCGGGCAGCTTCTGCCCCAGCGCCGGGTAGTCCGCGGGCAGGTCGAGGCGGCGGAAGGTGACGCCGATGCGTTCCAGCGCGACGCAGCGGAAGGCCGCACCGGCCGCCGCAGCGGCGAGCGCGGGAATCTCGTTCTCGCCCACCGCTTCCGCACCCGCCGTCACCAGCCAGCACTCGGTGACACGAGGGCCGAGCGCCGCGAGCCAGCCCTGATCGGTCGCGAAATCGGCGAACTCGGCGACCGCCGCCGCTTCGTCGGCGGCGCTGCTGGGCGGCAGCAGCACCACGACGGTGTCGGCCTGTTCGACGGGCGAACCGTCGAACATCGTCACCGAGGCGACGTGCCGTTCGGCACGCTCGCGCAGCGCGGCGGACAGTTCGGCGCAGCGACCATCGCGGTCCACGACGACCACCGAGCGCGGCGGCGACATCGTGCGGCGCGAGAGCCGAGTCCAGTTCTCCACCAATCGAACCGGCGCGACTTCGGTCGTCGCCACCGTCTCGGCGGCGGACCCGTAGTGCGCCCACAACCGCTTCGGCGACATCTGAGTGTGCGGGAAGTTCGGCAGCGGAAGGCGGACCGCGGAGCCTGCCACTTTCAGGCTCTGCCAGTCGTAGTTCAGGTCGTGCACGGCGAGAGTCGCGAGGTTGCGCGTGAAATCCTCCAGCCCGACCGCGGTGCGCCGCGAGGTGCCGAGCACCTGGAAGTCGCGCGGTCCGGTGGCCGGGTCCTCCGGCACCGTCGCCAGGTTCTCCTGCAACGCCAGTTGCAGCGTGGGGTGTTCGGCGACCTCGATGAAGGTGTCGACCTCGGCGGTGGAGGCAACGACAGCGCGATCGAAGCGGACGCGGTTGCGCAGGTTCCAGTACCAGTACTGCCGGTGCGTGATGTCCGGGGTGATCGGCCCGCCGAGAGTGCCGCCGTAGCAGGTGATCTCGGTGGGCGAGAAGGTCGGCGCGCTCATCTCGTCGCCGAGCACCCCCTCCATCTCCTTGCGAATCCTGATCAGGAACGTGGTGTGCGCCGGATAGGCGACCTTGATCTCCTTGGCGAACTTCCCGTCGGCGTTGGCCATCGCCACCATGTCGGCGACGGTGTCCTGGTCGCCGGAAATGGCGAGGATGTGCGGCGCGTTCACGACGGCGAGCTCGGCCCAGCCGGAATGCCTGGCCAGCAACGCCTCGCACGCCTCGCGGTCCATGCCGAGCACGGCCATCGAGTACTGCTCGGGGTAGACGATCTCGTCGACGAAGCGCGCGCGGTGGGTTACGGCCAGCACCGCGTCGCGCCGGGTCATGATGCCCGACACCCAGCCCGCGGCGAGTTCGCCTTGGCTGTGGCCGATCGTCGCGACCGGGCGCACCCCGTACGCCTGCCACATGGCGGCCAAGCCGGACATGTGGAACATCAAGGCGGGCTGCACTTCCCAGACCGTGTCCTGGTACTCGCCCTCGTTTCCGAGCAAGTAGTGGAACGGCGCGATGTGGCCGTAGCGCTGTTGATGGATCTCGACGCAGGCGTCGACCTCGGCGCGGTACTCCGGTGAGTTCTCGTAGAAGGAGCGGCCCATGCCAGGCCGCTGGCTGCCCTGGCCGGGGAACACGAAGCCGACGCGACGTGGCGCGGCGAGGCCGACAGTGCTCACCACCGCGGAATGCGGCGCGTCCGCGACGACGGCGCGCAGCGCGTCGATCAGGTCGTCGCGGGTGCGCACCATCGCGAGTGCTCGGCGGCGACGCGCGATCCTGGTGCGGAACAGCATGTCCGCCACGGCATCCGGCGTCACACGCTCGTGGCGCTCCAGGTAGGAGAGCACGGCGGCGGCTTCGGCGCGCAGCCCGTCGGCGGTGTCGGAGGACAGCAGCACCGGAACGGCGCCGTCCGGGAGACGGTAATCAGGCATCGATATCCTCCAGAACCGGCATGGCCAGGATGGCGTGCGCGTTCGTGCCCGCGACGCCGAACGACGAGACCGCGCCGTAGCGGAAGCCCTCGTGCGCGTCCCACGGCTCGAGCTCGGTGGCCAAGCGCAGGCCGGTCGCGCTCCAGTCGACCGCGGTGGCGGGGTCGTCCGCGTGCAGTGTCGGCGCGATCTGGCCGTTGGCGCCGCACAGCAGCACCTTGATCAGCCCGAGCATGCCCGCGGCGGCTTGGGCGTGGCCGACATTGGTCTTCACCGAGCCGAGCCGGGGCCCGCGCTCGACGTCGGCGCCGTAGGTGTTGCACAGGGCGGTGAGTTCGAGCGGGTCGCCCACCGGTGTTCCGGTGCCGTGCCCCTCGACGAGGCCGATCAGGCTCGGGTCGATGCCCGCCGCGTCGATCGTCTTGCGCACCAGCGCTTCCTGCGCCTGCGCGCTGGGCACGGTGATCGGCGCGCCCTTGCCGTTGTGGTTGACCCTGGTGGCGAGCACCCTGGCGTACACGCGGTGGCCGAGCTCGCGCGCCCGCGACTCGCGTTCCAGCACGACGACGCCCGCACCCTCGCCCCACACGGTCCCCGTGGCGTTCGCGGAGTAGGCGCGCAGGTGACCGTCCACGGCCAGCGCGTTATTGATGGCGAATTCGTAGAACGCGGCGGGCGAACCCATCACGCACACGCCGCCGGCCAGCGCCCAGTCGCATTCGCCGTTCCGGATCGCGGCGGCGGCCTGGTGCACCGCGGTCAGCGATGACGCGCACGCGGTGTCCACGGTGACCGACGGCCCGACCAGACCGAGCCCGTGCGAGATGCGCCCGGCCACCGCGCCGAGCGCGGTGCCGACGACTCGGTACCCCGTGTACTCGTTGACTTCCGCTGCGCGCGGACCATATTCGATGAACGAGGCGCCCATGAAACAGCCCACCTCGTCACCTGCCAGCGCGCCGGGGTTGATGCCCGCGTGCTCGAGTGCGCGCCAGGCCACGCGCAGCGCGACCCGCTGCTGCGGATCCATGGCGACCGCTTCGCGCGGCGTGATGCCGAAGAATTGCGGATCGAATTCCGTCGCCCCGGTAAGGAACCCACCGGCGTCGGGAACCGCGCCCCACCCTTCGTTGCGTTGCAGGGAGAAAACTTCCCGCAGCGGCCATTCCCGGTCGCGCGGAAAAGGTCCGATCAATTCTCGTGATTCGGCGAGCGCCGACCAGAAATCGTCCAGATTGTCGACGCCCCCCGGCGCCTCCACCGCCATACCGGCGATGACAATGTGATCTTCTTCCCCCGAAACAGCGCGTGCCATGCCAAACCTAACGTGCGAATTCGCGAACTATCTCGCGGAAAGAACTTCGGACGTCAGCAATTCCGCGATGCCGTCCACGTGGTCGTTCAGGTAGAAATGTCCGCCGTCGAAAAGGGTGACGGTGATGTCCTGCTCGCTGTGCGTCGCCCACTCCTGCAGGTGCCGCGCGGTGACGTGCTCGTCGTCGGAGCCGCCCATGACGTGCAGCCTGGCGCGCAGCTTGACCTCGGGCCCGCACACGTAGCGGTCGAAGGCGGCGTAGTCGGCCTTGAGCGCGGGCAGCGTCATGCGCATGATCTCGCGGCTGCCGAGCACATCCGCGCCGGTGCCGTTGAGCGCGGCGAGGTGATCGAGCAGCTCTTCATCCTCGGTCGGGTGTTGCGGCATATCGACGACGCGGTACGGAGCCACTGCGCCCGAGGCGCCGAACAGGTTCACCTCGACGCCGGCGGCCTCGGCCTGGCGGACGAATTCGAACCCGACCATCGAACCCATGCTGTGCCCGAAGACGGTAACCGGCTCGCCGCGGTGGTATTCCGACTCGAGGAACGCGCTCAGCGCTCCCGCCGCCACCTCGGGCAGGGTCGCCGGCATCGGCTCGGCGGCCCGGTCTTGGCGGCCCGGGTATTGGAAGATCACGACGTCGAAATTCTCGCTGAGCGCCTTGGAGAAGGTGCGGTAGGCGGAGGCGCCGCTGCCCGCGTGCGGGAAAATCAGCAACGTCGGGCTCGAGTCCGAGCTCGGCTTGTGGAATTTGCGAATCCACCCAAGGGTTTTCGGCATAACGGCTCCTGCATCACGGTTTCGCTGCGCTAGCCGCTCGACGCCGCCGTCGAACTGGCGACGGGCCGGGCAACGCTAACTCAGCGACGTTAGCATAGGGTAACCTTACCGATGTAAGCCTAGGGTAACCTTACGGCGACTGTGCAGCCGAGCGAACGGGAGCCCTAGCACGATGAACCAGACCGGGACGCCGTACGTCCTCAAGCGCGAATTGACCGATGTCGCAGAGGAGGTCCGCAGCGCACCGGCCCCGGTGGTTCCCGAGTTCGACGAACCGTTCGGCCTACGACTGGCCGATCCGGAGGGCGGCGATCCGGACATGCTCGCCGAGTGGATGGCGCTGCCGCACCTGCTGGAGACCTGGGAACAGGACTGGCCAGCGGACCGCCGCAGGCTCGACTTCCTCGCGCAGTTGGCCGGAACCTATTCGCGGCCGTGCATTCTCAGCTACGACTTCGCCGCGATCGATCGCCCCGAGCTCGGCCGTCGCGATATCGCCTACGTCGAGATCTACCGTGCGGCCAAGGACGAGAACGGCCGACTCTACGACGCCGACCCACTCGACATGGGATTCCACATCGCCACCGCGGATTCGAACCTGATCGGCCGCGGCGTCATGTCGGGATGGATGGACCGGCTGGCCGCCGCGCTGTTCGCTGCCGAGCCGGCGTGCAGGCGTCTGATCTGCGATCCGGACTACCGCAACGCACCGATGCGCAAGGCGCTGCTGAAGAACGGCTGGGTCGAACTCGGCGAGTTCGACGTGCGGCCGGACCGCCGGATCGCGCTGCACATCATGCCGCGCACGGCGGCGGACATGCCCGCGATCCGGCTCTGAACCTCAGCCGAAGGCCCTGTCCCGGTTTCTCGTCGCCGCGGACCGGGCCTTCGCCGATTCGGTGCGCAGCACGCGATCCGAAAGCTCGCCAAGGCAGCTGAGATTCGGGAAACCGGGTCCCTGCGCCAGCGCGGCGAGGTTCGGCAGATACAGCTTCGCGTCCAGACCCTGCACGGCGAGGTCGTAACCGATCGACGCTTCGATCCTGGCCTGCGTCAGCTGCCCGCCGACCGCGAGCTCCAACAGGTCGGCGGCGTTGGCGTCGAACATCTCCAGGAACCACAGCGGCTGTCCGCCGGTCGCGTCGATCACCAGATCGAAGTTGTGGATCTGGTCGGGGCGCATCTCGTTGCGCAGCGTCAGCGCGACGCCGTCGCCATTGTCGGCGACCCGCACGACCCGGCCCTGCATGTGGTGCACGCGGTTGTCGGCGAGCAGGCTTTCCTGCACCCGCACGGAGAACACGCCGCGGTCGGTGCGCCGGATGACGTCTCTGCGCTCCTCGGTGCTCAGCGATCCCCACTTGATCGGATCGCTGAACAGCGAGTTCTCGAAATAGCTTTCGCCGCGCGTGTAGATGGTGGCCATCGGGGAGATCACCGAGATGGAAAGCATGCCGTGGCGGACCAGCTCGTCCAGCGCCGAACCGGCCGTCTCGCCGCCGCCGATCACGGCCGCGCGCGAGGAGACCGGCAGCTTGCGCTTGCCCGCGAGGTCCCAGAATTCCGCGACACTGAGCACCCTGGGGTGCTTGGCGAGGGCCTTCTCGCTGCGGCCCGGACCGGTGATCATCAGTGCGTCGGCGTCGATTTCGGTCGGAATGCCGTCGGCGTCGACCGCGGTGATCAGCCAGCCGTCGGCCGCGGCGGCGATGGTACGCACGGTGCCGAGCACGAGCTCGAAATCGGTTCGCGCGGCGACCCACTGGAGGTACTTGGCCCAGACGTGGTGCTGCGGACTGGGACGTCCACGGTCGATCCACTCGGCGTAGGTGCCCTGGTCCACCAGGAAGGAGGTCCAGCTGAACGCCGTCATGGCCTCGTTGATCGCGCGGTTGTGGCCGCGCGCCCAGGTGGAGTGGTAGGGGAAGCCCACGTCCTTCTCCGGGCTGGTACCGAGCCGGTGCTGGCCGTCGGTCCAGCCGCCGCTCGGCAGCCAATTGCCGCCCACCGTCTGCGCTTCCACCACGACGACCCGCGGCGCGGGCAGCCCCAGTTCGCGCAGTACGTGCGCCTTGGCGGCGACGGCCATCGCCTTCGGACCCGCGCCGATCACCACAAGTGTTTCCACCGGTTCTCCCACTCTCACATCGCGCGTATCCGTGTTCGCGCCCACATCGACGAGCCCCCGCCTTCATGTTTGCATAGGCTTACCTTACAGTGAACCGCAGTGTCGATCCCCACAGCGGGGAAAGCACTCCGGCACGAGAACGATGGGAAGTACTTTCATGATCAGCACCCGAAAGAAGCTGGGCGCGGCGGCCTTTGCCGCCGCCACCCTGGTCGGCGCGTTCGGCACCGTCACCACCGCCGCGATCGCCGAGGCCGCGCCGATCACCGCTCCGCTGCAGACCAAGGCGCCGAGCACCGGCGAACTGCGGGCGAAGATGGCGCTGCTGTTCAACGCGGGTGCGCCGCGCACCGCGCGCGCCGCCGAGCTGGAGACCGGCGCCGCGGGCCTCGGTGTCTTCGACACCGCGGCCACGCTGATCGCCATCGCCCCGCCGAGCTGGCGCTGGGACATCACCGGCCCGGTGACCGTCAACGGCGACACCCTTTCGGCCGTGCTGTACACCGCCACCGAGGGCTACGAGCCGTGGACCTTCGACCTGACCTGGAAGCAGATCGACGGCACCTGGAAGCTGAGCCGCGAATCCGTCTGCACCATCGGCAACTTCGTCGGCCAGGGTTGCTGAGCGGCCTCCGCGCGATCGGCCCCCGCTTCGGCGGGGGCCGATGTCGTTTCGCCGGAGCCGTGACATTAAACTCAGCTTAGGCTAACCTCACCTCATGGGCAGAGGTTTCAACGGCGTCATTGTGAAAGCGTGGGGCGGTCAGGACTACCGGCTCACCGTCACCGCGACGGAATACGTCACCGACAAGTACATTCGACTGGGCTTCGACGCGGGCGGCCTGCTCGCCGACCACCCGGTGCACCCGACCCAGTGGATCCGCCTGTGGATCCCCGACCTCGAGACCGAGAAGCGGCACCACCGCGGCTACACGCTGGTCGACCCCGATCCCGAGGGTGACAAGTTCGCCATCGAGTTCGCCGTGCACGACGGCCCCGCAGCGCGCTGGGCCATCAACGCGGCGGTCGGCGACGTGCTGGACGCGACGGTGCTCGGCTCCAATTTCGAACTCCCAGAAACAGCGCCGAGCGAATATCTGATGTTCGGCGACACCGCCTCGCTGCCCGCGATCAACTCGCTGCTCGACGCGATCGGCGACGTTCCGGCCCGGGTGTGGCTGGAATGGCAGTACGAATCCGACCAGACGCTGCCCGTGCGCAACAAGCCGCACCACCAGGTCACCTGGTTGCAGCGCGTCGATGACGGTCGGCTGCTGCGCGAGCAGTCGCAGGAGATCTCCTGCCCGGCGGACGCTTTCGCGTGGGTGGCGTGCGATGGCCACACCACGCGATCGATCGTCAAGACGCTGAAGCAAACCCACAACCTGCCGAAGACCGCGATCAAGTCGCAGGCGTACTGGAAGTAGATCTCCGCGTTCGCTCCGGCCGCGCGCTGTGCGCACACTCCACATTCGCTCCGGCCATGCGGGCCGGGCGCACACTCCGCGTTCACTCCGGCCATGCGGGCCGGGCGCACACTCCGCGTTCACTCCGGCCATGCGGGCGGGCGCACCTCCGCATCCGCGGCGGC
Source organism: Nocardia amikacinitolerans (assembly GCF_900215415.1). Lineage (NCBI taxonomy): Bacteria > Bacillati > Actinomycetota > Actinomycetes > Mycobacteriales > Nocardiaceae > Nocardia > Nocardia amikacinitolerans. The sequence continues at coordinate 194,716 of NZ_OBEG01000005.1, read as the reverse complement.
CATACGGGCCGGGCGCACCTCCGCGTTCGCTGCGGCCGCGCCGGCTGTAGCGGCAGATTTGATCTGCGGCTTGGTTTTTGGGCTGGCCCCGGCTCGGGTGCTGTGTTGGGGTGGCTGTTTCCAAGGTTGCGGGTGCCCAGAGGTTGGGCCTGCGGCTGGGGCGCTCGGTTTGGTTCGGACGTTGCGGTTGGGTTGACGGTTCCCGGTGTCGCGGGTTCCCAAGGGGGTGCGCCTACCGATGTTCCATCCCAATGTTTCGGGTGCCCAGTCGGTCTGCCTACCCGGTTTTCCTCTGAGCGGTGCTGGGCGCGTCGGGTGCCGTACCCGGCTTACCTCTCGCAGTCGGGTGCGCGGGGTTCGGCTTCCGGTGTGGTCGACCGGCTGTGGTTGCGTCCAGAGAGCGGGCAGTCGGGGGGCAGTCCCTGAGAAGTGCTCTGCCTGTCAAGGCCCCAACCACCATTTGACTACCGTCGATAGAGAAATGGATCCGACGGTAGGCAAATGGCGGCTTTCGAAGATCAAATAGCAACCATTTGACTACCGTCGATTCTCGGCGCTCCTGTTGTTCCCACATATTGGACGGGTAGGCCCGCTACCAGTAGCGCCACAACACTTGTCGTCCCGGGCGTAATACTCGGAGCTTCCGCGCATCATCCCTCCGGACGACCACGTCGCGACCTGCCGCCGACGCGCGATGCCCGGATTCCGCGTCAGGCTTGACTGCGAATCCGTTGCCGAGTGGAAGCGAGCAGGTATGTCGCTCATCGATGCGCTGATCGCGATTGTGGCGATCGGGTGCGCGGTTGCCGTGTTGTGCACCAGTCGGATCGGGCGCGCGCCCGCGTTCGCCGTGTTGGGTGCGCTGGCGATCGGGGCGGCGATCCAGTGGTTGCTCGAAGGGTTCTATTGGCAGTTCGTTCCGACCTATCTGCTGGTGGGCGCGACCGCGTGGTTCGTCGCGGCGCGGCCGAGCGGGCGGGGCGGCCGAATCGCGGCTCGCACTGGGATCGGATTGCTCGTGGTCGCAGCGGCATTCGCGTGGGTTCCGGTGCCGGTGCCGACACTGCCCGCGCCGAGCGGGCCGTATCCCGTTGGCACCGAGACCTTTCGCTGGGTCGATCCGGATCGGCCGGAAACAGCGACCGACGACCCGGTCGATCGCCGCAACGTCATCGCGCAGGCCTGGTATCCGGCGGCCGAGCCGACCGGGAACGGCTCGCAGTATCTCGATGGGCTCGGCAGGCTGCCGCGGCGGGTCAGCCTGATCCCCAGTTTCCTCATGCGCGGCTACGACCGCATCGACACGCACGGCGATCACCGCGCGTCGCTCGGGCGGGACCGCGATCGCTGGCCGGTGGTGCTGTTCTCGCCGGGATACGGTGCGCCGCGCGCGTTCTACACCGGGCTGGTCACCGAACTGGCCAGCCGAGGGTTCGTGGTGCTCGCCGTCGATCATCCGTACGAGGCGGACGTGACCGAGCTCGCCGACGGACGGATCGCGACGCCTCTTCAAGACTTCCCTGTCGATGAGGCCGAGGGCGAACGGGTCATGATCGAGCAGCAGGCTTTACGGGCTGCCGACCTGCGGTTCGTCATCGATCAACTCGACCGGCCCGGCGCGCTCGGCCCTCGCCTCTCCGGTCATCTCGACACCGAACACATCGCGGCCATCGGACATTCGTTCGGCGGCGCCGCCGCGGCCGCAGCAGCCGCCGACGACGAGCGCATCCGCGCCGCCGCGAACGTCGACGGCACCCTGTACGGCGACCTGCCCGAACGCCCGCTGCGCCAACCGTTCCTGCTGGTGCAGAGCGAGTACGCCGAGACAGACCACTCCCCGAAGTTCCTGGATCGCAATGCCGCGCTGCTCGGCGGGTTGCGTTCTGGCGGCTTTCGTTTCGAGATCGGCGACGCCAATCACTACAGCTTCACCGACGTGCCACTGTTCCTCTCCGGACCAGGTCGGTTCGCTTTGGCGCAGATGATCGGCGGATCGCGGGGACCGGTGGCGACGCAGCGGGCGACCGTGGACATCTTGGTCGCGTTTCTGAGCGGACCGCTCGGCGGACCGAGCGAGGAGGTCGCCGCGGCGGCCGCAGCACACCGCGACATTCGCGGCGGGCCCGTCGGGCGGTGATCGACGGATCGCGGCGGGCCTGTCGGGACGCAGCGGGTGGCGGCCGCAATCGTGGTCGCGACTCCGAGCAGCCGCTAGGTGGATCAGGCATGACGTTGTGGCGGACCTCGCCAGCTGCAATCCGCGGATCGAACGAGGACATCGTCGCGGCGGCCACGACGCACCGGGACATTCAGGCGGCCCGTTGGGCGGTGATCGCTGGATCGCGGGCCCGCGGGGGACGCAGCGGGTGGCGGTCGACATCGTGGTCGCGTTTCCGAGCGGGCCACTCGGTGGATCACGCCAAGAGGACGCCGCAGCGGCCGCGGCGCACCGCGACACTCGCGGCGGGCCGGTCGGGCGGAGATCACCCGGGATGGCGACGCAGCGGATGTGCATCGCGGCGCCCCGTCTGAGCGGGGCGCTCGGTGGATCGGACGCGGACTCGCGGCGGTACGTCGAGATTCACGGCGGGAGGCGCCGACCGGGGTCGCTGTTGAAGTGGCGATCCGGCGCGCCCCGCGTTCCGCACCGGACTGGGCGCCGACCTGGCCAGCTGCAATCCGCAGATCGAACAAGCACATCGCTGCGGCGGCGCGGCGCACCGGGACATTCGCGGCGGACCGTCGGGCGGTGATCGATAGATCACCCGGACTGATGACGACTACAGCGGATGTCCGTGGCCATCACGGCGCCCCGTGGGAGCGGGCGTTCGGTGGATCAGCCGCGGACTCGCGGCGGCACGTCGAGATTCACGGCGGGAGGCGCCGACCGGGGGCGCTGTTCAGGTGGCGATTCGGCGGGCCGCGCGTTCCGCACCGGACTGGTCGCCGACCTGGCCGACTGGGCCGGCGGATCGTGCCAGTCGGTGGCGAGGCAGCTGGCGACTGCGCCCGTCGCGGCGACGTCTCTACCCGGGAGTTCGGCCGGCGTGGGCAATTCCGCAACCAGCGGGCGACAACCGAGTTTCGTTAGGCTAACCTCATGTCTCATGGGAAGAGGGGCGAACGGCGTCATCCTGAAGGTTTGGCGTGCCGATGACTACCGACTGCGTGTGACGTCGACCGAGGCGATCACCGACAAATACCAGCGGATCGGGTTCACTGCGGGCGGGCTGCTGGCCGACCACCCGGTGCATCCGACGCAGTTCATCCGGCTGTGGATCCCGGACGCCGAGACCGACAAGCTGCATCACCGCGGCTACACGATCGTCGACCAGGATCCCGAGGGCGACCACTTCTACATCGAGTTCGCCGTGCACAGCGGCCCGGCCAGCGCGTGGGCGCAGCGGGCGAAGGTCGGCGACGAGATCGAGGCGTCGGTGCTCGGGTCGAAGTTCGAGCTGCCCGAGACCGCGCCGAGCGAATACCTGATGTTCGGCGACACCGCCTCGCTGCCCGCGATCAACTCGCTGCTCGACGCGATCGGCGATGCGCCCGCACGCGTTTGGCTGGAATGGCAGTACGAGTCCGACCAGTCGTTGCCCGTGCGCAACAAGCCGCACCACCAAGTCAACTGGTTGCAGCGCGTCGACGACGGTCGCCTGCTGCGCGAACAAGCCCAGCAGATCTCCTGCCCCGCCGACGCTTTCGCGTGGGTGGCGTGCGACGGCCACACCACCCGCTCGATCGTCAAGACCCTCAAGCAGACTCATGATCTGCCGAAGTCCCAGCTGAAGTACCAGGCGTACTGGAAGTAGGCGTACCTCCGCCTTCGCTCCGGCCATGCGCGCTGTGCGTACCTCCGCCTTCGCTCCGGCCATGCGCGCTGTGCGTACCTCCGCCTTCGCTCCGGCCATGCGCTCCCTGCGTATCTCCGCCTTCGCTCCGGCATGCGCGCGCAAGGTCGGACTCCGGTCGAACCCTGCCTGAGGATGGAATCTGAACGGGCCGCCGCGGAACACTTCGCGGCGGCCCGTTCGTTGTCGCAGGGTTAGCGGGCGGCGGCCGGCTCCAACCGCCAACCCGACGCGCGACTCCGCTCGTTCCAGAAGTCGGCGTAGCGACCGCCCTGCGCGAGCAGTTCGTCGTGCGTGCCGCGTTCGACGATGCGGCCACCGTCGACGAACAGGATCTGGTCGGCGTGGGCGATGGTCGCCAGGCGGTGCGCCACCACGATCACCGTCTTGCCCCTGGTGAGCTCGTGCACGCCGCGCACCACGACCGCCTCGCTGTGCGGGTCGAGCGCGCTGGTCGCCTCGTCGAGCAGCACGATCGGCGCGTCCTTGAGCAGGGCGCGGGCGATCGAGACCCGTTGCCGCTCACCGCCGGACAGCGCCGCGCCGCCCTCGCCGACCGCGGTGTCGTACCCGTCGGGCAGACGCTGGGCGATCTCGTCCACCCGCGCGGCCTCGGCCGCCCGCAGCACCTCGGCGTCGGTGGCGTCGGGGCGGCCGATCCGGATGTTGTCCGACACCGACCGGTCGAACAGGTAGACGTTCTGGAAGACCAGTGACAGCTGGTTCAGCAGCGTCTCCGAAGGCTGTTCCCGCACATCGTGTTCGCCGACGGCCACCCGCCCGGAGTCCACGTCGTAGAACCGCGCGGCCAGCCGCAGCAGCGTCGTCTTGCCCGCGCCGCTCGGGCCGACGATCGCGGTGGTCGTCCCGGCCGGAACGCTGAAGGTGATGTCGGAGAGCACCGGCTCGCCGGGCCGATAGCCGAAACTCACGTTGTCGAAGACCACGGTCGGCACGCCAGGAGTCACAGGCGAATTCGCCTCGGGCAGCGTCTTTTCCGCGAGCAATCCGGTGACGCGGTCGACGGCGGCGGCTGCCGAACGCAGACCGTTGCCCAGTTGCGCCGCCTGATTCAGCGGCTCGATGAACCGTGAGCCCACGGCGATCAGCGCGATCGCGACGGCCGTCGAGACGGCGCCGTCGGTCACCCTCGCGATCACCACGTAGACCAGGACCAGGAACACCGCCTGCACGAACAGCGCGAAGACGATCAGGCTCGGCACCGAGGTGAAGACCATCCTGGTGTTCGCCGAACGCTGCTGCCGCAGCGCACCTTCCAGCGCCTTGTTACCCGCGCCGACCGCGCCGAACGCGCGCAGCACCGGCTGGGCCTGCGCGAATTCCACTACGCGCGAATCTGCTTCGGTAGCGGCCGCGTGCATGCCCTCATCGGCGCGCTGGTACGCGCGGTGGGCCAGACCGTTGACGAGGAAGAGCACCGGAGCCGCGAGCAGCATGGCCAGCGCGATCCGCCAGTCGATGAACAGCATGCCGACCGCGACGCCGAGCGGGACCACGATGCCGGTGACCACCTTGGCGAGCAGATAGGCGACGGCGCCCTGGATCTCGCGCACGTTCTCCACCGTGATCCGCGAGAGCGGTCCGGCGCTCCGTGTCTCGAACCAGCCGAGCGGCAACGCGTTCAGATGGTCGCCGAGCCGGGTTTGCAGACCGCGCTGCATGCCCACCGCGATGCGCAGCCCCAGCGCGACCTGGAGATATCCGAACACCGCGACACCGCCGACGGCCACGAGCATCAGCAGCGCCCAGAACCAGGCGCGCCCGAGGTCGTCGTCGAAGAGCGCCTCGAGCACCGGAACCAACAGCAGATACGCGACCGCCTGGCTGATCGCCTGGCCGAGGATGGCGACGAGCAATCGCGGTGTCAGCGGGGCGAATTCGGTGGGCACCAGGCCGAGCAGTTTGCGAATCATCGGGCCGCCTCACTTTCCACGAGCGAGACCGCGCCGAGGGCCGCCTCGTTGATCTCCCAGAGCCGCTGGTAGGTGCCGCCCGCCGTGTGCAGGCTGCGGTGATCGCCCTGCTCGACCAGGGTTCCGTTCTCCAGCACCAGAATCCGGTCCACGCCGGTGATGGTGTGCAGCCGGTGCGCGATGACCAGCACGGTGCGTCCGGCCACCAGTGCGGCCAGCGCGTCCTGCACCGCCGCCTCCGACTCCGGGTCGGCGAAGGCCGTCGCCTCGTCGAGCACCAGAACGGGTGTGTCGGCGAGCAACGCGCGCGCCACCGAAAGGCGTTGCGCCTCACCGCCGGACAGTGTCGCGTCGACGCCGATCTCGGAGTCGTAGCCGCGTGGCAACGCGAGGATGCGGTCGTGGATCTGCGCGGCGCGGGCGGCCCGCTCCAGCGCGGCGTCGTCCGCGTCCGGTGCGGCAAGCAGCAGGTTCTCGCGGATGCTGCCGCGAATCAGCCGGACGTCCTGGAAGACGAAACCGACGGTGCGATAGAGCTCGTCGCTCGGGAAATCGCGAATATCGCGGCCGCCGATCATGATTCGGCCCGACCCGACGTCGTAGAAGCGCGGCAGCAGCTTGGCCAGCGTCGACTTGCCGGAACCGCTCGGCCCGACGAGCGCGGTGATCGTGCCCGGCCGCAGCTCCAGATCGATGTCGCGCAGCACATCGTGCCCCTCGCGGTAACCGAACCCGACGGATTCGAAGCGAACGAGCCCCGGCTCGGCTTCGCCGCCGTCTCCGGAATTCGGTGCGCCGGAGGCGAGTTCGGGAGTCTGCTGCACCTCGTACAGTCGCTCGGCCGCCGCAGCCGCGGCACGCAAGGCCTGGCCACCGTAGCCGAGACCCATCAGCGCACTGCCCAAGCCGAGACCGACCAGCAGGAACGGCAGCACGTCGAGCGGGGCCAGCCAGCCCCAGCCGACGCCTGCCAAACCGGCGGCCACGATCACCAGCATGACGCAGACCGGCGAGATCACGATGTCGGCGACCGCCTGGAGCCGGATCATCGGCGTCTTCCAGCGCCCGAAACTGGAAGCTTGGCCGTCCACCGCGTCCTGGAACTCGCGGTGCGCCTTGCCCGCCTGGCCGAAGGCCCGTACCACCTGGATGCCGTCGACGAACTCGATGGTCGCCTGTTGGACCCGCCGTTCCCAGCGGGTGTAGACCACGAGGCGGTCCATGTTCTCGCGATCCATCATCTTGCGAAATGCCAAGGCGTAGGCGATGAGCGGCAGCAGCAGGACCAGCGTCAGCCGCCAGTCCACGGTGAACAGGTAGCCGAGCGAGACCAGCGGCACCAGCAGCGCGCCGACGAACTCCAGCCGCGCGTGTGCCACCAGGTAGTGCAGCGCCTCGACGTCGTCCTGGAGGTACTTCTTCACCTCGCCGGAGCCGTGCTCGCCGAACCAGCCGAGCGGCACCCTGGTGAGTTTGGCCGCCAGCGCGCTGCGCACGGTGAGCTGGTAGCCGCCGTCCACCAGGTGCGTCCAGGTCAAGGCCGCCGCCTGCAACAGCGCGCGCACCAGCAGCACCAGCATCGCGAGGCCGAACAGCCGCCACACCCGATCGGTGTCCACCGGATCGTCGAGCAGTTCCCGACACGCCTCGACGATCAGCACGAACGGCACGACGGTGCAGACCGAGGCGATCGCCATCACCACGGTGGCGAGCGTCAGCGCGCCTTGCACGGGCGCGAGAATCTCCTTGCGCGCCTTGGCCTGTTGTTGCTTGCGCTGTTTCGCCACTGCCCGCGGCGGCCGGTTCCCCGTCTCCGCCGCTGCGTGCGGCGTGACCTCCACCGTCATATGTCCTCGCCTTTCGACATCCCTGGCGCATCTCGCCGGAAATCCGCCCCATCATCACACAGGAAGATAGGTAAGGCTAACTTTCCCCGCCTTCGGATGGCCGGACTCCAGGCACGGCGCATGGTGCTCGGCGAACGTGCCGAGGCCTGATGGTGGCCGGATCCCGCCGACCGGAATCGTGCCCGGTTCGGCGGCGTTGTGCAGGGCATGACCGCACAGACTTCCGATCATTCCGTCGTCGACACCGGCACCGAGTTCGGCGCAAAGGTCGCCGAACGCCTCGGCCGCGAATCCGTCATCTGGCTCACCACCGTCGGCCCGTCCGGCACGCCGCAGCCCAACCCCGTCTGGTTCCAGTGGCGCGACGGCGAGTTCCTGCTGTTCAGCCAGCGGGACAAGGCGAAGGTGCGCAATATCGCCCGCAATCCGCGCGTCTCGCTGAACCTCAACAGCACCGAGTCCGGCGGCGACGTCGTGGTGCTCACCGGGACCGCGCGGATCGTCGAGGAGTGGCCGTCCGACGACGAGATCGCCGCGTACAACGAGAAGTACGCCGGGGGATACGTCGAAATCGGAATGACGGCCGAGGAGTTCTACGCGGAATACTCGGTGCCCGTCCGGATTACGCCGGATCGGCTGCGCGGGTTCTGAGTGGCGCCCGGCCCGCCATCGCAGGCCGGGCCGGGACGCACTCCCGTCGACCGGGGAATCGACCGGGAGTCAAATGGCGGCATCACAAGATCGACTTGCCGCCATATCACTACCGTCGAATCCATTCGACTATCGACGGGAGAGAAATGGCGGTAGCCGGGTTGACGGGCGAGCGGGCGTGCCACGGACCGAATATCCCGACCAGGGCGCGCGAGGCCCGCTGAGCAGCGGCGATTAGAGTGGTCGCCGATGAGACGAAGGCAGCAGCCGCCGCTGCCCAAGCGGTACGGCTTGGATCCGGCCCGGCTGCGACTGCCGGAGACGGGCGAGTGGGCGACGATCCGCGACCACCTGGTCGAGCGACTGCCCCGCGTCGCGCCGGAACGCATCGATGAGCTGCTGCACGCGGGCGGCATCGTTGACCTCGAAGGCCCCATCGCGCCGGACGCGCCTTACGTTCCCGGCGGCGCCGTGTGGTTCCACCGCGACCTCCCCGACGAGACCGACGTCCCGTTCGACATCACCGTCGTGCACCGCGACGAGGACCTGCTCGTGGTGGACAAGCCGCACTTCCTCGCCACCATTCCGCGCGGACAGCACATTCGGCAGACGGCGCTCGTCCGGCTGCGCGAGGAGTTGGGCCTGCCCGATCTCGTGCCCGCGCATCGGCTCGATCGGGTGACCGCGGGGCTGCTGCTGTTCGTCGTCAACCCGGCGCGACGCGGGGCGTACCAGACCATGTTCCACCGGCGCGCGGTGCGCAAGGAGTACGAGGCGATCGCCCCCTACCGGCCCGACCTCGAGCTGCCGCGCACGGTGCGCAGCCGCATCGTCAAGGAGAAGCAGGTGCTCGCGGCGCAGGAGGTCGAGGGCGAGCCCAATGCGGAGACCCGCGTCGACCTGCTCGAACACCGCGCCGGACTCGGCCGCTACCGGCTGCGGCCGCTGACCGGGCGAACCCACCAGCTGCGCCTGCACATGAACGGCCTCGGCGTGCCGATTCTCGGCGACGATTTCTATCCGGTCCTCACCGACAAGCCGGTGCACGATTTCACCAGGCCGCTGCAACTGCTCGCCGCGTCGCTCGAGTTCACCGATCCGGTCAGCGGGAAGCCGCGGCGGTTCGAGACGACCCGAAGCCTGCAAGCGTGGACCGACCACGCCGGATGGGCGGGCTGAGAAAGAAAGGGGGCCGGTCGACGGAACAGGGGATGTCGACCGGCCCGAGCGCCCGCGATGGTGGCTACGTCATCGCGAGCGCGGCTCTCATGACCCCATCCAGGCCAGCGGTCCGGCGCCGCAGGTGGCGCTGCCGGTGAGGGTCGGCTCGGCCACGTTCACCTTGATCTCGTAGGCGAGGCCCTGGAGCGCGGCGAGGGTGTGGGTGCCCGACTTCTTCGGCTTCCACTGGATGGTCGCCTCGCCGTTCACCGGCTTGACCGGGCTGCCCGCGATGACCAGCGCGTTGTCGTAGAACCAGACCTCGAACCAGTGGTTCACCTTGGCGGTGACCTGGTAGGTGCATCCCGCCTGGAGGTTGTTGGACGAGACGGTGAGGTTGTCGACCGTCGCGGACGCGTAGGGCGCGGTCAGTACCGCCGCGCAGCCCGCCGCGGCCAGCGTCGTGAGGCCGACGCCCAGCCGGCGACCGGCCCGCTTCTGGGTTCTAGTCATTCGGATAACTCCTCTTCGAAACGCACAACGGGTGCGAATGAGCGGACTGTATCGACCGTCCAGTTCCCTACGGGCCAGTTTCCGGAAAAAACTGAAACATGTGTCATTCAGATGCAGGATAGCGCCGCCGAGTCGATCTCCGACGGAGATTCGGCGGCTGTGATCAGGCGCTCAACCGGCGGCGAGCCGCATGACCCGCCCCTACACTGGGCCGGGTGTTTCGAACGGACCTCGAGGAAGCGGCCAAGGCCCGCGGCAAACTGCATGCCTATATCGATGTCGCGGTCGTCATCGTCGTCCTGGCGGGCACCAACCTGATCGCGCACTTCACCACCGCATGGGCCAACCTCGTCAGCGTTCCGATCGCCGCGATCGCGCTGCTCGTCCTGGTCCGCAGGCGCGGGCTCGGGTGGGCCGAACTCGGGCTCTCGCCCAGGCATTGGCGACGCGGATCGCTGTACGCGCTGGCCGCCGTCGGGATCGTCCTCACGGCCGTGGCCATCGGTGCGCTGCTGCCGGTGACGCGCCCGTTCTTCCTCGCCGATCGGTACGCCACCATCTCCGGCGCGCTCATCGCGTCGATGATCGTCATCCCGCTCCAGACCGTCATCCCCGAGGAACTGGCCTTCCGCGGCGTGTTGCACGGCACCCTCGATCGCGTCTACGGGGCGCGCGGAGTGTTCGCGGCGGGTTCGCTGCTCTTCGGCCTCTGGCACATCGCCTCGTCCTTCGGCCTCACCACCAGCAACCGCGGACTCACCGGATTCCTCGGCGGCGGCCTCATCGGCCAGATCGCGGGCATCCTGCTCGCCGTCGCGGCCACCGCCGCAGCGGGCGTCGTCTTCACCTGGCTGCGCCGCCGCAGCGGCAGCCTCCTCGCCCCCATCGCCCTGCACTGGTCCGTCAACGGCGCGGGCGCCCTCGCCGCCGCCCTCGTCTGGCACACGACCCTGGCCTGACCGGGCCCGTCGGCCAGGAGTGGGATTTCCCAACCCTTGGGTGGGTATCGGCGCTTTCGGCGAGCGCACAGTATCGACGCAGCGGATCAGGAACGAGCGCCACGGCACGAGAGCGAGGCGATCATGGCTCACCACCGCTACGACGTGATCGTCGTCGGCGCCAGGTGCGCCGGATCTCCGACCGCGATGCTGCTGGCCCGCAAGGGATATCGGGTATTGCTGGTCGATCGGGCGAGGTTCCCCAGCGATACGATCTCGACGCACCTGGTGCATCCGCCCGGCGTTGCGGCACTGCGCAACTGGGGCCTGCTCGATCGGCTGATCGGGACCGGGTGCCCGCCGATCGACGAATACACCTTCGATTTCGGTGTCTTGACCATCACGGGGGCGCCGGGGACGGCCGACTCCCCGGTCTCCTACGCGCCGCGGCGGACCGTGCTCGACGGGCTTCTTGTCGAAGCCGCCGCCGAGTCCGGCGCGGAGATCCGGGAAGCATTCACCGTCACCGAGCTGGTCTTCGAGGGCGAACACGTGGCAGGTATCCGTGGCCACACCCGCGAGGGCAGTACGGTGACCGAGCGGGCGCCGGTTGTTGTCGGCGCCGACGGTCTGCGCTCGCTGGTAGCGAGTACTGTGCGGCCCGACCGATACCGCGACAAGCCCCGGCTGCTGTGCGGGTACTACTCGTACTGGAGCGGACTCCCGATGGACGGGGGCTTCGAGACCTACGTTCGGCCGGACCGGGCATTTGCGGCCTGGCCCACGAATGACGATCTGACCCTCGTGGTCGGCGGTTGGCCGTTCGCGGAGTTCGAGACGAACAAACGAGATCTGGAAGCCAACTTCCTGGCCATGTTCGACTTGGCCCCACCTTTCGCGGAGCGAATTCGTGCGGCCACGAGAGTGGAGCGGATCTTCGGCGCCGCCGTGCCGAACTACTTCCGCAAACCGTACGGGCCGGGCTGGGCATTGGTCGGAGACGCCGGCTACAACAAGGATTTCATCACCGCCCAGGGCATCCAGGACGCGTTTCGCGACGCCGAACGATGCAGCGCGGCACTGGACGAATCGTTGTCCGGCACCCGTTCTTTCGACGACGCGATGGCGGATTACCAGGCCGCCCGCGACGGCGAGGCTCTACCGATGTACGAGTTCACTACGCAGCTGGCAACCCTCGAGCCCCCGCCGCCGGACCTGGAACGCCTCCTCGGCGCGATTCACGGCGACCAGGAGGCGATGAATTGGTTTGCGCGAATCAATTCCGGAGTCGATTCGGCGGCCGAGCTCTTCGCGGAGGCGAACGCGCTCGCCGCCGCCGAAGGAGCATCGGGCAGGTGCGACTGACACATTCGCGCGGCCGGTCGACCTCGGCGGGTGACGGTTCGCGTTGACCGCGCGCGGTCGTCGGTTTAGTCTCATCGCGTTCACACATATGTTCGAGCACACTTGTCGACGCCGAGTGATCGGCCCGATATCGGCTCCAGGGAAGGCTCGCGATGCCCGACGAACCGTCGACCGGCAATTCCGAGATAGCGGCACTGGCACAACGAGTCGCGACGGCGCGCGGGAAATTGCCGTTACAGCACGACACCGCATTGGTCGAGGTGCTTTCCGATGCCGAGATCGCGGCGGAACGCGAACTCGCCGAATGGATCCGGGCCCAGCGGCGCGCACAGCGACGCCGCGCCGTGGAGGACGAGCTCGCCGCCGAGAAGCTCGACCGGCGCACCGCGGCCGCCATCCGTCGCGCCGACGAGGACGACGCGCGCTGGCACCGCCGCGCACTGGCGGCCCGCCGCCGCGTCGCCAACCAGGACGCGCGACTCGCCCAGCTCTACCGCCGCGCCGAATGGTCCTCCCGGGCGTTGATCGGCGTCGTCATCCTCGGCATGGTGTGGGCGGGCGTCAATGTGCAGCACAACCTGGTGCCGAGCGGCGACATGTCGGATCCGCTGTACTGGCTCAGCTACGGCATCGAGGCGATGATCTCGATTCCGATCATCACCATCATGGTGGTCGCGACGACCGCCGCTCGCTGGGGACGGGAACTGCCGCGCGGCAAGGTGATCGTCTTCGAGGCGGCACTGCTCGGCACCACCATCGCGCTGAACACTGGGCCACACTTGGCTTCCGGCGATCTCGGCCGGGCCGCGGAGTACGCGATCGCGCCCGCGATGGTGGGCGTGGTGATCTGGTTGCACGCGTGGGTCGCGGCCCGATACGCGCAGCTCATCGACAGCGTGCCGATCGTCGACGACACCGCGGTGCCGAAGTTGCGCGGGTCTTATCAGGCCGAGGAGCATCGGCGAGCTGTCGCGGAGCGGGATGGGTTTGCGCTCGGCTCCAATGGGTTCGGTGCGGGTGCCCTTTTCGAGGCGGGTGACTCTTTCGGGTCAGCCGAAACTCGTACGGCGCGAGGTGTAACCGATCCGCTCCGGGTCGGCGGTGAGGCCCGGCCGGAATCAGCGAGCGGTGATACCGCACCGTCCGCGGGCAGCGCATCCGTACGCGGTCGAACCGATCGGCCTGCGGATGGCGAGGAGATCGCACCGGCCTCGCCGGACAGCAACGGATGGTCGAGCCACCGAACCCGTCAACCGGCCGAAAACGACGCGACTGCACCGACCTCGGCGGACCGCAACGCCGAACTCCCCAGCCGCCGAACCGGCCAGTCTGCCGAGAGCGACGAGACCGTACGATCCTCGGTGGACAGCGACATGAATCTGCCGAGCCGCCGAAGGGGCCGACCCGCAGAGGTCGACGCGACCATACCGACCCCGGCGGACGGTCACACAGATCTGCCGAGCCGCCGAACCGACGCAGCGATACCGACCTCGCCGGACAGCAACGTCGAGCTGCCGCACGGGACCCGCCGAGCCGATTCCGCGAGCAACGCAACCGATCCGATGCCCGAGGCCGACCGCGAGTCCGTGAACAACACTCCCCGATCTTCCGCAGCCGATGCCGAGTCGGATGCCGACGAGGACGAGATCCCCACCGGGAGCGAAGAATCCGACACTCGGATGCGGAGCATCTCGTACGCCGTCCCGCTGTCCCTGCTGACCGGCGGACTCACCGACGAGGACTCCGACGCCGCCCCACCGTCCCCCCGCCGGAACGGTTCGGGCAACGGACGCGCCAATCACGCTGCCGCCCACGCGGTCCCGCACCCGCAACCACGGCTGCGACCGATCAATGGCACCGCGAACGGGAACGGCAGGGCCAGCGGCAGCGGTCAAACGATGCCCTCGATGTGGGCCGGGTCGCACGCCCTCCAAGCCATTTCGTATCCCGACGCGGACGCTACGGAAGCAATGGACTCCGTGAGCACCACGGACACTGTCGATCTCGCCGAATTTCAGGCCACCCGCAGTGGCCGCCCGACAACCGAGCTCGACGAGTACCGAGCGATGGCGGACGACACACCCGCCCTCACCGCCTCGACCGACACCGACGAATCGGGATACACCGAACCCGAGGAGCGCCGCACTCCGCGGGCGCGCAACGGTTCCGGCACGAAGGCGAACAACACCGACGCGCCACGACGAGAAATGGCCTCTCCCGCCGAACAACTCACTTTGGAACCCGAGCCGGAACCCCTGCGCCCCCGCAGCACCGAGATCATCCTCGCCACCCAACGCGCCATCGCCGAGGAGGACGCCGAGGACGACTTCGACCAGGAACCGGACAGCGCCGAAGACGAGGTCCGCATGGTCGCCCGCAGCATCGCCGAGCAGGGACTGTCCAAGCTGCCGATCGAGCAGATCGCCGACATCCTCACCCTCGCCGACCAATCCTGGTCCGGCACCGGCATCGCCAAAGAGGTGGGCGTCTCCAGCTCCGCGGTGGCCCGCGTCATCGACTCCGCCCACAAGGTCCGCCGCCCCTACGCCACCAACAGCTAGCCAACGCTGAAGGGCTGTTCGCCGAATACTTTCGACGAACAGCCCTCGGGGTCACGGATCGGGACTACCGATCGAAGACCGCTTCCACCCGCGTGGCATCGGCGGATGTCGTGTAGTACGAGCCGCTTCCGCGATCCACGCTCTCCGAGCCGCCTGACTTCCCGTTGCGGTCACCGTGTCCCGGCCACCAGGCGCGGTGTCCGAGCAGGGCGGTGACCGCGGGCGTGAAGAACATCGCCATGACGAACGCGGCGATGGCGATGCCGACCGAGATCGCGAAGCCCATCTGCGAGAGCGTGCTGTTGCCCGCCAACATCATCGCGGCGAAAGTGCCCGCCAGGATGACGCCCGCCGCCGCGACCGTCGGACCCGTATGCCGCAGGCTCAGCGCCGCTGCCTCGCGCGGATCGCGACCCTCGCGGGTCTCCTCGCGGAGCCGCGCGATCATCAGGATGTTGTAGTCGGTGCCGAGCGCGACGACGAACAGGTACATGATCACCGGCAGCGTGAAGATCAACCCCGAATCGCCCTGGATGTTCTGGAAGACCAGCACCGTGGCGCCGAGCGTCGCGGCGAAACCGAGGAAGACCGAGGCCATCAGGTACCACGGCGCGACCAGGCTGCGCAGCAAGAGCGCGAGCACGATCATGATCAGGATCGCCGCCACGGGGAACACGATCGCGTAGTCGCGGTTCATCGCGTCCTGGAAGTCCACGAACACCGCGGAGATTCCACCGACCGCTGCCGTCGTGCCCGCGGGTGCCGCGTCGTGCGCCGCCGTGCGCAACGGTCCGCGGACAGTGTCGAGCGCGGCATCGGATTCCGGCGCGTCCGCCAGGGTCACCTGGAAGTTCGCGATGGTGCCGTCGGCCGACAGCAGCGGCTCACCTACCGCTCCGACGCCGGGCACCTGCGCCAGCGCCGACCGATAACCCAGTAGCTCATCCTGATTCAGCTGCCCGTCCGGCGCGTGCAGCAGCACATCCGACGGCTGGGTCGCGCCGGCGGGCATGCCCTTCAGCAATTCCTTGTTGTAGACGACGGATTCGGACGCGTCCGAGGTCGAGCCCGAGCCGAGGTCGAAGGTCGGGTTGAACCCGATGGCGAAGACGCTCAGCGCCACCAGCACGCCGCCGGAGACGACGGCGAACACGCCGGGCCGCCGCCCCATGGCCGCGCCGATCGCGGTGAACCGCGCGCCCTTCGGCTCGACCTGCCACGCCTTCGACGGCCAGAACACCTTCGTCCCGAGCAGCGACACGATCGCGGGCACCAGGGTGAGTCCGGCAACCAGCGCCACCGCGACCGCGATCGCCAGCGCGGGCCCGAGCGAACGGAACATGCCGAGGGTGGAGAGCGTCAGCGCCATGAAGGCGATGATCACCGCACCCGCCGCCGAGGTGATGGCCTCGCCGACCCTGGCCACCGCGCTGACCATCGCGGTCTTGGGATCCTCGCCGGCGCGCAGCCGCTCCCGGTACCGGAACATCAGGAAGAGGATGTAGTCGGTGCCGACGCCGAACAGGACGACCACGAGCATGGAGTTGACCGAGGTGTCCATCTCCAGGTCGAATGCCTTGCTCACCATGGCGATCAGGCTGCCGACCATGCTGGAGACGCCGCCGATCACGATCACCGGAAGCAGCGCGATCACCGGGCTGCGGAAGATGATCAGCAGCAACACCAGGATCAGCACGATCGTCGCCACGCCGATGATGGCCATGCCCTTTTCACCGGACTCGGTCTGATCGAGTGTCTGCGCCGCGGCGCCGGTGATGCCCGCCTTCAGATCGGTGTCACGCACCTGCTCCTTCAGGCTGTCGCGCAGGCTCTTCACCGCGTCGCCCTGGGTCTTGTCGGAGGGGTTGGTGACCTTCGTCATCTGCACGGCGATGACCTGGATCAGCCGATTCTCCGAGGGCGGCGTCGCCTGAATCCCGGTGACGCCCTTGATGTTCGCGCCGCTGAGCTCGGTCGCCGCAGCCGCCACCGCCGCCGAGTTCTCCTCGGTGAGGGGCGCGCCGTCCTCGCGGGCGAAGACGATCAGCGCCGCGGGCGCCGCGTTCTGCGGAAATGCTCTCTCCTGCAATTCCATCGCCTTGATGGACTCGTAATGCGAAGGAAGAAAGCTGGATTGGTCGGTGGTCGAGGTGAATTCGGGAGCGGAAGCCACCACCGCGATGGCGGCGATCAGCCACAAGCCGATCACCTTCCACGGGTGATGGACGACGAGTCGCCCGAGACGGCCGAACATTAGGTGTTCCTTTCGTAGGCCGGGATCCGGCTCAGATGTCGAGATCTTGGAGACGGCCGTGCTGGGCGATATCGGTGACGGTGCGATAGACCTTGTCGGGCACCAGTTCTCGCAATTCCGCCACCGAATCCACCACGGTGACGGTGAAATCGCCCCAGTCCTGGCTACCGATGCCGAACATGGAGCGCCACTTCTTCCAGTCCCTGGTCCAGTCGGTGAACATCGCGAAGGCCGACCAGTCCGTGAACTGGCGCTGCACAACGTATTTGCCCTTGCGGCTGCGATAGACCCGCACCACCTCGGCGCCGTCCTTGGTGATCTGCCGCGCCTCGGCGAGCCGCCGGCCGTGGAAGCGCTGGAGGCGCCCGCCACCCGGCCCGACCTTCAGCACGATCTCCTCCAGATCATCGGACTTGTCCATGTCGATGGGGGCAGGCTCGGCGGATTGCTGATCGTTGGTCATGATGTCCCCGTTCTCATTCGTGAATGCGCATACAGGCATGGCTCAACTAGCGACGGACCCCTCACTCGCTCCGTCGTAGTCCCATGCTGTGCGGTTGTGGATGATGTCGTGCGCGTTCCTCGGCACTCGGTACCGACACACTATAAGTAGATGTATACGTATAACGCAAGTGGTCCGCGACGCTCGAAGCCGGTCTTAACCACTCCACAAGCCCGCCGGTCGATGGTGATGGCCGATGGATGTCGCGGCGGCGAGAAATACGGAGGACCAGATGATTTCGACACACCACCCCTACGCGACTTCGACCGGCAGTCCCTGTCTGGTCGCCGCCGACCACGTCGCGGACGTGACGACCGCGCAACGACTCGGCCGCGCCAACACCCTCACGGTGTGGCGCACCAAGCTCTGGATCGTCCTCGTCTCCGGCCTATCGATCGGCACGTACGTCATCGGCAGGTACGCCGACACCTTCTGGTCCGACCCCGGCACCTACCCGATCGGCTGGTTCGGCGTGCTCCTCGCCTGCACCGTGCCCACTCTCATCGTCGCGGCCTGCACCCTCGGTCTGCGCACGACCATCCCGTCCTCCATGGAAAAGCGCTACAGCTTCCCCGGCGCCTATCTCGTTGCCCACTACCACGGCGAGTTCCTCGAGCTGTGGACCCCGATCGAACACAGCACTGTGCCCTACACCCGAATCAAGAAGGTCATCGTCTTCAGCGACGCCATCGTGCTCTACTTCGGCCTCGGTATGCGCTACGCGATGCCGCGCCAACTCGTCCCCGACCCCGCCCTGACGATCCTCCTTGCCGCGACGAAACGAGACTAAGCGAGGCGAGCGCGCTGCAAGAGATACGCCGTAAGCGGCTGGTAGACAAGGGGATCGAGACCGTCGTCGAGCGGGACGGTGACCGCGATCTTGCCTTCGTCGTGACCGGCGAAGAGCGCCGGATCGTTGCAGTCCGCGAAGCCGACGGTCTCGATGCCCGCCTCCCCCGCGGCTCCCGCCCAGCCGTGATCGGCGACGACCAGCCGCGGCAGTTCGCCGTCGAGTTCGGCGAGCGCCGCGCGCATCGGGTCGGGATCGTGCGTGTGCCGCCATCGGCCGTCCGCGCCGACCAGTGCGGCGACGCCCGAAGCGTAGGCGATTTCGCGATACCGGGAGGGCTCCCAGAGCGGCGGCTCGTACGACCATCCGGCCGCGGGTGTGAGCACGGTGCATCCGGCGGCGCGCAGCGCATCCTCGATCGCTCGGTACACGCCGAGCAGTGTGTCTGGATGACCGGTCGCCAGCAGCACGGTCGCGCGCTCGGCGGCCGCGGCGCCGATGCGCTCCCCCATCGCGTCCAACGCGTCGAGCGTGAGATCAGGATCGATGGTGTCGACGCCCCAGGTGTATCCGGGGTTCGGATTCACCCCGCACAGCCGCGCCATCATGGCCAACGTCTCGTCGAACGACCAATCCCGCAACCGCAACCCGAACTGAAACCCCGGATCCTTGGCCACCATCCGCCCGTAATGCCGCAGGTTCCCCTCCCGCGGCGTCGCCACCTCCCCCGCAATCCCACTGCGCACCACATGCTCCCGCAGCTCCCCCCGAGACACCCGCTCGAATCCCATTACACCCCTTCGAACCAGCGCAGCCCACGAAAGCACCACCGCCCTGAACGGCCCGGCACCCATCTCGGCCGACCACGAAATCTCCGCCCCCGACGCTACCGCCCCACCCCCGCCACCGCACGACCCCAGCATTTCGCGCCGCACCCCGAATACGGCGAAGGCCCGCTTCCCTGGTGGGAAGCGGGCCTTCGAGACTCGAGCCGCGGGAGGGGCGAATTACTTCGCCTTCTCCAGGACCTCGACCAGACGCCAGCGCTTGGTGGCCGACAGCGGGCGGGTCTCCATCAGCTGAACGCGGTCGCCGATGCCGGCGATCTCGTTCTCGTCGTGGGCCTTGACCTTCGACGTGGTGCGGATGATCTTGCCGTAGAGCGGGTGCTTCACCCGGTCCTCGAGCTCCACCACGATGGTCTTGTTCATCTTGTCCGAAACGACGTAGCCGATCCGAACCTTACGACGGTTGCGCTGCACAGTGTTTTCGCTCATGCCGCATCTCCCTTACCTGCGGGTCCGGTGGCCAGACCGAGCTCGCGCTCACGCATGACCGTGTAGATGCGCGCGATCTCGTGACGGACGACGCGCAGACGACGGTTGTTGTCCAGCTGACCCGTCGCCATCTGGAAGCGCAGGTTGAACAGCTCTTCCTTCGACTCACGCAGGCGGGAGACGAGTTCCTCTTCGGTGAGCTCGCGGAGCTCTGCGGCCGGTGTACCGGTAGCCATCAGAACTGCTCCTCCCTTGTCACGATCCTGCACTTCATCGGGAGCTTGTGCATCGCGCGGCGCAGCGCCTCGCGAGCGATCTCCTCGTTCGGGTAAGACATTTCGAACATCACGCGGCCGGGCTTGACGTTCGCGACCCACCACTCCGGCGAACCCTTACCGGAACCCATGCGGGTCTCGGCCGGCTTCTTGGTCAGCGGGCGATCCGGGTAGATGTTGATCCAGATCTTGCCGCCACGGCGGATGTGGCGAGTCATCGCGATACGCGCCGACTCGATCTGCCGGTTGGTGACGTAGGCAGGCTCGAGCGCCTGAATACCGAAGTCACCGAAGGCCACCGACGTGCCGCCCTTGGCCATGCCCGAACGGCTCGGGTGGTGCTGCTTGCGGTGCTTGACCTTGCGAGGCATCAGCATGCGTCAGCCCTCCTGATTCTCTGCCGGGGCGTCCGCCACCGCGGTGGCGGCGCGCCCGACCTCAGTGCTGGTCGCGGTGGTGCCGGTGGAACCGGAACGACGCGGGCGGCTCGGCCGCTCCCGGCGCGGACGATCGCGATCGCCTGCCGGAGCACTCGCGGCGGTCAGCTCACGCTTGCCACCGACGATGTCGCCCTTGTAGATCCAGACCTTCACGCCGATGCGACCGAAGGTGGTCTTGGCCTCGTAGAGGCCGTAGTCGATGTCGGCGCGCAGCGTGTGCAGCGGCACCCGACCCTCACGGTAGAACTCCGAGCGCGACATTTCGGCGCCGCCGAGGCGGCCCGAGCACTGCACACGGATGCCCTTGACGTTCGGCGAACGCATGGCCGACTGGATGGCCTTGCGCATCGCGCGACGGAACGCCACACGGTTGGACAGCTGCTCGGCCACACCCTGGGCAACCAGCTGCGCGTCCGACTCGGGGTTCTTGACCTCGAGGATGTTCAGCTGAACCTGCTTCTTGGTGAGCTTCTCCAGCTCGGCGCGGATGCGATCGGCTTCCGCACCGCGGCGGCCGATCACGATGCCGGGACGCGCGGTGTGAATGTCCACCCGCACGCGGTCACGGGTGCGCTCGATCTCGACCTTCGAGATGCCCGCCCGCTCCATGCCGTTGGCCAGCAGCCGACGGATGGCGACGTCTTCCTTCACGTAGTCCGCGTACTGCTTGTCCGCGTACCAACGCGACTTCCAGTCGGTGGTGATACCGAGGCGGAAGCCATGGGGGTTGATCTTCTGTCCCATTTACTTTGCCCCTCCCTTCCGGCGGCTGCGAGCAGCACCGGCGGTGGGCACGCTCTCGACCTCGATGGTGATGTGGCTGGTGCGCTTGCGGATCCGGAACGCGCGGCCCTGGGCCCGCGGCTGGAAACGCTTCATGGTGGCGCCCTCGTCGACGTAGGCCGTCGAGATCACCAGCGTGGCCGGGTTCAGACCGAGGTTGTTCTCGGCGTTGGCCGCGGCGCTGGCGACGACCTTGGCGACCGGCTCGCTCGCGGCCTGCGGCGCGAACTTCAGAATCGCGAGAGCGTCCTCGACCCGCTTGCCGCGGACCAGGTCCACGACGCGGCGAGCCTTCATCGGGGTGACGCGCACGTGCTTGGCGGTCGCCCGGGCAGTGGGGTTCTGAGTCTCAGTCGTCATCGCCGCTTGCTCTTCCGGTCTTCCTTGACGTGGCTCTTGAACGTCCTGGTCGGCGCGAACTCACCGAGCTTGTGTCCGACCATGGACTCCGAGACGAACACCGGGACGTGCTTGCGGCCGTCGTGCACCGCGAAGGTGTGTCCGATGAAATCCGGGATGATGGTCGAACGACGCGACCAGGTCTTGATGACCTGCTTCGTGCCCTTCTCGTTCTGCACGTCCACCTTCGCGAGGAGGTGGTCGTCGACGAACGGGCCCTTCTTGAGGCTGCGTGGCATTTCTTACCTCCTCCTTCAGCGCTTCTTGCCGGTCTTGCGACGGCGGACGATGAGCTTGTCGCTCGGACGGTTGGGCTTACGGGTGCGGCCTTCCGGCTGACCCCACGGCGAGACCGGGTGGCGACCACCGGAGGTCTTGCCCTCACCACCACCGTGCGGGTGGTCGACGGGGTTCATGACGACACCACGGACCGTGGGACGACGACCCTTCCAGCGCATGCGGCCGGCCTTGCCCCAGTTGATGTTCGACTGCTCGGCGTTGCCGACCTCGCCGACGGTGGCGCGGCAGCGCACGTCGACGCGACGGATTTCACCGGAGGGCATACGCAGCGTGGCGTAGGGGCCTTCCTTACCGAGCAGCTGGATGCTCATGCCCGCGGAACGGGCCAGCTTGGCGCCGCCGCCAGGACGCAGCTCCACCGCGTGGATGGTGGTACCGGTCGGGATGTTGCGCAGCGGCAGGTTGTTGCCCGGCTTGATGTCGGCCGTCGGGCCGGACTCGATCGGGGTGCCCTGCTGGATACCCTTCGGCGCGATGATGTAGCGCTTCTCGCCGTCCACGTAGTGGAGCAGCGCGATGTTGGCGGTCCGGTTCGGGTCGTACTCGATGTGCGCGACCTTGGCGGGGATGCCGTCCTTGTCCAGGCGACGGAAGTCGATCAGACGGTAGGCACGCTTGTGACCGCCACCGCGGTGGCGAGTCGTGATGCGGCCGTGCGCGTTACGACCACCGGTCTTGGTCAGCGGACGAAGCAGCGACTTCTCCGGGGTGGACCGGGTGATCTCGGCGAAGTCCGAGACGCTGGAGCCACGACGGCCCGGCGTTGTCGGCTTGTACTTGCGAATTGCCATGAGTTCTTCTCTGCTTTCTGGATTCCCGCTCGCTTACGCGACCGGGCCTCCGAAGATCTCGATGGGCTTGCTGTCGGCCGAGATGGTCACGAGCGCGCGCTTGGTGTTCTTGCGCTTGCCGTAACCGAAGCGGGTCCGCTTGCGCTTGCCCTGACGGTTGGCGGTGTTGACGCTGGTGACCTTCACACCGAAGACCTTCTCGACGGCGATCTTGATCTGCGTCTTGTTGGAGTCCGGGTGCACCAGGAAGGTGTAGGTGCCTTCCTCGATCAGTCCGTAGGACTTCTCCGAGATGACCGGCGCCAGCAGGATGTCGCGGGGGTCGGCGATGGTGGTCACTTGCTCTCCTCCTGTGCCGCCTCGGCGGGACCGTGAACGAAGGCGTTCAGGGCCTCGACGCTGAACACCACGTCGTCGCTGTTGAGGACGTCGTAGGTGTTGAGCTGATCCGGGGCGATCGGCTGCACGTTCTGCAGGTTCGCCACGCTCTTCCACGCGGCGATGTCCTCGCGGCCGACGACGACCAGGAACTTCTTGCGGTCCGACAGCTCGGCCAGGAAGGTCTTGGCGGTCTTGGTCGACGGGGTCTGACCCGCGACCAGTTCGGTGATCACGTGGATGCGCTCGTTGCGAGCCCGGTCCGACAGGGCGCCACGCAGGGCGGCGGCCTTCATCTTCTTCGGGGTGCGCTGGCTGTAGTCGCGCGGCTGCGGGCCGTGCACGGTGCCACCGCCCGCGAACTGCGGCGCGCGGGTCGAACCCTGGCGGGCGCGACCGGTGCCCTTCTGGCGGTACGGCTTCTTGCCACCACCGGAGACCTCGCCGCGAGTCTTGGTCGCGTGGGTGCCCTGGCGGGCCGCGGCCAGCTGCGCGACGACGACCTGGTGCATCAGCGCGATGTTGGCGGTCACGTCGAAGATCTCCGCGGGGAGGTCGACGGTGCCGTTGGTCTTGCCACCGATCTCCTTGACCGGCAGCGTCAGGTTGGCCTTCTTTTCGAGGCTGGTCATGCGTGCGCACCACCCTTCACGGCGCTCTTGACGATCACGACGCCGCCCTTGCGACCCGGGATCGCACCCTTGATCAGGAGCAGGCCGTTCTCGGCGTCCACCTTGTGAACCGAGAGGTTCTGGGTGGTGACGCGGTCGTTACCCATCCGACCCGACATGCGCATGCCCTTGAACACGCGGCCGGGGGTGGCGCAGCCACCGATGGAACCCGGGCGGCGGTGCACGGCCTGCGCACCGTGCGAGGCACCCTGACCACGGAAACCGTGGCGCTTCATGGTGCCCGCGAAGCCCTTGCCCTTGCTGGTGCCGGTGACGTCGACGTAGGCGCCCTCTTCGAACACGTCGGCGTTGATCTCCTGGCCGACCTCGAAGGTGGAGGCGTCCGCGACCCGGATCTCGGCGACGTGGCGGCGCGGGGTGACGCCGGCCTTGGCGAACTGGCCGGAGGTCGGCTTGTTCACCTTGCGCGGGTCGATCGCGCCGAAGGCGACCTGGACGGCGCTGTAGCCGTCGCGCTCCACCGTGCGGATCTGGGTGACCACGTTCGGGCCCGCCTTGACGACGGTGACCGGAACGACGCGGTTCTTCTCGTCGAAGACCTGGGTCATGCCGAGCTTGGTGCCCAGGATGCCGGCCGCGGGCCGGTTCTTGTTGTCAGTCATGTCTCGAGTCCCCGTCACTGAATGTTGACGTCGACGCTGGCCGGCAGGTCGATGCGCATGAGCGCGTCGACCGTCTTCGGCGTCGGGTCGAGGATGTCGATGAGGCGCTTGTGCGTACGCATCTCGAAGTGTTCGCGCGAGTCCTTGTACTTGTGCGGCGAACGGATGACGCAGTACACGTTCTTCTCGGTCGGCAACGGCACCGGGCCGACCACGCGGGCCCCAGTGCGGGTCACCGTCTCCACGATCTTGCGCGCAGACGCATCGATCGCCTCGTGGTCATAGGCCTTGAGCCTGATGCGGATCTTTTGTCCCGCCACGCTAAGTGTCCTTTTCTCCGCTTTCCTTCGTGATCCGGAAGCCGGGCTTCCGCACCACCCTCAATTTGCACAGCCCGAACACACGAAGACGTCTCAGTGGAGACCACGACCGGGCACGCCCGATCCTCGCCGCTGTTCATCTGTCATGGTTCTCCGGTCCACGCGGTCGGGCGTGTCGCCTTCCCGCTTATTCCTCGGCCCGGATCGAAAACTTCATCTCAGGCTCGGAACAACGTCCCGGACGTACTCACACCGGGAACCGGTGAAGCACACGATTGGGTACTGCTCGCCTCGCCGATCACGCCCCATTTCAACCGAAACAGGCACGACCCCGTGCAAGGCAACCCGAACAGTATGCCCGAGACCCCCAACCCACTTCAAATCGCCCCCACTGTCACCCCGATCACCCCCGCGCGGCCCCCGACTTCGCAGGTCTTTCGCACGCTTCGCAGAGCGTTACAGGGCCTGCGAGGCGTGTGGAGACTCTGCGAAGAACGCCTGTGACGGGAACTTACTTTTGAGTAAGGTAGCGGGCATGAGTAAAGAGACCGCGACGCTGCGCGGGTGGAAGAAGCTGCCGGACAACCGGCTGGGGCACGCGCTGTTCTCGCTGGGGATGGTGGCCAGGGTGCCGTACTTCGGCACGGTGCTGCCCAGCGTGGTGCGGCTGGAGCCTGGGCTGTGCGAGGTGACCTCGCCGAAGTGGTTCGGCATCCACAATCACCTGGGCACCTTCCACGCCATCGCGGCGTGCAACCTGGCCGAGGTGGCGATGGGCATGCTGAGCGAGGCCACGGTGCCGACCACGCACCGCTGGATTCCCAAGGCGATGAACGTGCAGTACCTGGCCAAGGCCGAGACAGGACTGCGCGCGGTGGCGAAGCTGCCCGAGATCCCGGACTTCGCGGCGATCACCGAGGGGCGGGACCTGGTGGTGCCGGTGTCGATCTACGACAAGCACGGGCGCGAGGTCGTGCACGCCGACATCACGACCTGGGTCACGCCGTGTTGATCGGCGCGCTGGCGCGCGCGTGTTCGCGGCGCTCGTAAGACTCGCCCCGAGGTGGTCGGCAGTGCGGGCCGGGCGGTTCGCATCAATGCTCGCGGCGCCCACTGGACAGTGCCGGGCGGCGCGTAACCCGGGCGTGTTGCACTGCGGCGGCGGCAGCGGATTGAATGCGGATATGAGTGGCGGTGCGGTCCGAGCGGCCGATCTGTGCGTAGTCGGGCTCGGTCCGACCGGACGGGCGCTTGCCCACCGGGCGATGCGGGCCGGGCTGCGGGTGATCGCGATCGACCCGCGGCCGGAACGCCTCTGGCCGCCCACCTACTCCTGCTGGGTCGACGAACTCCCGGAGTGGTTGCCGCCCAGTGCGATCGGGGCCCGCATCGAAGCGCCGACGGTGTGGACCAAGACCGAGCACCGCATCCCGCGGCCGTACTGCGTGCTGTCCAAGCAGGGTCTGTACGACGCGCTTTCGCTCGACGACGCGGAGGTGATCGCCGCCCGCGCCACTCGCGTCGACGCGCACGAAGTGGAACTGGCCGACGGCAGGGTGCTGCGGGCCGACACGGTGTTCGACACCCGCGGCCTGCCCGCGCTCGGGCAGCGCAGGGCGGCCAGCGCGCACGGCATCTTCGTCGACGCGGAGACGGCGGCGCCGATGGTCGGCGAGGGCGAGGGGCTGCTGCTGGACTGGCGTCCGGAGAACGGCGCGGGCCAGGACGCGCCGCCGTCGTTCCTCTACGCGGTGCCGATCGGCGACGGCACGGTGATCTTCGAGGAGACCAGCCTCGGCCTGCGCGGCGGCATGCCGCAGCACGTGCTCCGCGAGCGGACGCTGAACCGGCTTGCCGCCCACGGCATTCGGCTCACCGGGACGGAACCGAGCGAGGCCGCGCACTACCCGCTCGATCAGCCGCCGCCGAAAAAGGGCGTCGCGCGGGCGATTCCGTTCGGATCGCGCGGCGGCATGATGCATCCGTGCACCGGCTACAGCGTCGCCGATTCGCTCGCCCTGGTCGACACCGCGGTCACGGCGCTGACCGAGGGCCGCGACCCTGTCGAGGCGCTGTGGCCGTGGCGGGCGCGACTGGTCTACTGGATGCGCATGCGCGGACTGTGGGGGCTCGGCAGGCTGACCACCGACCAGTCGATCGCCATGTTCGAGGCGTTCTTCACCGAGTCCGCACGCGGCCAGCGCGCGCTGCTCACCGCGCACGACGACTACGCCGCGCTCGGCGCGGTGCTGTTCAACACCGTCGCGCACACCTGGCCGTTCCGCTGGCGCTACGACCTGGTCGGCTGGACGAACCGCAACCGCTGGGTGGGTTACGACTTCACAAGGCCGCGCGAGCCGATGATCACCGAAGTCGACTAGCGGCGGGATCGGACCCGAGTTCCGTGCGCCGCTTGTCCTCGCGCCCGCCCCGGACCCAGTGCAGCGCGCCGATCACCGCTCGCTCTCGCCGCACGCCGCACGCCGCACGCCGGGTGCCCGCGCACCACGGGCACGCCGCATCGATCGGTCGAACGAACCCGTTCTCCGTCAAGCGGTCTCGGCTGCCCGCCGGTAACCGCGAATCGCGGGCAGCGCGAACACGACGACCATCCCGACCGTCCACGCGATCGTCTTCAACAGCGGCTCCGCGACCGGCCCGCCGGCCGACAGCCCGCGCATGGCATCGATGGCGGTGCTCATCGGCTGATTGCCGACCACGTCCTGCAACCAGGTCGGGTAGGCGAACACCGGGACGAAACCGGTGTTGAAGAACATCAGCAGCGTGTTGACGATCGTGATCAGGCTGACCAGCAGCACGCCCTCGGTGAGCGTCGCGAGCGCCGTGCACAGCACCGCGAAGCCGATGCCGAACAGCACCGGGATGCAGATCAGCGCCACCGCGGCGAGCGGCCCCTGGCCGAAACGGAAGCCGAGCGTCATGCCCACCGCGATCACGAACAGCGTGGTGATCAGGACGCGCACCGCCTCGGCGAGCAGCCGTCCGGTCAGGCTCGCCGCCCGGTTCATCGGCATGGTCCAGAACCGGCTCAGTAGTCCGGTTGCTTTTTCCACCTTGAAACCGAGCGCGCTCACCACCGCGCCGGACATGGCCGCCACCAGGGTGATCAGCGGGACCTGGCCGTAGATGGCGTCCATTCCGGTGTTCCTGGTGATGGTCCCGCCGAGCACGACGTCGAACATCAGCAGGGTGAGCGCCGGGTAGATCAGCGTCTGAATGGTGGTCGCTGGATCGCGCATCCACCCCATCAGCAGTCGCTTGCACTGCAACAGGCTGTGCTGCGCCCAGGTGCCGATCGCCCGCTCCGAGCGTGGCGTCACCGTCGGCAGCGGCGCGAACTCCGTGCCCTTCTCGTCGGACTCCGTCGTCACCGTCATGACCGCCTCACACTCGCCCACACCGCGAACGGGGTGAACACCACCGTCAACCCGATCAGCCACAGCAGCGGCACCCACAGCACGCCCCAGCTCACCCCGTCGCCCGCCATGTCGCGCAGCGCGAAGGAGAACTGCGAGATGGGCTGGTTGCGCACGAACGGCTGGATCCACTCAGGGAAGCTGTTCTCCGGCACGAAGCCGCAGGACAGCATGCCGAAGATCAGCGTCGGCAGGGTCAGCGCCTGACTGAGTTGCTCCGGACTCTTGGTGAGGCTGCCGAGACCGTCGGCGCCGATGGCGAGCACGGTCCCGATGGCCAGGGAGAACGCGCAGAACAGCACGGCCTGGCCGAATCCGGCGCTGAATTCGAAGCCGATCAGGTACCCGAACAGAATGGCGCCGGTCAGCGAGGTGACCGAGCGGACGAGGCCCGCGCAGATCCGTGAGGTGAACGGAACGAGGGTGCCGATCGGCATGGTCTGTAGGCGGCTGCTGAGGCCGGTCCTCGCCTCGAACGCGGCGAGCTGCGCGTTGGAGAGCATGGTGAACGCCATGGTCTGCAACACGATAATCGGCATCACGAACTGCGCGTAGTCGATGCCCTGGAGCTTCATCACGAAGCGCAGCGGCAGGTAGAAGCCGAGGGTGAACACCAGCGGCGTCACGAAGGCGACGATCAGCTCGCCCTTGGTAGCCATGGTCTTCACCACGCGACCGGTCAGCGCCCGCCACTGCGCGAAGGACGACGGCCGGGCAACGGGTAGCTCGGCGAAGAGTTCGGCCTCGGCGGCCGGGTCGGTGGCGCTCACGGTCACGAGTGACCGCCCGAATGGCCGGTGAGGGAGAGGAAGACGTCATCGAGCGAGGGCCTGCGCAACGCGATGTCGGCCAGCGTGACCCCCGCGCTGTCGAGCCTGCGCAGCGCCTCCGACAGGGTGGTCGCGCCGTGCGGGGCCGGGAACGAGAGCCGGTCGCTGCCGTCGAGTTCGGCCATGACGGCGGGGGGCACCAGGTCGCCGAGCGCGTACGCGGCGGTCAGCACCTGCTTCGGGTCGAGCGGGACCACCTCGCAGTAGCTTCCGCCGGTCTTCTCCTTGAGTTCCTCGGCGGTGCCCTCGGCGATCACCGTGCCCTTGTCGATGACGATGATGTTGTCGCTGAGCACGTCGGCTTCCTCGAGGTACTGCGTGGTCAGCAGCACCGTGATGCCCTGGTCCTTGAGCACGTTCACCAGGTCCCAGACGCCTTGGCGGCTGCGCGGATCCAGGCCGGTGGTCGGCTCGTCGAGGAACACCACCTCCGGACGCACGACGAGACCGCAGGCGATGTCCACCCGGCGCCGCATGCCGCCGGAGTACTGGCGCACCGCGCGCTTGCCCGCGCTCACCAGGTCGAACTCCTCGAGCAGGGTGTCGGCGCGCTTGCGGGCGGCGGACCTGCCCAGGCCCATCAGCCTGCCGAACAGTTCGAGGTTCTCGCGGCCGGAGAGGTTCTCGTCCAGCGCGGCGTACTGCCCGGTCATCATGATCGAGCGCCGCACGGCCGCCGGGTCCTCGCGCACATCGTGGCCCGCGACGACGGCGGTGCCCGAGTCGGGACGCAGCAGCGTGGAGAGGATCTTGACCGTGGTGGTCTTGCCCGCGCCGTTGGGGCCGAGGATGCCGAGCACACTCGCCTTCTCGGCGGTGAAGCTGATGCCTTGCAGTGCGTGCACGTCGCCGAACGACTTGCGGACGTCCTCGACGCGAACGGAAGGCTCCTGCTCCGTCGCTTTCGATGGACGTGCCGGCGATTCTGCTTGGTTCAAGCTCGGCATCAACTCTCCACTATCGGCCGGGGGCGGCGATCCGATCGCCGGACGCACACGAATGCGTCGGGGTGGTGATCCCTGCCGCCTGGCGTGATGTTACCGGCATCGCGCATCCCGGAACGACTACCGCGCAGTACCCACTCGCGGACCCGGATAAGTGTGTCCTTCATCACATTTGACGCCTCGCGCGCACGCCACGCCGGATCGACGCTGGTCGAGGCGTGGCAAGGGCAGCGAAGGGGCGGTGCCGCAGCCTTGTCGGCCGGGGCCGCCCGACCATAGTCTGCTGAACGGGGGCATACACGCACTCACTCGTCTGTGGCGGGACCGCGCTGGGAGCCGGTCCGTCAGGGGTCGGCTCGATTCGGGTGGGAGCAACGCGGGTCGAGACTGCGAAGAGGTGACCATGGCCGAGTCCGCGCAGCCACGTTTGGCAGCGCATCCGGGAGGAACGGGCCGATCGAACGTGCTGATTTCCCATGATCCGCGCACCGGGGAGGTAGTCGGGAACTACGCGGTGATGGGCGGCGGCGAGCTCCATCGCACCGTGCGCGCCGCACGCGCCGCCGAAAAATGGTGGGCCGATTTGGGTTTCAGTGGCCGCAAACGCTGGCTGCTCGACTGGAAACGCAGCATCGCAAGGCGGGCAAGCGAATTGGTGGAACTGGTCTCCCAGGAGACCGGAAAACCCGAGGCGGACGCCGCGATCGAGGTGATGCTGGCGATCGAGAATCTGGATTGGGCCGCGCGCAACGCTTCTCGCGCGCTGCGGCGGCGCAGGATCGGTTCGAGTTGGCTCAGCCGCAATCAACAGGGTTCGGTGGGTTATCTGCCGCTCGGCGTCGTCGGGGTGCTCGGACCGTGGAACAACCCGGTCTTCACGCCGATGAGCTCGATCGCCTACGCCATGGCGGCGGGCAACGCGGTGGTGTTCAAGCCGCACGAGCTGACCACCGGCGTCGGGGTGTGGCTGGCCGAGAGCTGGGCCGACCTGGCCCCGAGCCAGCCGGTGCTCCAGGTGGTGACCGGGGACGGCGGCACGTCGGCCGCGCTGTGCCGGGCCAAGCTGGACAAGATCGCCTACGCGGGCTCGGAAGCGGGTGCGCGGGAAGTGATCTCGCTGTGCGCCCAGACCATGACGCCGGTCGTGGTCGAGCGCGGCGGCAAGGGCGCGATGGTGGTGCACGTCGACGCCAAGCTCGACGAGGCCGCCGAGGCCGCGGTGTTCGGGGCGATGGCCAACGCTGGTCAGAATCCCTCCGGCTTGCAGCGGGCCTACGTGGCCGATTCGGTGTACGACAACTTCCTCGAGCTGGTGGTCGAGCAGGCCCGGCGGCTGCGCCCTGGCGCGGACAAGCGCGCGTCCTACGGTCCGATGATCCTGGAAGCCCAGGTCGACGTGGTGCGCAAGCAGGTGCGCGACGCGCTCGCCAGGGGTGGTCGCGCGGTGGTCGGCGGACTGGATTCGATCCGCGAGCCGTACGTCGAGCCGATCGTGCTCGCCGAGGTGCCGGAGGAGAGCATCGCGGTCACCGGTGAGGCGATCGGACCGGTGCTCATCGTGAACCGGGTGCCGAACATCGAGGAGGCAGCCAAGCGGATCAACGCCACCGGCAACGGTGTCGCGGTCTCGATGTTCACCAGGGACGTGCACAGCGTGGAGTCCTTCGCGGAGACGCTGCGCGTCGGCGTGGTGACGATCAATTCGACCACCGCCCACCTCGGCATCCCCGCGCTGCCCGTCGGCGGCGTCGGCGAATACGGCCAGGGCCACAGCCACGGCGACCACGGGCTGCGCGAGTTCAGCAGAACGCTGGCCGTCGCGCGCAAGCGCTACCGCGCGCCGATGAACCTGGCCACCTTCGACCGGCACCCACGCCACCTACGGATGGCCAAGGCGATGTTCCGGCTACGCCACGGCCACCGGGTCTAGCGCCGACTGGACGGTCCCGCCGCCGATCGGTGGCGGGACACCGGTGTCGCGACGGCGGCCAGCCTCAGCCGAGTGGAACCGCTTCCATCAGCGCCGCCACGACGCCGCGGTCGTTCCGGGTCTACCCCGAGCGCCGCGGCCTCAGCCGAGCAGGACCGCTTCCATCAGCGCCGTCACCCTGGCCAGCTGGGCCGGGCGGGCGTCGAAGCGGATGAGCCTGCCGATGTCGATGACCTGGCCGATGGCGGCGTGCACGCGGAAGCGGGCCTCGACCGGGTCGCCGTCGAGCAGATTCGCCCACTCGAGGACGTTCTGGCGTTGGATGGCGCGCAGCTTGTGCTGCTCGGCCTGCGGCAGGTTGCTGAACTCCGCGTAGTAGACCGGCATGATCTCCGGGGTGGAGAAGGTCAGCTTGGCGTAGCGGGCGGCGATCAGGCGCACCGCTTCCGGCCTGCTTGTCGCCTCGGCCAGCGCCTCGGTCATGGCGACCGAGACACGGTCGCCGGTCCGGTGGAACGCGGCGGCCAGCAGGTCGGACTTGCTGCTGAAGTACCGATAGACGCTGGACGCGTTGATCCCGACCGCGGCGCCGATCTCCTCGATGCTCGCCTCGTGATAGCCCTGGCGACCGAAGATCCGGATGGCCT
This sequence comes from Nocardia amikacinitolerans, assembly GCF_900215415.1. Lineage (NCBI taxonomy): Bacteria > Bacillati > Actinomycetota > Actinomycetes > Mycobacteriales > Nocardiaceae > Nocardia > Nocardia amikacinitolerans. Next base: position 162,301 of record NZ_OBEG01000005.1, on the reverse strand, counting down.
CGGCGAGCAGCTGTTCGCGCTTGGAGGTGACCGGCAGGCCGCGCGCGACGGGTCCCTGATCCGGTTGCGTCGGTGCGGGCGGCAGCTCGGCGCGCAGGACCGACCAGCACATGTCGCGCAACAGCGGAAGCAGCCGCGCGCCGGACAGCGCAGAGCGGTGCGCGGAGATGCTCGCCACCACGCTGAGCACCGAGGCGGCGAGCATCCGCAGGTCGGCCTCGGGAGCGTCCGGCCGGAGCTCGGCGATGGGCGCGGCGATGGTGTCGTTCAGATCGTCGTAGATCTTGCGGATCCTGATCCGATCTTCACGCTCCAGGTAGCGGCGCTCCCACCGGTACAGGCCTGCCTCGCGCCGGATGTCGATGGTGTGCTCGGCGATCGCCTTGATCAGGCCGTCGAGCCGCGGTTCCGGGTCCAGCTCGGGATCGTCGGCGTTGCGCGCGACGGTGAGCAGATGCCGCGCGCCCTCCTCGGCGGCGGCGACGAGCAGCGCGTACTTGTTCGCGAAATGCCGGTACAGGGCGGGGCCGGAAATGCCCACGTCGGCGGCGATCTCGTCGACGCCGACCGGGTAGTACCCGCGCTCGCTGAAGGCGCGCGCGGCGGCCCTGATGATCTGCGCCTTGCGGTCCTTGGGGCGGCGGCGAACACCGGCGTTCTCCGCTCCGGCCCTTCCCCCGTTTGGTTCGGGCCGCGCGGGCGCGAGGTCTACCTCGCCGTGTTCCGCGACCATGCACCTCTCCGTTCTGGGACGGCGCCGCCTGGTTGACAGCGCCGGACAAGTCCACATAAGTTAACCACAATTCGCAAAGTTAACCACCATTCACTGCCCGGCGTCCGCCGAATCGCAGACCAGGAGCGAAAAATGAGCAATACCGATTCCGCACCCGCCGCGACGGCTCCCGCCGGCTTCACGGCGGTGCAGGACGGCAAGGTACTGCGTATCACCATCACCAAGCCCAAGCGCAAGAACGCCATCGACTACGACACGATGGTCGCGCTCGGCGACACCTTCCTGGCCGCGTCCGAGAACCGATCGGTGCGCGCGATCGTGCTGACCGGCGCGGGCGACGACTTCTGCACCGGCGCGGATCTGGCCGCCAGCCCCGGCGAGGCGCAGCGCGGCATCACCGCCGACATGGTGATGGACGCGGCCAACCGGCTGGTGCGGGCCATCGTGGACGCGCCGGTTCCGGTGGTCGCGCGGATCAAGGGCGCTGCCGCCGGTGTCGGCGTCGGCATCGCGCTGGCCGCCGACCTGGTCTACGCGAGCGAGGACTCCTACCTGCTGCTCGCGTTCATCAACATCGGCCTGATGCCCGACGGCGGCGCGGCCGCGCTGGTCGCGGCGGCCGCGGGACGCCCGCTTGCCGCGGAGATGGCGCTGCTCGGCGAGCGCTTGCCCGCGCCCGCCGCGAAGCGAGCCGGACTGTTCACCGCCGTGCTGCCCGGCGACGAGCTCGACGCCGCGGTGGAGGCCGCAGTCGCCAAGCTCGCCACGGGCCCGCGCCGCGCGCTCGAACTCACCAAGAAGGCGCTCAACCAGGCCACGCTGACCGCGCTCGACGCGGCGCTCGCGGCCGAGAAGACCGGCCAGAGCGAGCTGCTCGCCTCCCCCGACTTCCGCGAGGGCGCCACCGCGATGCTGACCAAGCGCAAGCCGGTCTTCGCCGACTGAGCGTCGCGCATCACCTCGAGCGCGAGCCCTTCCTCGCAGATCGAAGAACGCGCACCAGCGCCTTCGCTCCGGCCAACGTGCGGGCCGACGTACGACGTACAGCTGCGCCCACCACCTCGGCGCGGCAGACAGCACGCCGCGCCGCCACAGTCCCGCGCACCAAGGGGTGCGCCGGATCGGTCGTTCGCGGGTCGCCACCCGGTAGCTCGGGACCCGCGAACACCTCCGGTCCACAGGAGTGTGATCCCGGACACTTCGCACGTACGCCGGGCGACTATGTTGATTCGCTATGGCTTACCTGGTTACCGGAGCAACTGGGTTCATCGGTCGTTTCTTGATCCCACAGCTGCTCGAGCGCGATGCGGACATCCACGTGCTGGTCCGGCCCGGTCAGCAATCGGCCGACCGGTTCGCCTGCTGCGCCAGGGAATGGGACGCGGGCGACCGGGTGCGTCCGGTTCGCGGTGACCTCGGCGCGCCGAGTCTCGGCATCGACAGCGACTGGCTGGCACAACATCGCGGCGCCATCGACCACGTCTTCCACCTGGCGGCGAGCTACGACCTGACCGAGCACGGCGCGGGCACCCGCAACGTGGTCGACGCCGCCGAGGAACTGGGAGCCGGTCTGCTGCACCATGTTTCGACCGTCGAGGTGGCCGGCTCCTACGAGGGCCTGTTCACCGAGGACATGTTCGACAAGGGCCAGGCGCTGACAACGCCGTTGCAGCAGGCCAAGTTCGAGGCCGAACGCATCGTGCGGGACTCGGGTCTCGCCTGGCGGATCTACCGGCCCTCGATCGTCATCGGCCACTCCAGAACCGGCGAGATCGACCGCATCGACGGTCCCTACTACTTCTTCCGCCTGCTGCGAATGGCGGCCCAGCTGCCGCGCATTCTCCCGGTGCTGGTGCCCAAACTCGGCGAAACCAACATGGTCCCGGTGGATTTCGTGGCGCGGGCGCTCGACCACATCGCGCACCAGCCTGGCCCGGCGTCGAGCACCTACCATCTCGTCGACCCGCGCCGGATGAGCGCGGTCGAGGCGCTGAACCTGTTCGCCGACGAGGCGGGGGCGCCGCATCTGGTCGAGGTGATGCCCAAGCGCGCGATGAACATGATGCTGCGCGTGCCGGGCGCCAACTGGATGCTGCCGCGCGTCGGCGTCCCGCTCGACGTGCTCGAGCACAGCGAGTTCACCTGCTGGTTCGACGCCAAACGCGCCACCGACACGCTCGCGGGCACCGACATCAAGGTGCCGCCGCTGGCCGCGTACGCTCCGCTCATCTGGAAGTACTGGATCGAGAACTGGGTCTGATCGGCTCGCGAAAGCCGACCGCCCTGGTCACACGCGGGGTGTGACCAGGGCGGTCGGTGCGAATCGGCTGGTCTCAGAGACCGAGGCCCTTGGCCAGCACCGGCCAGGAGCGCGGGAACTCGTCGTTCCAGTAGCCCCACGAGTGGGTGCCGGTCGGGCGGAAGTTGAAGGTCGCCGGGATACCCAGCTCGTTCAGCTTGGTCTGCAGGTTGCGCGTGCAGTAGTTGGTGCCCGCCTCGATCACGCCGCCGATCAGGACCTGGTTGGCCAGACCGTAGGCGCCGGGCAGGGCGTACTCACCGTTCAGAACGTCGTGCTCGCCGGGGATACCGGTACCGGTGGAGATGTAGAGCTCCAGACCGCGCAGGCCCTCGGCGTTCACGTACGGGTCGTTCTTGACCCACTCCTCCGAGCCCTGCGGGCCCCACATGTTCTCGGTGTTGCCGCCGCCCCAGGTCTCGACGGTGAGCTTCACGAACTCGGAGCCGACCGGGTCACTGGTCTGCGCGCAGCCGCTGTAGGCGGCGGCCGCCTTGTACAGACCCGGCTTGGCGATCGGCAGCGCGAGCACGGTGGTGCCCGAGGTGGACAAACCCGCGATGGCGTTCACGCCGTTGGTGCCGAGCGCGCCGTCGACCAGCGGCGGCAGCTCCTCGGTGAAGAAGGTCGTCCACTTGTTGCGGCCGAGCGTCGGGTCGTCCTTGATCCAGTCGGTGTAGTAGCTCCACTTGCCACCGATCGGCTGAATCACGTTGACGTTCTTGTCCTTCAAGAAGTCCAACGCTTCGGAACGGGCCACCCAGGACGCGTCGTCCTCGCCGCCGCCCGCGCCGTTGAGCAGGTACAGGGTCGGCCGCGGCTCCGAGGCGTCGGCCGGACGCTGCACGTCGATGATGACGTTCTCGTCCATCGCGGCCGAGTACACGTGCAGCCGGATGTTGCGGGAGTCCTTGATCTCCGCCTTGACGATCTTCGAGCCGTCGGGCGAGACCGGGTTGGCCAGCAGCGCCTTCGACTCGACGATCGGGTCAGCCGTTGCCGTGGATGCGCCGAGTCCGGACATGAGTCCCGCGAACACCGCAGCAGTCGCGATCATCGCCGCGGCACGCGTGCCACGACGCCGGTTCTGTCGACGTATCAATTTCGCACCTTCACTTCGTATCGGGATCACGGATGGGCTTCCCCTGGCCGCCGGACGTCCACGCGTTGGCGCCACGCCCGACCATACGGCCTATGTAGTCGTCGGAACAGGGGGCATTGTTACCTACCCGTTGCCCCATCATGCCTGACCAGCCGGATTGTGATCGTCTCCGGCCCCTGGGAGCAATGACGAAAGTCTCGGTCCGATCTCGGCGAGCGCCGCCTGCGAGGTCATCTCGTCGTGCGTCGCCCGGATCGGGTGATCGGCGACGACCCCGTCGACGAACGGTTGCCACTTGCTCGCCGAGGTCTCCGGGTCGATGCCGTGCACCAGGTTCGCGCCGAGGATCCGCGCGCTGAAGTACTCCAGCCTGCCGCGGAACACGCCTGGCCGGTGCTGGGCGATGAGCTCCGCCGAACGGACCGCGCTGCGGTAGATGCGGCGCAGCCGGTCCGGCGTCAGCACGGCAAGCTCCGGCGGGATGGTGGCGTGCAGCGCGGCGAGCGAGGCATCGCTGAGGTCGTGGACGTCACCGCCGCCGAGCAGGTCCTCGGCGCCGATGCCGATCTCGGCCAGCGCACCGCGCAGCGCGTCGCGGAAGTCGGCGGCGCCGATGTCGTGGTGGCTGTCCAGCATGGCGAGCAGCGCGACCCGCTCCCCCGCCGCCTGCAACCGCACCGCGACCGCGTGCGCGAGGATGCCGCCGAGCGACCAGCCGAGCAGGTGGTACGGGCCCTGCGGCTGGACCGAGCGGATCTCGGCCAGGCAGCGCGCCGCCATCGCGTCGAGCGACTCGGGCAGGTAGTCGTCCTCGGAGAGCGCGGGCGACTGGAGTCCGATGATCGGGCGCGACCGATCCACGTACGGCACAAGGCCCGCGTAGCTCCACGACAATCCGGCCATCGGATAGAAGCAGAACAGCGGCTCCGCGGTACCGGTGCCGCGGATCGGCAGCAGCGGCCCGAGGGCGGCGGCCGAATCGGCCGCGTAGTCGACGCCGTTCTCCTGCGCGGTGCTGATCTTCGCGGCGAGCGCGGCGACCGTGGCGTCGGTGAAGAACCACTGCACCCGCACCTCGGCGCCGGTCAGCCCGCGCAGCCTGCCGACCGCGCGGGTAGCGACCAGCGAGTTGCCGCCGAGGTCGAAGAAGTCGTCGTCGGCGCCCACCGTGTCCACGCCGAGCACCTCGGCGAAGACCGCGGCGACGGCCTGCTCCATCGGTGTCGCCGGTGCGCGGTAGTCGCGGGAGGCCAGCTGCGGCTCGGGCAGCGCCCGGCGATCCAGCTTGCCGCTCGCGTTCAGCGGCATGGCCGTGAGCGGCACGATCGCCGACGGGACCATGTACGCGGGCAGCGCGGCGCGCGCGTGCGCGAGCAGGTCGTCGGTGTCCACGGCCGAACCGGGCACCGGGACCACGTAGGCGACGAGCCGGTCGCCGGTGGCGAGCCGGACCAGCGAGACCGCGACGTGGCGCACCTCGTCGTGATCGGCGAGGACGGCCTCGATCTCGCCGAGCTCGACGCGCTGACCGCGCAGCTTGACCTGGAAGTCGCTGCGGCCCAGGTATTCCAGCGCCGCACCGTCGCCGGTCTGGCGCCAGCGCACCACGTCGCCGGTCCGGTAGAGCCGTTCGCCGTCCTCGTGCGCGACGAAGCGCTCCGCGGTGAGGCCGGGCGCGCCGTGGTAGCCGCGGGCCAATTGCACACCGGCGACGTACAGTTCGCCCGCCGCGCCGAGCGGCACCGGGCGCAGCTGGCGGTCGAGCACGTGCACCGTGGTGTTGGCCACCGGCGTACCGATCGGCACGGCGGAACCGCCGTCCGGGTGACCGGGATGCGCGGTGACGACCGTCGCCTCGGCGGGTCCGTACCAGTTCACCAGCTCGGCGGCGGGCAGTGCGGCGGCGAAGGCCTCGGCCGTCTCCGCCGAGAGCGCCTCACCGGCCGCGAAGACCCGGCGCAGGGCGGGGAAGTCGGCGTGCTCGTCGGCGCCGTCGAGGAACGCGTCGAGCATGGACGGCACGAAATGCACCGTGCTGACCCGATGTTCGGCGATGACCCGTGCCAGGTAGGCCGGGTCGCGGTGCCCGTCGGGCTCGGCGATCAGCACCGCGGCGCCGGTCTGCAAGGGCCAGAACAACTCCCACGTCGAGATGTCGAAGGTGATCGGTGTCTTGTGCAGCACCACGTCGGAGCCGTCGTGCGGGTAGGTGCGCTGTGCCCAGCGGAACTGGTTGGCCATCTGCCGGTGCGTGATCGCCACGCCCTTCGGGCGACCGGTCGAACCGGAGGTGTAGATGACGTAGGCGACGTTGTCGGCCCGCACCGGCGCGTCCGGCATCGCGACGCTGCTCGCGGAGTACTCGAGCGCGTCGACGGCGACCACCGGCACACCGGTGGCCGTGCCGAAACCGGTACGCGCCGTGGTCAATACGCACACCGGTGACGCGCCCGCCAGCACGTACTCGCTGCGCTCCACCGGATGGTCCGGGTCGACCGGCACGTACGCGCCGCCCGCGCGCAGCACGGCGTAGATGGCGACGACAAGGTCGATGCCGCGCCGCATGGCCACGGCGACAAGCGATTCCGGGCCGACGCCGCGCGCGGACAGCTCCCGCGCCAGCCGCCGCGACCTGGCGTCGAGCTCGGCGTAGCTGACCCTGGTGTTGCCGAAGATCAGCGCCGTCGCGTTCGGCGTCTTGGCGAGCTGGGCGTCGAAGAGCGAGAGCAGCGTCGAATCGTCCAGCAGCTCGGGCACTTCGGTGGCGTTGCGGGCGGTCAGCGCGGCGCGCTCCTGCCCGAGCAGCGCGTCGATCTCGGCGACCCGTGCGCGCGGCTCGGCGACGAACGCGCCGATCAGCGCGGCGAGCCGGTCGGCGAGGGTCCGCGCGGCGGCCTCGTCGAACAGGTCGCGCAGGTACTTGATCTCGACGTGCAGCTGCTCACCCAGCGCGACGATCACCGACACCGGGTAGTGCGTGCCGTCGGCGACGTGCACGCCGCTGACGCTCATGCCGTCGATCGCGCTGGCGCGGCGCAGGCCCTCCCGGTCCACCGGATAGGACTCGAACACCACCAGCGAATCGAAGAGGCCGTCCACACCGATGGTGTTCTGGATCTCGCTCAGGCCGAGGTAGTGGTAGTCGAGCAGCGCCGCCTGCTCGTCCTGCAGCGTGCGAAGCAGCTCGGCGAGCGCCTGTGTGGCACCGAGGCGCACCCGCACCGGGATGGCGTTGAGGAACAGGCCGACCATGGTCTCGACGCCGTCCAGCTCGGCGGGCCTGCCGGAGACGGTCGCGCCGAAGACCACGTCGTCGCGGTCGGTGACGCGGCCGATGAGCAGTGCCCACGCGGCCTGCACCACGGTGTTCACCGTGACGCCCGCGCGCGCGGCCGCGCCGGTCAGCGCCGCGGTCTGCTCGGGCGAGAAGACGAAGTCGACCTCGCCGATGCCCGCGGAGATCTCGCGGTTCGCCGCGCCGACCAGCGGGGTCGGCTCGGTGATGCCGGCCAGCGCCGAGCGCCACGCCTTGCGCGCCGCGTCCTGATCCTGCGCGACAAGCCATTCCAGGTAGTCGCGGTACGGCCGGATCTTCGGCAGATGACGGGAGCGGACGCCGAGCGCGTAGATGGTCAGCAGCTCACGCATCAGCAGTGGCACCGACCAGCCGTCGAGCAGGATGTGGTGACTGGTCACGATCAGGTGGAACCGCTCGGTGGCGGTGCGCAGCAGCGTGAAGCGCAGCAGCGGCGCGGTGCGCATGTCGAAGTGCTGCGCCATGTCGGCGGCCTTGATCCGCTCGGCCTCGCTGACGGCGACGGCCGGATCGAGGTGGTCCAGCGCGATCTGGCGCCACGGCACCTCCACCGAATCCGGCACCACCTGCACCGAGCGGCCGTCGCCGGTGTCGGCGAACGCGACACGCAGGTTCGCGTGCCGGTCCACCAGCGCCTTGGCGGCGGAGCGCAACCGCTCCGCGTTCACCCTGCCGTCGAGATCCAGGACGAACTGCAGCATGTACGCGTCGATGGAGGCGTCGGCGAACTGCGCGTGGAACAGCATGCCCGACTGCAACGGCGTCATCGGCCAGACGTCGCCCATTTCGGGGTACGCGCCGCCGAACCGGTCCAGATCGGACTGGGTGAGTCGCACCAGCGGGAAGTCCGACGGCGTGTAGCCGCCCGCACCGGGGCGCAGAGCGTGCTCGGCGAGACCGCCGAGGGCTCGGACCCAATGCTCGGCAAAGAGTTTCACGTCGTCACCGGCGAAAACGGCTGCGGCGAAGTCGAACCTGGCGCGCAGGCCTTCGCGGGTCGCCTCCACGACGATGTCGAGCAGCAGATCCTCGGCCCCTGCGTCGGTGTGCATCTTCGCCGGGCGCACGTCTCGGTAGCGCAGCCGGACGAGGCCGGCGGCGGGCAGTTCCGCCGCGCCGTTGAGGTGGCGCAGCAGGCCGTAGCCGACGCCGCCGGACGGCACCGAGCGGCGCAGCTCCTTGATCTGCCCGAGCGCGACGCCGGCGGCCGGACCGCCGACCAGCGCGTCGGCGATGTCGACGCCGGACAGCTCCAGCGGCAGCGGGTAGTCGGTGGTGAAGCCGCCGACCAGGTCCGAATGCGCCCGGTCGCGTGCGTCCGCGGTGAGCCGGACCACCGGACCCGCGGCGCGCGCGAGGGTTTCCTTGCCCGCCGTGCGCAGGGCGATGGCCAGCGCGGTGAGCAGCACCTCGTAGACGGTGGCGTGGTAGGCCTGCGCCATCGTCGTCACCGCCGCCGCGCCTTCGGACGTGATGGTGAGCGAGACACGCGAGCGGACCGAGAGATCGGCTCCCGCAGGCGGTTCCGTCGTCACACCGGTCAAGGTCTGCTGCCACCACGGCAATTCGGCGACGATCGCCGGATCCTCGGCCTTCGCGGCGAGGGCGCGCAACACCGTGCCGAGACCGGATTCGGTCGCCTCGGGCGCGGCGTGGCGGTGCCGCGACCAGCCCGCCGTGAGCTGATCGATGACGGTGCGCCACGAGTGGTCGTCCACCACGAGCCCGTTGGCGACGACGACCAGCTGCGCGGCCGTGTCCGGACCCATCCGGACGAACCGGATGTTGCGTCCCTGCGTCGGGTCGAGCGCCGCGGCGGCGGCCTGCACCACGTCGTCCAGCGGGACGGCGGCGGCCGCGGTGTCCTCCAGCAGGTAGAACGGCTGGTCGTCCGGCGTCGGCGCGGCGGGCAGGTCGAACGCGGCGGGGACGCCGTCGGCGGCCGGGCGCAGCCGCACCCAGAGCATCGGGTTCTGTTGCAGCACAGCGTCGATCGCGGCGCGCACCATGGGCACCGGGCGGTCCGCGGGCACGTCGAGCACGATCGCGCGCACCTCGATACCGTCCGGACGCGCCGCGAGCAGGCGGGCGGCCTCCGGCGTCAGCGGCAGCTCACCGGTCTGCTCCGCCGCGGCCGTGACGGCCGGGGTGGCGACCGCGGCGAGCGCCGCGACGGTACGCGCCTCGAAGACGTGGCGCGGGGTGAACAGCACGCCCTTGGCCCGCGCCCGCGCCACCACCTGGATGGAGACGACGCTGTCGCCGCCGAGGGCGAAGAAGTCGTCGTCGACGCCGACGCGCTCGATGCCGAGCACCTCGCCGATGACCGACGCGATGACCTCTTCCTCGGCCGTGCGCGGCGCGCGGTATTCGCGGGTCGGCAGCACCGGTTCGGGCAGCGCCGACCGGTCCACCTTGCCGACCGAGGTGAGCGGCAGTTCGTCGAGCACGACGACGGCCGCGGGAACCATGTAGTCCGGCAGCTGGTGGCCCAGCTGGGCGACGAGCGCGTCGGGGTCCAGCCGCGCGCCCTTGACCGGCAGCACGTAGGAGACGAGAGTCGTCGCGCGTCCGCCGGTTTCGCGGCCGATGGTGATCGCGAAGTCGACGCCCGGCTGCGCGGTGAGCGCGGCATCGATTTCGCCGAGCTCGATGCGGAAACCGCGGACCTTCACCTGGAAGTCGGTGCGGCCCCGGTATTCCAGCTCGCCGTCGGCGTTCCAGACGACCAAATCACCCGTGCGGTACATCCGCGCGCCCGCGTCGCCGGTGACCGCCGCGGCGATCGGATCGGCGACGAAGCGGTCGGCGGTGAGGCCGGGGCGGGCGAAGTAGCCGCGCGCCAATTGCGCACCGGCCAAGTACAACTCGCCCGGCACACCGGCGGGTACCGGGCGCAGCATGGCATCGAGCACGTAGACGCGGCTGTTCCACTCCGGCACGCCGATCGGGACGGAGCCCGCGTCGGCATCGGTGACCGGGTGGTTGGTGATGGACACCGCCGCCTCGGTCGGACCGTACAGGTTGAACAGCTCGGTGCCGCCCGCGCGGACCCGCTGGGCCAGCGCGGCGGGCAGCGCCTCGCCGATCGCCAGCACCCGCCGCAGCGACTCGGGCAGCCGCCCTTCGGATTCGGTGAGCAGCGCGTCGAGCATCGACGGAACCACATGCAACGTGGTCACACCCGTCGAACGCATCAACGCGTTCAAGTACGCCGGATCGCGATGTCCATCGGCGGTGGCGACGACGAGGCGACCACCGCTGACCGCCGCCGACCAGAACTCCCACACCGACAGGTCGAACGTCGCCGCCGTCTTGAGCAGCACCACGTTCTCACTGTCGAGACCGAACTCGTCCGACTTCCACAGCAACTGGTTCACGATCGCCGCGTGCGGCACCGCCACACCCTTGGGCTGACCCGTCGAACCCGACGTGAAGATCACATACGCCGTATTCGCCGCAACCAGAACACCATTGCGCTCACCAGCCGCGATCGGCGCGGGCGAATAGGCCGTGAGGTCCAGCGTCTCCAGCGACACCGTCTCCGCGGCGGGGCTGGCGAAGCCGTCGGCCCCGGTGGTCAGCACGCAGCGCGGAGCGGCGGTGTTCAGGATGTAGTCGACGCGCTCTGCGGGCTGCCCCGGATCGATCGGCACGTACGCCGCACCGGCCTTGGCCACCGCGTACATCGCGATCACCAAATCCGCCGACCGACGAATGGCCAACGCCACCCGATCCTCCGGACCCACACCACGACCGATCAGATACCGCGCCAACCGGTTCACCCGAGCGTCCAACTCGGCATAGGTCAGCTCGAGCAGACCCGCGCCGGTGTCGGCGACGAGCGCGGTGGCCTGCGGCGAACCGGCAACGGTCGCGTCGAGCAGCGACACCAGGGTCGCCTCGGCGTCCACCGGGTGCGCGGTGTCGTTCCAGGACCGCAGGATTCGCTCGCTCTCCTCGGCGGAGAGCAGATCGATCTCGCCCACCGACACCGCGGCGTCGGCGATCACGGCGTCCAGCACGCGCTCGAATCGCTCCGCGAAGCCGCGCACGGTGGCCTCGTCGAACAGGTCGGTGGCGTAGCTGAAGTCGGCGACCAGCTCGGCGGGCGTCCCGTCCGCGGCGTAGCGGTCGGTCACCGTCAGCTGGAGATCGGTCTTGGCCAGCCTGGCGTCGAAATCCACCGCGCCGACCGTCAAGCCGGGCAGCTCGAAGGTGGATTCGGCGAGGTTCTGGAACGAAAGACCGATCTGGAACAGCGGATTGCGCGCCGTCGACCGCGTCGGGTTGAGCACCTCGACCAAGCGCTCGAACGGCACGTCGGCGTTGGCGAACGCCTCCAGGTCGCGTTCGCGGACCTCGGTGAGCAGGTCGGCGAACCGCTCGCCGGGGCGCACCTTGGTGCGGAACACCACCGTGTTGACGAACATGCCGATCAGGTCGTCGAGTTCGCGCTCACCGCGACCCGCGAGCGGGGTGCCGACGGCGATGTCGTCGGTGCCGGAGAGCCGCGCGAGCAGTACCGCGAGCGCCGCGTGCACCACCATGAACAGCGAGGCGTGGTTGGCCCGCGCCAGCTCCTGTAGCGCGGCGTGCCGGTCCGCGGGGATCACTGTGCGCAGCGTGGCGCCGCGGAAGGACTGCACCGGAGGGCGCGGCCGGTCGGTGGGCAGCTCCAGCTGATCGGGCAGCCCGGCCAGCGCCGTGCGCCAATAGGAGATCTGCTGGGCGGCAATGGATTCCGGGTCGCTCTCGGAGCCGAGCACCGCATCGTGCCACAGCGCGTAGTCGGCGTATTGCAGTGGCAGCGGCGCGAAGCTCGGCACCGCGCCCGCCGCTCGGGCCGCGTAGGCCGTCATGACGTCGCGGGCCAGCGGGTTCATCGATGCGCCGTCGGCGGCGACGTGGTGCACCACGATCGCGAGCACGTGCTCGGTGGGAGCCAACCGGAACAGCGTCACGGCGAACGGCACTTCGGCCGTCACGTCGAAGGTGGTCAACGCGAAATCGACGACCGCGGACTGGAGATCGCCCTCGGTGATGTCGATCGGGACCAGTTCGGCGGGCTGCTCCGACGCGGGATGGACGAGCTGGCGCGGCGCCTCGTCCGAGCCGGGGTAGGTGGTGCGCAGCACCTCGTGCCGGGCCACCACGTCGGCGATCGCCTGGCCGAGCGCGTCGACGTCGAGTTGGCCGGTCAGCCGGACCGCCAGCGGGATGTTGTCGACGGCCGACGCGGCGGTGTCGAACTGGTTGAGGAACCAGTAGCGCCGCTGCGCGGGCGAGAGCGGAATCCGCTCCGGCCGAGGACCGGCGACCAGCGCGGGTCGCGCGGGCGCGGCTCCCGGGCTCTGCGCCAGGCGCGCGGCCAGACCGGCCACGGTCGAGGCGTTGAACAGTTCACGCACCTCGAGCCGGCCGCCGAGCGCGCTGCCGAGTCGCGCCATCACCTGGGTGGCGATGAGCGAGTTGCCGCCGAGCGCGAAGAAGTCGTCGTCCGCGCCGATCGGCTCCTCGGAACCCAGTGCCTCGCCGAACAATTCGGCGATGAGCTGCTCCAGCGGTCCGCTGGGCGCGCGGAATTCCTTGACCTGCAACTGCGGTGCGGGCAGCGCGCGACGGTCCAGCTTGCCCGCCGGTGTCAGCGGGATCTCGTCGAGGACGGTGATGGCGGTCGGCACCATGTGGCGCGGCAGCGTCTCCTCCGCGAACGCGGTCAGCGCCGCGACGTCCACCAGCGCGCCGGGCGCGGCGTGCACGTAGGAGGCGAGAATCGTGCTGCCGCTGTCGAGTTCGTGCCCGACGGTGACCGCGAAGTCCACGCTGTCGTGCGCCGCGAGCACCGCGTCGATCTCGCCGAGCTCGATGCGGAAGCCGCGCACCTTGACCTGGAAGTCGTTGCGGCCCAAGTACTCCAGGTCGCCACGCGGCGTCCAGCGGACCAGGTCGCCGGTGCGGTACATGCGCGAGCCGCCCTCGGCGAACGGATCCGCGACGAAGCGGCTCGCCGTCAGGCCGGACTGGCCGCCGTAACCGCGCGCCAGCTGCGCGCCCGAGACGTACAGCTCGCCCGCCACGCCGGTCGGCACCGGACGCAGCCGCTCATCGAGCACGTACGCGGCGATGCCGCGGATCGGCGCGCCGATGGTCACCGGCAGGTCCGGCGTCATCGACGACGTCACGTTGGTCATGACCGTCGCCTCGGTCGGACCGTAGGCGTTGAAGAACTGCCGGATGCCGTGCGCGACCGGAAGCACCCAGCGCCGCACCAGTTCCGGCGGGCAGGCCTCGCCGCCGGTGATCAGGACGCGCAGTTCGTCGAGACCGGCCGGGTCCATGGACGCCAGCGCCGCGGGCGTCACGAACGCGTGCGTCACCCGCTCGCGGCGCAACAGCTCAGCGAGACCGGCGCCGCCGTAGACCTCCGGCGCGGCGACCACCATCGTCGCGGCGCCGCCCACCGCGAGCAGCAGCTCGAGCACGGAGGCGTCGAAGGACGGGGACGCGAAGTGCAGCGTGCGCGAACTGGGCGTCACGCGATAGCGTTCGCGCTGCTCGTCGCAGAAGCCGGAGAGACCGGCGTGCGTGACGACGACGCCCTTGGGCGTGCCGGTCGAGCCCGAGGTGTAGATGACGTAGGCCGGATGCTGGGGCCGCAGCGGCCGCACCCGGTCGGCGTCGGCGATCGGCTTTGCCGAGTACACCGCGAGCCCGCTGACGAATTCGATGTCGTCGAGCAGCAGCCATTCGACGAGCCCCGGCAGTGCCCGCTGGGCGTCGGAGACCGTCAGACCGAGCACCGCGCCCGAATCCTTGACCATGTGGCCGATGCGTTCGGCCGGGTAGTTGGTGTCCACCGGCACGAACGCGGCGCCGGTCTTGGCCACCGCCCAGACCGCGAGCACCGACTCCACCGAACGCGGAATGCCAACGGCCACCACGTCGTCCGGGCCGATGCCGCGGTCGATGAGCAGCCTGGCCAGCAGCGTCGAGCGCAGATCCAGGTCGGCGTAACGGAGTTGGGCGTACCGCTCGGCGGCGTCGGCGACCACCACGGCGATGCCGTCCGGGTTGGTCTGCACCGCGGTGCGCAGCAGCTGCGGCAGCGTGATGTCGCGCGACACCGGAATGCGGTTGGGGCGCATCCGATCCCGCTCGACGGGCTCGAGCAGGTCGATCGCGCCGACGCGCTGGTGCGGGTCGGCGGCGACCGCGCTGGCCACCATGGCGAGGCGGCGCGCGAACGAGCGCACGGTCGCCTCGTCGAAGATGTCGATGGCGTAGGTGAAGACGGCGGCGAGCTCGGCGGGCGAACCGTCCTCGCGGTGGCGCGGTTCGACGTTCAGCAGCAGGTCGAACTTCGCCGCGATCGACTCCGAGTCCAGCACACCGACGGTCAGACCGGGCAGCTCGAGGGTCGGCCGCTCCAGGTTCTGGAACGCCAGAACCGCTTGGAACAGTGGGCTGTTCGTGCCGGCGCGGCCGGGCGCGACGGTCTCGACGACGCGCTCGAACGGGATGTCGGCGTTGGCGAACGCCGTCAGATCCGTCTCCCGCGCCGCCTGAACCAGTTCGGCGAAGGTGGCGTCGGGATCGACGGTGGTGCGCAGCGTCAGCGTGTTGACGAACATGCCGACCAGGTCATCGAGTGCGCGGTCGCCGCGACCGGCGATCGGTGTACCGATGGCGACGTCCGAGTCGCCGGTGAGGCGGGCGAGCAGCACGGCGAGCACGGCGTGCAGCACCATGAACAGCGAGGAATTCTGCTCCCGGGCGAGGCGGGCGAGCTCGCCGTGCACCTCCGCGGGCAGCCGGAAGCCGACCGAGGCGCCGCGCATCGACGGCACCGGCGGGTGCGGGCGGTCCTGCGGTAGCGCCGCGGCGCCGGTGAGACCGGCGAGCTGTTCCGACCAGTACGCCAATTGCCGTGCGGCGACGGAGTTCTCGTCCTCCACGACGCCGACGACTTCGCGCTGCCACAGCGCGTAATCGGCGTACTGCACGGTCAGCGGCGCCCAGCCCGGCGCCTCGCCCTCGGTACGGGCGACGTAGGCGGTCATCAGGTCGCGGGCGAGCGGCGCGAGCGAGGCGCCGTCGGCGGCGATGTGGTGCGTGACGAGGACGAGCAGGTGCTTGTCCGGAACGCCGCCGTTGAGCAGCGCGATCCGCACCGGCGGCCGCTCGGTGACGTCGAAGCCGCTGGACATGAGCTCGATGACGCGGCCCATGATGTCGGTCGGCTGCTCCACCGCGAGTCCGCCGGGCAGCGTGTCGGCCACGGTCGAGATCTCCTGGTGCGGCAGATCGCCCGCCGCGGCCGCCGGGTAGCGGGTGCGCAGCGCCTCGTGCCGCTCCAGCACGTCGAGCACGGCCTGTTGCAGCGCGGCCACGTCGAGCCTGCCCGCGAGCGTGATGGCGAACGGGATGTTGTAGGCGGCCGAACCCGGGTCGATCTGGTTGATCACCCACATGCGCTGCTGGGCGAGCGAGAGCGGCACCAGGTCCGGACGGACGGCGGGCACCAGCGGCGGCCGGGCATCGCCTGGCTCGCCGGGTACGACGCGTGCGGCGAGCGCGGCCACCGTCGGCGCCTCGAACAGTTCGCGCACCTCGATGTTGGCGTCCAGCGCCGCGTTCAGCCTGGCCACCACCCTGGTGGCGAGCAGCGAGTTGCCGCCGAGCGCGAAGAAGTCGTCGTCGAGGCCGATCTCGTTCGCGCCGAGCAGCGCGGCGAACACGTCGGCCACGGTCTGCTCGATGGGGGTGCTCGGCGCGCGGAACTCCGAACCGCCGCCGAACACGGGCGCGGGCAACGCCTTGCGGTCCAGCTTGCCGGAGGGGTTCAGCGGGAAGGCGTCCAGCACGACCAGCGCCGCGGGCACCATGTACCCGGGCAGCACGCCAGCGAGCTCCTTGCGCACGGCCTCGGCTTCGAGCGCCGAATCCGGCTCGGCCACAACGTAACCCACCAGCTGATCACCGGCGTGCGGTTCGGTGCGCAGCACAACGACCGACTGCGCGACACCCGGCTGCGCGAGCAGCGCCGCCTCGATCTCGCCCAGCTCGATGCGAAGACCGCGCAACTTCACCTGGAAGTCGGTGCGGCCCAGGTACTCCAGCTCACCGTTCAGGGTCCAGGTCACCAAGTCGCCGGTGCGGTACATGCGTGAGGCGGGCGGGCCGTACGGATTCGCCACGAAGCGGTCGGCGGTCAGGTCGCTGCGGTTCAGGTAGCCAAGCGCCAGCTGATCGCCCGCCAGATACAGCTCACCCGCGACACCGGGCGCGACCGGGTGCAGGCGCGAATCCAGCACGTACAGCTGGGTGTTCCACACCGGACGGCCGATCGGCACCGAGATCTCGTCGGCGTCGATCACCTCGTGGTAGGTGACGTCGACCGCGGCCTCGGTCGGGCCGTACAGGTTGTGCAGGCGCGCACCGGTCAGCTCACGCAGACGCTGCGCGGTCGGCGCGGGCAGCGCCTCGCCGGAGGCGAACACCTGGCGCAGCGGCGGCACCGGCGCACCGTCGGCCAGCGTCGCGACGAACACCGAAAGCATCGAAGGCACGAAATGCGCTGTGGTGACGTGCTGTTCGAGCATCACACCGGCCAGGTACAGCGGATCGCGATGACCGTCCGGCCTCGCGACCACCAGTCGCGCACCGACCTGCAAGGGCCAGAAGAACTCCCACACCGACACGTCGAACGTCGCAGGAGTCTTCTGCAACACCACGTCGTCCGCGCCGAGCGGGTACTCGTGCTGCATCCACAGCAGGCGGTTGACGATCGCGGCGTGCGTGACGGCCACGCCCTTCGGGCGGCCGGTGGAACCCGAGGTGAAGATGACGTACGCGGTGTCGCCGGGCCGAATCGGGCGCGCCCGTTCGAAATCCGAGATCGGCGCGGATTCGTAGCGGCCGAGGTCGACCGCGTCCACCGCGAGCACGGGCGCGGCGGCGGTGTCGAAACCGTCCCGCTGGGTGGTGAGGACCAGGGCCGGACGGGCCGTCTCCAGGACGTAGTCCACGCGGTCGGCGGGCTGGTCCGGGTCGAGCGGAACGTAGCCCGCGCCCGCCTCCAGCACCGCGTACATCGCGACGACAAGTTCGGTCGAACGCCGGATCGCCAGCGCCACAAGCGAACCGGGGCCGACACCTGCGGCGAGCAGCAGCCGGGCCATGCGGTGCACGCGCGCGCCGAACTCCGCGTAGGTCAGGCGCTCGTCCTCGAAGACCAGCGCGGTCGCGTACGACCTCGCGGCGCGCTGGCGCTCGAACAGCGAGACCAGGGTGGCGGAGGGCACCGGACGCGCGGTGTCGTTCCAGCCGGTGAGCACCGCGGCGCGCTCCTGCGGAGCGAGCAGGTCGATGTCGCCGATCACGGCGGTGGGATCGCCCGCGATCGCGGCCAGGATCAGGGTGAAGCGGTCGGCGAACCCGCGCACCGTCGCCGGATCGAAAAGATCTGTGGCGTAAGTGATCTCCGCCGAGATACCGGCGGGCGCGCCGTTCGGATCCAGCCGCTCGGCCATCGCGAGTTGCAGATCGAACTTGGCAAGCGGCACCGTCATGTCCACGCCGGACACGGTCAGGCCGGGCAGTTCCAGTTCGGTGCGCGCCAGGTTCTGGAACGTCAGCATCACCTGGAACAGCGGGTGCCGAGCCGCCGAGCGCACCGGGTCGAGCAGCTCGACGAGCCGCTCGAACGGCAGGTCGGCGTGCCCGAACGCGGCGAGATCGCCCTGTCGGACGGCGGCGAGCAGCTGGTCGACCGTCGCGGCAGGGTCGACATCGCTGCGCAGCACGAGCGTGTTGACGAACATGCCGATCACATCGTCGAGCGCGGCGTCGCCGCGGCCCGCGACCGGCGTGCCGATCGCGATGTCCCTGGTGCCCGACAGCCGGGCCAGCAGCACCGCAAGTGCGCTGTGCACCACCATGAACAGCGTCGCGTGGTGGCGCTGGGCCACCCCGCCGAGCGCGGCGTGCAGGTCGGCATCGATCTCGAAGCGCAGCACATCGCCGCGGTAGGAGGCGACCGACGGACGCGGACGATCCGCGGGCAGCTCCAATTGCTCTGGCAGCCCGGCCAATTCGGCGCGCCAGAACGCGACCTGCTCGGCGAGCACCGATTCCGGGTCGTCTTCCGCTCCGAGCACCTCGCGCTGCCACAGCGTGAAGTCGGCGTACTGCACCGCGAGCGGCGCGAGCTGCGGCGCGCGCCCCGCGACGCGGTCCGCGTAGGCGGTCATCAGGTCACGCGTCAGCGGGCCCATCGAGAAACCGTCGCCCGCGATGTGGTGCACCACGCAGACCAGCACGTGCTCGGTCGCGCTCAACGCGAGCAGGCGCAGCCGGATCGGCGCCGCCGCTGTCACGTCGAAGCCCTCGGTCACGGCCGCCGCGACCAAGTCGAACACCTCGGCCTCGGTGGCGGGTTCGGCGACCAGCTCGGGCAGCGCGCGCGGGTCGTCGGCGGGCAGCACGAGCTGGTATCCGGCGCCGTCGAATTCGGGGTAGACGGTGCGCAGCACCTCGTGCCGCTCAACCAGGTCACGGACCGCCGCGCCGAGCGCGGTGACGTCGAGCGCGCCCGAAAGCCGCACGGCCACAGGGATGTTGTTGACCCCGCTAGCCGGATCGAAGCGGTTCAGGAACCACATGCGCTGCTGGGCGTACGACAGCGGGATCCGCTCCGGACGCGGCTGCGGCTCCAGCGCGCGGCCGAGCGCCGACCCGGCGTGCTGTTCCAGCAGCGCGGCAAGCCCGGCCACGGTGGAGGCATCGAAGAGCAGCTGCATCGGCACCCGCGTACCGAGGGCCGTGCCGATCCGCGCGATGGCCTGGACGGCGAGCAGTGAGTTGCCGCCGAGCTCGAAGAAGTCGTCGTCCGCGCCGACGCGAGCCTCCGGGTCGTCCGTCAGCAGCAGAGCCGCGAACACCTCGGCGACGATCTCCTCGGTCCTCGTCGCGGGCGCGCGGTACTCCTTGACCGCGAAGACGGGCTCCGGCAGCGCGTTTCGATCCAGCTTGCCGACCGGCGTCAGCGGGATCTCGTCGAGCACCATGATCACGGCGGGCACCATGTAGCCGGGCAGCGAGCGGCCGACGAATTCCGTGAGCGCGTCGGTGTCCACGGTCGCGCCTTGCCGGGCGAGCACGTACGACACCAGCGCGGTCGTGCCCGAGGGCAGCGGCCTGCCGAGCGTCGCGGCGAAGTCGACGTCCGGGTGGGCGGTCAGCGCGTTGTCGATCTCGCCGAGCTCGATACGCAGGCCGCGGATCTTCACCTGGAAGTCCGAACGGCCCAGGTACTCGATGGTGCCGTCGATCTCGCTGCGGCGCACCAGGTCACCGGTGCGGTACAGGCGGGAACCGGCCGGATCGGCCTCACCGCCGAACGGGCTTGCCACGAAGCGTTCGGCGGTGAGGCCGGGACGGTTCAGGTAGCCCTGCGCCAGCGCGGGACCGGACAGGTACAACTCACCTACGACACCGGCGGGCACCAAACGCATTCCGCTGTCCAGCACGAACGCGCCCATTCCCGAGATGGCCGAGCCGATGGTGATCGGCTCGTCGGGGTGCATCGGCGCGCTGCTGGTGGCGACGATGGTGGCCTCGGTCGGGCCGTAGGCGTTGTAGACCTCGCGCGTTCCGTCGGCCCAGCGGGCGATCAGTTCCGGGCCGACCTTCTCGCCGCCGACGATCACGACGCGCAGGTCGTCGAGTCCGGTGGGGTCCACCGATTGCAGCGCACCGGGCGTCATCAGCATGTGCGTGACGCC
This sequence comes from Nocardia amikacinitolerans, assembly GCF_900215415.1. Lineage (NCBI taxonomy): Bacteria > Bacillati > Actinomycetota > Actinomycetes > Mycobacteriales > Nocardiaceae > Nocardia > Nocardia amikacinitolerans. The sequence continues at coordinate 142,063 of NZ_OBEG01000005.1, read as the reverse complement.
TTCGCGGCGCAGCAGATCCGTGAGCTCGTCGCCGCCGAACACCTTCGGCGGCGCGATCACCAGGGTCGCGCCCGCCGAGAAGGTCAGCAGCATCTCGAACACCGACGCGTCGAAGTTCGGCGAGGCGACGTGCAGCATCCGGGCGTCGCCGTCGAACCCGAAGTGGTCGCGTTCGGTCAACAGACCGGCGAGGCCGGAGTGGGTGACGACCACGCCCTTCGGCTTGCCGGTCGATCCCGAGGTGTAGATGATGTAGGCCGGGTGGCGCTCGTCAAGCGCGCGAACCCGGTCGGCATAGGTGATGGGCCGCTCTTCCCTGTTCAGGATGCGCTCGGCCACCACGGGGTCGTCCAGCTCGATCCAGTAGACGCCGGTGCCGAGCGCCCGCCGATGCGCCGAGGTGGTCAGACCGAGCGCGGCCCCTGAGTCGGAGACGATGTGCGCGATGCGATCCGGCGGGAAGCTCGGATCCACCGGGACGTAGGCCGCGCCGGTCTTGGCGATGGCCCATACCGAGAGCACCGACGCGACGGACCGCGCGATACCGATGGCCACCACGTCGCCGGGGCCGATGCCCCGCTCGATCAGTTCCCTGGCCAGCCGCGAGGAGTCCTCGTCCAGCTGGCGGTAGGTCAACTCGACAGCGGTCTCGGGGTTGTTGGCGGGGTCGAAACGCACCGCCACCTCATCGGCCGCGGACTCCACCGCGGCAGTGAGCAACTGCCCGAACAGTGGACTACCTGGCCTGCGGCGACGACTACCACGCGTAGAGCGACGGGCAGTTTCCATTCGAGCGTATTCACCTCTCGCGTCGAGCTATCACCGCACGACCGAAAGCAGATCAGTCCCCGCCCATCCTGAACTGCCGTGGGTCGGCGCGGTCCGAGCAATCACATCAGTGTAGGCGGGCGGCCGCAACAGGCCGACCGGTCTGATCTACTCGGTTATGACACCAATCGCTGACGCTCGCGCCGCGTTACATTCCTGGTCGAGGCTACCTTCACCCACTTGTGGCGGCTCACAGCCACCCGCGACGGGTAGCTTGTACACCGGCCTGGAATCGGGTACTCGCGCCGAGGCGCTCGAGCAGACGGGCGGTGCGGCGGACGACCGTGCGGCGGGACATACCGAGCCTGCGGGCGATCGTGTCGTCGGTGGCGCCGAGGCCCATGAGGGTGAGGATCGCTTTGTCGCGGTCGTCGAGTTCGTCGGCGCTCGGGTTCACCGAGATCGGCGCGGCCAGCGACCACAGCACGTCGAAGGTGCGAACCAGCAGGCGCAGCGCGGGAGATCCGGTGAAGCGCAGACCCATCGGGTCGGGACGTCGTTCGTCGGCGTGCAGCACCAGGTTCGCTCGCTCGTCGTCGACGATGATCAGTTTGAACGGCGGTTCGGGCAGCGTGCGCGCTTGGGCGCCGCTGGCGTTGGTGGACAGCGCGTGCCGTAGTCGTTCCGCGTCCTGGTAGATCGTGTCCTGGTAGAGGGTCTGGTAGCGGATGCCCTCGCCGATCCTGGCCCGTTTCAACAGGTATTGCTGGTTCTCGCGCTCGATGTCGCTGAGGTAGGGGCCGCGTTCGATGATCTTGACCGAAGTGCGCGCCGAGGTCTGCATCTCCTCGAAATCGGCCAGCATCTCCAGGCGTTCGAAGACCGGGACCACGGATCCGTTGCCGCGCGGCGAACGTCGCACCGAGCGGAACGTCTCGCTGAGACGTGCTGCCGCGGCGTGCATCTGGTTGATCTCGTGCTGGCGGCGCCGAGCCTCGGCCTCGGACAACGATTCCGGGGCGTGCGCGTCCCAGACCGGTTCGCCGTCGGCGTTCTCGAGCCGGACGGCGGCCTGCATCGCGCAGAGGAGTTCGAGGGTCGCGGCGGCCTCTTCCGGCGGCACGTCGAGATAGCGCGCGATATCGGCGAGGCCGGATCGGGGGTGGTGCACCAGCACGGCGTAGGTGCGCCCGTGCGGTGATCCCGGCTCGAAGATATCGCCCAGATCGGTCACAAGGCGAGCCTAACTTGCGCTGCCGGACGGCAGTCCGTCCTCAGTCCGCGCATGGCCGGAGCGAAGGCGGGCGCTGCCGGACGACAGCCCGTCGTCAGCCCGCGCACGGCCGCAGCGATGGCGGGCGTACGCCTGACCGACGCGGCCGACAGCGGGATCAACCCGCGGTTGGTCGCAGCGGAGGCGGAGCTACGCCTGAGTCGCACTGGCGGACAGTGGAAGTCAGTGGGCGGACGGGCCCCAGTGCATCGGGACGCCCTTGGAAGCGAGGTACGGCAGCGGGTCGATCTTGGCGCCGCTCTGGTCCCAGATCTCCAGGTGCAGGTGCGGGCCGGTGGACTGGCCGCGGTTGCCGACGGAGGCGATCACGTCACCCGCGCGGACCCGCTGGCCCTCGGTCACGTACATGTCGTTGACGTGGCCGTAGACGGCGGTGGTGCCGTCGTCCTGCAGCACACGCACCCACAGGCCGAAGCCGGAGGCGGGGCCCGCCTCGATGACGGTGCCGTTGCTGACCGAGTGGATCGGCGCGCCGAGCTGGTCGGCGAAGTCGACGCCGTAGTGGAACTGGCCCCAGCGGGTGCCGTAGCCGGAGCTGATCGCGCCGGCGACCGGGCGAACGGCGGGCGCGGGGGCGACCTGCTGCTGCACGCCCTTGAGGATGTCCTCGACCTGCGCGAGCGGGCCCGCGATCTCGGGCGGGAGGTTGTTGAAGCCGAACGGGGCGGCGATGGGGGCGGCCACCTGGGTCGCCTCCGGCGCGGGGGCAGCGACCTCGGCGACCGGCGCCGCGACCTGCTTGGCCGCCGCGACGTTCTGGATCTCGGCGGTGCCCTTGAAGGTGATCTCGTCGGCGGCCTGGTCGGCGTCGCGCGAAGGCGCCAGCGGCGAGGCGTTGGCGATGGCCGGAGCGATCTGGGCGACACCGCCGATCAGGGCACCGGCGGCGACGGCCGCGCCCGCGGCCGCGCGGACCCGCTCGACCTGCGACGACTCGGCGCGGTGCCGCGTCGGCCGACCCGTCACGCCGTCGCCGATGAGGCTTTCGACGGTAATGGAACTGGGGCCTACCCGGTGCTGCGACAATGCTTCGTCCTAGCGTCCGACGACATTTCCGAACGAAGGCCGCCGCGTTGCGAACGAGATCCCGGTGAACTCGTGAGGCCGCGATTTCCGAGGCTCAGGTTTCCCGGTGACCGACGTTTGTAACGTTTCGGCATCCGTTGTGACGGGAACTCTACCCTGTCGTGACCATTCCGCAACCTTCGATTGCGAAGTCGCAGGTGAGGGCTGGATCACAGGTCTCGATGGGCGAGACTTGGACCGTGATCATCGACGAATTGCGCGTCCCGATCGTGCTCGCTCCGATGGCGGGTGGGCCATCGACTCCGGAGCTGACGGCGGCGGTCGCGGAAGCAGGCGGACTCGGGGTGCTTGCCGCCGGTTATCTCAGCGCGGCAGACACCGCCGCCCGGATCGCCGCGACTCGAACCCTCACCGACGCGCCGATCGGCGTGAACCTCTTCGCGCCGGGACCGCCCACCCCGCCCGCGGACTACGCCGACTATCTCGCCGAACTCGGCGCCCAATACGAACTCGGCGCGGCGAAGCACGACACCGACGACTGGGACGCCAAGCTGGATCTGCTCGTCGAGTCGCCGGTCGCGGTCGTCACCTGCACCTTCGGCTGCCCCACCGCCGCCGAGGTGAACCGGCTGCACGCGGCGGGCTCGGAGGTCTGGGTGACCGTCACCTCCGTCGCCGAGGCCGAGATCGCGGTGGCCGCGGGCGCCGACGTGCTGATCGCCCAGGGCGCCGAGGCGGGCGGGCACCGCGCCACCTTCGTCGACCGGGTGGCCGACGACGCCGCCGATCCGCTCGGCCTGCTCGCCCTGCTGCAACTGCTCACCGCCGCGGTGGACCTGCCGATCGTCGCCGCGGGCGGCATCGCGACCGGCGCGGGCATCGCCGCCGCGCTCGCCGCGGGCGCGCCCGCGGCACAGCTCGGCACCGTCTTCCTGCGCTGCCCCGAGGCTGGCACCAACCCGGTGCATCGCGCCGCGCTGCCGAGCACCGCATCGACCATGCTGACGCGCGCGTTCACCGGACGGCGCGCCCGCGGCCTGCGCAACGAGTTCATGGACGAACACAGCGCGACGGCGCCCGCCGCGTACCCGGAAATCCACTACGCGACAGGGCCGTTGCGGGCCGCGGCGCGGGCCGCGGGCAACCCCGAGGAAGTGAACCTGTGGGCTGGCCAAACCCAAGCGCTGACGCCGGAGCTACCGGCCCGCGAACTGGTCGCCCAGCTGGCCGCCGCGACGAAAACCGCACTGAACTCGGCACTTTCGCGGCGAATCCAGGATTGTTGACAACCACTTTCGATTAGACTTCAGGGGCATCGCACCGCCATCCACCCCTTCCCAAGGAGGAGAGCGCCATGTCCCTCGATGTTCCCGCCGCACTGCTCGAACGCGCCGAGCGTGGCGAAGTCGACGACGCCGAATTCGTCGAATGTGTCCGGAACTCGCTGCCCTACGCCTGGGAGGTCGTGAGCCGGGTGGCCGGTGAATTGAAGTCGGGCACGGCCGAATTCGCCGACAACGTGGTCCCGCCGCCGGACGAGGTGGCCCGGGGTCAGCTGCTGCGCGCCCTGGCCTCGGACGCCATCCGCGGCGGCCTGGAGCGGCACTTCGGCGTGAAGCTCGCCTTCCAGAACTGCCACCGGGTGGCGGCCTTCCCGATCGCGGCGGTCGGCGGCGAGACCTACCGCACCTTCATCGGCCCACGGGCTCAGCTACTCAACCAGAGCCCGGAGCTGCGCAACTGCTGACGGGCTCCGCCGGATGCACTCGCGCACGGCCGCAGCGGTCGTACGTATAGTCGTTCGGCACGCACGGGGGCTGTCGGCGGTTGGGGCCGACAGCGCCCGTGGGGCAAGAAGATTCGCCCCCGTTCGGTCGGTGCAGGAGGACGACCGAACGGGGGCGTTTCGCGCGTTCAGACGCCGACGCGGGCCTCGTCGTAGTCGGACGGGTCGAAAGTCCTTGTCTTCCAGCGATAGAGGACCGTGGCGCCGGGCCAGTTGTTGGTGATGCGTCCCGCCGCGTTGCGGTACCAGCTGGAGCAGAAGTTCCACGGGGTGTCCTTCAGCCGCCGTTGCAGCCAGTCGTCCCACTGCTGTTCGACGTTCGCGCGGGCGGCGAGGAAGCGGCCAGGGTGTTCGGCCAGGTACTCCACCACCTGTCGGATGTAGCGGGCCTGCGATTCCAGCATGTAGATGATCGAGCCCGAGCCGACATTGGTGTTCGGTCCGTACATCATGAACAGATTCGGGAAGTTCGGGACCGAAAGGCCCAGGTAGGCACGGGCTCCCGCGTCTCCCCAGACATCGGCGAGCTTGCGGCCGCCGAGGCCGTAGATGTTCATCGGGGCGAGGAACTCGGTGCCCTTGAAACCGGTGCCGTAGACGATCACGTCGACGGGGTGCTCGACGCCGTCCACGGTGCGGATGCCGGTCGGCGTGACCGCCTCGATCGCCGTCGTCTCCACCGTGACGTTGGGCTGGGCCAGCGCCGGAAAGTACTCGTTGGAGAACAGGCCGCGCTTGCAGCCCGCCGCGTAATCGGGGGTCAGCTTCGCGCGCAATTCCGGGTCGGGGACCTGCTTTTCGCGGTGCCGGTCGGCCAGCGCGATCACCGGGGACTTGATGGCCGGGATGTCGGTCAGCGCGAGCGCGAGCACTTCGAAGAACGACCAGATCGCGAATCGCTCGGCCCACCGGCTCGGCGGAAAGTACTTGAACATGGCGTGGTGCAGCGCGCTGTACTCGACGTCCGGCTTGGGCAGCACCCAGGCCGCCGAACGCTGAAAGAGGGTGAGGTGCTCGACCTTCGGCTGGATGCGCGGAATGTATTGGATCGCACTGGCCCCGGTGCCGATGCAGGCCACCCGCTTGCCGGTCAGGTCGACGTCGTGGTTCCACTCGGCGGAGTGGAAGGCCACGCCGGTGAAGGTGTCGATGCCGGGCAGGTTCGGCAGCGCGGGCCTGGACAGCTGGCCGACCGCCGGGATGAGGATGTCGGCGTCGAGCTGCGCGCCGTCGGCCGTGCTGACCCGCCAGCGGCCGGTGCCCTCGTCGAATTCGGCGTCGGTGACCTCGGTGCCGAAGCGGATGTAGCGGGCGAGGTCGTGCTTGCGCGCGACGCCGCGCATGTAGTCGTGGATGTCGCGCTGCTCGGAAAAGCGCCGCGGCCAATCGGATTTCGGCTCGGCGGACCACGAGTACAGCGGTGAGGGCACATCGCAGGCAGCGCCCGGATAGGTGTTCTCCCGCCAGACCCCACCGAGATCGGCGGCCCGTTCCAGGATGGTGAAATTCTCCAGCCCGGCGCGCCGCAGCTCGAGCGCCATGCCGAGCCCCGCGAAACCGGCCCCGATGATGATGATGGACGGCGTTGACATGGTTCGAGCGTAAAGCGGGCGACGTTCGCCACCGAGGCATCAGCGGTCACCTAATCGACATTTTCGGCCACATTGTCCATGGCTCAGCCGGACACGCTGTTCTATTATCTGCGTATGAATGCAGATAGCGAGCAACCGCGGTTGCCGCTCGCCGAGGACCAGGTCGGGCTGGTCGTCGAGGTGTTCAGGATGCTGGCCGAGCCGACCCGCGTGCAGCTGCTGTGGGCGCTGGTCGATCGCGAGCTGTCGGTGAACGACCTGGCCGGCGCGGTCGGCAAGCCCGCGCCGTCGGTCTCGCAGCACCTTGCGAAGCTGCGGATGGCCCGGCTGGTGCGGCCGAGGCGGGCCGGCACCACGATCTTCTACAGCTTGGAGAACGAGCACGTCCGCCAGTTGGTGGTGGACGCGGTGTACAACGCCGAGCACGCCGGACCCGGCGTCCCGCCGCACCACCGCGGCGACGGCGCGGTGGTGGAACTGCCGAATCGGAATCGAGCGACGCGGTGAGTCATACGAAACGGCATGCGGGACAGGGGTTGTCGTCGCGGACTGACGCGGGCAGCGAGGCAGAGCACCGCCGTGTCCACCCAGCAGGCCCCGACTGCGCGCACGACGACGACCACTGGCGCGGCAACGATCACAGCCACCAACTCGGCGATGAGCACGAACACGGCGACGACCATGAGCACGGCCGCGTCTCCGCGGACGAGCAGAGCCGGGGCAAGGGCGAGGGCCACGGGCACGGGCACGGGCACGGGCACGGGCATAGCCACGACCACGATCACCCCGGCGGTCTGCGCGGCGCGCTCCGCGAGATCTTCGTCCCGCACAGCCACGACGCCGCCGACAGCATCGATGACGCGCTCGAGGCCAGCGCGATCGGCATCCGCGCCGTCAAGCTCAGCCTCGCCGTCCTCGGCATCACCGCCGTCCTTCAAGCGCTCGTCGTCGCGGCCTCCGGGTCGGTGGCGCTGGCCGCCGACACCATCCACAACTTCTCCGACGCGCTCACCGCGGTGCCGCTGTGGATCGCGTTCGCGCTCGGCAGGCGGCCGGCCACCCGCCGATACACCTACGGCTTCGGTCGGGCCGAGGACCTCGCCGGGCTGTTCGTCGTCGCGATGATCGCGCTCTCCGCGCTGGTCGCCGGGTACGAGGCGGTGCGCAGGATCATCCATCCGGTGGCGATCGACCACCTCGGCTGGGTCGCGCTGGCCGGGCTCATCGGGTTCCTCGGCAACGAGACGGTGGCGCTCTACCGCATTCGGGTCGGGCGGCGAATCGGGTCGGCGGCTCTTGTCGCGGACGGATTGCACGCGCGCACAGACGGTTTCACCTCGCTGGCGGTGCTGCTCGGCGCGGGCGGTGTGGCACTTGGCTTCCCGCTCGCCGATCCGATCGTCGGCCTGCTGATCACGCTGGCCATCCTCGCCGTGCTGCGCACCGCGGCGCGCGATGTCTTCCACCGGCTGATGGACGGGGTCGAACCCGGGCTGGTGGCGAGCGCGGAGCGGGCGCTCGCGGCCGAGCCAGGCGTCGAGGGCGTGCGCAGCGTCCGCATGCGCTGGATCGGGCACCGGCTGCACGCGGACGTCGAGCTGGACGTCGCGCCGACCATCACGCTAGCCGACGCGCACCGCCTCGCGCACGAGGCCGAGCACACCCTCACGCACGCTGTGCCGAAGCTCGATACCGCACTTGTCCACGCTTATCCGGCCCATATTCGTTGACAGATCACGTTTTTCGATTGCCGCGCTGACCTGGGAAAACTGAGGGCATATGCCCCTCCTTTTGATTTCCGTCACGGCCGCTCGCGGTGTGACCGCCGTTCGGTAGCATCGCCGATGTGACGTGGCTCATGTCGGCCACGCGGATAAGGAGTACCCGATGTTGAGCACCATGCAGGACGAGCCGCTCTCGCTCGCGACGCTGTTGAAGTACGCCGCTACCTTCCAAGGCGACAGCACCGTGTCCACCTGGACCGGCACCGGCGTGCGCACCATGACCTACCGCGAGATGGGCACCGAGGCGGCTCGGCTGGCGAATGCGCTGCGCGGGTTCGGCATCGGTGTCGGTGATCGGGTCGGCACCTTCATGTGGAACAACAACGAGCACATGGTCGCCTACATCGCGGTGCCCGCGATGGGTGCGGTGCTGCACGCGCTCAACATCCGGCTGTTCCCCGAGCAGCTGGTGTACGTGGCCAATCACGCCGAGGATCAGGTCGTCATCGTGGACGGCACGCTGGTGCCGATGTTCGCCCAGTATCTGCCGAATTTGAAGACGGTGCGCCATGTCATCGTCGCCAATGGTGACGCGTCGGCGTTGCAGGCTCCCGAGGGTGTGCAGGTGCACTCCTACTCCGAGTTGCTCGCCGCCCAGTCCGACACCTTCGACTTCCCGGTGATCGACGAAAAGTCCGCTGCGGCAATGTGTTACACCTCGGGAACCACCGGTGACCCGAAGGGTGTGGTGTACTCGCACCGCTCCAACTGGCTGCACGCCATGCAGGTCTGCTCTCCGATGGGCATGGGCTTCAGCGGCGCCGACAACGTGCTCGCGATCGTTCCGCTGTTCCACGCCAACGCCTGGGGCCTGCCGTACGCGGCGCTGATGTCGGGCGCGAATGTGCTGATGCCCGACCGGTTCCTGCAGCCGGGTCCGCTGCTGGAGATGATGGCCGATCAGAAGCCGACCTTCGCCGCGGCCGTGCCGACCATCTGGGGCGGCGTGCTGGCGGGTCTGGCCGCCAAGCCCCAAGACATCTCGCACCTGCGCACCGCGGTGGTCGGCGGTTCGGCGGTGCCGCCGTCGATGATGCGCGCGTTCCAGGAGCAGCACGGCGTGCGCATCCTGCACGCGTGGGGCATGACCGAGACCTCGCCGCTGGGCAGCGTCGCGCACCCGCCCGCGGGCGTCACCGGCGAGCAGGAGTGGGAATACCGTTACACCCAGGGCCGTTTCCCGGCCAGCGTGCAGGCGCGGCTGGTCGGCGACGACGGCAGCGTGGTGCCCAACGACGGAGAATCCCTCGGCGAGTTGGAGGTTCGCGGTCCGTGGATCACCGGCTCCTACTACTCCCCCGAGGGCGGAGTCATCGACCCGGACAAGTTCGACGACGGGTGGCTGCGCACCGGCGACGTCGGCAAGATCAGCCCGAACGGCTACCTCACGCTGGTGGACCGCTCCAAGGACGTGATCAAGTCCGGCGGCGAGTGGATCTCCTCGGTGGATCTGGAGAACGCCGTCATGGGCCACCCGTCGGTCGCCGAGGCCGCCGTCATCGGCGTGCCGGACGAGAAGTGGGACGAGCGGCCGCTGGTGGCGATCGTGCTGAAGGAAGGCACCGAGGCCAAGGCCGAGGAACTGCGCGACTTCCTCGCCGACAAGTTCGCCAAATGGCAGCTGCCCGAACGGTGGACGTTCATCGCGGAGGTGCCCAAGACCAGCGTCGGCAAGTTCGACAAGAAGCGCCTGCGCGCCCAGTACGCGGATGGCGATCTGACCGTCACCACACTCTCCTGAGCTAGCCCGAAGCCCGGTCCCGTTGTGCGCCAGCGGGATCGGGCTTCGCGCTGTCAGCGACATGTTCCGCCCGCGATCGGATTCCGGCTTCGCCGCGCGCCACCGCAACCAGGCCTCGCGCGGTCAGGCCCCCGGACTCGCTGCGCGCCACCGGGTCGAGCCTTGCGCTGGTGCCGCGTCGAGAATGGTCGGCGCGTAACCGACCGAAGGCACCCTTCATCCCGCCAGACCGACTGGAGGCGACCTTCATTCACCTGAACTGTCCTATGAACCGGCCGAGGGCGGTCTCGACCGTGGTGGGCGGGGGTGTGTGGGTCGCTGGGAGCGGGCGAAGGCTGTCAGGGTGGGGGGTCGGCTGTGGCTCGGCGGGCGCGTTTGGCTTGGGCGCGGTCGATGCGCGGGTCTTCGGCGACCTCGTAGCGTTTCAGGTAGAGGCTGACGAAGGACTGCGCGGTGGCGGTGGCCGGGATGGCGAGTAGTGCACCGACCGCGCCGAGCAGTGCACCGCCCGCGAGCACGGCGAGCAGGGCGACGGCCGGATTGACGTCCACGGTGCGCGCGGTGAGCTTCGGTTGCAGCACGTAGTCCTGGAACTGCTGGTAGACGATGACGAACAGAATCACCCAGACCGCGTCCAGCGGCCGGATCGTGAGCGCGACCAGCACCGGAAGCACGCCGGCGAGATAAGTGCCGACGGTCGGCACGAACGAGGCGACCACGCCGAACCACACGCCCATGGCGATCGCGTTCGGCACGCCGAGCACCGCGAGGAAGACGCCGTGCGCGACCGCGGAGATCACCGCGAGCAGCGCCCGGGAGTAGAGATAGCCGCCCGTCTTCTGGATGGCGAGATCCCAGGCGCGCAGCACGGCGTCTTGCCTGGTCGGCGGCAGCAGCGAGCACAGCGACCGCCGCAGCCTCGGCCCTCCCGCGGTGAGATAGATGCTGAACAGCGCGATCAGCAGCAGTTTGGCCAGCCCGCCGACGATCGTGGCGGACAGTCCCCACGCGTGGTTCGCGGCGCGCTCGGCGTAGCCGGTGAGGGTGTCGGTGTCCTTGGTCAGCTGTTCACGCAGCTGATCGAGGGTGAAGTCCTGGCCGAAGGTGCGGTTCACCCAGTCGACCAGATCGTCCACCAGCCGCGGCAGTTCGATCACCAGGTCGTGCACGGTCTCCACCAACAGGACTCCAAGCGCGACGACGAACCCCGCGACGAACAGGAACACCAGCACGAACACCACCGCCGTGCCCAATCCTCGGGACATCCCGCGCGCGGCCAGGCTGTCCACCGCGGGTTCCATCGCCAGCGAGACGAAGAACGCCACGAACAGCACGACGAACAACCCGATCAAGCGGTGCGCCGCCCAGTCGAGCAGTTGGAAAGCACCTAGTAAAAGGAAGGCGAGTATCAGCGCCCTCGGCAACCAGGCGGGCATCCGGCTCTGCTCGGTCGACCGGCTCTGCTGAGTCCCCTCTTCCGGCTCCCCGCGCGCCGCGACCTCGGAGCCGGTGGGCTCCGATGCCTCGGGACCCGACTCGGCGTCGGGCGGGTAGGCGGCCACTCGCCCAGTGTGGTCGATTCCGCCCCGAATCCCCGGTTGCGACCCGCGCCGGATGCGACCCGCCCTCACTACCGCGCGCTGCGCCGCCAATAACACCACGGCTAGTGCCGCGTCCAGAATGGTCCGATGCGGTAACCGACCGAAGGCCACCTTCATCCCGCCAGGGCCGACTGGACGCGACCTTCATTCACCCGACCTGCGTGCCCCCGGCTGGCCGCACTCAGCCGCCCTACCGTTGCGCCCGGTCGCCGATCAGGAAGTCGGAGATGGCGGCGCCGACCGCGGCGGGTTGGTCGAGCATCGACAGCACGTAGGCGTCCTCGATCTCGACTAGGCGGGCGCGCGGTATCAACTCGGCAAGTTGGCGACCGTGCTCGCGCGGCATCACCTTGTCGGCCGAGGACCACAGGATCAGTGCGTCACCCGAGAAGTCGTGCAGCGCTTCGGTATTCGCGATGAGCTCGGGCTTGGCGAACCCGGACTTGGTGTAGGCGAGCAGATCCCGGCGGATCCGCTTGTCGCGCAAACCGGGCTCGGTCCAGCCGCGCACCAGATCGTCCGGCAGCGGAGTACGCGCCATCCAGCCGAACAGCAGCGGCGAGGACCGCAGCCACCGTACCCGTAATTGCCTCAGCGCCAAGGTGATTCCGCCCGGCAGCGCGGTGGCAAGCGTGGCCATCTTGCCGGGCAGGCCGGGCGGAAAGTTGTCGAACGCCTCGCACGGCAGCACGATCAGCCTGCCGACCCGCTCGTCCAGGCCGTAGGCGGTGAGGAACAGCCCGCCGCCCCAGTCGCTGTGGACGAGGGTCACATCGCGCAAGTCGAGCGCGGCCAGGAAATCCGCGATGAGCTGATTCAATCCGCGCAGACTCAGGTCGACCCCCGCCTTCAGCGGAATCGGATGCGCGCCGAGCGGCAGATCCGGCAGCACGTACCGGAACCCCTCGGGCAGCCGGTCGAGCACCGCGTCCCACACCGTGTGGTTCATCAGCAGCCCGTGCAGCAGCACCACCGGCGGCCCGTCGCCGCGCTCCACATAGTGCAGTTGACCAGCGGGAAGATCGACGGTCGGCATCGGTTTCCTCCATTCGAGCGATCGCTCTAGAGTGTTTGCTCTAGTCTGGAACGGTGACCGAGAAGATGTCAACAGGTACCCGCGAGCGCCTCGTCACGGCCATGGCGGAACTGATGCGCACCCGCGGCTACAGCGCGACCAGCGTCAAACAGATCACCGTGGCGGCGGCCGCACCGATGGGCTCGCTCTACCACCACTTCCCCGCGGGCAAGCCCCAGATCGCCGCCGCGGCCCTACGCACCTCCGGCGCCGCCTACATCCAACTCCTCCCCCTCCTCATGGACCCCTACGACGACCTACGCGAGGCGGTCCCCGCCGCCTTCACCGCCGCCGCCGAACAAATCGAGCAAACCGACTGGATCAACATGTGCCCCGTCGGCACCGTCGCAGGCGAAATCGCCGACAGCGAACCGGAATTGCGCGCAGTCGCGGCCGAGGTCATCGGATTCTGGATCGAGCAAGGAACGGACTACTTCGTCCGCCGCGGCGTCGCCCCCACCCCCGCCCGCGACCTGATCCTGGCGATCCTCAGCGCCCTGGAGGGCGCTTTCGTCCTGAGCCGAACGCTGCGGTCTGCGGAACCGTTGCATTCCGCCGGGCGCGCGATGGCGGCGCGGGTCGATGAGATGCTAGCCGGAGCTTCCACGGAAGTCCGCCGGTAGCCAGGGCGAATCGCTCGTCGCCGAACTCGTCTGTAGGCCAAGCGACATCAACTGAGCCGATAATGTCTGTCAGCGAGGGTGTTAGCTCGGAACGGGGGGAACTGATGGCTGGGAGCGAATCCGCCGTGGTGCGCGGGAACCGCATCTGGGACCGATCCTGGCGGGGGCGTTATCGAGTCGCGGCTTGCTTGGCGATCCTCGGCGCGCTGATCTGGACCATGCAATCGCTCGGCGCTTGCGTGCAGTCGCAGGAAGGCAAGTGGCAGGACCGGGATTACCTGTCTGTCGGCAACTCGATGATCACCGCCGACAACCTGCTGGCGCTACTGTGCTTCGCCTTCCTCGTCGTCGCGGGGATGCTGGGCTGCGGCGCGGTGCTTGTCTTGCGCGGCAACATGTTCGGGCGCCATCTGATAGCGGCCGGAGCGTGGCTGGTGATCTGCGGTCAGTTGTTCGCGGCAGTCCTGGCATCCATCCCCATCGACGCCTTCCACTACTCCACTCCCGCCAACCTCGTCTTCGCGACGCCATTGGTGATCTTCCCTTTGGTGACGATTCTCTGCCTCACGTAGGCAAGCAGTCACGTGGTGCCCTCGGCGGGGCGTGTCGAACATGGGAACGGGGATGACCTGCGGTTTTTGGGTGGGCGGTTGGTGATCGAAGCCGACTGTCAGTTATAGGCGGGTGGTTCTGTCGTCTTGCTGGGCCGCTTGCCATCGTGCGATCTCGAGGAAGACGTTGGCCTGCTGCTGGGCCAGTGCCTCGCCCTCGGCTTCGTCGAGGAAGGTGATGTGGAAGTCTGCTTCCGGTTTGTCGGTTCGTCGTTGCTGCCGGTCGGCGAGGTGCGGGTCGACCGGTTTGCTTGCATCGTCGGCACGCGAGGAGTATCTCGTAGCAGCTGGCTTGCGGGTTCGGGCACGCTGAAACGCTCGGTAATGACGATTTCAGGGAATTCGCTGGATCCGGACATGATGGTCCTCATGACCGATTGGCAACTGCATATATCCCTGACTGAGTTGCGCAGGTCCGTCGAGTTGCTTCTGAACCATCTCGAAGCTGCCACTGACGGCGATACCGTTTGCCTGGACGAGGACTACTTCTGGTCGATTCCGCAGGATGAGTTGTATGACGTCAACCGCACTCCAGCCGAGCTGACCGTGGGGCAACTTTCGTGGTCGTGGCAGCATCTGACGGATCTACTGGCCGATCCAGATCGAGCGATCGGAAGCCACCTGGTGTGGCTGGCGGAGGTGTTACGCGCAATCGGCCAGAGAGTTCGCTGACACGTCGAATACCGTGAGGTTCAGAGTGTCGGCGGCTTCCGAAACGGAGTGCTGTCGAGCAGGTCCGCAGGGCAGCACGATCGCGCGAATTCAGTCATCGGTGTGTTCTCAACGGCCAGCCATCCGGCACTGGCAGGTGAGCACCACGCCGATCGGTCTTCGACTCGCAGGATGAATGAGGCCAGCCCTTCCTGCACGCCGTGCGGAGGGACGAATGCTGTTGCGGCGTAGTCCTGATCGGTAGGCGTGCGTGGTGGTCCCGAGGAACGGCCGCCTTGATCGGAAGTGAGCCAGACGATCCGACCGCGAAACGGAAGGCTGCCACGAAAACGCACGACATCATTCTGGCGCGTGGCCAGCCGGTACTCGAAGGCGGGACCGCGGCGCTCAGCGGACCGACCCGATAGCGGCTACCCGATCATCCGCTCATGCGGCGACCCGTGCGTTCTGGGCGGCGGCGACCGAGACCTGTGCTGGCGCAGATCATCAGGAGCTGCTGGTCGTGTCGATCTCGCCTTCCACTGATCGATGCGGGGCAATTAGGTCTGGTTGTAGAAGGTGCTCTCGAGCAATTGCCGCAGTGGTCGATCCAGCGGCTTTCCACCCGTGTCGAGGCCAGGCGCTGGATTGTCTTCGAACCCCGCGATCTGCTCACATCGCCCATCGGCGGTTGTGGCCCAGACTTGGGTGTCCGCTGGCCGCCAGATGACCACTGCATCCGGGTAGTGGGCCAGTTCGGCCAGCATCGCATCGGGCCCGCGGAACGCAAGGACAACCTTGCTTTCCTTCGGGAACTCGTATTCCATCGCCTCCGGCTCGATCACGATGAAGAATTGGTGACTGCCGGGCGCGGCCGACAATGCCAGCTGGAACTCCATCCGCCAATGATGCCGTAGTCCACGAGAATTCGACCGATCGGTTCGAAATCCAGTGTGCTGCTGGTCACGGTATTCGGCAAAGTCGAGTGGGCTTCGGCATGGGCGCACGACCTGCTCGTCGGTACCGTCGGACGGGCTGACGCGGTACTGACGATGGCAGCTTACGAGCAGAGGAGGATCTGGTGGTGGAGCACGCGCTGTGGGAGCGCATGCCGACTGAACTGCGCTCGCGTTTCGACGAGTTGATCCATAGCGGCCGCAAGATCCATGCGATACAGGCCGTGCGAGAGAGCTTGCCCGACCCGTGCCCGGGGATCCATGAGTGCGTGGATCTGCTGGAGGAACGCTGGATCGATCTGGGTAGACCGTAGCTGCGAACGTCTTTCTATGCTGCGCCACACCTTCGTCACCACCATGCTCGATGCCGGAGTCCTCCGCGACGTCCAGATCGCCGCCCGCCACGCTGACCCTCGCACCACCACGCGCTACGACCGTGCTCGGACCAATCTCGACCGCCACCCGAATTACATCCTCGCCGCCTACATGGCTTCGGGCACATAACAACTCAACACGCGCACATGCCGATGAGTGATGTCAACCGGCGAATTTTGCGACGGCCTGCACGGTGACCGGGGTGAAGAGGTTGATCAGGTTGCCGTCGGGATCGCGAAACAGCAGCGACCGGTTCCCCCACGGCATCGTCGTGGGCTCGTTGACGAAGTCCTCGACCGTATCCCGCAGCCGCCGGTAGTCGGCATCGACGTCGGGGACCAGGAATTCGATGATCGCGGTGTGATTGTCGGCTGGGCGGGCGCTGCCCGCCGCGAACAGCGCCACGGTACGGGCGCTTCCGATCGCGAGTGCACCGGCGGGTGTGGCGATTTCGGCGAAATCCGGTGTAGCCCAGGTTGCTTCGGCGCCGGTCACGTGCTGATAGAAGCTGACCAGCCGTTGGATGTCGTCGGTGATCAGGCGGATCGAGACGAGCTTCATTGTGTGCTCCTGCTGTCGGATGAGGCGGAGGTTCCCCGCCGCATGCCACGTTAGAGTCGATACCGGACAGTTTCCGCCCGGTATAGGTGCGAGAATTTCCCGATGACGCGCCCCACCGCCCGAGTACTGGCCTTGCTCGAGCTGCTGCAGACCGGCGGTACGCATACCGTCGGCGAACTCGCCGGACGGCTCGGCGTCGATGAACGCACCGTCAGGCGATACGTCACCCATCTCACCGACCTGGATATCCCGGTCCGATCGGTGCGAGGCCGCTATGGCGGGTACCGGCTCGCCCCCAGCTACCGGATGCCGCCGCTGATGCTGACCGACGACGAGGCGGTGGCCGTGTTGCTCGGGCTCCTCACCAGCCGCGGCGCACACCGGTCGACAGCTTCTGCCCGCGCAGCCGACAGCGTGACGGCCAAACTTCGCCGCGTCCTGCCCCCACGTCTGACGGCCCGGCTCGACGCACTGATCAACACCGTCGAATTCACCGCCGACACGCGCCCGGAAGTCGCTGTCGAGACCGCCGTCCTCCTCCGGATCGCCGAGGCCACACGCGAGCACCGACCGGTCGCGATCGGTTACACCGACCGAAACGGGCGACCCAGCGAGCGGACCGTGCACCCCTACGGGCTCGTCGACCACTCCGGCCGGTGGTACCTGACAGGGAAGGACAGCAACAGCGACGAACTACGCCAGTTCCGGCTGGACCGCATCACCGCAGTGATCACACTGCCCGGAACCTTCGCTCCGCCCACAGGATTCGAGCCGGCCGCTCATCTGCTGTCCGCACTTGCCACGGCGCCCTATCGGCACGAGGTATCGATCCGAGTTCAGGGCACGCTCACCCAGGTCCGCCCGCTGCTCCCCGAGACGATCGCGACCATACATGAGATCGACTCGCCGCCCCCTGACACCCGCCCGTGGGTCCAGGTCCGAATCCGGGCCGAACAACTCGACTGGATTCCCCCCGTCCTCGCCGGCCTGAACCGCCCATTCGTCATCGAACACCCCGACATACTCAATGACGCCGTACGCGCCCTGGCTCGCCGACTTACCGCGGCCGCCAACGGCCGATTCCAAACCCAGAGGTAGACCCACACCGCCACATGGCGCGAACGCACGGTAATGCCGAGTTGAGTGCATTTCCTGGAACGGTCGTCGGCGGGGTCGGCCAGTCCCATTACCCTGCGCGACTCAGTGGTGGATCACCTCACCGAGCCGCGGCAGAAGGAGCCGTTTCCAGTTGCGCTCGACGGCGTTGCGCATCATGCGTTGTCGGCGATCTACGATGTCGAACCCCGTCTGTGTCAGCAGAAGTCGTGTGCCACGCCCCTGCGGCTGCAACCGCCAGTCGACAACACAGCGGGCGGGATATTGGGCCTGTGGATAGACCCAACTGTAGGTGAGCTGCTCGTATGGCCGGGCCGCCAGCACCTCGCAGCGGATCTGATCGATGGCCGAGTCTGGAACGGTGAACCGGAAGCGAGTCCCGACCGACGCTGCGAAGCCGGTCGGTCGCAGCAACCACCGCTGCAGCAAGTCCGGCTCGGTCAACGCCCGCCATACAGCTTCCGGCGGCTGCCGGAAGAAGTTGCCGAGCTCGACCGCGGCGGGATCCAACTGCGGGTCAGCGATCACCGGCGCACCACCTCCACGAAGCCCCGGACCATCTTCTGGACGTAGATGACCACGACCTGATCAGCCCCACTGGCCTCGCCGACGAACCAGTCAGCCAGGCCGCACTCCCAGGGAAACACCGGTCCGGTTCCGGCCATGAGCCCGAGAACGCTCGCCGTCGAGCCGCCCGCCGAGCTGAACTACTACGGCAACTGCTGTAACACCAGCTCGCCGCGAAGCTGAATCGTTGGTGAACGCACCATAATGCCGCTGGTCGCGCTGACCGAACCGGCCAGCGCGGGGCAGTGGGCGGCGAGAGCGACCGCGGCGCTTGAACATCTGCTACTAGCCGAAAACAGGATGTGTCCGTTCGCCAGTGAGCCTGTCACCAGGGCACTGTTCCGGCGTCGTCGAAGAATCCGCCGGTCGGCCCGTCATCGGGGAGGGTCGCGAGGTGAATCGCGATTGCCGCGCCCTGTTCGGGGGTGCGGTAGCCGCGGAAGCCGTTGAGGTCGGTAGCGGTGAAACCGGGGCAGCCACAGTTGATCAGGATGTTGGTGTCGCTCAGTTCTTTTGCGTATTGGACGGTGACGGCATTGAGGAAGGTCTTCGACGCTGAGTACGCGGCGGAAATCGGGCCGGTCTCGGTGCCGGGCGTGGTCTGTAGGGTGAGAGAGCCGACGCTGCTGGACATGTTCACGATTCGCGGTGATGCCGAGCCGCGCAGCATGGGCAGCATCGCGTTGGTGACACGGATGACGCCGATCACGTTGGTTTCCACGGCAGCTCGTACGGTCGCGGGATCGACCGTGGTGGGCGTCTGTGGCATACCGCCGGTGATCGCGGCGTTGTTGACGAGGACGTCGAGGCCTCCTGCTCGGTCGGCGATGAGATCGGCCGCAGCGGCCACACTCGCGTCGTCGGTCACGTCGAGCGGTACACCGAACGCATCGGTTCCGGCCGCACGTAGCTTCTCCACCGCGGTGTCGCGGCGCTGTTGATCCCGCGCGCCCACACCGATTCGCCAGCCGAGGGCGCCCAGGCCCGCCGCGATCTCGTATCCGATTCCTTTGTTCGCGCCGGTCACCATCGCGATCGTCTGTGCACTCATACCGTCGATCCTGATTCGGCCTCGGGTAGCGCGTCCAAGACCGACCGGGTATGCGGCCATACCGCACGGATATCGGTCGCGGTCAGCGCCGGATACGATGTCACGGTGGAGACGCGGGAGTTGCGATACTTCGTCGCCGTCGCCGAGGAGTTGCACTTCGGGCGGGCGGCACAGCGGCTCGCAATGGCGCAACCACCACTGTCTCGGGCGATCCAGCAGCTTGAACGGCGGCTCGGAGTGGTGCTGCTGCACCGCACCTCTCGCGCAATCACTTTGACCGAGGCCGGGTCGGTGCTGTTGCGGGAGGCCCGGGCCGCACTCGACGCGGTCGAAGCCGCGGAGCGCCGCACCCGACGCGCCGCTGGCGATCGGCCGGGCGTAGTGCTGGCCACGAAGGCCGGAGCGTCCAGCGAACTGTTGTCGAAGCTGCTGGACGCCTACGCCGCCGAACCGGGCGCCGTCGCCGTCGAGGTGATGCTGTGCGGGCCCGGCGAACAGGAAAGGCTCCTGCGTGACGGTCGCGCCGACGTTGCCCTGCTCCACCGGCCCTTCGACATGATGGCCGGATTCGACACCGAGGACCTGCACACCGAACAGCAGGTCGTGGTCCTGCCCGCAGGGCACCCCCTCGCCAACCGGGCTCATATGTCTTTGGCCGAGGTCTCCGCCTTGACGGACCTGCCCTTGCCGCGCTGGCCTCGACAGGATGGGAGCTATCCGGACGGCCCCGGCCCGCAGGTTCGCGACCATACCCAGCTGACGCAGCTGATCGCGCTCGGCCGGACCTGCGCTGTCATGCCCGAGTCCGTTCGAACCCACTTGCGCGACAAGCACGCCATCGTGCCGGTACCGGACGCGCCGACAGTCACAACCGTCATCGCCTGGCCACCGCACAGCAGATCCAAAGCCGTCGCCGACCTCGTCCGCACCGCAATACGCCTCTAGCCGATACCTCTCCGCATGGTTCAGGAATCCACCCTGCAAGCTCGCCGCTACGTATCCTGTAATGGCTCTGGGCGCGTGCGTGGGTTCCGGTCGAGAGCGTCGGATGCGATCGGACCAGCACGAGCTGAATCTGTTGTCTTGCAACAAGTTTTGTGTAGCCGAGCGTGTCAATGGTCGACGGTCGGTGTCTCGGTCGGTCGGCTTGTTCGGCGCGGCCGGATGCATTGCTCGGTGTCCGTTCCCATGTTCGATGTGCCCTGTCGGGCGCGCAGGGGGAACGGCATCCGACCTGGGGTTTCTCGAACCGGGAAACTTGGGATCAACGTAGAAAACGTGCTGACCTGCGAAAACGCTGTCGCAGATTTGTGCCCTCGGCGGGGCGTGTCGTACATGGGACCGCGGACGACCTGCGGTTTTCAGGTGGGCAGTTGGTGGTCGAAGCCGATTACCAGTTGTGAGAAGGCGATGTCGGTGAGCGGTGCAACCACAGCGGAGCTGACTTCGCGCTGTGCGGCGCGGACTGTCAATGGGCGATGCCTGGCATGCGCCACTCTGGATGATTGACCTCTCGTTGTCACCGTCGAGTCATGCTGTTGAACACTCCAGCGCGCCACGGGCGACACCGGCGGTCGGGCCATGATCCTGATGGACCGACTCGCCACCGCATCGGCGCTCATCCGCCACCGCGCGCAAGAGACCGTGTGGGCCGAGGTTGCCCTCGACCAGACCCATCACCCGACGTGACCCCACGGGGGGAGGCCGGTTCATGGTTCGGAGTGGTCGGCGATGGCGCCTGCGGCCTTGCGCATCTGTTCGTCGGCGCGGTCTTCGTCGGTGGCGGGATCGATCACCAGCAATCGTAGGCGTCGACCGTCCGGGTCGAAGACGTACATCACCTGCGGCGGCTGGTCGGGAAGCGGGCCGGTGACCTCGATCCCGTCGGGAGGGTCGATTGCCCGCTGCGACCGGCTCAGCGAATTCCAGTCGAAGGCGATCCGGGCGGTTGCGCCCAGTCGCGTGGTGAGCGCGGCCACCAGATCGTGCAGCTCGGTGGTGAGGTTGTCGGTTCTAGGCCACCAGGCGCCGTCGAGGCCCTCGGATTGCTCGTCACGGTCGCGCAGCAGCAATCGCGGCGTTCGGGTCGGTCTGTCGAATGGTTGCCCACCGCCGGCGGTGGGCCGGAATCGGCCAAGGCCGCGGTCGGCGGCGGCACCGCCTCTGTGCTGCGGCGGGTTCTGTGTCATGTCGAACCTCCTTCGTCGTCCCAGCGGCGCAGCGCGACCGTGTACTGGCTGCGATCGAGGCTGTCCTGGGTGTCGGCCGCTACCAGTTCGTCGGCAGTGAGTTCATTGCCGGGGCGAGATGCCGCGGACAGCAGCGCCGCAGCGGAGGCGGCCTCGGTGTCCGCAGGGATCACCAGCAGGACGAGCCGGGTCCGGTCCAGTCCCAGGACGCAAATCGTGTGGGCGGGCAGATGCCGGTAACCATCCAAACGAATCAGACGCCCGCCGACCGTCGTGCGCCTCGGCGTCGGCTGCCAGGCGTCCATGTCGTACATGATGCGCTCGACAGCGCCCCGCCCGGCGAACAACGCCTCGAGATCGGCCAGTTCGGCGACCAGGTCAGTTGTTCGGGGCCACCAAGCCCCGTCCACCGCCCCAGGGCGGGGCACTCGCGGTTTCGGTGACCGCCTCGACGCCAGCGGCAACCGGTCGCGAAGGGAAAAGCGCGAAGGATGATCCAGCAGGATCGGCTTGCATTGCAGCGTCATCACGACGCTCCTGACCGGGACCGCTCAGCAGCCCCTGCTCATTCGCCGGGTGCCGACGAGACCACCAACGGTCTCATGCGATAAGCCCCCGACACCCCTGATCCTACCCGCCGGAAACATGTCGGCATTGCTCTTCGCATTGGGCGAGTGTGCGTGGATCGGCTTGGGGGAGTGGCTGGGTGAGCAGGTTCGGGTCGAACGCCACGAGGTTCTCGGGCCGGTCGAAGATCGGTAGCTGGTGGAACACTTCCTCGAAGGGTGTGGGTGAGGCTGGTTGTGGGCGGCGGATCTCGACGCGCGCTGCGGCCCCAACACCAACCTCGGCACCGGCTCGATCATCTACATGCTGGAACGGCAAGCCCGCTACATCCGGCAAGCCGTCGAGGTGCTGGCGCGAAACCCGCGTGCGGTTGTCGAGATCCGCCCGGAGGTCGAACAGCGCTACGACGACGAGATACAGCGGCGTCTCTCCGGCTCGGCATGGGCGGGTTGTGTGAGCTGGTACAAATCCGCTTCCGGTCGTATCTCGAGCAACTGGCCGGGTTTGGTCTCGGAATATGCCCGACGGACGGCGACGTTTCCGCTCGCTGATTTCCACGCCACCACGGTCCCGGGCGGAGCCGACATCGCCGAGGCGAACACCTGAGACCGCAGGGCCGTGACCGTGGCAGCCCGGGTTCGATCGAGGCCTGAGCTCACTTCTTGACTGCCGTCCAAGAAGTGCTTATCGTAAGCCGCAACGCTTTCTTGGGCGTCGTTCAAGAACAGTGCGTCCAATGAGGAAGGAATCAAGTCATGGCCGACAACGAGCCGATCGATCGAGGTGAGGCCGCAACGATTCAGCGGCGCGATGTGGAGTTCCTCTCCGACGGGGTCCCGTGCGCGGCGTGGTTGTACACCACACCCGGCGCGGCCGAGCCTCGACCGATGGTGATCATGGGCCACGGGCTGGGAGCGGTGCGCGAGATGCGCCTCGAGGCGTTCGCCGAACGGTTCGCCGCCCACGGCTGGTCGGTGCTGGTCTTCGACTACCGCCACCTCGGGGCCAGCGGCGGACAGCCGCGCCAGCTCCTCGACATCGGTCGCCAACTCACCGACTGGCGCTCCGCCGTCGCCTTCGCGCGCACCCTGCCCGAGGTCGATGTCGAACGGATCGCGTTGTGGGGGACCTCATTCGGTGGTGGACACGTCCTACAGGTCGGCAGCCGCGACCCGCACCTCGCAGCCATCGTCGCGCAGTGTCCTTTCACCGACGGACCGGCCTCGCTGATCTCGCGACTGCGGACCGGGCCGCTGAGCGCTGTCGCGCTGATGGCTGCGGGCATCCTCGACACCGCGTGCTCCTGGCTCGGCATCAGGCCCATCCTCATGCCGATGGCCGGAACCTCGTGGCTGCCCGCCTTCGTGGCTTCGCGCGATGCCATCGCTGGCGCGTCGGCGCTGCTACCACGCGGAACCCTGCTTTCCCGGCGGACCAGCACCCTGCTGCGGCGGTTGCCCTCGGTGCGTGCACGGTTGTCGGAGAACATCGAACTGACTGCCGCTGGTGCGCGCGAGCCCGCAACGAAGGTGGGCCGTGACTCGATGTGGGGCGTGCTGCGCGGCCCGGACAACGACTTCGACGCCGCCAATGCACTGGCCGCCCGCTTGGTGTTGCGGCTACCGCTGTACCGCCCCGGTCGGGCCATGGCCAACTCCAGCATTCCGACATTGCTGTGCGTCTGTGACAACGATGCCGCCGCCCCCGCGAAAACCACCAAGCTCCGCGCACGGGGTCTGGCACACGTCCGCGTGGAGACCTACCCCTGCGACCACTTCGACATCTACCTCGGCACCTACTACGAAGACGCCGTCCGCGACCAGATCGACTTCCTGACCAAGCAATTCGCCAACGCTGCGCACGCCGCGACCTGAATCGCACGACACGCAGCTCGCGTCGCCGTCCGCTGATGACGTCAGTGGGCGGCGACCGCTATTCCGCGGGCGCTCTGGATGAGCGTTCCCATCATCGCACGCTTGCGCTCATCGTCGACCGGATGCATCAGAAGGCCCTCGACCACGAACACCCCGATCGAGGTCATCGCGTCCAACTCGGTTGCGGGAACCCCGATCATGGCGAGATCTGCCCGGAACAAACCCTCGGCCAACGCGTGGAACTGCTCGTGCCAGTCGCGAACAGTCTCCGACTCCTTCGCGCGGGCGTGCACGGTGGTTACCAACCGGCTCACCTGCTCCAACTCCGCGACGACCCATACCAGTCGATCGATGATGTCGGTGTCGAGGACCTCGCCGTACCGGGCCATCGAGTCGGCCAGAACCTCCTCCAGCACCGCGATCAAGACCGCGTCCTTGTCCCGGAAATACCAGTACAGCGTGTTCGAAACCACCCCGGCGTCCTGGGCGATTCTGCTCACCGACACCGCCTCGTAGCCCTGTTCGAGGAACAATCGCCGCGCCGCAGCGACGATCTCGGCGCGCTTCTCCTCCCGGTCCCGGGGGCGTCTGTTTCTCGGCATCACCAGTCCTGACTCATCGCGACCTGCGAATCATCCTATCTTGGACAGCCCTCAAGAAAGCAGTGGGCAGACCTGACAACGCGCCGTTCACGCCAGGCTGCGAAGCAAGTCCTCGTCGTCGTGCCCCACACCGTGTTCGGGCGGGCCGGCGACGCGGGGCCCGGTCACGCCTCGGGCGCCGACGAACGGGCCTCGGCCAGCCGCGTCGGCCTCGGCATACACGGAGGTGTCGAGGCCGACGAGCGGTATTTTCGGTCTCGGTGCCCTGTTGACTGTGCCTGGCGTCGTTCGCCTTGTCGGCTGGCCGGTCCAGCACACTGCGTGGACGTCGCCCGGCCTCGGACGTCCGTATCCGGAGAGCCGGTCGACTGACTATCAGCCCCGTTCGGGGCGTAGCCGAATGGTGGGAAGTGCCCCCGTGGAATCGAACCTGCAACGGCAAATGCGGCTATGGCCCGCGGAAACGCCGTCGCAGGTTGGTGCCCTCGGCAGGATTCGAACCTGCGACACCCGCTTTAGGAGAGCGGTGCTCTATCCCCTGAGCTACGAGGGCTGGCCGGGTGGTTGTGTGCCGAACCGGACGGCGGGGAGTCTACCGGGTGGCGGGAGTGGGGGCGGTATGGGCGGCTGGGGCGGTGGAGGGGTTGCCGCGCCTCCACCGCGGGTCCAGGCCCGCGGTGCGGGAACAGCATGGACGGGTGCGGTGGGAGAGGCGGGTCTCGCCGCTTCTCCCACCGCAGGTCGTGTCCCGCCACCGGTGCGGCCGGGGGTCTCCCCGGTCCGCGCCGGTGGGGTGCCTAGGGTACGAGGCCGAGCGGATCAGTCCAGGAAGTCGGCGAGGCGCGGGCCGATGATGGCCAGTGCTTCCGGGGCCGTCATGCGCCAGTGCGTGACGGGTACCTGTTCGACGTTGACCGGGCCGTGCACCGCGTCGCGCCAGCTGGCGGGGCCGCGGGTGGCGGTCGGGTCGTCCTGGGCGGCGTTGAAGTACAAGACTTCACCGCGATACGGGCGGGGTTGGTAGGCGCTGCTCAGTTCGAGGGATCGGACCGCGGCGTCGATGACTCGCTCGAGGCGTTGCGCGCCGAAGGAGGTGAAGGGTTCGCCGAGTTCGGCCAGCCTTTCGCCGAGTCCGGCCCCACCCAGGTTCGGGTCGAAGTCGAAGTCGGCCGCGTGCTCGCCGAGCAGTCCACCCAGCAATTCGGCAACGGTCGCCGGGGTGTCGCCGACCGCATCGGCGTCTGTCGCGGAGTGCAGGTGGCTGTCCAGCATGACGAGCAGCGCCACCGACTCGCCCTCGTCGCGCAGTTGCACCGCGATGGCGTGGGCGAGTACACCGCCGAGCGACCAGCCGAGCAGGTGGTACGGACCCTCGGGTTGAACCGAACGCATCTCCTTCACGTACAGGCGCGCCCACTCCTCCACCGACGCCGGCATCGGCTCGTCCGCCAAGGCGGGCGACTGCAAACCGAAGATCGGGCGATCCGGGTCGATATGGGCCGCGAGCCCGGCGAACGACCAGGAGATGCCGCCGACCGGGTGGATGCAGAACAGCGGTTCGCGCGTGCCGGTGCCGCGCAGCGGCAGCAGCATGTCGAACGCCGTGGTGGTGTCGATCCCACCGGTGGGGCGCAACCGCTCGGAAAGGGCGGCCGGGGTCGGTGCGAGGAAGATGTCCATCACCGTGACCGGCCGGTCCAGTTCCGCGCGGAGGCGAGCGACGAGGGTCGTCGCGGACAGCGAGTTGCCGCCGGATTCGAAGAAGTTGTCGTCCAAGCCGAGACCGTCCGAAACGCCGAGGACTTCCGCGAAGGCAGCCACCACGGTGTGCTCGACCGGGGTACTGGGGGCACGGTACTCGCGAGCGGCGAACTCCGGCTCCGGCAACGCCTTACGGTCCAGCTTGCCGTTGACGTTCAACGGCAACGCCTCCAAAACCATGAACGCCGACGGCACCATGTACGACGGCAACGCCACCGACAACGCCGACTTCACCTGAGCCACATCGACATCCGCCACAGCAGGAACCAAGTAGGCCACCAGACGATCACCGTTACGATCCGACTTCGCCAACACCGCAGCCTGCGCGACCTCCGGCAACGCCAACAACGCCGCCTCGATCTCACCCAACTCGATACGGAAACCACGAATCTTCACCTGGAAATCGGTGCGACCCCGATACTCCAACTCACCGTCGCCGCGCCAAGCGACCAGATCACCGGTGCGATACATCCGCTCGCCCGGCTTGAACGGGTCGGCAACGAACCGATCCGCGGTCAGCTCCGCGCGACCGAAGTAGCCGCGCGCCAGCTGCGCACCCGCGAGATAGAGCTCACCCGAAACCCCGTCCGGCACCGGCCGCAACCGACCGTCGAGCACATAGACCCGGCTGTTCCATTCGGGCGCACCGATGGACACCGAGCCGGCATCGGCATCGGTCACCAGATGGGACGTGATCGACACCGCAGCCTCGGTCGGCCCGTACAGGTTGAACAGCTCCGCGTCCGGGTTCGACGCACGGAACCGCTGCGCCACCGACGACGGCAACGCCTCACCGATCGCCAACACACGCCGCAACGAACCAGCCAGCACCCCACCGGATTCCACCAACAGCGCGTCCAACATCGACGGCACCACATGCAACGTCGTCACCCGCTCACGAGCCATCAACTCGTTCAAGTAGCCCGGATCACGATGCCCCTCAGCCGAAGCGATCACCAGACGACCACCCGACACAGCCGCCGACCAGAACTCCCACACCGACAGATCGAACGTCGCCGCGGTCTTCAACAACACCGCATCGCCGACGCCGAGATCGAATTCCGCTGTCTTCCAGAGCAACTGGTTGACGATCGCCGAGTGCGGCACCGCCACACCCTTCGGCCGCCCCGTCGAACCCGACGTGAAGATCACATACGCGGTATTCGACGGACGCAGCCGGGCAACCCGTTCGAAGTCGGTGACCGCCCCGCCGTACACACCAGAAAGATCCAGCTCGTCGAGCGAGATCAGCGGCGCCGCGTCGGTGGTGAATTCCGCTGCGGCGTTGGTGAGCACACACACCGGCTCGGCCGTCTCGAGAATGTATCCCGTCCGCTCGGCGGGCTGATCCGGATCCACCGGCACATACGCACCACCCGCGACGGACACCGCGTACATGGCAACCACGAGATCCACCGAACGCCGCAGCGCAAGCGCAACCCGAGACTCCGGACCCACGCCGAGCGAAATCAGGTGCCGCGCCA
Source organism: Nocardia amikacinitolerans (assembly GCF_900215415.1). Lineage (NCBI taxonomy): Bacteria > Bacillati > Actinomycetota > Actinomycetes > Mycobacteriales > Nocardiaceae > Nocardia > Nocardia amikacinitolerans. The sequence continues at coordinate 114,408 of NZ_OBEG01000005.1, read as the reverse complement.
GGCGATTCACCCGGCGGCCGAGCTCGTCGTAGGTCAGGGACGGGCCATAGGGTCCGACCAGCGCCACCGCGCTCGGCTCGGCCGCGACGGTCGCCGCCAACATCGACGCCAACGTCGCCCCGACATCGGTCCGGTGCGCGGTCGCATTGCGGGCCGTGAGCAGCTCGGCCCGCTCGGCCACGGCCAGCAGTTCGATATCGCCGACCGGTGCGGTCGGCGCGGCGACGATCTCGCCGAGTAGACGCACGAACCGATCCACGAAACCTTGCACCGTCTCGCGCTCGAACAGGGCCGTCGCAAAGGTGACCGAGCCATCGATGCCGCACGGCGCGCCCGACTCGTCGTAGTGATCGGCCACGATCCAGTGCAGATCGAACTGCGAGACATCCGCAAGCGCGTCCACACCGGACACGGTCAGACCGGGCAGCTCCAGGCTGGACCGCACGATGTTCTGGAACGACAACCCCACCTGGAACAGCGGGTGCCGCGCCATCGACCGCGCGGGGTTGAGCACCTCGACCAACCGCTCGAACGACACATCGGCGTGAGTGAACGCCTGGAGGTCGCCTTCCCGCACCCGTGCCACCAGATCGACGAAGCTCTCGGCCGCGTCGACCCGCGTGCGCAGCACCAATGTATTGGCGAACATGCCGATCAGATCATCGAGTTCGCGCTCACCACGCCCGGCGATGGGCGTGCCGACGGCGATGTCGTCGGTGCCCGACAGCCGAGCGAGCAGCACCGACAGCGCGGCGTGCACCACCATGAAGATGGTCGCGTTGTGTCCGCGCGCCAATTCCGTGAGCGCCGCGTGTGTTTCGGCGTCGATCCGCACGTCGACGCGCTCGCCCGCGAAGGACTGCACCGCAGGACGCGGCCGATCCGACGGCAGGTCCAACTGGTCCGGCAGTCCGGCGAGCGCCTGTTTCCAGTACCCGATCTGCTTGGCCGACAACGAGTCCGGATCGCTCTCGTCGCCGAGCAGCTCGCGATGCCAGACGCTGTAGTCGGCGTACTGCACCGGCAACGGCGCCCAGCCCGGCTGCGCACCGGCCGAGCGTGCCGCGTACGCGACCATCAGATCGCGAGTAAGCGGAGCGACCGACGAACCATCGGCGGAGATGTGGTGGACCACCATCGCAAGCACGTATTCGTCTGCGGCGCCGTCGATCTGGAACAGCTCGACCCGCAGTGGCACCTCGACGGTGACGTCGAAGACGGTGGCGCCCAGTTCCCGCACCGCCCGCTCGATCCGATCGGCGGGCACCACGCGCACCGTCAACTCGGGGATGGCGTGCCCGGGAGACAGAATCGACTGCACAGGCCCACGGTCGGTCTGTGGGTACATGGTGCGCAGGATCTCGTGACGTGCGATGAGATCCGCGACAGCGGCGCGCAGGGCGTCGACATCGAGCGCACCCGACAACCGCACCGCCACCGGCACGTTGTAGGCCGCGGAGTGACCATCGAGCCGGTTCAGGAACCACATACGCTGCTGCGCGGGCGACAGCGGAATGGACTCCGGACGAGTGACGGAGGTCAACGCGCGATGTCCGCCCGCACCGGCCAGCTTGCCCACCAGCGCGGCGAGACCGGCCACGGTGGAGGCTTCGAACAGCGCGCGCACCGGCACCCGCGTATCCAGCGCCGCACCGATCCGGGCAGCGACCTGGGTGGCCAGCAGCGAGTTGCCGCCGAGACTGAAGAAATCGTCGTCCGCGCCGACCCGGTCACCGCCGAGGACATCCGCGAACACGCGCGCCACGATCTCCTCGATCGGAGTGGACGGGGCGCGGAAAGCGGTCGACTCGAACTCCGGCTCCGGCAACGCCCTACGGTCCAGCTTGCCGTTGACGTTCAACGGCAACGCCTCCAGCACCATGAACGCCGACGGCACCATGTACGACGGCAACACCGACGACAACGCCGACTTCACCTGAGCCACATCGATATCCGCCACAGCAGGAACCAAGTAGGCCACCAGACGATCTCCGGTACGCTGATCGGACTTCGCCAACACAGCAGTCTGAGCGATCTCCGCCAACGCCAACAACGCCGCCTCGATCTCACCCAACTCGATACGGAAGCCACGAATCTTCACCTGGAAGTCCGTACGCCCCCGGTACTCCAGCTCACCGTCACCGGTCCAGGCCACCAGGTCACCCGTGCGGTACATACGGGAACCATTGCCATCGAAGGGATTCGCGACGAAACGATCCGCGCTCAGATCCGGACGCGCGAAATAACCGCGCGCCAACTGCGCACCCGCGAGGTACAACTCGCCGGATACACCGACCGGCACCGGCCGCAGCCGGGCATCGAGCACGTACACGCGACTGTTCCATTCGGGCGCACCGATGGACACCGAACCCTGATCCGCATCCGAGACAAGGTGCGAAGTGATCGACACCGCAGCCTCGGTCGGCCCGTACAGGTTGAACAGCTGAGCATCCGGATTCGACGCACGGAACCGCTGCGCCACCGACGACGGCAACGCCTCACCGATCGCCAACACACGCCGCACCGAATCCGCGAGGACGCGGCCTGACTCGACCAACAGCGCGTCCAGCATCGACGGCACCACATGCAACGTGGTCACCCGCTCACGAGCCATCAACTCGTTCAAGTACCCGGGATCGCGATGCCCATCGACGGACGCGATCACCAAACGACCACCCGACACGGCGGCCGACCAGAACTCCCACACCGACAAGTCGAACGTCGCCGCGGTCTTCAGCAACACCGCGTCATCCGCACCCAAACCGAATTCGGCGGTCTTCCACAGCAACTGGTTGACGATCGCCGAGTGCGGCACCGCCACACCCTTCGGCCGTCCCGTCGAACCCGACGTGAAGATCACATACGCGGTATTCGTCGGACGCAACGGCGCAACCCGCTCGACATCCGTAACCGGCTCAGCGGCAAAGGTTCCCAGAGACAACTCGTCCAGGCGCACTACCGGCGCGAGATCGGTCACGAAGCCGGACGCGGTGTCGGTGACCACGCACACGGGTGCGGCGGTCTCCAGGATGTATCCGGTCCGCTCGGCGGGCTGATCCGGATCCACAGGCACGTACGCACCGCCGGCGACCGACACCGCGTACATGGCAACCACGAGATCCACCGAACGCCGCAGCGCCAGCGCAACCCGCGTCTCCGGCCCCACACCCACCGAAATCAGGTACCGCGCGAGGCGGTTGACGCGATTACCGAGTTCGCCGTAGCTCAGCGCGAGCGAACCCTCTGGCGTGTCCGCCGCCAACGCCACCGCATGCGGTGTGGCCGCGGTACTCGCCGCCAGCAGCGAAGCCAGAGTCTCTGAGGTGTCCACGGCCCGTGCCGTGTCGTTCCAGTGGTCGAGGATGCGAACACGCTCGTCCGCGGCCAGCAGTTCCAGCTCACCCACCGGCGCGTCGGGCGCCGCGCCAATGGCCTCCAGCAGCCGCGTGAAGCGATCCACGAAGCCCTGCACCGTATCCCGGTCGAACAGCGCGGACGCATAGGTGACCGCGCCGCCGATACCGCGCGGCGCGCCGGACTCGTCGTAGCCGTCCGAGACGACCCAGTGCAGATCGAACTGCGAGATCTCCGGGAAGATATCGAGCCCGGACACCGCGAGTTCCGGCAGTTCCAGGCTGGACGCGGCCAGGTTCTGGAAGGACAGACCCACCTGGAACAACGGATGCCGCGCGGTGGAGCGCACCGGGTTCAGTACCTCCACCAGACGCTCGAACGGCACATCCGCGTTGGCGAAAGCCTCGAGGTCCTGTTCGCGGACCCGCGTCAGCAGATCGGTGAAGCTCGCCGCCGCGTCGACCTGGGTGCGAAAGACGACCGTGTTCACGAACATGCCGATCAGGTCGTCGATTTCGCGTTCCCCGCGTCCCGCGATCGGTGTGCCGACGGCGATGTCGTCGGTGCCCGACAACCGCGCGAGCAGCACCGACAGCGCGGCGTGCACCACCATGAACATGGTGGCGTTGTGCCTGCGCGCCAAGTCCGCAAGCGCACCGTGGGTTTCGGCGGAGATCCGCACGTCCACGCTGCCGCCGTGGAAGGACTGCGCGGCCGGTCGCGGCCGATCGGTGGGCAGTTCGAGCTGATCAGGCAGACCCGCAAGCGCGTGCTTCCAGTAGCCGATCTGCTTGGCCGACAGCGACTCCGGATCGCTCTCGTCACCCAGCAGCTCGCGCTGCCAGATGCTGTAGTCGGCGTACTGCACCGGCAGCGGCTCCCAGGCGGGTTCCATTCCGGCGGCCCGCGCGGAGTAGGCGACCATGAGGTCGCGGGTCATCGGCCCCGAGGACGAGCCGTCGCCCGCGATGTGGTGGATCACCATGGCAAGCACGTATTCGTCTGCGGTGTCGGCGATCCGGAAGATCGCGACGCGCAGCGGCACCTCCGCGGTGACGTCGAAGGTGGTGGAGAACAACTCCAGCACAGCCGATTCCAGTTCCGCGGCGGCAACGTCGCGCAGCGGAAGTTCGACGGTCACTTCGCCGACCGGCAGGATCACCTGCACCGGCCCGTCCTCGGTCTGCGGGTAGACGGTCCGCAGGATCTCGTGCCGGGCGATCAGATCCGCGAGCGCCCCGCGCAAAGCGTCGATATCGAGCGCACCGGTCAGGCGCACCGCGACGGGCACGTTGTAGGCGGCCGAGGTGTCGGTGTCGAACTGGCTCAGGAACCACATGCGCTGCTGCGCCAGCGACAGCGGAATGCGCTCCGGACGCGGACCGGCCACCAGGGCCTTGCGATCACCGGCTCCGGCAAGTTCGCCGAGGCGAGCCGCCAGCTCGGCCACCGTCGCGGCCTCGAACAGCAGGCGCACCGGCACCCTGGCGTCGAATTCCGCGCCGAGTCGCGCCATCACCTGGGTGGCGATGAGCGAGTTGCCGCCGAGCTCGAAGAAGTCGTCGTCCGCGCCGACCGGCTCGGAACGACCGAGCGCCTCGGCGAAGACCGCAGCGACGCGCTCCTCCATCCTTCCGCTGGGAGCACGAAACTCCTTGGCGCGCAGGACAGGAGCGGGAAGCGCGGCGCGGTCCAGCTTGCCGACGGGGGTCAACGGGATCTCGTCGAGCACCGTGACGACAGTCGGCACCATATGGGCGGGCAGGTGACGAGCGGCATGCTCGGTGAGCTCGTCGGCATCGGCCTGCGCACCCGGCGCGGCATGCACGTAGGACACCAGAATGGTCGCGCCGGTGTCCAGGGTGTGCCCGATGGTGACCGCGAAGTCGACGCTGTCGTGTCCGGCGAGCACCGCGTCGATCTCGCCGAGTTCGATACGGAAGCCGCGGATCTTCACCTGGAAGTCGTTGCGCCCCAAGTAGTCGATCTCCCCCGTCGCGAGCCGACGGACCAGATCTCCGGTGCGGTACAGCCGGGAACCGGGCGGTCCGAACGGATCGGCGACGAAGCGCGCGGCGGTCAGGCCCGGCCGCTCGTGATATCCGCGCGCCAGCTGGGCGCCGGAGATGTAGAGCTCACCAGCGATCCGGTCGGGCACCGGATGCAGCCGGTCGTCGAGCACGTATTCGGTGACCGCGCGGATCGGCGCGCCGATGGTCACCGGCTCACCCGGCGTCAGCGGCCCGCCGACATTGGTCATGATGGTGGTCTCGGTGGGCCCGTACCCGTTGAAGAATTCCCGGGTACGGCGACCGGCGGGAATCGCCCAGCGCCGCACCAGTTCCGGCGGGCACGCCTCGCCACCGGCGACCACGACGCGCAGCCGGTCGAGCCCCTCCGGGTCGACCGAGGCCAGCGCGGCAGGGGTGATGAAGGCGTGCGTCACCCGCTCCCTGCGCAGCAGCGCGGCAAGATCCGCGCCGCCGTAGACGGTGGGTGCGACGACGACCATGGTGGCCGCGCCGCCCACGGCGAGCAGCAGCTCCAGCACCGAGGCGTCGAAGGACGGCGACGCGAAATGCAGTGTGCGCGAACCGGTGGTGACCCGATAGCGCTCACGCTGTTCGGCGCAGAAGCCGCTCAGACCGGCGTGGGTGACCACGACGCCCTTGGGCTTCCCGGTGGAACCGGAGGTGTAGATGACGTAGGCCGGATGGGCGGCGCGCAGCGGGCGCACCCGATCGGCGTCGGTCACCGGCGCGGCCGGATAGCCGGCGGTGTCGGCGGCGGCGATATCGATCCAGTCGATCCCCTCGGGCAAGCCTGAGCGCACCGCATCGACGGTGAGCCCCAGTACCGCACCGGAATCGGTGACCATGTGCGCGACGCGGTCGACCGGGTAGTTGGGGTCCACCGGTACGAAAGCCGCACCGGCCTTGGCGACCGCCCACACCGCGAGCACCGATTCGATCGAGCGCGGAATACCCACCGCCACCGTGGTCTCCGGGCCGACACCGCGGTCGATCAGCAGGCGTGCCAGGCGGCTGGACTGCTCATCGAGTTCGACATAGTCGATCTCGGACAGGGTTTCGGTGGCGTCGGCGAAGATCACCGCTACGCCGTCCGGGTTCTCCTCCACGGCCGCGTCGAGCAGGTCCGGCAACAGGCGTACCGGCGCGGAGTCGACCGGGGCGCTCGGCGCGACGGCGGCCAGGGCCGGGCTGCGCTCCTCGGGGTCGAGGATGTCGATGTCGCCCACCGCGATTCGCGGATCGGCGACGACAGCCGTGAGGATGCGTGCGAAGCGGCCGGCGAAGGCGTCGACCGTCGATTCGTCGAAAAGGTCGGTGGCGTAGGCGAAAACGACGGCCAGTTCGCCGGGAGCACCGTCGGCGCCGAGCCGTGGCTCGACATTCACCTGAAGGTCGAACTTGGCCGCGACCTCACCCGTGTCGAGTGCGGCGACGGTCAGACCCGGCAGCTCGAGGCTCGCCTGTTCGGTGTTCTGGAAGGCCAGCATCACCTGCAGCAGCGCGGTCTGGGCGCCCGCACGGTCGGGGGCGACCGCTTCCACGACCTTCTCGAACGGCACATCGGCGTTCGCGAAGGCGTCGAGGTCGATATCGCGAACCCGCTCCACCAGCGCGTCGAAGGAGGCGCCGCGATCCACCTCGGTACGCAGGGCGAGTGTGTTGACGAACATGCCGACGAGCTCGTCCAACGCCCGCTCGCCACGCCCCGCGATCGGGGTTCCGACGGTGATGTCGGAGGTCGCAGAGAGGCGCGCGAGCAGCACCGCCAGCGCGGCGTGCACGACCATGAAGAGGCTCGAATTGTGCTCGCGGGCGATGTCGGCCAGTCCCGAGTGCACCGGCGCGGGCACCGTGAATTCCACTGCGGCGCCGCGCATCGAGGCGACGGCGGGGCGCGGCCGGTCCTGCGGCAGCGGAAGCAGCTCGGGCACGCCGGACAGCTGCTGCCGCCAGTACGCCAATTGCTGTGCGGCGACCGAACTCTCGTCGTCGTAGGAGCCGAGTACCGCGTGCTGCCACAGCGCGAAGTCGGCGTACTGCACCGACAGCGGCTGCCAGGCCGGAGCGGCAGCCGCGGTGCGCGCGACATAGGCGGTCACCAGATCCCGCGCCAGCGGTGCCAGCGACGAACCGTCGGCGACGATGTGGTGCACCACGAGCACCAGCAGGTGCTCGCCAACGGCCGGATCGGTGAACAGCGCGATGCGCAGCGGCGGTGCGGCGGTGACGTCGAAACCGCTCGCCATCATGGCGGCCACGGCTTCCATGACGTTCGCGACGCCGTCGTGCACCAGCAGCCCGCCGGGCAGCGCGTCGGCCGCCGACAGGATCTCCTGGTGCGGCGAACCCGAGTCGGCAGCGGGGAAGCGGGTGCGCAGCGCCTCGTGCCGTTCCAGCACATCGGCGACCGCCGCGCGCATCGCGGCGGCGTCGAGCGCGCCGGTCAGCCGAATGGCGAAAGGCAGGTTGTAGGCGGGCGATTCGGGGTCGATGCGGTTGATCACCCACATGCGCTGCTGGGCAAGCGACAGCGGCAGTCGGTCGGGGCGCGGCGCCGCGACCAGCGGCGGCCGGGCACCGTCACCCGCGCCCGGCACGATACGGGCCGCGAGCGCGGTCACGGTGGACGCTTCGAACAGCTCGCGCACGGCGACCCGCGCGCCGAGCGCCTCACCGATGCGCGCCACCACGCGGGTGGCCAGCAGCGAATTGCCGCCGAGAGCGAAGAAGTCGTCGTCCGCGCCGACTTGGTCCACACCGAGCAACTCGGCGAAGACGGCCGCCACGGCCTCCTCGACCGGCGTCGCGGGAGCACGGAAGGCACGGGCCGCGAAGGTCGGCGCGGGCAGCGCCTTGCGATCCAGTTTGCCGCTCGCGTTCAGCGGGAACGCCGCCAGGGCCACGATGGCCGCCGGAACCATGTACGCGGGAAGGACTTTCGCGATACCGGCGGTCAGCTCGGCCTGATCGACGACCCGTCCCGGCGTCGGCACCGCGTACGCCACCAGCTGCTCACCCAGCGGCGTGGCCACCACAAGGGCGGCGGCCTGGGAGACCGAAGGCTGTGCCAGCAGCGCGGTTTCGATCTCGCCGAGCTCGATGCGCTGGCCGCGGAACTTCACCTGGAAGTCGGTGCGGCCGATGTACTCCAGACGCGGGGGCAAGTCACCGCTCGGCGCCCGCCACACCACCAGGTCGCCGGTTCGGTACATGCGCGCACCGCCGCCGAACGGATTGGCCACGAAGCGATCCGCGGTCAGATCCGGTCGACGCACATAGCCGCGGGCCAACTGGTCACCGGCCAGGTACAGCTCGCCGGGCACTCCGGCGGGAACCGGTCGCAGGCGCGAATCCAGCACGTACACCCGGCTGTTCCACTGCGGCAGGCCGATCGGCACGGTACGGGTGTCGCGGCCGTCGGCGAGCCAGTAGGTGATCGACACCGCGGCCTCGGTGGGGCCGTACAGGTTGTGCACACGGGCCTGGGACATGGCGTGCACCGCGGCGACCGTCTCCGGCGGGAGTGCCTCACCGATGACGAAGATGTCGCGCAGCGTCGGCACGCTGCCCGCCGCGACGTGCGCGGCGAACACCGTCAGCATGGACGGCACAAAGTCGGTGACCGTAACTCCTTGCGCGGCAATGGTTTCGGCAATGTAGGCCGGATCGCGGTGGCCGTCGTGGGTGGCCACGACCAGCTTCGCGCCCGCCCGCAGCGGCATGAAGTAGCCCCACAGCGAGACGTCGAAGGTGGTGGCGGTCTTCTGGAAGTACACGTCCGAAGGACCCAGCGGGTACTGGGCCAGCATCCATTCGGTCTGATTGTGGATGGCGGCGTGCGACACCGCCACACCCTTGGGACGACCGGTGGAACCCGACGTGAAGATCACGTACGCGGGGTGCTCGGGACGTACGGGGCGCAGCAATTCCTCCGCCCGCACCGGAGCGGCGTCGACAATGGCCGTATCGAGGGTGTCCAGGTAGAGCACCGGAATACCGCCCGGCACCGCGACGGCGTCGGCGATCGTGGTCAGCACGCAGGCGGGGCGCGCGGTATCGAGGATGTGCGCGATGCGCTCGGCCGGATGATCGGGGTCGAGCGGTACGTACGCACCGCCGGCCGTGACGATGGCGTACATGCCGACGACCAGGTCGAGCGAACGCCGAATGGCCAGCCCGACCAGCGATTCCGCGCCGACACCCTGATCGATGAGCACCCGGGCCAGGCGGTTGACCCGCTCGTCGAATTCACGGTAGGTGAGTTCGCTGCCCTCGTAGGCCACCGCGATGCGGTCCGGGTGGCTCGCCACCGCCCTGCGGTAGCCGTCCAACAGCAGTTCGGGGGCGACCAGGTGACCGGTGTCGTTCCAGTCCACCAGCATTCGCCGACGTTCGGAGTCGTCGAGGAGTTCCAGGTCGCCGACCGGGCGCTCCGGTGTCGCCGCCACGGCGACGAGCAGGTCACGCAGCCGCCGCGCCAGCAGCGCGACGGTGGCTTCGTCGAAGAGGTCCACCGCGTAGGTGATGGAGGCCGACATGCCCTCGGGCTTGCCGTCGGTTTCGCGCGGCGCCACCGTGAAGTCCAGATCGAACTTCGCCAGCGGCACGTCCATGTCCACACCCGTGACGGTCAGTCCGGGCAGTTCCAGCTCGGTGGGCGTGAGGTTCTGGAAGCTCAGCATCACCTGGAACAGCGGGTGCCGAGCCGCCGAACGGGCGGGCTCGAGCAGTTCCACCAGTCGCTCGAACGGCACGTCGGCATGCGCGAAAGCGGCGATGTCCGCGCGGCGCACCTCGCGCAGCAGTTCGTCGAAAGTGAGCGCCGGATCGACCCGGGTGCGCAGCACGAGGGTATTGACGAACATGCCGATGAGATCGTCCAGTTCGGCTTCGCCGCGACCGGCCACCGGGGTGCCGATGGCGATGTCGTCGGTACCCGACAGCCGGGCGAGCAGCACCGACAGCGCCGCGTGCACCACCATGAACAGCGTCGAATTGTGCTGCTGCGCTACGGCATAGAGCGCGGCGTGCAGATCGGCGTCGATCTCGAAGTCGAAGGACGCCCCGCGCCCGGACGCCGTCGCGGGCCTCACACGGTCCGACGGCAGGTCCAACTGCTCAGGAACACCGGCCAGCTCATCGCGCCAGTAGGCGATCTGGCGGGCAAGCAGCGAGCTCTCGTCGGATTCGGAACCGAGCGCCTCGCGCTGCCACAGCGCGAAATCGGCGTATTGAATACCGAGCGGATTCCATTGCGGTGCAACGCCATTCGTGCGCGAAGCGTAAGCGGTCATGAGATCGCGGGTCAGCGGAACCAGCGAAGCGCCGTCACCGGCGATGTGGTGGATCACGCACACGAGTACGTACTCGGTGTCGTCGAGGCGAAGTACGCGCAGCCGGACGGGCGGCGCGGCCGTCACGTCGAAGCCCGCGACAACGGCGGCGGCGATCCGGGCCGACAGCTCGTTCTCGGAGCAGTCGATCACCGAAATATCCGGCGCCGCAACGGGATCCGAGACAGCAAGCACCTCCTGGAACCCCTCGCCGTCCACCTCGGGGTAGCGGGTGCGCAGCACCTCGTGCCGCTCGACGAGATCCACCGCGGCGGCACGCAGCGCCGCAAGATCGACCGCGCCGGAAAGCCGCACGGCCAGCGGGATGTTGTTGATCGCGCTGGCCGGGTCGAAGCGGTTGAGGAACCACATCCGCTGCTGCGCGAACGACAGCGGAACGCGCTCGGGGCGCGGCATGGGTCGCAGCGCCGGACCCGACGCGGCCTCCTGCGCCTCGGCGTAGCGCGCCAGCGCCGACACCGTTGAGACGTCGAACAGCACATGCACCGGCACCTGGACGCCCAAAGCTGTCCCGATCCTGGACGCGGCCCTGGTGGCCAGCAGCGAGTTGCCGCCCAGTTCGAAGAAGTCGTCGTCGGCGCCGACCCGGAGGGGATCCGCGCCGGGCGGCGTGAGCAGTGTCGCGAAGATCTCCGCGACGACCGTCTCGGCGGGGGTGGACGGCGCACGGAACTCACGTGCCGCGAATACCGGTTCCGGCAGGCGAGCGCGGTCCAGCTTGCCCGCCGGGGACAGCGGGATCTCGTCGAGCACCATGATCGAGGCCGGAACCATGTAGGCGGGCAACGATTCTCCGACGAAGGCGGACAGCGCAGCGGGAGTGACGTCGGCGCCGGAACGCGGCAGCACGTACGCCACCAGTGCGGCGGCGCCGGTCGGCAGGGTGACGCCCAGCGTCACAGCGAAATCCACATCCGGATGCGCGGTCAGCGCGGAGTCGATCTCACCCAGTTCGATGCGCAGGCCGCGAATCTTGACCTGGAAGTCGGTGCGGCCCTGGTATTCGAAGACGCCGTCCTCGGTGCGTCGCACCAGGTCGCCGGTGCGATACAACCGCGAGCCCGGCTGTTCGGTCTCCGCTCCGAAGGGGTTGGCCACGAACCGTTCTGCCGTCAGGTCGGGACGGTTCAGGTAGCCGCGTCCCAGCGCCGCACCCGTCAGATAGAGCTCGCCGACCACACCCGTCGGCACCGGCCGAAGATGCGAATCCAGCACGAACGCGCCGATTCCCGGCAGCGCGGCGCCGATGTGCGTGCCCTCGCCGGGCCGCAGGGCATCGGTTCCGGTGGCGATGACGGTGGCCTCGGAGGGGCCGTACTCGATGTGGAAGGCACGGCCGTGCACCGCCCAGCGGTCCACCAGCGTGGGGCTGACGCGCTCGCCACCGCTCATCACGACCCGCAGATCGTCGAGCCCGGTCGGATCGAGCGATTCCAGCGCGGCCGGGGTGATGCACAGGTGCGTGATCCGCTCCCGCCGCAGCAGTTCGGCGAGCTCCTCGCCGCCGAAGACGGTGGGCGGCACCACGACAAGCGTCGCACCCACCGAGAAGGTGTACAGCAGCTCCACGATGGAGAAGTCGAAGCTCGGCGTGGTCAGGTTGGTCAGCCGCGATTCACCGGTCACCTGGCGGCTCTCGCGCTGCGCCGCCAGTGCGCCGACACCCGCGTGGGTGATCGCCACGCCCTTGGGCTTACCGGTGGAGCCCGACGTGTAGATGACGTAGGCGAGGTGCTGCTCGTGCAGCGGCCGCACCCGGTCGGCGTAGGAGATGGGGTGCGCGGGTCGCGCCGCGATGCTCTCGCGTCGCATGGGGTCGTCCAGTTCGATCCAGTCGATCGAGGAGCCGAGCGAACCGCGGTGCGCGGAGGTGGTCAGGCCGAGGGTCGCGGCAGAATCGGTGAGGATGTGCTCGATACGGTCAGCCGGATAGTTGGGGTCCACCGGCAGGTAGGCCGCGCCGGTCTTGGCGATGGCCCACACCGAGAGCACGAATTCGACGGAGCGCGCGATGCCCATGGCGACCAGGTCACCCGGGCCGATCCCCCGCTCGATCAGCTCGCGCGCCAGCTGCGAGGACCGCTCGTCGAGTTCCCGGTAGGTGAGTTCGCGTTGGTCGGCCGGGTCACCCGTGGGGTTGTACCGGACGGCGATGGAGTCCGCCGCCGAGTCCACCGCCGCGGTGAGCAATTGCCCGAAAGACAGGGTGCCGGAACGGCGACGCCTGGCTCCACGCGCGGAACGGCGAACAGTACTCATCAGGTGTCACTCCTTGATTTCCCCATCCCCCGCCAATGGCGCAAAGCCACGGGGTACCCACAAATCCTATCCAGGACACTTGACGCCACATGCAGTGCGTCCGGACCTGTGCCGGTGAACTCACATACGCTGGCAAAACGATGGAAATATGACTTGCCTCACAGTCATCGGGACCGTTGGCGCGCCCGCCTGGAACCTCGTACCAGCAGGGCGCTTTCGAGCAGGTTCACGATGCGACGCGCCACCGTACCACTGGTCGGGCGGTATCCATCGCAACGGCGCCGTCGGCCGCGCTCGACTGGGCGTTTTCGATCGGCCGAACCGACGAAGATGTGCCGATAGACCCGGATTTGGTGGCGATGCGCACGAGAACGCTTGCGTAGCAATGCATTTCGCGGTACGACAACGCGCGAACCGGATCGCCACCCGGATAGGGGGCAAGGATCGGCCCGCGGGCGCGATCCAAGGGTGCCCTCGGCAGGATTCGAACCTGCGACACCCGCTTTAGGAGAGCGGTGCTCTATCCCCTGAGCTACGAAGGCTGGTTAGGCGGGACGGTCGCAGTCTACCGGGTCGAGCGCCCGGGAACAGCATCGCGCCGATCGCTCCGCTCAGAATCCGCCGTCGAAGCCCCCGCCGTCAAAGCCCCCGCCGTCATAGCCCCCGCCCTCGTATCCGGCGTCGTACCCACCCCCGTCGTACGGCGCGGTATCCGATCCCCACTCGTCACCCGCCGCGACGCCATCCTGATACCCCTCCCCGTAACCGCTCTCGAACCCCTGCGCGCCGTATCCCACGCCCGACATTCCCGCGAACAGCGAGGTGAACAAGAGCGCGGAGCCGATTCCCCACGCGCCGCCGATGAGCGCGGGCTTCCACCAGGGTTCGGAGTACCAACCCGCGGGCACCGGCCGTCCGGCGACGCGGCCGCCGGGATAGTAGTTCGGCGTGGCCGAGGACGGATTGGGCGATGCGGCGATCTCTCTGCCCTCGTAGGCGATGACCCGATCCTCGCTCACCCGCCCGGCCACGGCCTGGCCGTCGAGCTCGGGAATCGACGGGCCCTGGTCCATTCCCATCGCGGAACGGGCGGCCCGTATGTAGTAGAGACCTTCGAGCGCAGTCTGTTTCGCGAGCCTGGCCTGGGCGGGCGTTGCGGCCTGGTCGAGCTGCGAGCCCGCGGCGGCGTATCGCTCCGAAGCGTCCACGAGAGCTTGCTTCGCCGCATCGTTGCTGCCGCTCAGGTTGTAGATCTGACCCGCGAGCCGCTCGTTCACCTGACGGGCGTCGGCGAGCGCGTCGGCCAACTCGGTCGCCGTCCGCTGCTTCCCCTCGCGCCCACGCATGAGCAGCAAGATCGCCACGGCCACGACCACTATCAAAACCAGCAGCCACTCCATCGTTCGCCCGCCTTCCGTACACGGATGGCCCCGAGTCCGAGTTTACTGACGGCTTGCTGATCGGGGGATGGGCGTCCACGCCCCGCACTGCCCACAAGCCGAGCCACCAGGCGACCATCAGTATCGGCGGGCGCCCGCGTAGGGCATCGAGGAGATCGGCGACATCACGACACCCGTGCCGTACGTCGACGCGTGGATCACTTGGCCGTCCCCGGCGTACAGACCCGAGTGGCCGCCGCCGTAGAAGGACACCATGTCACCAGGTTCGAGTTCGTCTTGCGACACCGGCGTGCCCGAGGACAGCTGTTGATAGCTGGTGCGCGGCACGTCCACGCCTGCCTGCTCATAGGACCACTGCACGAGCCCGGAGCAGTCGAAGGCGTCGGGGCCGGTCGCACCCATGCTGTAGTTCGAGCCGATCTTGCTGCGCGCGGCCTCGACGGCGACCTCGCCGGGTGACGGTTCCTCGACGACCTGCGGCACGAAGGGGGCGAGCGGTGCGGGCAGCACCGGTTCGAGCAGTTCGGCCAGGTACGGGAGATGGGTGCGCAACAGATCGACGGGCGTCGTCGGCACGGTCTCCGGCTTCGCCGGCGTCGCCGGGGTCCCCGGGGTGGCCGCGAATTCGATCACCGCGATCGGGGTGGTGTAGACGACCTCGGCGGGTTCGGCGAGCGCGGGCGCCGGTGTCACCGGGAGGGCGGGCGGGTCCGCCACGTAGATGATGTCCGACATATCCACCGCCGGGATATCGGCGGCCGGGATTTCGATCAGCGTCGGAATATCGGTGGAGCGATCCACAACGGCCGGAACGACTTCGGCCGGGTCCACCTGAATATCTGGATAATCGATTTGGGAGAAATTGGGCGGTACCGGAATGACGTCCGGAACTTCGAAAGCGCCGATGCCGGGAATTTCGATCGGTTTGGCCGATGCCTGTCCGGCGCCAAGGAGCAGGGCGCCGAACGCGGCCGCGGCGGCGGCCAGGCTCCAGAAAATCGCGCGTCGCACGAAGCGCGAATATCGACCCTCAGCGGTTGATGCCATGATGCGGTCCTCCGATGCTCATATCGAAGACCTTCGGCTCATATCGTGCGGCGCCGGGTGCTCCGGCGGGGCAGGACATCACCTAGACCTTCGAATTCGATTCGAAAACCATCACGGTGTTCAGTCCAGCGGATCCGAGCGTTCATCTTGCACAGATAAACGGCACCGGTAAACCCCAACACGCAAATTGATGATAACAAAACAATAACCAAAAGAAACTCATTTTTCTCCCGACCGAAATACGACGGCGCCCCGCACGGATCGGATTTCCGTAGCGGGGCGCCGTTTCGCGCGGAATCAGGCGGTGATCTGCTCCTCGATCTGTTCGGCGAGCGTGCGCAATCGGGCCGCGAATTCGCGGGCGGCGGCCGGGTCGCCGCTGGAACCCTTCACGACCCGCCTGCTCAGTGCGACCAGCCGCGATTCCATCGTGGAGAACAGATCCACCGACCGATCGCCGCCCGTTTCGGTCACTTCGCCGCGCAGCCAGGCCTGCAATCGCTCGACCACCTCCGCCTCGTCGAATCGCTCCGGCAGCAACGCGATCGCCTCGCGCAGCTTGCCCGCCGTGACCTTCCCGCCGGGGCCGCCCGCGATCGTCGTGTACACGGTGACCGCCGCGTCCTCGCCGTGCTCCGCGGCCACCGGAAGCAGCTCGCGAACCTGCCCCTCGTTGATCGTCGGCGCGACCGGGTGCAGTCGGGCGGCCAGCGGCCACGCGCGAATCAGCTTGTGCGCGTAGGACCGCTGCATATCCCAGCGCTGCTCGACGTAGTCGTCGAACGTGGCGTACCGAGCGCGGTAGAGACGCCCGTCCCGCACGATCTGCAACGCGCGGCCCGCCGCCCAGAACGCGATGCGCAGCGAGTCGATCGAGGACTCGCACGCGCTGAGCTGCTCCTGTTCGCGCCGGTTCAGCGGACCGTCGCCGGCCGCGGGCAGCGGCATGGTGAGCACGTCGGCCAGCTTCTCCGTCGCCGTCGACGTCGGATTCGCGATCACCGGCGGCCGCACCGGCGGATCCGCATTCGGTTGCGGCGCGGGCCCGTTCGGGATGGGCGCGGCTTGCCGGAGCGATTGCGCCTCGCCGGGCCGCTCCGCCACCGGCTCGCGGGACGGCGAATCCGGCGTAGCCGGCGGGGTTTCCGTGCCGCGCGGTTCCGCGAGCACCTCCGCGACCGGCCGGAGCCGCTCGGAGCGCCATTCGGCGTCGCGCAGCGGCGAGACGGGCGGTGTGTGTTCGGCGTTGTCGGACAGTGGATTCGCGGACCCGCCGATGGAACCCTTCCTACGTTGTGGAGGCATCAGGCCGACACCTCCACCGCGACGCGGTACGGAGCGACCAGTTCGTCTCCGACCTGCCGGTACTCACCGAGGTCCGCGATCGGGTTCTCGGCGCCGTCGCCGACCTCACCGTCGGCGGCCTCGCGGTACCACTTCCACGCGCTCAGATACGACGCGAACACGTCGTAGCCCGCGTCTTCCAGATTGCCGCGCTGCGTTCGGTATTCGGTGGAGACGTTGACGCCGTTCTTCATGGTGACCGGCACCTTCGTCATCAGCACTCGCACCCGGATTTCCCGGTCGGTCCCCGCGGCGGCCTCCGCGGCGGCCCGGTAGGTACTCGGCACGCGCTTCACCTCCGACGGACTCACACTGGTCAGCAATATCAATTCGTCGCTGGCCGGAATCGCCGCCTTGAATATCTCCGCCGATTCACCGCCCGCGTCGACGATGACCACGTCGTATTTGTTCGCGTTGTCGTGTATGCAGTCGTCGACGTGCCGGGACGGAAAGGCGATCAATTCGAACGGCACTTCGACCCGGCCTTTGAGCAGCCTGCGGTACCAGGAATATCCGGTCTGGCTGAGCGGGTCCGCGTCGATGACCAGCACGCGCAGCTCGTGCACCCTGGCGAAATAGCAGGCCAAGAAGAAGGCCGAGGTCGTTTTTCCGACACCGCCCTTGAGATTCCCCAAAGTGATCACCAGGGGTTTGGGCAGGTCGAGCGCAACAGAATTCGTCATGGACAGTCCTCCGAGTGTGAGGAGTGCAAGAAACTCTGGCGGAACGAGTCTTACACAGCACAAGCGAAGTACCGTTGATTGAGACACGTCTTTTTTCGGCGACCGTGTCCAATTGGACACAGCGGCCTATGGTGGTCGGCGCCAGCAAACCCGGATAGGGCTGACATACGGGAGCCGATTTAATTAGCAAAGCTAACAATTCTCCTGGTGGCGCCCTCCCCAGGTCAGCCAGCGATTAGCCCGCAACACAGCGGGTAGCTCCCGACCATGGACCACTCACAAGCTCCCCTGGTGGACGCGCTCGCCGCGTACCACCGCGCGGGCCGGTACGGGTTCACCCCGCCTGCGCACCGGCAGGGACGCGGCGTCGACGAGCGCGTGCTCGACGCCATCGGGCGGGACGCGTTTCGCTCCGATGTGCTGGTCGGGCCTGGTCTCGACGACCGCCTGGCCCGCGGTGGCTTTCTGAGCGAGGCAGAGGCGCTGATGGCCGACGCGGTGGGCGCCGACACCGCCTTCTTCTCCACGTGCGGCAGCTCGCTGTCGGTGAAGGCCGCGATGATGGCCGTGGCGGGCGGCCAGGGCGGGGGTCTGCTGGTGGCCCGCGACAGCCACAAGTCCATCGTCGCCGGCCTGATCTTCGCGGGCGTCCGGCCGCACTGGATCACCCCGCGCTGGGACGCCGAGCGGCACTTCTCGCATCCGCCCTCGCCCCAGCAGGTGCGCGAGGCGTGGGAGCGCAATCCCGACGCGGCGGGCGCGCTGATCGTCAGCCCGAGCCCCTACGGCACCTGCGCCGATATCGGCGGCATCGCCGCGGTCTGCCACGAGCGCGGCAAACCGCTGATCGTCGACGAGGCGTGGGGCGCGCACCTGCCGTTCCATCCGGCGCTGCCCACCTGGGCCATGGATGTCGGCGCGGATCTGTGCGTGGTGAGCGTGCACAAGATGGGCGCTGGCTTCGAGCAGGGTTCGGTGTTCCACCTGCAAGGCAACCTGGTCGATCCGGCGCGGCTCAGCGCCTGCGCCGATCTGCTGATGACCACCAGCCCGAGCGTGCTCGTCTACACCGCGCTCGACGGCTGGCGCAGGCAGATGGTGCAGCACGGGCGTGAATTGCTCGACGCCGCACTGCGCGTGGCCGACCAGGCCCGTATCGAGCTGGACGGTATACCCGGCATCGACGTGATGGAGGACGAACTGCTCGGCATGGAGGCCTCGCACGACCTGGATCGGCTCCAGGTGCTGATGGATGTATCCGCAACGGGCGCAATGGGTTACGACGCCGCCGACTGGCTGCGCGAACACCGGAACCTCGACATGGGGCTCGCCGATCACCGCCGGGTTCTCGCGACTTTGTCGATGGCCGACGACAAGGACACCATCACCTCGCTGGTCGAGGGCATGACCGCGTGGCGCGACCAGCTGAAAGACCCTCGGCCGCCGGACATCAGGCTGCCCTCCCCCGAAGAGTTGCAGCTCGAAACGGTCGAATTGCCGCGCGACGCGTTCTTCGGTGAGGTCGAGGTGGTCCCGATCGGAAAGGCGCCGGGACGGATCGCGGCCGAGCAGCTCACGCCGTATCCGCCGGGCATTCCGGCGGTGGTGCCCGGCGAGCGGCTCAACGAGGCGGTCGTGGACTATCTGAAGTCCGGTCACGAAGCGGGGATGAACGTGCCCGACGCCGCCGATTCCCGCCTCGATACGGTGCGCGTCGTGCGTGACTGAGACGCGGCGAACCCACGCACCCGCGCGCTCCTGTGAGGTCCCCCAACGCTCCGACTACGGACTCCACCCGCGCGCGGCGTGGCCGTAAGGTGGCGATCATGTCGACGACCGAGATTTCCGAGCTCGTCCAGTCCGTCGTTGAGGCGTACCTGCTCGCTGGCGAGCGCAGGTACAACCGCGCCGAGGTTGCCGAGCGGTCCGGGGTGTCGCCGTCGATCTCCAAGCGGCTGTGGACCGCGCTCGGTTTTCCCGAGAATCCCGACGACGCCGTCGATTACACCGATGCCGACGTCGACGCGGTGCGGCACTTCCGCGGTCTGAAGGTGGTCGCCGCCTCCGATGTGCGCCAGCAGGCCGCGGCCGCGCGCACCCTCGGTCAGTCCATGGCCCGGCTCGCGGAATGGCAGGCCGATCTGGTGCTCGCCGAGATCGCGGCCAAGGTCGCCGACGCCTCGCGCGACGGTGCGACCGACCCGGCCGAGATCGCCAGGATCGCCACCGAGGAGACGGTCTCGGTGCTCGAGGAGTTGCAGACCTACGCCTGGCGCAGGCACCTGGCCGCTGCCCTGGCCCGCTCCTTCGACAGCGAGAGCCCCGCCGAGGATTCCACAAGGGAGCTGGCGGTCGGCTTCGCCGACATGGTCGGCTACACCAGGTTGACCAGGCACCTGCACCCCGACGAGCTGTCCACACTGCTGGAGGCGTTCGAGTCGACGACCACCGAGGCCATCAGCGAGAACGGCGGCTGGGTGATCAAGCACGTCGGCGACGAAGTGATGTTCGCGGCGGAGACGGCGCAGGCGGGCGCGCGCATCGCGCTGGCCATCCAGGAGTCGACCATGATGGTCGGCGGCACCCCGGACCTGCGGGTCGCGCTGGCCTACGGCCCGGTGCTGCAACGCTTCGGCGACCTGTACGGGTCGGTGGTGAACATCGCGTCGCGCCTCACCGGCGTCGCCCGTCCCGGCACCGTCCTCATCGATGACAAGGCCGCGGCCGAGCTGGCCGACGACCCCGAGTTCGCCGTGCGCCACCTGCGCAGCGTCCGAGTCCGCGGTTTCAACCGCCTCCGCCCCCACGCCCTCCGCCGCCCCTGAACCCAGCACCGCGCGGCGGGCGCAGGGTGCCACACACTTTCCGTACGCCTCACACAGGCGATGCCTATGTGAGGCGTGTACGGCGTATGTGGCAGCGCGGTACGGACCGGGGATGGCGCGGGCCGTGGGCGGTGCGGACGTAAGGTCGTGCGGGTGGATACCGAGTGGGCGCAGTTGCGGGAGCGCTGCCTGGTCGCCGAGGACGAGGCGATTCTCGCGCTGAACAAGCCCGCGGGGATTTCGGTCACCGGGGAGCGGCACGACACCGACATCGTGGAGCTGGCAGCGGCGACGGGCGAGACGCTGTACCCGGTGCACCGGATCGACAAGGTGACCTCGGGGTTGGTGCTGCTGGCCAAGGATCTGGGCGCGCACGGCCAGCTGACCAGGCAATTCAACAAGCAGACGGCGGAGAAGGCGTACCTGGCGGTCGTCGATTCGACCGGGCTGCCGGAGCGCGGTGTCATCGATCTGCCATTGAGCGTCGGCCGGAAGAACCGGGTGCGGATCGCCGCGCCACGGGAGAGCATCAAGACCGAGGACGATCGCTGGTTCGTCGACGAGGCCGACCTGCTCGACACCAAGAACTATCCGTCGCTGACCCGTTTCGCGACCGTGCTGCGCACCGAGCAGCGCACCGTGCTCGCACTGCGTCCGGTGACCGGCCGCCGCCACCAGATTCGCGTGCACCTGGCCTGGATCGGCCACCCGATCGTCGGCGACCCGCTCTTCGACAAGTCCGGCGCCTATCCGCGCGCCCACCTGCATTCCTGGCGACTCGACCTGGCCGCTTCCTGGCGAACCCCGCCCGAACTGAATTTGGAAGCTCCGCCCGGCGAGGACTTCTGGGCTCCGGTCGCACCGGCCGATCCCGCCCGGGTCCTCGATCGCGCTAACGAACTCCTCCGCGTGGACGGCTGAGCGCGGCCCGTACCCGCGGCGACCAACGGCTCCACATCGAGCCGACTCCGCCACCGCGCCGCACCACCCCGGGAAACCGCCGGCCCCGGAATGCTCGGACCGAGCCCGCTGACTCTGCGCCCAAGCCCAAAGGCGAGCTACCGCCGCGAACTCCGGCGACTGTTCCCGCATATTCCGGGCTGCTCGAGTACGCCCCAACCGTCTACGCGCGCGACGAGGTCGGCGTCCACTCGGGCGAGCGGCCGAGCTGACGCAGCACCCGATCCATGAGCGAACCAGAGTCGGCCCCGGCGACGACCGGCGCGAACGCCGCTCCCGGCTCCGATCGGAACGGCCCGTCCGGAACCGCCTCCGCTATCTCGAGCGCCATCAGCGCCACCTCCCGGTCCGGGTCGATCGTCTCGCCGATCGAACGCGCCACGTCCCACGCGTGCACGACGCTGTCGACCAGGTGGAACCGGATGGCGGTCGCGGCGGGAAACCGGTGCTCGCTCGAGACTTCCGGCAGCAACACGGTGCGCTCGAAGACGTCGGGCTCGGCGAAGGCGGCGGTGACCTCCTCCGCCGCGGCCAGGTAGTCGGCGACCGGATCCGCCGCGACCCGCACCTCCCACGCGCCGGGGTCCTCGGAACCGCGCACCGCCCCCGCGAAACCGCGGTCCTGGGTGGCCATGTGCGCCAGTAGGGCACGCAAATCCCAGCCCGCGCAAGGCGTTTCGGCCGAGAGCCGGTCGGGGTGCACGCGCGAGACGGCGTCCGTGCACAACCGAACGGCGCGGACGTGCAGTCCGCGAAGTCGCTCATTGGCTTGGGTCTTTCCTTCGAATATCGTACTCATGCGCTTATCGTAAGCGTTTGCATATAATCTGCCAAGCAGTATTTTCTAGGCATGCCAGACCCCGACCGACCGGATCTCGCGGCAATGGTCGTGCCACTCGGCCGCGCCCTCGTCGCCGCCGAACTGCCCGTCCTGGAACGCAACGGCCTCACCATGTGGGCCTACGGAGTGCTGCTCGGCCTGGAACCTGAGCCGGTGTACACGCAGGCCGCGCTCGCCAAGGCCATCGGCGCGGACAAGACCCGGATCATCGGCGTCCTCGACGACCTGCAACGCCGCGGCCTCATCGAACGCGCGCCCGACCCCGCCGACCGGCGCGTCAACCTCGTCTCGCTCACCGAGGAAGGCGAGGCGCTGCGCGCCCGCGCCCAGCGCGAGATCCGCGAACAAGAGGACGAGCTGCTGGCAGCACTCCCCCAGGCGGATCGCAAGGCTTTCCTCCGGGCGCTGCACATCCTGTGGTCGAACGCCACCGCGGCGCGCGACTCGTAGGCGTACCACTTGTGACGAGCACCACTCCCGACCGAGGACCTACGGCCCGGTGGCGAGCCTCATGAAGACGGACAATGCGCAGGTCATCTAGCCTGAGAAAGTGCCGAGCACACGATGACGGCACCCTCTGACGCAACGGAGCGATCCCTCAGAGAAAGCGAACGCCGATGATCCTGGTGGCTCAGGTCAGCGATACACACTTCGATCTCGGCACCCGCAACGCCGAACGCGTCGAGCGGGTGATGACCTTCCTGGCCGACCTACGCCGCAAGCCCGACGCCATCCTGGTGACCGGCGACATCACCGACTCCGGCAAGGCCGAGCAGTACGCCGAGGCGCGCGTCGCGCTGGTCTCCGACATCCCGGTCTATCCGCTGCCGGGCAACCACGACGACCGCGCCAACTTCCGCACCGCGCTGCTCGGCGAACCGGCCGCGACCACCCCGATCAACAACGCCCACCGGATCGGCGAATTGACTGTCGCCCTGCTGGATTCGAGCGTTCCTGGCGAGGCGGGCGGCGCGCTGAGCGAGGAGACCTACGACTGGCTTGCCCGCGTGCTCGCCGATGCGCCCGCCGACGGACCAATCCTGCTCGCCATGCACCACCCGCCCGTACACCTGCACAGCCCGATCATCGACGGCATCACCCTCGCCGATCCGGAGCGCCTCGCCGCGCTGGTGGCCGGTGACGAGCGCATCCTCGGCGTGCTCACCGGGCACGCCCACAGCGCGGCGACGACGACGTTCGGCGGCCGCCCGCTGCTGGTCGCGCCGAGCACGGCCTCGGTACTCGGCGGCGAGTGGGAGCTCGAATTGCCGCACCACGTCATGGATTACGCGCCGGACCCGGCGGTCGCGCTGCACGTCATCGACGAGAACCACAACCTGACAACACATTTCCGGCCAGTTCCGATGGGCGGCTATCTCGGCGTTCAGCCCGACTGATCAGCGCACCGAAATCCGCTCGCGCCGATAAGCAGCCGGTGTCACGCCGGTCCAGCGTTTGAAGGCGTAGATGAAGGTCGACGACTCGGCATAGCCGAGGCGGATCGCCACGTCGCTCACTGAAAGCGGTGTGGCGGTGAGCATTTCCTCGGCGAGCGCCCGGCGCACTTCATCGAGCAGGGCGCGGTAGCTGGTGCCCGCGGCGTCGAGGTGCCTGCGCAGCGTCCTGGTGCTCATGTTCAATTCCCGCGCCACCAGATCGATGCCGGGCGGTGCGGCGAAACCGTCGGCCCCGCCGGGGACGAGCAGTTCGCGCACCTCCGCCGCGATGCCGGTGCGGGCGCGGCGGCGGTCGACCAGCTGACGGCACTGCGCGAGGCACATGGCCCAGGTGTGCTCGTTGGCCTGCGGCAGCGGCTGTTCCAGCATCGCCGGGTCGATGGTGAACACGTTGTGCGCGCGGGCGAAGCCGGGGCGGACGCCGAGCACCTCGGTCATCCGATCGGCGTATTCCGGCTCCGCGAAACGGAATTCGGCGCGCAGCAGCGGCACCGGGCGGCCGAGCAGATCGCTCATCACCTGGTACATGGCCGTCACGTCGCGTTCGACGAGGAACTGGCGCACGTCGGCGGGCACCGACTCGTCGTGCACCCGCGCGACGAACTCGCCTGCCTCCCAGTGCGCGACCGGCAGGCAGAAGGTGAAGCTCAGATCCAGGAAGCGCAGCGCGAAGGAGATCGCCTCACCGAGGGTCGGGCTGCTCACGCAGGCGAAGCCGAAGATGCCGAAAGTGGTGATCCGGTACCGCCTGCCCAGCTCGACGCCGAGCGCGGGCGCGTCGACCTCGCGGACCAGATTGCGGATCACCGCGAGCTCGGTGTGCGCGTCGATCTGGGCATCGGGATCGCGGAGCATGGCCTCGGTCAGTCCGGTATCGGCCAGCATCCGTGCCGCGGGCACACCGTGCTCGCCCGCGTACCCCACCATCAGGGCCACGCTGGCGATGCCGCGCGGGAAGTTCCAGTCGCGGATTCCGGTAGCCAGCACCCGCTCCACAGCCCACATTATGGCCGAAAGTCTCGATGCACCCGGCGGCGCCGGTTCTAGAGTGGAGTCAGTTCGACATGGTGAGGAGTGTCACATGACAGCTGGTGGCCGGCCATCGGTTCTCATCATCGGCGCGGGTTTCGGCGGCATCGGAATGGCGATCGAGCTGCGGCGCAACGGGATCCGCGACATCACGATCCTGGAACGGGCCGCCGATCTCGGCGGGGTGTGGCGGGAGAACACCTACCCCGGCGCGGCCTGCGACGTGCCATCACCGCTCTACTCCTTCTCCTTCGAACCGAAGCCGGACTGGCCGCAGCGCTACTCCGGCCGCGACGCCATCCACGACTATCTGCGCGGCGTCGCGCGCAGGCACGAGCTGCTCGACGACATCGTCTTCGGCGCCGAGGTGACCGGCGCCGAATTCGACGAGCAAGCCGGCCGGTGGACGGTCCGCACCGCCGACGGCGCCGCGCGGACCGCCGACGTGCTGATCTCCGCGGTCGGCCAGCTCTCCAGGCCCGCGCTGCCGGACATTCCCGGCATCGACACCTTCGCGGGCGCGTCCTTCCACTCCGCCGAGTGGGACCACGACGTGCGACTGGAAGGCAAGCGGGTCCTCTGCGTCGGCACCGGGGCGAGCGCCATCCAGTACATCCCGGAGATCCAGCCGAAGGTCGAGCACCTGACGCTGTTCCAGCGCACCGCGGCCTGGGTCATCCCCAAATTCGACACCGATTACAGCCCGCTCCAGCACAAATTGTTCGCCAAGCTGCCCGGTGCGCTGCTGGTGGAGCGGTTCGGTTGGTGGTCGACAGGCGAGTTCGTCTCGCTCGGGCTCGTCGAGTTCCCGGCGATCGCGCGCGGCGTCGCCCGGATCGCCGAGCGGCACCTGCGCAAGCAGGTTCCCGATCCGGAGCTGCGGGCCAAGCTGACCCCCGACTACCCCATCGGCTGCAAGCGCGGGCTC
The DNA here is from genome assembly GCF_900215415.1 of Nocardia amikacinitolerans. Classification (NCBI taxonomy): domain Bacteria; kingdom Bacillati; phylum Actinomycetota; class Actinomycetes; order Mycobacteriales; family Nocardiaceae; genus Nocardia; species Nocardia amikacinitolerans. Next base: position 88,894 of record NZ_OBEG01000005.1, on the reverse strand, counting down.
TTCTCCAACGACTACTACCCCGCGCTCACCCAGCCCAATGTCGCGGTCGAGACCACCGCGATCACCGAGGTCGTGCCCGAGGGCGTGCGCACCGCGGACGGACGACTGCACGAGGCCGACGTGATCATCTACGGCACCGGCTTCAAGGGCACCGAATTCCTCTGGCCGATGCAGATCTACGGCCGAGGCGGTCACAAACTCGCCGACACGTGGGCCGACGGCGCGCACGCCTACCTCGGCATCGCCGTGCCCGATTTCCCGAACCTCTTCCTGGTCTACGGTCCGAACACCAACCTCGCCGCGGGCTCGATCATCTACATGATCGAATCCCAAGCCCGCTACATCCGCCAGGCCGTGCGGCTGCTCGCCGAGAACCCAGGCCACTGCCTCGAGGTGCGCGGCGAGCAGGAGCGCGAATTCAACGACGCACTCCAGCGGCGGCTGGCCCGCACGCCGTGGAACTTCTGCACCAGCTGGTACCGCACCGCCTCGGGACGCATCACCAACAACTGGCCGGGGACGGTGTCCAGTTATCGCCGCCGCACCCGCCGGCTGAACCGCGACGACTACACCCTCACCAGGGCCGCGTGATCCGGCGGACCGGCCCTGCGCCGCCGCCCCTGGCAGACTTGTCACGTGAGTGATCTGCCCACGGCCGACGGCCGGACCGGTGTCGAGGAGCGCGGGGCGCTGCGCCCGATCGAACTGGCCACCGGTGCGGTGCTGGGTGGCGTGACGGTCGGGCTGGTCACCGTCGGATCCGTGGTTCCGCTGGCAGCCGCCCTGCAAATCGTCGCGGCCGTGCCGATGGGCATGCTCGCGCACCGCTACCGGCCGCGCGCGCTGGTCACGGCGACCGCCTCGGCCACCCTGGTCACCTTCGTCGCGGCGGGCGTCATGCCCGCGCTCGGCGTGGTCGGGTCGGCGACGATCGGCGGCATCATCGGCGGGGTCAAGCGCCGCGGCGGCGGGCTGATCTCGGTCTTCGTGCTCTCGGTGCTGGCAGGAGCGCTGTGGGGCGCGTTCAGCGTCGGGTCGCTGCTGGTGGCCGGGCGGACCCGCGAGCTGCTGTTCGACACCATCCGTAACACCGCGAACGGCGTGCAGCGGATCGCCGCGCGACAGCCGACGCTGGAGCCGCTCGGGCGCGCCGCGGCGGATCTGACCGATGCGGTGCTCACCTGGTGGTGGGTTTATGTCGGCGGTGGCGTCCTGCTCGGCGTCGTGGTGAGCGCGCTGTTCTCCTGGTTCGTGCTCGGCTCGGTGCTGGACCGGCTGGCTTGGCTGCCCACCAGGGACCGGCTCGACGCGCCGGTGGACGATCGACCGATCGCGCCGCTCCCGGTGACGCTGCACGCGGCGGGTTTCCGCTACCCGGGCGCGCACACCGACGCGCTGCGCGACATCGACCTGAGCGTGCGGGTCGGCGAGTTCGTCGCGATCGTCGGCCACAACGGCTCCGGCAAGTCCACCCTCACCCGGCTGCTCGCCGGTCTGCCGCCCACCTCGGGCACGGTGGAACGTCCCGGCTCCGCGGGCTTGGGCCACCTCGGCGGGACGGCCCTGGTGCTGCAACGACCCGAAAGCCAGACCCTGGGCGTTCTGGTCGCCGACGACGTGGTCTGGGGGCTCCCTCCGAATCTGGCCGCCGAAGTCGACACCGAGGCACTGCTCGGCGAGGTCGGCCTTGCGGGCATGGGCGACCGTGAGACCGCGACGCTCTCCGGCGGACAGCAGCAGCGCCTCGCCGTGGCTGCGGCGCTCGCCCGCCGCCCCGCGCTGCTCATCGCCGACGAGGCCACCTCGATGATCGATCCCGATGGCCGCCGCGAACTCGTCGCGCTGCTCGGCGAACTGCCGCGCCGCCACCCGATGGCAGTGGTGCTGGTGACTCACCACGAGGCCGATGCCGCGGCCGCGCACCGCGTGGTGCACTTGGCGGGCGGCCGCACCGTCGAGCGGTTGCCCTTCTGGCCGCAGCCGGTGCGCGACACCCGGCGCAGGCCCGTCGGGCAGACGATCCTCGAACTGCGCGACGTCCGGCACACCTACAACCGCGGCACGCCGTGGGAGGCGCCCGCGCTGCACGGCGTCGACCTGGTCGTGCGCCGCGGCGAGGCGTTGCTCGTCGTCGGCGGCAACGGGTCCGGCAAATCGACGCTGGCCTGGATCATCGCGGGCCTGATCCACCCGACCTCGGGACGCTGCGATCTCGGCGGCCGTCCGGTGACGCGCCAGATCGGCCGGGTGGAGCTGGCCTTCCAGCACTCCAGGCTGCAATTGCAGAAGCAGACGGTCGGCGCGGAGATCTCCGACTGGGGCGGGCGCGCCACCGGGTCCGGCGCGGTCGGCCGGGCTCTGGACGCGGTCGGCCTCGACCGCGCGCTCGCCGCCCGCTCCATCGAGGAACTCAGCGGCGGGCAGGCCAAGCGCGTGGTGCTCGCCGCCATCGTGGCCAGCCACCCGCAGGTCGTCGTGCTCGACGAACCGCTGGCCGGACTGGATCCGGAGGGCCGCGCCGACATCGTGGAACTGCTTGCCCGGCTGCGCGATTCCGGGCTGACGCTGATCGTCATCTCGCACGACGTGGCCGACATGGCGGCCGTGTGCGATCGCACCGTGCACCTGAGCTCGGGTCGCATCCTGGAGACGCAGCCGGTCACGGACGCCGCGCCCGTGGCGCATCGCATCGATCCGCACCGCGACCCGCGATCGGCCGCACCGCCGCGGCCGGGCGACGCGGCGTGGCGCTTCGGACACGGAGGTGCCGAGTGAGCACGGTCTTGCTTCGTCAGGTCCCGGTGTCCAGCCCGGTGCACAACCTCTGGGCGGGCACCAAGATGATCGCCGCGTTCTTGATCAGCGTGCTGCTGATGGTGTGGCCGACCTGGCCGGTGCTCGGCGCGATGGTCGTCTTCCTGCTCGCGATCGGTCTGCTCGCCCGGCTGCCGCTCGGCACGCTGCCGAGGCTGCCGTGGTGGTTCTGGGCGCTGCTCGGCGCGGGCGCGCTGATCAACCTCCCGGTGGGCGGCGCCGCGGTGCTGCGCTACACCCAGGTGCTGATCTTCGGCCTGATCCTGGTGGCCGCCTCGTTCTTGATCGCGTGGACGACGCCCATGGGCGAGATCGCCCCTGCCCTGGCCAAATTGGGCGCGCCGCTGCGCAAACTGAAGATCCCGGTGGACGAGTGGGCCGTGGTGGTGGCGCTGACGCTGCGCGGACTGCCGCTGCTGCTCGAGGAGATCCGGGTGCTGCGCGCGGCGCGCAAACTGCGGCCCAAGGACCGGCTGCTCGACCGGGCGTCCGACAGCCCGATCATCGACATCCTCACCGCGGCCATGGCCGTGGCCACCCGCCGAGCGACCGAGCTCGGCGAGGCCATCACCGCCCGCGGCGGCACCGGGCAGCTCACCGCGCGGCCGAGCGCGCCGGGCCGCCGCGACGCGGTCGCGCTGAGCCTCGTCGTGCTCGTGTGCGCGGGCTCGGTGCTGCTCGACGTACTGCTCTGAGCGGGGCGCCGCGTCGAACTGAGCGGGCGTCGGCGGCCGGGATTCCGAGCGGGTCACGGCCGCCGGGATTCCGAGCAGATCGCGGCGGCCGGGATTCCGAGCAGATCACGGCGGCCGAGGTTCCGAGCGCGCAGCGGCGGCCGAGGTTCCGAGCGAGAGCGGCCGGGACGACGGGGCGAAGCGCGACACGGCAGACTGAGGGGAACCGATCTTCGGCGCGGTGCGTCGAAATCCATGACGGACCGGAACTCGAACGAGCGGGGGTGGCCGATGGCCGACAGTGAACGCGCGGCGCAGCTGGCGCGCAACGAGGCGCTGCGCGGCGAGATCGACGACCTGATGGAAGTTTTCGAGCAGCAGCGCAGGGAGTTGGCCGAGACGAGCGCACGGCTGGCCGCGGCAACGGTCACCGCGTGGTCCTCGGACAACCTGGTCCGGGTCACCAGCAACTCCGCGGGCGTGCCGGTCGAGGTGCACATCGAGCCGGACGCCTTCAAACGCTCGACGCCGCAGAAGCTCGCCGCGGCGATGACCGAGGCGACCCAGGCCGCCGCTCGGTTGGCCAGCGAGGAAGCACAGCGGGCCTTCGGCGCGTTCGAGCAGGTCGGCGCGAACATTCCCGATCTGCCGGATCTGGTGCCCGGCGCGCCGAGCATCAAGGACCTGATGAATTCGCTGTTCCCCGAACCCGCCTCGGTCGAGGCCACGGTCCAGCCCGCGGGGATGGACGACGAAGACGAGGACGAGTACTACCGCAACCGCGGATACCTGGAGGGGCGATGAGTAGCTTGCAGGTCGACCCCGATGCCCTTCGCTCCACCAAGCCCGGCTTCGCCGCGGCCGCGGAAAAGGTGCTCGAGGCGGTCCGGAACGTGCAGACCACGGTCGCGGCCGAGGGCGAGTGCTGGGGCGGCGACGAGATCGGCCAGAACTTCGCCAAGGAGTACACGCCGGGCGCCGAGGACGGCATGAAAGGCATCAAGGGACTCGGCAAGTCGATCGAGGCGCTCAGCGGCGGAGTCGACGCGATCGCGTCGGCCTTCCAGCAGCAGGACGAGCTCAACGCCAAGGCGCTCGAAAAGATCAGGAACTCCGTCGAATAGGGCGCGCCACCCCTCGGCGCGTCGCGTATCAGGTGTTGTAGCAAACCTTCAGCTGCTCGCAGAATGGGCTTTGACGTGCCCATATAACCGAGTGGCATAGCGAATTAGGCGACCGCCGGGCAACCGATCCCGATAAGACCAATGATTACCCCCGATTTCGGGTTCCAAACAAGCAATCGCCCAGTAATGTGACAGTCGGCGCAGCTGTTCTCTAGATCACATCAAGGCTCCGCACGTGTTGAGGGGGAAGGTTTTTCGGCGTGCGGGTTGTTCGTAGGGCATGAAAACCTGATGCAGATTGGAACTTCGGAAATGATTCTCCGCAAGATCACCGCGGCCGTCGTACCGCTCGTCGCCGCCGTCGCCGTCGGCGCGGGCACTGTGCACGCACAACCGGCCGCCGCCCCCGTCCCGAACATCGGGTACGAGGCGAAGCTGGTCGGCGACAAGATCATCACCACACTCACGGATGGCTCCTTCGAGCTGACGGGCAACTCCGTGGACATCAACGACTCCGCCGGAAACGCGGTCCTCACCCTGCCGCTCTCGGTCCGGCAGGACGGACTGGAATTCCCGCTGCCGCACGAGATCCGCGACGGCGGCCGGGTGCTGGAGCTGACGGCGGTCAAGAACGTCGCGCAGGCGCGCCCGGCCCAGGCGATCCCCGTCGCCTCGCCCGCGGAGAACCAGAAGGCGATGGACGCGTTCATCTCCCAGTTCGGAATCGCCACCGCGGTCGGCGGTTTCATCGGCACCGCGCTCGGCGCTCTCATCGGACTGACCGGCATCGTCGCCGGTCCCGGCGTGATCGCCAGCGTGATCGCGGGTGCGGCGGTTGGTGGCATCATCGGCACCATCGTGGTGGGCGGTCCGACGCTGCTGGTCGCCGGTATCGACCTGATCAGCACCTTGGCAGGCCAGCCTGGCACCACCAAGTGGGCGGAGTAGGCCGGACGCCCGGCTGAGCCACCCTTTCCGAACGCGGCGCGCACCGACGACCCCTCGAGTCGGTGCGCGCCGCTCTTCGTGTGCGGCAAAGTTCTCGGCGAGCACCGCGGGCACCACCGAGTCGGCGATCTCGACACCGCGCCGACCTTCGTCCTGCCGAGACCGACCTGGCGCGGACAGTCCTTTTCGCGGCCGCGGGCTATGTGACTGTCGCTCCGGACTATCTCGGGCCGGGCGCCGTTCCGTGTCAGCCGCGCCGATGAAGTTCGCGACCACAACTCGACGCTCGACGACGCCGGGGGCACACGGCTCAGCGCGCGTGGCACCCCGCCGCGACCGGCACACCCGCGAACCGCTCGGCGAGATAGTTCATCGCCCCGAACGCCTCCACGATCGCGGTCGGATTGTGCCCGGGCAGCGTCGAATGCGCGAAGGTGATGTCCGCGCCGAGCGCGCAGTAGCGGTCGAGCAGCGCGGTGAAGCCCGCGACGGGAATCACGTCGTCGGTGATGCTGTGGTAGAGGTAGGCCGGTACCCGCGGCGCGCTCGCGCCCAGCTCCTGCGCGTCCGTCGCCGCGCGGAACGCCGGGTGCGCCAAGAGGTCCGGCTCGATCGCGAAGTCGTCGACGCGCGCGCCGATGTACTTCAGCACCAGGTCCGACCCGCACGCCGAGCCGTCCTCGGCAAGCATCGCGTGGCCGCGCTCGTTGAGCAGCTCCGCGACGCCGAACTCCGGGTGATCGCGGGCGATCGCGAGCACGATCAGCAACGCAAGGCCGGCCTGCACGCCGCCGTCGACGCCGCGCGCGATGGCGGGCCAGTCGGCGGGCACGCCGCCGGAGGTGATGCCCGCGAACCGGACGTCCGGTGCGTAGTCCGGTTGCAGCTGGGCGGCCCACAGCGTCGCGAAGGCGCCGCCCGAATACCCGTACGCGCCAATCGGACTCGCCGGCCCGACGCCGCCCGCGCCGAACGCCCGTGCCGCCCGGATGCCGTCGAGCACACCGCGCCCGGAGTTCACCCCGTCCAGGAAGCGGGACCACGGCCCCTCGTAGTCACTGACCACAACCGCCCAGCCGCGGCGCAGCGCGTCCGCGATGAAAGGCGTGTCGATGTAAGTGGTCACGCCGCTCAGTTCCCAGCCGCCGCGCAGTGCGTAGGAGGGCGCGCAGTGGCTGCCGAGGCTGTCCTCGGGCACCTGATAGGACAGCAGCGGCCGCTCCCCCTGGCCCAACCACGGCAGGTTTGGGACCATCACCGTGGCCATGCCGGGGATGGGCGCGTCGCCCGCGTCGTTGGTCCGGTACTGCACCTGCCAGGCCGAAACCGGTAGCGGCAGACCGAGCAGCGCGATCGGCCGCGATCGGGTGACGGCTCCCGCGGGGTAGTCGGCGAGGTCGGCGGGCGCGGCGTAGAACGGGTCGGCGTCGGGCCGCGGGATCGCCGCGCTCGGTGCGGCATGGGCGAGCAGACTGAGCGAAACCATCGCGGCGACCGCGAATCCCCGGAGAAGCACGCCGAAAGCCGGGAACGGACGACCGTATTTCGTGCTCATCCCAGCTCCAGCGCTCACCGAGGCGCACCCGACCTTGGCCTCGACATACTCGACGGTACTGCCGTGGCGGCCGCCCGGCAACATCCTTGGCGCCCGTGATTACAGTGGTGCGAAAGTTCCCTCAGCGCAACCGAATCGCCGCCAAGCGAGCAGGGCGAAGCGCATTCGAAAAGGAGACTGACCATGCGGTACGGCAACGGACTGGACATTCCCGAGGGGCTCGCCGACGTGTGCGGTCCGGACCGGATGGCGGTGATCGTCTACGACATGCAGGTGGGCGTGCTCTCCCAGTTGCCGGACGGCCCCGAGATCATCCAGCGGGTGGTGCCCGTGGTGGAGGCGGCGCGGCGCGGCGGCTACCCGGTCATCTTCCTGCGGCACTTCTTCCTGCCGCACCGGCTCAGCGGCAAGTTCGCGCTGCGGATGGCGATGTCCTGGCAGGGTGTCGACTCGGTCGACGAGCTGAAATCCATTCTCCAGCGCGACACCCCGGCCTTCGAGCTGGTGCCGGAGCTGCGGCCGCGGCCCGACGAGGTCGTCTTCGACAAGACCTCGATGTCGGCCTTCGAGGGCACGCCGCTGGCGAGCACGCTGCGGGACCTCGGCATCGGGGCGTACGCCATCATGGGCGTCGCGATGGAGATCGGCATCGCGCCGACCATCGCCCACTCCACCGACCTCGGGTTCATCCCGGTGGTGATCAGCGACGCGTGCGGCGGCCGCGATCAGGACGCGATCGCGCGCAACTACGCGGATTTCGAGTTCCAGGGGCATGCGATCGTGACGGACTCCGCGACCATCACGCCGCTGCTGGCGGGCGAGAAGGAGTGACCCGTGCCGTCGTCCCGGCGCGCGCCGGGACGACGGGGATCGGTCAGCCTTCCTTTCGGATGGCCTTTTTCGCGGCGTCCTGGGCCGTGTCGACCTGACCCGCGAACTTGCCACCGGTCTTCTTGTCGACGAGGTCGCCCGCCTTGTCGATCACCGTGTCGACCTTGTCCGCGTTCTGCTTGGCCAGGTCCATCGCCTTGGCGGCAAGGTTCTTGAAGTCCACCGTGTACTCCCCGTTCTCGTGTCGAAACAACCGCGGATTCACGATACCCAGCCAACGCCGGACCGGCCTGGCTAACTCCTGGCGATCGCCGTCACAGCGCGGGCGTCAACCGGATTCGCCGACCCAGCCCGGATGCCAGAGCCGTCCGGTCTCGGTCCAGTTCATGAAGCGCACGGTGCCCGCGATCTTCGGCGACACCCACACCGCTTCCTTGCGCTCCTCGGCGGACAGCGGATTGTCGAACGGGCTCGTCTTGCGTTCCAGCTTGCGCAGCCGTTCGGCCAGGTCCCGCATGCCCGCGTCGTCGAAACCGGTGCCGACCCGGCCCACGTAGATCAGCCGATCCTGGTACGGAATGCCGACGAGCAGCGACTTGAACTCGCGCGCCTCGCTGCGCCGCCAGCCGCCGACAACCACCCGCTGGGTGCGCCAGTTGCGCTGCTTGACCCACGAATGTCCGCGCTTGCCCGGCAGATACACCGAATCCCTGCGCTTGGCGACGACGCCCTCCATACCGTGCTCCTGGCTGTAGCGCAGCGCCGTGGCGCCAGGACCGTCCAGCCGAGGCGGCACGCGCAGCGACGGCGCGTTCGCGGCCAGCGCCTCCAGCACCCGCCGACGGTTTGAATAGCGTTTGCGGACCAGCGAAGTGCCGTCCAGATACAACACATCGAACGCGACGAAGACGGCGCGGGCCGCATCCGCTTGCAGCAGGCCCAGATTCGCGACACCGTGATCGTCGAAGACCACCGCCTCGCCGTCGAGCACGACACGGTGTCCGTCCAACTCCTTCGCCAGCACGCCGATACCCGGGTAGCGGGAGGTCACCACGTTGCCCGCGCGGCTGCGCAAAGTCACCGCGCCGGAATCGATCTCGGCGATGAGCCGGAAGCCGTCCCATTTCGTCTCGAAGCACCATTCGACGTCGTCCAGCTCGGCGACGTCGCCGGAGATCGCGAGCATCGGCGCGAGACCGCGGGGAAAAGGCGCGGAACCGCCCGGCGGTGCGGCCGTCGCGATCGGCGCCTCGGCGGCCGATTCGTCCGCGGCGCCGGGCTTGCCGCGAGAACCGTTCGAGGACGCGGCCGAATCCTGTTCATCCGCAACCTCTTCCGCCTCCTGCTGCTGATCGCGCATGAGGTGCATCAGCCACTGGTTGCCGTTGGTCTGGATGAACGCGTAGCGGCCGGTGAGTCGCTCGCCGTGGAAGCGGACGATCACCTCGTCGTCGCGCCACTTCTCGGTCTCGTAGGTGCCGGTATCCCAGATGGTCATCTCCCCGGCGCCGTACTCCCCCTTCGGGATCTCGCCGTGGAAGTGCAGATACTCCAGCGGATGGTCCTCGGTGTGCACCGCGAGCCGGTTCTGCCGCGACGACGTCGGCGGACCCTTCGGGACGGCCCAGGACACCAGCACGCCGTCGCGCTCGAGCCGGACGTCCCAGTGCAGCCTGCGCGCGTGATGCTCCTGCACCACGAACCGGTCTCCGGCACTCGGGGCGGGCGGCGCGGACGGCACCGGCTCCGGTGTGCGCGCCGGATCGCGCATCGAGCGGTACTTGCTCAGCGCGTCGGTGCCGCCACGGGAGTCCGGCGGGTCCAGCTCGGCGAGCAGGTCACCGTCGTCTCGCCAGCGCGCGAGCACTTCCTCGAAACGTAAGTGCCGCAGCTTCTTTCGATTCTCGATCTCGGCCCAGGTGCGTGGCGCGGCGGCGTTGGGCTCGGCGCGGCCGCGCATCGAATAGGGAGCGATGGTGGTCTTGGCCGGGTTGTTCTGGCTCCAGTCAAGGAAGACCTTGCCGCGCCGCACGGACTTGGCCATCGTCGCCGTGACCAGCTCCGGGTGCAGCTTCGCCAGATTGGTGGCCACCTGTTTGGCCACCGTCGACGCACCACCGGGGCTAAGCACCCGGTCCAGCGGAACGTAGATATGAATGCCCTTGCTGCCGCTGGTGACCGGGAACGCGTGCAGTCCGATCCCCTCGACCATCTCCCGCACGGCGAGCGCGACCGTCGCGCATTCCGGCAGACCGACGCCCGGCCCCGGATCCAGATCGAAGACGATCCGGGTCGCCGGGCCCATCTCGTCGCCGTCGAAACGCCATTGCGGCACATGGACTTCCAGCGAAGCCTGCTGCCCGATCCAGGCCAGGCCCGCCTCGGAATCGATCAGCGGATAGGCCACCCGCCGATCGGAGTGCGCGAGCGTGCGGCGCTCGATCCAGGACGGCGCGTGTTCGGCGAGGTTCTTTTCGAAGAAGGAGGGTTCGTCGACCCCGTTGGGCCAGCGCTTTCTGGTCACCGGGCGCCCGGCGATATGCGGCAGCATCGCCGGGGCGATGGCCGCGTAGTAGGCGATCACCTCGCCTTTGGTGGTCCCGGTCGCCGGATACAGCACCTTGTCGAGATTGCTGAGTTCGACCTCGATACTCGGTCGGCCCGGACCACCACCGAATGCACGGCGGGACACCATTACTCGATAGTACGGCCGGGGACCGACAGGTGGGCGGTCCCCGGCCGTGCGTCCTCAGGGATTGGGCGTCGGCCCCGGACCCGGCTGGCCGGGCTGCCCTGGCTGGCCGGGGTGTTCGGGCGGAACCACCTTCTTGGCGGCCTCCTTGCCCTTCTCGATCTTGTCCGTGTACTTCCCGTGGGTCTTCTGGTCGATGAAGTCACCGGCCTTGTCGACCGCCTGGTTGATCTTGTCGGCGTTCTTGGCCGCCGCGTCCTTTCCCTTACCGACCAGGCCTTTCAAAGTGTCCGCCAGGCTCATCGCCGTCGTTCCTTTCCTGTCGCCAATCGGGATGTCGGAGATACCGACAGGTCAACCTACATTTTCCCACCAGGAATCGCCGGGAGGGAGCGCATGCGGCAACAAGCGTTGTCCCGGCATCGGCACCGCGACCGAGGTACCCGCCTCCTTCGCCGCGGCGACCATCCGGTGCACCGGTTCCGACCACCCGTGGAAGGCCAGGTTGAACGTGGCCCAGTGGATCGGCACGAGCAGGCCGTGGCCGGGATCGCCGACGCACAGGTCTGCGTGCGCGCGCACCGCCTCCTCCGGGTTCATGTGCACGTCGGTCCAGCGCTCGTCGTACGCGCCGATCGGCAGCAGCGTCAGGTCGAAGGGACCGAGCGCCGCGCCCGCCTCGGCGAACGCCTTGGTGTAACCGGTGTCGCCGCCGAAGTAGACCCGCCGAGTCGGGCCGACGATGGACCAGGACGCCCACAGCGTGGTGTTCCTGACCAATCCGCGGCCGGAGAAGTGCCTGGCCTCGGTGCAGGTGAGCACCAGATCGGTACCGTCCCGTTCGCGGCCGAGGGCGGCGAGGGAAACCGAACCGCCCCAATCCAATTCGACGATGCGATGCTCAGGAACACCCCAGTGCCGCAGGTGCGCGCCGATGCCCATCGGCACCAGGAACGGCGTGGACTGGCCGACCACCAGCGCCCGGATGGTCTCCTTGTCGAGGTGGTCGTAGTGATCGTGCGAGATGATCACCGCGTCGACCTGCGGAAGTTCCGCGAGCGGCACCGGAACCGGATGCAGCCGCGCGGGCCCGATCAGCGGGGAAGGCGAAACCCGTTCGCTCCATACGGGATCGGTGAGAATCCGGTATCCGTCCACCTCGATCAGCGCCGACGCGTGGCCGTACCAGGTCACCGCGAGATCGGCGGCCTCGGCGGGCGGCTGCGGCTTTTGCAGCGGAACCACCCCGCGCGGGCGGCCGATATTGCGCTTGGTGAACGCCGAATACAGCAGGGAGGGAACCGAACCCGCGACGATCTGGGTGCTCGGCTCGGTGTTGTGGAATTGGCGATTGCGGTAGCTCGCCGACCCCGTCGCGTACGGATGGATGGCCGACATCGAGGCGCCGATCGACGACGGTATGTCCCACGCGGCCCGCACCACCCAGGTGAGCCCGACCGCGCCCGCCGCGTAACCGAGCAGTCGTTTGATACGCATCATCGCCCCACGAACTTCGCCGCGCGCTTCTCCTGCCGTGCCACACGCCCCTCCTGAGCATCGGCGCTTGTCCACGCGGCCTCCAGAGCGGCGCGCTGTTGCGCGGACTCCGGATCGCGGGTGCCGTCGTCGTTGAACACCAGCTTCAGGTGCCGCAGCGAAAGCGGCGCCAAATCCGCGATCGACTTGGCCCACGCCTGCGCGTCGGCCAGAGTGCCGATCTTGTTGGCGAAACCGAAGGAGTAGCAGTCGGCGGCCTGAATCGGTTCGGCGCCAATGAGAACGGTGCGCGCCGGGCCACCGCCGATCAGCGAGACCAGCCGTCGCACGGTCCAGCGGTCCACGGTGATGCCGAGTTTGGCGGCCGGAATGGCGATGTAGGCCTCCGGCGCGATCACCCGCAGGTCCGAGGCGAGCGCGAGTTGCACGCCCGCGCCGAGCGCGCCGCCGTTGATGGCGGAGATGACCGGCACCGGCACCGACTCGATGGTGTGCAGCATGTCGAGCAGGCCGGAGAGGAAATCGTCGGAGTAGACGCCGGACAGATCGGCGCCCGCGCTGAAGATCGGGCCGCGCCCGGTCAGCACGATCACCCGTGCGCCATCGGCGACGGCGGCTAGGACGGCCTCGCGTAGCCGGGTCACGAGTTCGCTGTTGAGCGCGTTGCGTCGCTCCTCGCGTTGTAATTCGATGGTGACGACATCACCATCTCGGCTAACACCGAGCATGCATCCTCCCCAACTGAACGTGTCGTTTGGTTACTCTCACTCTGCCACAGGCGGTGGCGGGAGACGCCGAAGGCGATACGATCGGCGGCTGTGCCGACCGACTTCGACATCCTGGTGATCGGCGCTGGTCAAGCGGGACTCTCGGCCGGCTACCACCTCCGCCGCCTCGGACTACGCCCCGAACGCGATTTTCTCATCGTCGACCACGCACCGGGACCCGGCGGCGCCTGGCAGTTCCGCTGGCCCTCGCTGACACTCACCACCGTCAACCGGGTGCACGACCTGCCCGGCATGTCGTTCGCCGAGACCTTGCCGCCCGGCTCGGAGAGCGCACCCGCCGCCACGGCCGTTCCGCATTATTACGAGTTGTACGAGAAGCGCTTCGATCTTCGGGTGCGCAGGCAGGTGTCGGTCGACGTGGTCTGCGACCGCACCGAGGACGGGCAGCGCTGCGACGGGCGCGGCACTGTGCTCAACGCGGAGACCGACAGCGCGGGCACGCTCCGGGTCCGCGGGCTCATCAACGGCACCGGGACCTGGGAGCGGCCTTTCATCCCGCGCTACCGCGGGCAGGAGAGCTTCGCGGGCCGTCAGCTGCACACGCGCGACTATCGCACCGCCGAGGAATTCGCCGGGAAGCACATCGTGATCGTCGGCGGCGGCATCTCCGCTGTGCAGTTGCTCGATGAGATCTCGAAGGTGACCGCGACCACCTGGGTCACGCGGACCGAACCGGTGTTCCGCGACGCGGAGTTCACCGACGAGACGGGCCGGGCCGCGGTGGCGATGGTCGAGGACCGCGTGCGCAACGGGCTCCCGCCCGGCTCGGTGGTCTCGGTGACCGGCCTGCGCTGGGACGATCGGCTGCGCGCGGCCGACGCGCGCGGCGTGCTGCGCAGGCGGCCGATGTTCGACCACGTCGAACCCGACGGCGTGCGCTGGGCGGACGGCACTTTCCAGCGGGCCGATGTCATCCTGTGGGCCACCGGGTTTCGCAGCGCGCTGGACCATCTGGCCCCGCTGCGGCTGCGCGGACCCGGCGGCGGGATCACCATGACCGGGCGACTCGCGACGCAGGTCGCCGTCGATCCGCGCATCCATCTGATCGGCTACGGCCCGTCGGCGAGCACCATCGGCGCGAACCGCGCGGGCCGCGCCGCCGCCGTCGAGCTGACGGATTTTCTCGGCATCGGCGACCGCCGCTGAGACCGCGACCCCGAAATCGCCGCCGGGTCGCGACTCAGAAATCCGACTTCACCCTCGGCTCGGCTCGGCTCGGCTCGGCTCGGAAATCCGACACCAGGCCCCGGCTCAGCGATCGACAACTGACCGCGCCTCGGGCAACCGGCACCGCGCTTCGGCTCAGATACCGGCCGTGAAAGTGTCCGGGTTCGGACCGATGCGGCCGCCGCGGTCGAGGGCGTTGATCGCGTCCATCTGCTCGGCCGTGAGCTCGAAGCCGAACACGTCGAAATTGGCGGCGATCCGCGACGGTGTGACCGACTTCGGGATGACGATGTTGCCGAGCTGCAGGTGCCACCGAATGAGCACCTGGGCCGGCATGCGGTCGAGTTCGGCGGCGATGGCGGTGATGGTCCGGTCCTCGAGCAGCGTGCCCTGGCCGAGCGGGCTCCACGCCTCGGTGGCGATCGCGTTCGCGGCGTGGAAATCGCGCAGTTCGCGCTGGGCGAGGCCGGGGTGCAGCTCGATCTGGTTGACGGCCGGGATCTCGCCGGTCTCTTCGATCACCCGGCGCAGGTTCGCCTCGGTGAAGTTGGACACGCCGATCGACCGGACCCTGCCCTGCCGCTTGAGCTCCTGAAACGCACGGAAGGTTTCGACGAACTTGTCGGCGATGGCCACCGGCCAGTGGATCAGGTAGAGATCCAGGTAGTCCAGGCCGAGCTTGTCCATGCTCGCGTCGAAGGCGCGCAGCGTGGCGTCGTAGCCCTGATCGGCGTTCCACAGTTTGGTGGTGACGTAGACCTCGTCGCGCGGCAGCCCGAACGCCCGGATGGCCTGCCCGGTGCCCTGCTCGTTGCCGTAGATCGCGGCGGTATCGATGCTGCGGTAGCCCGCATCGAGCGCGGCGGTCACGACATCGAACACGTCCTCGGGCGGCACCTGGAACACGCCGAATCCGAGTTGCGGGATGACGTTGCCGTCGTTCAGCACGATCGACGGCACGGCGGAGGTCTCGCTTCGGAAGCTCACCCGATCGACCGTAGAAGTGCGGGGGCGAACCGTCAACGACGCTTACGCGCGTGTTGGCACCCGCCAAAACGCGTGAACCAGCCATTTCGCTCGATGGTTCGGGTCGAACGGGTCGCCCCGCTCGGTCCGGATACGGTTCAGCGGCCCGCAGGAAGGCCGAGCCTGCGGTAGCGCTGATGCCGTGCGCGCTCGAGATCGTGCAGGGGCAGGCCACGCAGACGGCTGAGCTCTTCGCCGATGGCGGCGACCATGCGGCGGGCGAAGTCGACGGGTTCGTCGGCGGCGTCGGGTCGCTCCGGAACGATGCGGTCGACGATGCCGTCGGCGAGCAGCGCGGGTGCGCTGATGCGTTGGGCGGCGGCGAGTTCCGGCGCGTGTTCGGTGTCGCGGAAGACGATCGCGCTGGCGCCTTCGGGTGGCAGCGGGGCCAGCCAGCCGTTCGTGGCGGCCAGAACGCGGTCGGCGGGCAGCAGCGCGAGCGCGCCGCCGCCGGTCCCCTGGCCGAGCAGCACCGAGACGGTCGGGGTGTCCAAAGTCACCAGATCACTGATGCAGCGGGCGATTTCGGGGGCCAGACCGCGCTCCTCGGCCTCCTTGGACAGCGCAGCGCCGACGGTGTCGATCACCAGCACCAGCGGCAACCGCAACTCCTCGGCCAACGCCATACTGCGCCGCGCCTCGCGCAACGCGGCCGGTCCCATCGTCTCGCCGAGGCGGCCGGTGCGGTCGTGCCCGAAGACCACGCAGGGCTGTCCGCGGAACCTGGCCAGCGCGTGCACCACGCTGCGATCGGTCTCGCCCTGACCGGTGCCGCTGAGCGGAACGCGTTGCGTGACGTGGCGCAGCAGATCGCGCAGGCCGGGGCGGTCGGGGCGGCGCGAGGCTAGCACCGATCGCCAGGCGGCGTCGGAGGTCGACGCGGACCGGGCGGGCTCCCCACTCGCGACCGCCGACTCGGCGCGGCGCGAGCCGCCGCGCGAACCCGCGGAGTCCGCCGGTTCGGCCGCCACCGGCCCGCCCGGGCGCGAATCCGCCGGGACATCGGCGGCTTCGACTCCCCGATCACGCGACGACGGAGCGGGTGTCGATGCGGCAGAGCTCGTGTCGTCCGCCCGCACTTCTCCGCTGAGCACGCTCAGCGCGCGATGGGCGATCCTGCGGAAGACGTGCACCGGCACCACGCCGTCGATGACGCCGCGGTGGTACAGGTTCTCCGCGACCTGCACGCCCTCCGGGAAGTCCTTGCCGTACAACGCCTTGTAGACGCGCGGACCGAGGAACCCGATCAGCGCGCCAGGCTGGGCGAAGGTCATGTGGCCGAGCGAACCCCACGACGCGAACACACCACCCATGGTGGGGTCGCGCAGGTACACGAGGTACGGGTGTCCGGCGGATTTGTGCGCGGCGACCGCGCCCGCGATCTTCACCATCTGCACGAAGGCGACGGTGCCCTCCTGCATGCGGGTGCCGCCGGAGGTCGGGGACGCGACGAGCGGAAGGCCGAGCTCGGTCGCCCGTTCGACGGCGGCGACGATGCGTTCGGCCGCCGCGACGCCGATCGAACCGGCGAGAAACCCGAACTCGCAGGCGATCACGGCCACCCGGCGACCGCGCAACAGTCCTTCACCGGTGAGCACCGACTCGTCGGTGCCCGCCGCGGCCGTCGCCTTGCGCAGATCCTCGCGGTAACGCGGGGACGCGGCCACCTCGAACGGTGGCCGATCCCAGCTGACGAACGACTCCGCGTCGAGCAGTTGCCCGAGCCACTCCCGCGCCGAAATCCGCATCGCGCGAGCATATCCGCACGGTCGGACGGCAGGAGTCACGGAAGTCGGTGACGAGACAGCCGCGGGCGCGCCGCGGCCGTCCCCGCGATCAGTAGCCCTGCATCACCTTGCGCAGGGCGTATTCGGTGAGCGAGACCAGCGCCTGCTTGGCGGGCTCGCGCCGTCGCGCGTCGATGGACAGGATCGGCACATCCGCGGGCACCGCGAGTGCCTGACGGATGTCCTCGATCGGATAACGCGGTGCGTCGTCGAATTCGTTGAGCGCCACCAGGAACGGCAGGTTGCGCGCCTCGAAGTAGTCGACGGCCGCGAAGCTGTCCTCCAGCCTGCGGGTGTCGACGAGAACCACGGCGCCGATGGCGCCGCGAATCAGGTCGTCCCACATGAACCAGAACCGGTACTGGCCCGGCGTACCGAACAGATACAGCACCAGATCGTCCGCGAGGCTGATCCGGCCGAAGTCCATGGCCACCGTGGTGGTGGACTTCATCGGAATGCCGGTCAGGTTATCGATTCCGGTACTGGCATTGGTCACCAATGCCTCGGTACGCAGCGGAACGATCTCCGAGACAGCACCGACCAACGTGGTCTTACCGACACCGAAGCCACCAGCGACCACGATCTTCGCCGAGGTGGGCTTGCTGGTGCGGGTATCGACCTGCGCCGTCGAATCAAATACGCCGGAGTCCACTGAGAACCCTTTCGATCAGCTCGCGACGTTCATCGTCGCTGGAATCGTCTTTCAAAGTCGCGGAAACGCGCACATGACCGGCCTCGATCAGGTCGGCAACGAGTACCCGTGCCACACCTATCGGAATTCCCAGTCGAGCCGCTACTTCGGCAACGGACGGCGATTCTCTGCACAACTCCACGATTGACGTTTCGATGTTGGTCAGTTCGAACTGCCGCTCCAGGGCGACCGGATGCGATGCGACGAGCGCCTCCAACGCCAACTCGACCGTGGGCCTGGTACGGCCCGCGGTCAACGAGTATGGGCGAACGAGGCTCGGCTCGGCGCTCCCCACGCGGTGATCTTCTATGTCCATCCCACCATCAGGAACCCATCGTGACGCGTGGCGTGGCCTGCACCGTCTGGCCAACACGCTCGACCAACAGAGCCATCTCGTATCCGACCTGTCCGATGTCGCAGGACGTGTTGGTCAGTACCGCGAGATACGAGCCGTCGCCCACCGCCATCAGCAGCAGGTATCCGTGCTCCATCTCGACGACCGACTGCAGCACCGTACCGCCCTCGAACAGGTTCGAGACGCCGACGGAGAGGCTGGCCAGGCCGGCGGTGACCGCCGAGAGCTGTTCAGCGCGGTCGACGGGCAGCTGGGCACTCGCGGCCATGAGTAGGCCGTCAGCCGAGACCAGGACGGCATGAGCTACGCCAGGAACCTCGTTGGCGAAGTTCGAAACCAGCCAATCCAGCTGACGGTTCGTACCACCTAGATCGGGGTTCATCGGTCTCCTTTGTCTCCGGTTAGGTTCATTTCTCTCATCGCACGGCCATCCCGGACGCCCTGCTGGTGACGGCTCAAGCTGGACCTGATCGATTCCGGATCTCGGCGCGGTGCCCGATCCGCGGAGCCGCTGACGGCGCCGGGGACCAGCCTCCCGCCCGGATTGCGTTGAGGCAAGCCCGCGGCGGTCTTTGTTTCGGCTTGCGCCTCGCTGGCCCGGCGTGCGGCCTGCCAACCCTCGTCGCCAGGCGACTCGAAGGAGGCCGCGACCTGGGACCGATCCGGGTTCGGATCGGCCAGCCATGCCGACATCATCTCGGCGAAGATCGGGCTGTCCATCGGCGATCCGGATTCGACCGCGGGCTGCAGGCGAGTCTGGAAGAAGGAGGCCGTCTTCGACGGGTTGGATTTGTAGCTGTGCTTGCCGGGGTCGCGGCCGCCCGTGGGCGTGCTCGACTCGGCTTCTTTCTTGTCCGCGCTGCTCGCGGCAGGCTGCACGGTCCGTTCCCGTTGCGGCAGGCCGACTCCCGGCGGGACCTCGCGCTGCGGCATCACCGTCGCGCCGGGATCGCGCTGCGGCAGACCACCTGGCGCGGCCGACGGACGCTGCGACAGACCGCTCGGCGCCTCGCGCTGCGGTAGGCCGGTCGACGCGGCAGGCCGCTGCGGCAGACCACCGGGCGCTTGCTCCCGGCGCGGAGCGCCGCTGGCGCCCGGTTCGCGCAGGGGCAGTCCGTTGCCGGTCTGCGGACGCTGCGACAGACGGTTCGCGGCGGGATCGCGCTGCGGCAGACCACCGGACGCGAAATCGCGCTGCGGCAGACCGCCCGAAGCGGACTCACGCTGCGGCAAACCACCCGCGGCCGAATCACGCTGCGGCAAACCACCCGACGCCGAATCACGCTGCGGCAGGCCGCCCGAAGCGGACTCACGCTGCGGCAAACCACCCGCGGCCGAATCACGCTGCGGCAAACCACCCGACGCCGAATCACGCTGCGACAGGCCACCGGAAGCGGACTCACGCTGCGACAGACCGGCGAACGGATCCCGCTGCGGCCGGCCCGTGGCCGAATCGCGTGCGGGCGCACCGTTGGCACCGGGCTCCCGCTGCGGTAGGCCGTTCGGCGCCGCGTCGCGCTGCGGCAGACCGTTCGAGGCGCTCTCGCGCTGCGACAGACCCGACGACGACTGACGCGGCGGCATCCCGTTGGCGCCGGGCTGGCGCTGCGGCAGACCACCCGCGGCCTGATCGCGTTGCGGCAGACCACCTGCGGCCTGATCACGCTGCGGCAGACCGCCCGATGCGGACTCACGCTGCGGCAGACCACCGGACGCGGCATCCCGCTGTGGCGGCTTGACGGGAGCCGAATCGCGCGGCGATAGGCCTGCGGCGGCATCCCGTGCGGGCGCACCGTTCGTGCCGGGCTGGCGCTGCGGCAGACCCGTCGTGCTCGGCTTCGGCACGCCGTTGGTACCCGGCTGACGCTGCGGGAGATCGCCGGAGTTCGACGCGTCGCGCTGCGGCAGCGACCCGTTGCCGGTGTTCGTGCCGGTGCCGGTCGGCGGGGTGGGCGGCCGCTGCGGGCCGCCTGGGCTCAGGCTGCGCTTGGGCAGGCTCGCCGCGGCCAGCTTGCCGCGCTGCGGGCCGCTCGACGCCTGGCCGGGCTGCGGCCGCAAGGTCGGGCTCGACTGCGCCGAGTCCTGGCGCAATCCGGTCGCCATCGCGTTGCCCGGCTGCCGCTGCGGAAGGCCGCCCTGGGCGTCTCCGCTCGGCTCGACGGGCTTGGCGACCGGAATCGGTCCGCTCACCCCGGGATCGACGGTGACCATCATGTTGCCGCCGGGCGTGCGGGTGATCGAACGCATCTGCATCGACGACGGCGACGACTGGCGCTGCGGCGCGGCGGGCGACGGCGTCGGCGTCACGGGCTGCGGGCCCGAGATCGGTCCGCCTGCGACGATCAGGCCAACCGGCACGTGCACGGTCACGGTCACGCCGGGATCGCGCGCGGTGTCGAAAGTCGGGCGCAGTCGCACGGTCAGGCCGTGGCGCTCGGCCAGGCGGCCGACCACGAAAAGACCCATGTGTCGCGCGGTGTCGGGACCCGGCTCGGCGGTCTGCTCGAGCTTCCTGTTGATCTCGGCCATCTCCGAGGGCGGCATACCGATGCCTCGGTCGGCGACCTCGATGAGCATGCCCTGGTCGTGCGCCTGCGCGAAGGTGAACTTCACGTCCGTCTCGGGCGGCGAGGCCCGCAGCGCGTTGTCAAGGAGCTCGGCGAACAGGTGCGCGAGGTCGGAGGCGGCCGGTTCCTTCAGCGAACCGCGCGGCGTAGCGCCGAGCTTGACTCGCTCGTAGTCCTCGACCTCGGAGATCGCGGCGCGCAGCACGTCGGCGATCTCGACGGGCGCGGACTTGGCGCGGCGCTGCTTGGTGCCCGCCAGAATCAGCAGGTTGTCACCGTTACGGCGCATACGGGCGGCGAGATGGTCCAGCCGGAAGAGGTTCTCCAACAGGCGGGGGTCCTTCTCGTCGTACTCCATCGCCTCGATGAGGCTGAGCTGGTGGTCGACCAGCGACTTGGAGCGTCTGGCCAGGGTCTCGAACATATCGTTCACCTGGCGACGCATCTGCGCCTGGTCGCTCGCGAGGCGAAGCGCCTGGCCGTGGATGTCGTCGACGGCGCGGGCCAGCTGGCCGATTTCCTCGGTGCTTCGCACCGGCATCGGCTCCAGCGGCACGTCCTCCGGCTTCGCGCCGTTACGCAGCTGGGCGACCTCGTGCGGCAGGTCGCTCTCGGCGACGCGCAGCGCGGCGAGGCGCAGACGGTGCAGCGGCACGATCATCGAGCGCGCGACGAACACCGCGAGCAGCAGCGCCGCGAGGATGGTCGCGATGACGATCGCGGTGTAGCTCCACGCGTCCCGGTTGGCCGTGGCGGCCAGCGAGTCCATCGCGCTGTCGATGTCCTTGGTCGCCTTGGCGACCACGAGTTCGTAGACGTCGACGCTGCCGGTCAGCGAGTTCTTCAGCTCACCGATCGGGATCTTGCCCGCCTGTGCCTCCGGGCTGTTCAGCAGCGAGACGCGGTTGTCGATGCCGGCGCGCAGGTCCGCGATCGAGGCGTCGCCGTCGGGGAAGCGGTGCGCGAGCACGTTGAGCAGCTGTCGCTCGGAGTTCGCCGCGATCAGGAAGGACTGGATGCCCGACTCGGTGCTGTGCAGCACGTCGTTGAACGCGGCCAGCTCGCTGACCAGGGTGGCTCGGGTGTTGAGCGAGTCGACCAGGCGCAGCTTCGCCGCGTCCAGCGCCGGGTCCGAGACCTGCGAGACCGTGCTCTCCACGATGCTCACGCTGTCGTTACGGATCCGGTCGATCCCGCCGAGCGCCTCCGCCGGGTCGGCGGCGGCCTTGCCCCTGGACAGGATGGCCTTGGCCTCGGTGATCATGTTCTGCAGCGCGGACTCGGCCTTCGGCTGACCGGACAGGTTGCCCACCGCGCTCTGCGCAGCACTGATCGCCTTGTCGAGGTCGCTGAGGTTCTGGTCGGTCACCACGCTCTGGCCTGGCAACAGCGAGACCATCTGCGAACCAGCGACCGTGGCCGCGTTCGCACTCAAGCCGGTGACGGCCGGGATCGCCTCGATGTTCTCGGCGACCCCTTC
This sequence comes from Nocardia amikacinitolerans, assembly GCF_900215415.1. NCBI lineage: Bacteria > Bacillati > Actinomycetota > Actinomycetes > Mycobacteriales > Nocardiaceae > Nocardia > Nocardia amikacinitolerans. Next base: position 66,898 of record NZ_OBEG01000005.1, on the reverse strand, counting down.
CAAGCGGTTCGCCTCGGTGAACTCCGAGGTAATCCTCGACACGCCGAGCCCCACCGCGACCGCCAGCGGCACGGCAAGAACCGCCGTAACCTTCCAGCGCAGGTCCCAATTGCCGAGCGCCCAGCGCTTCTTGCCGGACCTAGCGGCGTCACGCATCTCCCACTCACTTTCCAAACTGGCCCCATCCACGCGCCATCAGCGAACCTCCACAATCGCATGCTGGCTCGACGGATGGAGCTGGCCGAGAACTGCGGCTGGCCGAGAAATTGCGTCTACGACGGCCCAAATAAGTGACATCAGATTCTAACGGATCAATAACAGCTTGGGTGACATCGAGTGTAGCTACGGGCCTTGACCTGCCCGTTCCAGGCAAAACCAGAGGTCGCGGCACCCACCCGGGCGTCGCGTGAAGTCTGCCACAATCATGCAGATCTATCGAGGCGGGCATCGAGGCAAGCTAGGGAGTCACGGGTTTGAGCACAGCATCACAGGGTGATTCGGTGGGGGGCGGTGACCGGGGACACGCGAAGCGCGACTACCGACCGGTCTATCAGACCAGCCTTGTCGATCCCGCCGAGTTCTGGGCCGAGGCGGCCGAAGCGATCGACTGGGAGGTGCCCCCCGGCCAGATCGTCGACCCCACCGCCCGCCCCGTGGCCAGGTGGTTTCCCGATGCGAGCCTCAATACCTCCTTCAATGCCCTCGACCGCCATGTGCGCGGTGGCACCGCGGACGAGGGAGGTCTGGCCGATCAGCCCGCCCTAATATACGACTCCGCTATGACCGGTGCCAAGGTCGTTTTCAGCTACGCCGAACTGCTCGCCGAGGTGGCCACCTTCGCGGGCGCGATGACAAGGCTCGGCGTCCGCAAGGGCGATCGCGTGGTCATCTACCTGCCGATGATCCCGGAAGCCGTGATCGCGATGCTCGCCTGCGCGCGGATCGGCGCGGTGCACTCGGTGGTGTTCGGCGGCTTCGCCGCGCCGGAGCTCGCCGCGCGCATCGATGACGCCCAGCCTGTGCTCATCATCACCGCCTCCGGCGGCCTCGAGCCGAACCGCAAGATCGAATACCCGCCGATCGTGCTGGAGGCGCTCGACATCGCGAAGACGACCGCGCCGCGGCACGTGATCGTCAAACAGCGCCCCGAGCAGTTCACCCCGATCACCTTCGCCGCGCCGCAGGAGGCCACCGAGTCGCTGCCGAGCTCGGCGGCGACCGTCGCGGCGCAATGGCTGGACTGGGAAGACGCCGTGCGCGACGCGGAGCCCGCCGATCCGGTGCCGGTCGCGGCCACCGATCCGCTCTACATCCTGTACACCTCGGGCACCACCGGGAAGCCGAAGGGCGTGGTGCGCGACAACGGCGGGCACGCGGTCGCGCTGGCCTGGTCGATGCGCAACATCTACGACGTCGGCCCCGGCCAGGTGATGTGGGCCGCATCCGACGTCGGCTGGGTGGTCGGCCACTCCTACATCGTCTACGCCCCGCTGCTCGTCGGCGCGACAACGCTGCTCTACGAGGGCAAGCCGATCGGCACCCCCGACGCGGGCGCCTACTGGCGCGTCATCTCCGAGTACGGCGTGCGCGTGCTGTTCACCGCGCCGACCGCGCTGCGCGCCATCCGCAAGGCCGACGGGACGGCCAAGCTGGCACGCAACTACGACCTGTCCTCGCTGCGCGCGCTGTTCTGCGCGGGCGAGCGGCTCGACCCGGCCACCTTCGAGTGGGCCACCGAGATCCTGCTCGCCGACCGGCCCGACTGCCCGGTCGTCGACCACTGGTGGCAGACCGAGACCGGCTGGCCGATCTGCGCCAACCTGCTCGGCCTACAGGAACTGCCGATCAAACCGGGCTCGGCCTCGGTTCCGGTGCCCGGCTACCGCCTTCGGGTGCTGGACGCCGAGGGCAACCCCGTCCCCGTCGGCACCGAGGGCAACATCGTGATCGGCCTGCCCATGCCGCCCGGCACGCTGACCGGGCTCTGGCAGGACGAGCCGCGGTTCAGCCGGTCCTACATGTCGGCCTTCCCCGGGCACTACCTGACCGGCGACTCCGGCTACTTCGACGAGGACGGCTACCTCTACGTCCTCGGCCGCAGCGACGACGTGATCAACATGGCCGGGCACCGGCTGTCCGCTGGCAGCATCGAAGCCGCCATCTCCGGGCACGAGGCGGTGGCCGAGTGCGCGGTGATCGGCCTGCCCGACGAGCTCAAGGGTCAGCGCCCGATCGCCTACGTGGTGCTCAAGGAGGGCGTCGAGGTCGATCCGGCCCGGTTGCGCGAGGAACTGGTCGAGCGGGTGCGCCAGCAGATCGGCGCGATCGCCACGCTGCACGACGCGGTGATCGTGGCCGGGCTGCCGAAAACCAGGTCGGGCAAGATCCTGCGCAAGACCATCAGGCAGATCACGGCGGGCGATCCCTACGACATGCCCTCCACCATCGAGGACCCTGCCGTGCTCGCGGCGCTCGAGGATCAGATCATCACCACCCGGGCCGACGAGGAAGCGAACGCGGCGTCGGACAACGGCGACGCGAACGTGCCGGACTCCGATCCCGTCGCGCCGTCCTGACGTTAACCCCCGCGGCCAGGCCCTCAGAACTTTCTCAGGGATCGTTCACACGCGTGCCAGCGCTTCGCAATAGCGTCGGATGCGCTTTCGCTCTATCCCTCGAAGAACTGGAGGCATCCCCGATGAACTCTTTCCGTCGCCGCACCGGTCTCGCCGCACTGGCCGCGGGCGGCATGGCCACGGTGGCCGTGCTGCTCTCCCCGGCCGTCGCGTCGGCAGACCCGACGGAACTCGTCGGTCCGCTGCTGAACTCGGACTGCACCTTCGCCCAGGTCGACGCCGCCCTGCACGACCGGGCGCCGCAGCTGGCCGCGATGCTCGACGCGAACCCGACCCAGAAGGCGGAATTGCAGCGCCGTTTCGACCAGCCGGTCGAGCAGCGCCGCGCCGAGTTCCAGCGCCTGCTCGCCGAGAACCCGGAGGCCGCGCGCGAGGCGGAGAACGATCCGCGCGCCGCCGGACTGCGCCAGACGATCGAGGCCGTAGCGGCGACCTGCCACAACTACTGATCGACTCCTGACCGACGACCGCACCCGCGAACGGCAGAATGAACGACGTGACCCCCTCGACGCCGACCGTCCTCGTTGTCGACGACGACGAGGACGTGCTCGCCTCTGTCGAACGCGGGCTGCGGCTGTCCGGCTTCCGGGTGCTGGTCGCCCGGGACGGCGCCGCGGCGCTGCGCAGCGTCGGCGAGCACGCTCCCGACGCCATCGTGCTGGACATGAACATGCCGGTGCTGGACGGCGCCGGTGTGGTGACCGCGCTGCGCGCCATGGGCAACGAAGTGCCGATCTGCGTGCTCAGCGCCCGCGCCTCGGTGGACGACCGGATCTCCGGCCTGGAATCCGGCGCCGACGACTACCTGGTGAAACCGTTCGTGCTCGCCGAACTGGTCGCCCGTATCCGCGCGCTGCTGCGCCGCCGCACCGACGCACCCGCGCCTGCCACGCCCGGCGCGATCACCGTCGGACCGCTCGAGGTCGACGTCGCCGGTTATCGCGCGCTGCTGCACGGTACCGAGATCGAGCTCACCAAGCGGGAATTCGAGCTGCTTTCCACGCTGGCGCGCAACGCGGGCGTTGTGCTGAGCCGGGAACGTCTGCTGGAACTGGTGTGGGGCTACGACTTCGCCGCCGACACCAACGTGGTGGACGTCTTCGTCGGCTACCTGCGCCGCAAGCTGGAGGTCGGCGACACCCCGCGCCTGCTGCACACCATCCGCGGTGTGGGTTTCGTGCTGCGAGCGCCGAAATGAATCCGAACGTACCGTGAAAACGCGTGGGCGCAGGACCTTTTCGCTGCGCACCCGGGTGGCGGGTGCGGCAGCGGCAGGCGCCGTCATCATCGTGACCGTGCTCAGCGCGATCACGGTGCAGGCGATCGAGCGCAACAATCTGCAACAGAGCGATCAGCAGCTCTCGGTCGCGTCTCGCCTCGTCCTGCTCGACCCGGTGATCGCGGTGGGCGTGCTCGGGTTGACCGGGCTCAACGACGACATGGCGATCACGGTGCGCGACAGCGGGTCCGTGGTGGCGAGCAGCCCGGTCCAGCTCCCTGATCTGTCCACCGGATCGCGCACGGTGACGGTGGGCGGCGTCCCGTACCGCGTGCTCACGACGACGGAGAACCAACCGCCGGATCGCACTGTCTCTCTTGGCATTCCGGCCGACGAAGCGGCGCGCGCGACCGCCGAGCAGCAGCGCTGGGTGATGGGCGGCGCGCTGCTCGCGGTGGCCGCGGCGGGCGCCCTCGGCTGGTTGCTCGCGGGCCGCGCGGTGCGTCCCATCGTCAACCTGACCCATCAGGTCGGCACGCGCAGCGCGTTCCCCGACCCCGACAATCCGCATCCCCCGGTCGACGGCAAGGGCATGCGCGAGGCCGAGAAACTCGCCGACGCGGTGAATCGCATGTTGCAGCGGGTCGACCAGGCGCAGGAGGAGACCGCGGCCGCGCTGGAGACCGCGCGCGATTTCGCCGCCGTCTCCGCGCACGAACTGCGCACCCCGCTCACCGCCATGCGCACCGACCTGGAGGTGTTGCGCACCCTCGACCTCGACGAGGCGCAGCGCGCCGAGATCCTCGCCGATCTGCAACGCAGCCAGGGCCGGGTGGAGACCACGCTCGCCGCGCTGGAACGGCTCGCCACCGGCGATCTCACCAACGAACGCGACCACGTGGACACCGATGTCGGCGACCTGTGCGACCAGGCCGCGCACGACGCCATGCGCCACTTCCCCGGACTGGCCGTCCGCATCGAGACGGACGTGGAACTGGTGACCCGCGGTCTGCCCGCGGGTCTGCGCCTCGCGGTGGACAACGCGCTGGCGAACTCGGTGAAGCACGGCGGGGCCACCGAGGCGGTGGTCTCGGCGCACCGAACGCCGCAGGGGCACATCGTGATCGCGGTCGACGACAACGGGCGCGGCATCCCGGTCGACGAGCGTGCCGCGGTCTTCGACCGGTTCTATCGCGGTAGTCAGGCGAGCAAGGGCGGCTCGGGTCTCGGCCTCGCCTTGGTTGCCCAGCAAGCCCAATTGCACGGCGGGCGAGCCTACTTCGAGGACAGCCCACTGGGTGGCGCGCGGTTGGTTCTGGAACTTCCCGAGCGGCACCGTGTCGGCGATCAATTGCCATCGAACGGGTCGAAAGCCCGCTGAGTTCCGCGCCATTGCTGGGCGGCGCAACGAAATCTTCCGCGCCCTTACCGAATTCTCACAGAAACGCCAATGGGGCCGTTAGTCACGGTCTTTAGGGTCGGTGATCGTGATCGGACATCGCGCCCGCTGGGCGCTCCTCGCCATCGGGATCGTCACCGCGGGAGCGATCGGTGGTGGTGTCACCGCCTGCGCGGGCTCGGGATCGGCGCCGTCGGGAATCGCCCTTGTCAACACCGACACCGGACCGACGGGCGCGCGCATCGTGCAGGCGCTAGAGCAGGACGGCGCGGGCTACGAGTGGACGATGGCGAAGCCGGGCGAGGCGAACACCGACGACTACGCGGCCGTGATCACGCTGCCTGCCGACCTCACCGAATCCATGGGCACGCTGGCCGGTCCGGTGCCGCAGCGCGCCATCGTGACCGTCGCCGCCAACGACGACGCCGACGGCGACCTGGTCAACGGGGCGATCCAGGCGGTGACGCACCGCATCGGCGCGACCGGGGTCGACGCGGCGCTGGCCGCCGTCGCCCAGGCCCGCAGCCAGCTCACCGGGGTGCAGTTCACCGCGCAGCTGCTCGGCGCGGGCGTGAACGCCGCGGCCTCGGGCGCGGACCAGTTCAGCGCGGGCGCCGACCAGCTGCTCGGCTTCCTGGATTTCGCGAAACAGGGCTCCGCCCAGCTGACTTCGGCCATCGCCATGCTCAACGAGACCGTCGACGGCGCGGCCGTGCAGGCGAATCAGCTTGCCGAGGCGCTGGATTCGACCGGCATCACGATCGCGCAGGTGCAGCAGACCGCGGGCACCGTCAGGTCCGGCCTCGATCAGATCCTGCCGCTACTGCGCGCGCTGCCCTTCGCCAACGATCCGGCGCTGGCCGACATCATCGGCAAACTCGAAGCGCTGCGCGCCGTTTCGGGCCAGGCGGGCACCCAGCTGGACGGCCTCGACCTGCTGGTCGGCGGCGCCGTCGACCCGAACACCGATCTCGGTGCCCTGCTGCGCACCGTCGTCGGCCGCCTGCAATCCGCGAGCGCTCAGCTGAACGAAGGCGCCAAGCTCGCCGAAGGACTCCCCCAGCTCGCCGAACAAGGCGGCGCGCAACTGGTCGACGCGATCGGCCAGCTCACCGGCGGTGTCACCCAGCTCCAGCAGATCGTGACCAACCTCAACACCCAGACCGCCAAGGCCATGGACGCACTCCCCGTCCGCAGCACCACCCAGCAGTCCGCGATCGCCCTCGCCCTCACCGACCCGGTGGAGATCGTCCGCGAATGAGCCGCCGACCGAACGACTGTGGCCCGCACTCCGGGGAGTGCGGGCCACGATCGGTAGTCAGCTGATCAGTTCGCGTTCAGCAGGTCGATCACGAAGACCAGGGTCTTGCCGGAGAGCGGATGGCCGGAACCGGCCGGGCCGTAGGCGAGCTCCGGCGGGATGGTGAGCTGGCGGCGGCCGCCGACCTTCATACCGGGGATGCCGTCCTGCCAGCCCTGGATCAGGCCGCGCAGCGGGAAGCTGATGGATTCGCCACGGTTCCACGACGAGTCGAATTCCTCGCCGTTGTCGAATCGGACTCCGACGTAGTGCACCTCGACGGTGCCACCGGGCACGGCTTCCTTGCCCTCGCCCACGGTGATGTCCTTGATCACGAGCTCGGTGGGCGCGGGGCCCGCTTGGAATTCGACAACCGGCTTGGTCATTCGGCTATCCCCTTCGATAGGTGGGTTGGATGGTCAGCGGTTGGTGATCTCGCGGTAGTCGCGCGCGCCGTAACCGGTGTAGATCTGGCGCGGGCGACCGATCTTCAGCGGCTCGCTGTGCATTTCGCGCCAGTGCGCGATCCAGCCGGGCAGCCGGCCCATCGCGAACAGCACGGTGAACATGCGGGTCGGGAAGCCCATGGCCTTGTAGATGACGCCGGTGTAGAAGTCGACGTTCGGGTACAGGCGACGGGAGATGAAGTAGTCGTCGGTGAGTGCGGCCTCTTCGAGCGCCTGGGCGATGTCGAAGAGCTCGTCGTCGCCGCCGAGCTTGCGCAGGATCGCGTCGGCGTGCTTCTTGGCGATGGAGGCGCGCGGGTCGTAGTTGCGGTAGACGCGGTGCCCGAAGCCCATGAGCTTCACACCGTCTTCCTTGTCCTTGACCTTGCGGATGAACTCCTTGACATCGCCGCCCTGAGCCTTGATGTCGTCGAGCATCTCCAGCACGGCCTGGTTGGCGCCGCCGTGCAGCGGGCCCCACAGCGCGTTGATGCCGCCGGAGACCGAGGTGAACAGGTTGGCGTCCGAGGAGCCGACCAGGCGCACCGTGGAGGTGGAACAGTTCTGCTCGTGGTCGGCGTGCAGGATCAGCAGCATGTCCAGCGCGGCGGCCACTTCGGGGTCGACCTCGTAGGGCTCGGCAGGGAAGCCGAAGGTCATCCGCAGGAAGTTCTCCACCAGGCTCAGCGAGTTGTCCGGGTAGAGGAACGGCTGGCCGACCGACTTCTTGTAGGAGTAGGCCGCGATAGTGGGCAGCTTGGCGAGCAGCCGGATGGTGGACAGCTCGACCTGCTCGGGGTCGCGCGGGTCGAGCGAGTCCTGGTAGTAGGCCGACAGCGCGTTCACCGCGGAGGAGAGCACCGGCATCGGGTGCGCGTTGCGCGGGAAGCCGTCGAAGAAGCGCTTCAGATCCTCGTGCAGCAGGGTGTGGCGGCGGATCCGGTCGGTGAACTCGTCGAGCTGGGCCTGGGTCGGCAGCTCGCCGTAGATGAGCAGGTAGCTGACCTCGATGAAGGTCGAGGACGCGGCAAGCTGGTCGATCGGGTAGCCGCGGTAGCGCAGGATGCCCGCTTCGCCATCGATGTAGGTGATCGCCGACTTGGTCGGGGCGGTGTTCATGAATCCGGGGTCGTACGTGACGTACCCGGTGCTGGCCAGCATTTTGCCGAGGTCGACACCGTCGTTGCCTTCGGAGGCTTCGGTGATCGTCATGGCGTATTCGCCACCCGGGTAGCTCAGCACCGGTTTGGCGTCGTTGATGTCGTTCTCGGGCACGGAAGGATCCCTCTCAGGCTAGGACCGTCGGCATCGAAGTGCGGTCGGCACGGCGGTGCGATTACCTAGACGCTAGTCGCTGTCCACGCGGCCCGGCCACGAGGGTGCCCACCTGACGACCTCACAAACGCCGTGTCGTCACGTGAGGTTTCGGCGGTCAGGCGGGCAGCGATTCGGTGTGCGCGCGGGCGACCCGGTAGCGAACGAAAGCCGGGAAGGCCAAGGCGGCCAGCAGGACCCCGATCACCACGAGCACTCCGCCGCCCGCGGCGGCCACGGCGGTACCCAAGCTCGCCGCGGCAAAACCGTGGGCAACATCACCGATCCGCGGGCCGCCCGCGACCACCACGATGAACACGCCTTGCAGCCTGCCGCGCATCTCGTCGGTGGCGACGGTCAGCAACATCGTGGTGCGCAGCGCCGCGGAGACCATGTCGACGGCGCCGCCGAAGGCCAGGAACGCCACCGCGATCCACAGCCAGACGCCGAGCCCGAACAGGTGCCCGGCCAAGCCGACCGCGAGTCCGAAGCCGACCATCGCGATGCCCCACAGCGCGATGCAGACGACGACGGCGAGCCCCTGGCGGCGGATGCGCGGAATCCAGCCGGAGAACACGCCGCCGAGCACCGCGCCCGCCGACATGGCCGCGAACAGCAGGCCGAGCGCGACGCCGCCGCTGGCCGGGTCGCCGAAGGTCTCGTGCGCGATCTGCGGGAACAGCGCACGCGGCATGCCGAACACCATCGCGATGACGTCGACGAGGAACGAGGCGAGCAGGATGCGCTGGGTGGCCAGGTAGGCGAAACCGTCCAGGACCGTGCGGAATCCGGCCCGGCGCGCGTCGCCGGTCGGCGGGAACGCGGGCAGCCGCCAGACCGCCCACAGCGTGACGAGCAGTGCGATGGCGTCGACGAGATACAGCGTGGACAGCCCGATCAGCGGGATGAGCGCACCGGCGAGCACCGGTCCCGCGATGGCGCCGACCTGCTGCACGGTCATGCTCAGCGAACTCGCGGCGGCGAGTTGCTCGGGCGGCAGGATGCGGGCGATGGCCGCGCCGCGGGTCGGCTGGTTCACCGCGAAGAACGCCTGTTGCAGCGCGAACAGGATCAGCACCACCCAGACGTTGTCGAGGCCTGCCGCGGCCTGCGCCCAGAACAGCACGGCGGTAAGGCCGGTGCCCGCGGTGGTGATCACCATCAGCTTGCGCCGGTCCATGACGTCGGCGAGCGCGCCGCCCCACAGCCCGAACACGATCAGCGGTATCAGGCCGAAAAGCCCGGCGAGGCCGACATATCCGGAGCTGCCGGTGATCTGGAAGATCTGCTGCGGCACCGCGACCACCGAGAGCTGGGCCCCGACGACGGTGACGATGTTGGTCGTCCACAGCCTGCGGAAGTCGGGGTTGCGCAGCGGGGTGGTGTCGGCGAGCAGCTTCACCGGCCGGACGTTAGCGAGTTCTCGATGACCGCGACGACGCGAGATTCGTCACATGATCATCTTTATCAGGGTTGCAGCCGGTCGACGCGCATGCGTCCCTCGGCGATCCGCACCCGGATCCGGTTGTGCAGCCGACCCCTTCGGCCCTGCCAGAACTCCACCTCGTCGGGACGCAGCAGATAGCCGCCCCAGTGTGGAGGCACCGGGATCTCGTCGACGTCGGCGAAGCGCGCGGTGGTCTCGGCCAGCGCGCGGTCCAGCTCGGCACGCGAGCCGATCGGGCGGGACTGCTGCGAGGCCCAGGCGCCTAGCTGGGAATCGCGCGGACGGGAGCGCCAGTACAGCTCGGTCTGCTCGACGGAGGACTTCTCGACCGGTCCGCGCACGTGCACCTGCCTGCCGAGCGCGGGCCACAGGAAGGTCGCCGCGGCGAACGGGACCGCGGCGAGTTGCGCGCCCTTGGCGGAGTCGTAATTCGTGTAAAAAGTCACACCCTCCGGTGAGAGTCCTTTACACAGCACCGTTCTGGCGACCGGCCGCGGCGTGCCGTCGACCAGCGACACCGTGGCGAGGACCATCGCGTTGGGTTCGGCGATGCCGACCGCGGTGGCCTGCTCGATCCAGTGCCGCAGCAGCGGCTCCCAGCCCCCGGCCAGCCAGTTCTCGTCCAGGTCGACGTCCTCGCCGGAGCCGAACGGCGCGCCGCCGTACTCCACCCGCATCGCGGACAGGTCGGTGTTCACCGGGAGCTCGATCGCGTCGCCGCCCACCTCCGGCGGGAACAGGGCTGGATTCGACGCTGAATTGTCCAGGTCACGCATGGGCCAGACGTTACTCCGCGGTAGCAGGGAGCTAAGGTTTTGGTGATCGGCATGTGCTCGGCGGAGCTGTACCCCTCGGCAGTGTTGTCTCGAGCGACCTGCGAGCAGTCGCTAGCGACGAGAACTCATGCGACCCGAAGTGCAAGGAGAGTCACAACATGACTACCAGCCCCGCTGTTCCCGGTGGCCAGGCCACCGTACCGAGCGATTTCGTCAGCGGCCTCGAGGGCGTGGTGGCCTTCACCACCGATATCGCCGAACCGGACAAGGACGGCGGCGCGCTGCGCTACCGCGGCGTCGACATCGAGGACCTGGTCGCCGGCCGGGTGACCTTCGGTGACGTGTGGGCGCTGCTGGTCGACGGTGAGTTCGGCCGCGGTCTGCCGCCCGCCGAGCCGTTCCCGCTGCCGGTGCACACCGGCGACGTGCGCGTCGACGTGCAGGCCGGCCTTGCCATGCTCGCGCCGATCTGGGGCTACCAGCCGCTGCTCGACATCGACGACGAGGAAGCCCGCGAGAATCTGGCCCGCGCCTCGGTGATGGCGCTGTCCTACGTCGCGCAGTCGGCGCGCGGCATCTACCAGCCCGCGGTGCCGCAGAAGAAGATCGACGAGTGCACCACGGTCACCGAGCGCTTCATGACCCGCTGGAAGGGTGACCCGGACCCGCGGCACACCGAGGCCATCGACGCCTACTGGGTCTCCGCCGCCGAGCACGGCATGAACGCCTCCACCTTCACCGCCCGCGTCATCGCGTCCACCGGCGCCGACGTGGCGGCCTCGCTGTCCGGCGCGATCGGCGCGATGTCCGGCCCGCTGCACGGCGGCGCACCGGCCCGCGTGCTGCCGATGATCGAAGAGGTCGAGAAGACGGGCGACGCCCGCGCGCTGGTCAAGGGCATCCTGGACCGCAAGGAGAAGCTGATGGGCTTCGGCCACCGGGTGTACCGGGCCGAGGACCCGCGCGCCCGCGTGCTGCGCGCCACCGCCAAGCGCCTCGGCGCGCCGCGCTACGAGGTGGCGGCCGCGCTGGAGCAGGCCGCGCTCGCCGAGCTGCGTGAGCGTCGCCCCGACCGCGCCATCGAGACCAACGTGGAGTTCTGGGCCGCGGTGATCCTCGACTTCGCCGAGGTCCCCGCGCACATGATGCCCGCCATGTTCACCTGCGGCCGGACCGCCGGTTGGTGTGCGCACATCCTGGAGCAGAAGCAGCTCGGCAAGCTGGTGCGCCCGGCCGCCATCTACACCGGCCCCGCCGCGCGCAAGCCGGAAGAGGTCGCGGGCTGGTCGGCCATCGCCCACCTCTGAGTCGGTAACCGCACACGAGCCGGACGCCCGGCGGGTTCCTTTGCCCGTCAACGCTTCCGGCTCGTGTCGTATCCGGCCGTCGTCGGTGCGGGTTTCATCCACCGGATGAGCCGCTCGAGCGCCGGTCTACTCCTCGCCGAGCGAGGCGGCCCAGTCCACCGCCACCGACTCGCCGTGATCGACGGTGAAGAACGCCACCTCGAGATGCTGACCGAGATCGACGAGGCCGATCGCGGCCAACGGCACCGGCTGGACCAGGCGGACCCGCCACGGCTTCGTTTCGTCCCATGCGCGCAGCTCGAGATCGAGGCGAAGCACCGGATCGTCGTGTCCCGCGTAGTCGGCCGCCACCGGAGCCGCGGCGAGCACGGTGGCGTCGGCCCTGCGGCCGTCGGCGAGGATCTTGGCGATGCTCACCCGCGTCGCCTCGTCCGGGTCGGGAATGTAGAGCACCAGCCGGTCGCGGTCCCCCGGATCGACACGACAGGCGACGACGTCGCCGGGCTGCATCCACTCCAGGTCTTCCTCGCGCGTCCGCTGCCGAACCCGGGTCTCGTACGGGATCGCACCGTCGATCTGCACCCGGACCCAGAAGACGTGACCGGGCTCGCGCCGCGGCTGTGGTCCCGGGCCGCCGAACGGCCGGGCGAACGACGGCGACGAGATCTTGCGCCCGAGGATGGTCGCCGACCCCGCCGTGCCGTGGATCAGCAATTCGCGCCGCGCCGCGCCCGACAGCGCGCCCGCCCGCAGGCCGAAATTCCGTGATCGCCGTGCCCGTAACCGCCACCCCGAGTTAGCCGACGCCATGCCCATGGCGGGAAAGGGTAGCCGCACTGTGTCGTACGCCACAGCAATACGCCGTCACTATGAGTAATTGATCACACCTCGACCCATTTCCCGGACGTGACGGCCATCGGGCACCCACCCGCACGAACCGAGCAGGTCGGACACGCTTTACCCTATTGGCCATGACCACTGCGTTCCCGACCATTCCCGACGACCTCAAGCCCGCCGACGGACGGTTCGGCTGCGGCCCCTCCAAGGTGCGCCCGGAGCAGCTCGAGTCCCTGGTAAAGGTGGGGGCCTCGGTGTTCGGAACCTCGCACCGGCAGAAGCCGGTGAAGGACGTGGTCGCGCGCGTGCGCAACGGCCTGCGCGAGCTCTTCGGCCTGCCCGACGGCTACGAGGTCGTCCTCGGCAACGGCGGCACCACCGCGTTCTGGGACGCCGCCGCGTTCGGCCTGATCCGCGAGCGCTCGCTGCACCTGACCAACGGCGAGTTCTCCAGCAAGTTCGCCGCTGTCGCCAAGGGCAACCCGTTCATCGGCGACCCGATCGTCGTCTCGTCCGAGCCGGGCAGCGCGCCCGAGCCGGTGGCCGACCCGTCGGCCGACCTGATCGGCTGGGCGCACAACGAAACCTCCACGGGTGTGGCCATTCCGGTGCAGCGTCCGGCCGGTTCGGAGCACGCGCTGATCGCGATCGACGCCACCTCCGGCGCGGGCGGCCTCCCGGTGAACATCACCGACGCCGACGTCTACTACTTCGCTCCGCAGAAGTGCTTCGCCGCCGACGGCGGCCTGTGGGTCGCGCTGATGAGCCCCGCTGCGCTGGAGCGGGTCGAGGAGATCAAGGGCAGCGGCCGCTGGACCCCCGAGTTCCTCTCGCTGCCGGTCGCCATCGACAACAGCACCAAGGACCAGACCTACAACACCCCGGCGCTCGGCACCCTCCTGCTGTTCGCCAACCAGATCGAGTGGCTGAACGGCAACGGCGGCCTGGACTGGGCGGTCAAGCGGACGCTGGATTCCTCCTCGCGGCTGTACTCGTGGGCCGAGTCGAGCGAATACGCCACCCCGTACGTCACCGACCCGGCGCACCGCTCGCAGGTCGTCGGCACCATCGACTTCGCCGACTCGGTGGACGCCGCGCAGGTCGCGAAGGTCCTGCGGGCCAACGGAATCGTCGACACCGAGCCCTACCGCAAGCTGGGCCGTAACCAGCTGCGCGTCGGCATGTTCCCGGCGATCGATCCGGACGACGTGAGTCAGCTCACCCGAAGCATCGACTGGGTCGTCGAAAAGCTGTCCTGAGCGAATTCCGCGATGCCCGTGGTCTGTTCGAGACCACGGGCATCGTGCTCGAAACGCACAGATTAGCCTTTATCGTGTGGGGGCGGCAGATTTTCGTGCCGCGTGTCTTGCCTCGAGATCATCGAATGTGCACTACTGTTTCGGAAAGTGGGCGGTGTCGCGAGCCGACGCGATAAGGAGGTAACGGTGCGTGAACTTCGAGTGATCGGGGTGACGCCCGACTCCACGCACATCGTGTGCATCGACACCGAGTCCGGCCAGAAGTTCCGGCTGCCCGCAGACGACAAGCTACGAGCCGCCGCGCGCGGAGACCTTGCCCGATTCGGCCAGATCGAGATCGAAATGGAAGCGTCTATGCGTCCCCGCGATATCCAGGCCCGTATCCGTGCCGGAGCCTCCGTCGAACAGGTCACCGAAGAATCCGGCATGCCAGCGAGCCGGGTCGAGCGTTTCGCGTATCCCGTGCTGCTGGAACGCGCCCGCGCCGCCGAGCTCGCCCAGAAGGCGCACCCGGTGCGCCCCGACGGCCCCGCCGTGGAAACCCTGATCGATATCGTCACCGCCGCGTTCACCGAGCGCGGGCACACGCTCGAGAACGCCGAGTGGGATGCGTGGAAAGACGAGAAGGGCTTCTGGGTCGCCCAGTTGCAGTGGCAGAACGGCCGTTCCGAGATCGCCGCGCACTGGCGCTACCAGCCCGACGCGCACGGCGGTTCGGTCTCCCCGCTCGACGATCCCGCCGCGGATCTGATCGACCCCGATTTCGGCCGCGCGCTGCGCGGACTGGCGACCGTCTTGCCGCCGCAGCCCGAGCTGGAGGCGCCCGCGCCTGCCGAGCCGGTGGCCGAGCCGCGCAAGGAAACTCCCGCCGCTTCCACCGCGCGCCCCGCGACGGCCCGGCAGCCGCAGCCGACGCTGGACGAGTACTTCGAGCAGAAGGCCGTGGCCGCGGGCGGTAGCGCGGCGGCGATTCCGGCCGCGAGCACCACCGCCGCGACACCGGCGGCGAGCACGAACACCGCACCCGCGGCGAGCGCCAAGACCGCTCCCGCGGCGAGCACGAACGCCACCCCGGCGGCGAGCGCTCCCACCACCGGCGCGCCGGCCGCCGCCGCGAACACCTCGGCCCCCGCCGCGAACACCGCGCCCGCCGAGGAGAACACCAAGCCCGGCAGCGGCAAGTCCGCGCCCGCCAAGCCGAACCGCACCAAGCGCGGTAAGGCGCCCATGCCGTCCTGGGAGGACGTGCTGCTCGGCGTGCGCAGCTCGGGTCACTGACCAGAAGCGCCGCGTTTTCGGCGCACTCGGAAGTTTGCTGGACCGCCAGTCCAAGTTGCTGGATCGTAGTTTCCACCCCGAAATCTCGAGTGCGCCCCGAAATTCTCTTCGCGCTGGCGTGTTCCGTTGCCGAAGGTGCGTCGCGGGTCGTCCGAGGCGAGTAGATTTTCTCGGTGTGTCGAAGCCGACGTGCGCCGTCGTTCGACACGGACGGTAGCTGGAAGTTCGCGGAGTAATTTCGTGCGACCATCGGGAGGTGCCGGAAATGCTGTCCAAAGCCTCGTCTCTCTGGTATGTCGACGCCCCCGACCCGTTGGCGGTTCTGCGCGCCGACCACGACCCGGAGCCCGAGGCCGCGCTGGCGCTCGCCAAACAGCTCTACGGCGACCACGACGTGGTACCGAAGATGGTCGGCACGCTCGGCGGCTGCGCGGGCCCGGACACCGACGAGGTGTACATCGGCTGCTATCCCGGTGTCACAGTGCTGTGTTCGGCACAGGCCGCGCTCCCAAGGCCGACGCGATTGCCGGAGCTGCTTGTGCGCCCGCTCGCCTCCGACCACACCTATCTGATCTCCTTCGACACTGTCATCGGCTGGGGCGCGTTCGCGCACTGGGAGCGCGGGGAATTCCGCCGCGCGTTCAGTTCGACAAGGGTGAACATCCTGGAGGACGAGGGACTTCCGCTGGTCTGGGAGCGGCCGTACTGGGCGGGCGAGCATCCCGTTCGCTGGCATGCCGGGGAATTGCCGGACCCGCAGACACTGCCCTTCGACCCGCCCGATTTCGCCGACGCCGCCAACAACGAATGGCTGGGCTTCCACTACCGTGCTCCCTCGCCGCAGGGCGCGCTGGCACCCGGTGATGTCGCGGTGTGCGGATTCACGCTGTACCCGAAAGGCCAGGCGCCGAGTCATTCGACGTTGGTAGGTCCGGAAGTCATCGAGCCGACGATCAAGCCGAGGCGTGGTCTGCTCGGTTGGCTGCGCGGTGGAGACCGCGTCGGCTGAGGCGGCTCGGTTCGGCACCCCCGCCGGACTTCCCAGCGCTGAGTTTCACAGCGCCGACAAGCCCTCGACGATCGACGCCAACCACCCGAGCACCACGCCGATACCGCAGCCGAGCAGCACCCATCTGGTCACCGGCGTGAACCGCGCGCGCCACGCGGTCGGCGCCGCACCACCGGCGGCGACCAGGTTCACCGCGACGGCGAGCAGCGGATGCACCTCGGCGAGCGCGATCCCGAACGCGTAGACGGCCACCGCCGCCAGCGCCGCCACCATCACCACCACGGTGATACCCGCCGCCCACGGCGTCGGATCCTGCGCGGGCGGATAGCCGCGGTACGCGCCGTTCGTCGGGTGATCCACCATGTCCTCGCCCCTCACGACGTTCTCACTCGTTCATAGAACGCCATGGCCGCGGCCGTGGCCACATTCAGCGAATCGGTGCCAGGCGACATCGGAATGCGCGCGCGGACGTCGGTCGCCCGCATCGCCTCCTCCGTGAGGCCGGGCCCCTCCGCGCCGAGCAGCAGGGCGACCCGCTTGCCCGTCATCGCCGCGGCCAGATTCGGCGCCGCGGGGTTCGGTGTCAGCGCGATGATCTGAAAGCCTTTGCGCCGCAGAAGTTCCAGGCCGTTCGGCCAGTCCGGCACCGATGCGAACGGCACCCGGAGGACATGCCCCATCGACACCCGGACCGCGCGCCGGTACAGCGGATCGGCGCACCGATCCCCGAACAGGATCGCCTCGGCCCCCAGCCCCGCCGCGTTGCGGAACATCGATCCCAGATTCTCGTGGTCGTTGACGCCCTCCAGCACGGCGACGGTTCGCGCGCCCTCGGTCACCTCGTCCAGCGTCAGCTCGGCGGGCCGCCGCGCCACGGCGAGCACCCCGCGATTGAGATGGAACCCGACGACCTCCGCCATCACCTCGGCGGTAGCACGGTAGAACGGCACGTCGACCTCGGCCAGATCCTCGGCCAACTGCTCGTAGCGGCGGGCGACCCCCATCAGCGCGCTCGGCCGAAAACGCGAATCCAGCATCCGCTGAACGACCACCACGCCCTCGGCGATCACCAGCCCCTTGCGTCCCGGCAGGTCGGGCCGCCGATCCGCCGACGCCAGGTCGCGAAAATCGTCGACCCGGGAATCGCTGGGATCATCGATATCGATCACTTCGGCCACCGCCATATCCTGCCCGCCCGCGCACGCCGATCAGAAACCGCCACCTGCGAACGTTCGCGGTTACAGCGCCGCCGAGGTGGAGGTGATCATGGCTCGCGTACCCGGGTCGCGGACCGGCGTAGTGGCGCAGAAAATTCCGATGCGCGGTGTTGTTCATTCATGGGATGATCTGCCCATGACGCTCGTATCCGGCATCACCATTCGATCGGCGACCGAGGCGGATGCCGCGGGGATTCGATTGCTCGTCGAGACCTCGTTCGGGACTCGGTCGGACGAAGCGTGGCTGGAGCGGGCGGCCCAGTTGTTCGCGCCGTTGGACTCGATCGTGGCGGTGGACGGTGATCGCGTCGTCGGGCATGTGCGGTCGCGGGGAGATGATCCTGACGGTGCCGGGCGAGCGGACGGTGCAGGCCCGCGGTATCGCGGGGGTCGGGGTGGCGCCGACGCACCGCAGGCGTGGGATTCTGCGCGCGATGTACATCGAACAGCACCGGCGCACCGAGGCGCAGGGTCTGCCGCTGACCATCTTCACGGCCAGCGAGGGCGGCATCTACGGTCGGTTCGGCTACGGCCCCGCGGTGCGGCAGAACGCGGTCACCATCGACCGTAGGTTCGCCGAGTTCCTGCCCACCACACCGAATCCCGGCGGCGTCGAACTCGTCATGCTGGCGGATGTCACCGATCGGGTCCGCGAGATCTACGACCGCTGGCGCAGGCTGACGCCCGGCGCGCAGGTGCGACCGGACGCGTCGTGGGGCAACTTGTTCGCCGATCCGGAACGGTTCCGCCGCGGCGGCTCCGACCTGTTCACGCTGCTGCACCCCGACGGCTACGCGCTGTACCGCTACCACTACGAAGCAAGGGAGATGACCGTCGAGATCGTCGAGATGCGGTCGGTCACCGCCGACGCGCACGCCGCGCTGTGGCGCGCGCTGTTCGGTCTGGACCTGGTCACCCGGATCACGGCGGAGCTCAGCGACAACGACCCGCTCCCCTACCTGCTGACCGACCCGCGACTGGTCCGCACCACCGCCCGCTACGACGGTCTCTGGCTGCGGCTCATGGACGTGCCCGCCGCCCTCATGGCACGCGACTATCGGACCGATCTCGACGTCGTCCTGGCCGTCGCCGATCCGTTCCGCGGGGCGGGCGGAACTTTCGCGCTCACCGTGCGGGACGGCCGCGCCGAGTGTGCGCCCACCGAACGCGCCGCCGACATCGAACTGGGCATCGACGTGCTCGGCAGCATGTACCTCGGCGCGTACCCGGCGCGCGCGTTCGCCGCGGCGAACCGGCTGCAGGCCAAGGATTCCGGCAAGCTGCGCGCGCTGGAGGACGCGTTCGGCGCCGATCGGGACGCGGTGCTGGGCTGGTTCTTCTGATCCGAGGAGGGTTCTTTCGGCGAAGGGGCGGTTCCGCCGATCGACGCGGGCCGGTTCCGCCGATCGACGCGCCCGGCGGCGAACTTCCCCGCGGCCGGGCGCGGGCTGGCATCCTGGAGATATGAAGCCGCTTCAGCTGATCCTCAACATCATCTGGCTCATCTTCGCCGGGTTCTGGATGGCGCTCGGCTACATCCTGGCCGGGATCATCTGCTGCATCCTGATCATCACGATCCCGTTCGGCATCGCCTCGTTCCGCATCGCGGCCTACGTGCTGTGGCCGTTCGGCCGCACGACGGTGGAGAAGGCAAGCGCGGGCGCTGGGTCGCTGATCGGCAACATCATCTGGTTCATCGTGGCGGGCTGGTGGCTGGCTCTCGGCCACCTGCTGACCAGCATCCCGCTGTTCCTTTCGATCATCGGCATCCCCTTCGGCTGGGCGAACCTGAAGTTCATCCCGCTCTCGCTGTTCCCCCTCGGGCGCGAGATCGTCGACAGCGACCAGCCGTTCGCCGCCAGGTAGGAACGCACTTTCCGCTCGCGGAAAGCCGTGCGCCGGGGTCTACTCCGATTCGGAGACGATCTGCTTCATGATGGCGACGGCTCGGTTGAGGATCTCGAGCTGGTCGTCGGTGAGGGTGGCGAGCTGTTCGGTCATCCAGGCTTCACGGGCGCTGGCCTCGTCGGCGATCAGCGCCCGGCCGGATTCCGAGAGGGAGACGATGATTTGGCGGCCGTCGGTGGGGTGCGGCTTGCGCTCCACCAGCTTCAGATCGGTCAGCGACGCGATCACCCTGGTCATCGACGGCGGCTGCACCCGCTCCTTGGCGGCAAGCGCACCGGGCGTCATCGCGCCCTCGCGCGCCAAGGTGGCGAGGGCGGAGAGCTGGGTCAGCGAGATCTGTGAGTCGGTGCGGCGCCCACGCAGATGTCGCGTCAGCCGAACCACCGCCAGCGAGAGTTCACCGGCGAGGGCTCGCACATCCGATGACGTTGTCACAGTGGCAAACGATACGGGACCCGCTGGGTGCGGCATGCCGGTTCCCGCCGCTACGCTGAGCCCGTGACCCAGAAAGTGCCGGAGATCCCGCCGCGGCTGACCGATCCGCGGCCGGTGCTCGCCGTCGGCAGCGCGCTGTGGGTGATCGCCACCCTCGTCGTGTTGGCCGGACCCGAGAGCTGGGAGTCGGCGCTTCCCGTCTGTCTGATGGGCCTGGTGGTCGGCCTGATCGGCTCGACCATCTTCCTGATCCAGCGCCGCGGCGCCCGGCGCGGCGACAAGGGCGCGCAGACCGGTCTGCGGTGATCAGCTCACCTGGAATTCCGCGCTCACCCCGGTGAAGGGGCGCAGCGCGCCGTCGGTGCCGAGACTGTCGGCGAAGTGCACGAACCGGTACTGCCCAGGCTCCGCGTCGGCGGGGACGTCCCAGGTGAACCGGGCCACCGATTCGGCGGAACCGCGCTTGCTCCAGTGATACCGCACCGCCCACTCTCCCTCGTTGGCGACGCGCACCCAGCCGGTGCCGGTGCTGCGCTGCACTTCCAAGAAGGTGCCGTTGCGGCGCGGGTTGTGCTTCGGATGGGCCGAAACGAACTCGGCCACAACGCGTTCGCCGCGGGAGCAGGAGGCGGGCTGGGTCAGCACATCGCCGAAGCCACGGCCCGGCGGAGTGGCGTCCGGACCCGGGGCCGGCACGAAGTTCGGCTGGAGGTTCGACACGTCACGGGGCGCTGGGCCGCGCGCGACGGTCGCTCCGGTCGCCAAAGCCGTTGCCAGACGGTGGAATTCCTGCTGGTATGCGGGCAACGTGTAGCGGCCGTAGAGCGTCGAGGCGCCCTCGTACTGTTGGGCGTCGTATTCCTCCGGGGTGGTGACGTATTCGTGGTAGGAGTTGGCGTACCCCTGGAGGAGCACCTGTTCCACGTCGACGCCGAGCGCCTCCGCAACGGTCCTGCGCACCCGAAGCCCGGACACGATGGTGAATTCGCCACCGGCGGCGGCCAAGTACAGCTCGCCGATGCGCATCAGCTGGATCGGCACCACGCTCGGCACCCACGGCACCGGCGGAAGCAGACCAAGCGGCACGGCAATCGCCTTGGGCGCCTGGGCATCCGCGAGCCAGGCCGGCGCGGGCTGGCTCGGATCGCCGAGCGCGCCGAGGAACGGGTTGCGTACGCCTTCCGGAATCGGGCCGCCTGGCAGACCGGGACCGTCCTCGACGCTGCCCGCGATCAGCGAGACGCCCGCGGCGGCCGGCGCGGTGTGCCGCGGCTGACCGTCCGGGGTGAATCGCCCATCGACCGCGATGTTCGCCAAGTCGATGTAGCAGAGCAGGGAGTCGACGGGTCCGCTCATCGAGCGCGCCGCGTTCAGAGCGTTCTCGGCGGCGCCGTATTGGCGTTCACCGATGATCCGGGTGTTCTCGAACTCGTCTTCGGTCGGCCCTGATCCGGGGCGCAGATTCAGGTTCGGCGACATGTCGCCCGCGTTGGTCTGGGCGAAGGCGGACACGAAATCCGGTGCGCCGTCGAGGTATCGGACGCCGTGGTCGGTGTGTTCGTGGGCGAAGGAGGCGTAACCCTTGTTGTCGCCGCTGATCAACCGGTTCTTGTTGGTCATCGACGTGTTGTGCGTCGCGAACCAGGTGATCGCGCCGATCCGCTTGCCGCCCTTGGTAATCGAGAGCGCGGTCACCGAAGGGTCGATGGCGTCGGGGAAGTGGGCGCGGTCGGCGGCCGGGTTGCGATCGAACGCGACGCGCGAGCGGTTGACGCTGGCGTCGTGCAGTTCCGCGCGGCCGAGCGCGAGCGACGCGGGCCCGAGATCGGCGTGCGCGGCCTCGATGGCCTCCACGATCCCGTTCACCTCGGCGTCGTACACCTGCTGCTGAAAACCGAGGATGGACAGGTTGTAGGCGTAGTCGTGACTCGAGCCGCCGCAGGTCGCGTGCGAGTGGGTGGAGGTGAGCAGCACGTTCTGCTCGGTGTAGAGATCGCCGAACCGGCGGGCCAGCTCGAGCAGCACGCCGCGGTGCACCGACTGGAAGATCATGCCGTTCTCGGCGACGACGAAGACGACCCGCCGCCCGCCCGCGGCGATCACGTAGGCGCGCGCCCTCGGGCGCAGGTGGATGCCCGCGGTGGTCTGCTCCAGCTGGGAGTAGCCCATCATCCCGCACTCGGCGGCGGGGCCGGTGATGTCGGAGATGCCGACGCCCACCTGATAGCCCGAGTCCGGGGCGGCGACGGCGCGGGCGCCGAGACCCGTCGGTCCCGATCCGACGGTCGTGGCAGCGGCGAGCGCGGCCGAACCCACCGCGGTTCGAGCGAGAACCGTCCTGCGTGACACCGGCATCGGAGCCTCCCTTCTTCCGTTTGGCAGCGAACCACACAACTGGACGCACGTCCAGTCCAAATTTTTCGGCGGCGCGAATTGACTGCACGCGCCGCGAGCGCTTAACTCGCTGGAGTGTCCTCCCGATTGAGCGTCGAAGAACGACGGGCCCACCTTATCGAGGCCGCTATCGGCCTTGCCGAAAAAAAGGGCGTGGCCGGTGTGACCACGCGCGATGTGGCTCAAGCAGCCGGTGTCTCGCTCGGTGTGGTGCATTACTGTTTCGAAAATAAGGACGCGCTGATGACCGAGCTGGTCAAGGCGTTGTCGATGGAATTACGCGATTCCGTCGACGCCAATGAAACAGTTTGGCAAGACGTCGAAAGTGGAAAAGAAGCGCTTCAAAAATTGGTGCGCGCGGGACTCGAACTGATGTGGCTGAACATCGAAGCCACACCGGAACGACAACTGCTCACCTACGAAACAACCACTTATGCGTTGCGCGAAGGCGAACAGACCCCGAAGAAACTCGCGATCGCGCGCGAACAGTACGCCTTCAACGACTCCACGGTCGCCGACATTCTCGATCACGCCCGCGACGCCACGGCCACCGAGTGGTCGGTGCCGGTGCAGACGCTGAGCCGGTTCACCCTCAATGTGATCGACGGCGTCGTGCTGCGCTGGCTGGTCGACAACGACAGCGAGGCGGTGCGGGCGCAGCTCGATCTGCTGAGCGAGATGCTCGCGGGGTACGCGACCTAATCGCTCGCGTCGACGACGCTCGGGACGCGGATGTGCGTCTCGGTCCCCACTCGCCACCAGGGCACCGACACGATGCCCGTCACCGCGCCCGAGAGCCGCACACGCAGGTCCTCGTGCAGCACCAGTTCGCCATGCTGCGGCGCGAGCGAGAACAGTTGGCGCAGGACGACTCCCAGCGGCTCGGCGGACCAGGACGTGCGGTGGCCGGTACCCAGCACCTCGGCGGTCACCGATTCCGAGACCAAGGGGAGGTCGAGCAGGGTCGCGAGGCTCGGTGCGGTCTCTTCGTCGCCGAGCACTAGGCGCTCCGGCGGCATGGCGAGACCGAACCAGGGCAGGTCGAGCACCATCGCGTCGGCGGCGGGCACCACATCGCCGGACAGTGCGCGCACCCGTTCCGGCAGCTCCAGCTCGGTGAGGTCCAGGCGGGACGCCGCTGCGGCCAGGTGGCGGTGCGTGCGCGAAACGATCTGCAGCTCAGGGTTGTTCGCGGGGTCGGCCAATGCGGAGAGCAGCGCCTCGGCGAGGTCCGGTGTGATTCGGTCCGGATCCGCCAGGACGGAACGCAGCACGTCCAGGTCGGCGTGGCTCAGGCCGGGAACCGCGAATTGTGGGAGCAGCCCGGCGAATTCGGTGTCGCCGGGAGGGAGATGGTGGCCGAGCGGGATTCCGTCGAGGCGGGCGTGCCTGCGCAGCCACCACGCGGTGTAGCCGTCCGGGTCGGCGAGCAGGCGTCTGGTCTTGGGTTCGGCGAGCAGCTGGTGCAGTGCGTCCGGCCAGGCGATGTCGTCGATCAGGTCCAGGTCGCGAACGGCCGCGAACTCGGCGGGCTCCTCGGGCAGGCTCGCCCACCAGGACTCTTCGTCGTCCAGATGATGATCGGGGCCGGTCGGGTCGGACTCTGAGACGACGCCGAAATCCCAGCCGACGCCAACGGCACGCAGCGCCTGCGCGCCGTACTCGTCCACGATCTCCTTGGCGACGGTGCCGAGCGGCGCGTCCTCGACGAGCAGCGCGTACAGCGGCGCCTCGGGCAGCAGCAGTTCGTCGGCGGGCAGCAATTCGCCCGTGGTGTCCGGCAATTCGATCGAGCCCAGCCAGGGCGGCAGCGCGTCCGGATCGGCGTACGCGGCCAAACGGAGCACCGCGTCGACCAAGTCGGGATCGTCGGGGTGGTCTTCCAGATCCGCTTGCAGCGCAGGATCGGCGAGCAGGTCGGCCGCGGTGGCCGCGCGGGCGCCGAGCCTGGACAGCAGCGGGTGCGCGGCCTCCGGATGCACCAGGCGCGCCCAGTGCAGCGGGATGGCGACTTCGAGCATGTCGTCGAGCACGACCGTGCGCGGACCGGTCACCAAGCGGCCGTCGGCCAGCGGAACAGCCAGGGCGCCGAGCTCTTCGGCCGACAGCGGGTCGACGACGAACGGCTCCAACGCCGCGTACCAATCCCGCCACCAAGCGGGCGGGCGCTCCACACCACCGGAGAGTTCGGCGAGCCGCGCGAGGCCGAGGCGGTGCACGTCGAGGACCGCGAGGGCCTCGGT
The DNA here is from genome assembly GCF_900215415.1 of Nocardia amikacinitolerans. Taxonomy (NCBI): domain Bacteria; kingdom Bacillati; phylum Actinomycetota; class Actinomycetes; order Mycobacteriales; family Nocardiaceae; genus Nocardia; species Nocardia amikacinitolerans. The sequence continues at coordinate 42,474 of NZ_OBEG01000005.1, read as the reverse complement.
GTGGGCGCGGGTCGAGAGTTCGGGGATGACCAAGGGGCCGACGATGTCGTCGAGGAGGTCGGCCAATTCCGTTGTGAGATCGGGGAAGACGCTCGCGCGAGTGGGGACCGCGGTGGGCGGCGCGCTTGGGCGAGGAGTGCCGTGGACCGGCTCGGTCCCGAGCCCGGCCTCGGACCTCGACCCGCCCACGGAACTGGCCTCGGCGCCGGGGGCGGCCATGGGGCTCGGTACAGCGGTGGGATGGAGGGCGAATTCGGCATCGGGGCCGAACTCGGCGACGACGCCGGGGGCGGCGTCCAGTCGCGGCTCGGCACCAAAGCCGGAATCGACGCCGACGCCGGGAGCCGCGTCCAGTCGCGGCTCGGCGGCGGGGCTGGATTCAGCGGCCGAGCCGGGTGCATCGAGGACGTCAGCGGCGTCGAATCGCGGCTTGGCAAAGGGGCTGGGCTCAGCGACGAGGCTGGGCTCGGCGGCCGGGCTGGGGGCCGAGGGTGTGCCGACAACCGGAAGCCAAGAGTGGGTTTGCAATTCGCGGATCAGTGCCTCGCGGAGCAGGCCGTCGACCTCGCTGCGGGCGAAACCCGGTGTCGGGACCAGGACGAGGCGATCGGTCGGGGGCAGGGCTCGTGCGAAATCGGCATAACCGGAGGCCAGTTCGGCGACGCGGGCGCCGGGTAGCAGGCGGCGCCGGTCCGGTTGCATCGAAATGTCGGCGATCAGCAGGGCCGGGAGGGACAGTTCCTCGTCGGAGCGCGTCGGTGCGCGAAGGACGTCGTGCGGTGCGGCGTGGGGCTTGCCGTCGCGCAGTGGGAGCAGCCATCTCGCGCGGGCGGTGCGGAACTGCCACCACGTCCGGCGGCGATCATCCGGACCTGTCACCTGTAGTTCCTGGAGGCCATCGCCGAGTTCGCGCACGGCGGAGGCGAACTCGGCGTCGCCGATCCGAATGGATTGCAGGGCGGGCAGTTCCAGGAGCAGATCCGCGGCCTCTCCCCGCATGGTGGCGAGCAATGCGTCGGCGTCGATGTCGTCGCGCAGGCGCAACACGACTTCGGTGTCGAAGTCCGGTGCGGGACGGGCATCTAGCGGCCAGGTCAACCGGAGGACCGGAGGCTGGAAGGTAAGCGCGGCGTCGTTCGGAACCGCGTTGCCCGGCGCGTCGGCCGAATAGTTGTACGGCGCATTGGCCGAATGGTCGATCGGCCCAGCAGCCGGAGGGTTGTGCGGCGAATCGGCCGGAAGGTTGTGCGGTACATCAGCCGGACGATGGTGATCCGCGACGTGCTCGCGCAGCGCCTCGCGTGTCCTGGCGCGGGAGAAGCGCAGCGACCCGGTGGTGGAACGGAATTCGATGTCGTCGCTCACGGCGAGCACGGCGGTGAAGCCGACGCCGAACCGGCCGACGGAGGTCGGCTCGGCCTTCCCGGAAGCGCGCAGCGCGGTGAGCGCGTGGACGCCGGAAAGGTCCAGGGGCGCACCGGTGTTCGCGATGTACAGCGTGCGACCGTCCAGCCGGACGGAGATCCGCCCTGCGACACCCGCTTTGGCCGCCGCATCGGCGGCGTTCTGCGCCAACTCGGTCAGCAGGCGATCGCGATAACCGGCCCGGACCAGATCCGCCTCGGTAGCGGCATCCTCCCGCAGCCGGGTCGGCGAATCACGCCAGGAAGCGAGGACGGCGGCACGCAGCCCCTCGGTGCCGAACGGGTCGGCGGCCGAGCCCGTCAGTTCCGCGGCGATGACCCGGACTCCGGTCCCTCGTCGGTCGCCGAACCCGGCTCGGCGGCAATATCGCTCGCAGCCGCCTCGGTCTCGCCCTCGGCCACAGCATCGTCCACGCCGACGAGATCGCCCGACGTCGATGGCTCCGCAGCACCGGTCGCCGAGGCCCGCTCAGGCGCAACATCGCTCGCAGCGGCTTCGGTCTCGCCCTCCGCCGCGTCGGTGACCGACTCGGCGGCGCTCGGCGTCAAAGCTTCCAGTGCGTCGGACGCAGGCGCGGAGGCTACCGAAGCGGCATCGGCGGACTCCGTGCCCGCGCTGTCGCGGACGCCAGAACCGCCCAGCTCCGAACCCTTTTCGGCATCGACCGCATCGGCGACGGCTGCCTCGACCGCCGTCGAGTCGGCAATCGCCTCCGGCTGTGCCTCGGCCGCGGCAGCTTCGGCGACTTCGTCCGTCTCCGCCTGCTCGATACCGGCAGCGCCGCTCACGGCCTCGCCTTCGACATCCGCCTGCTCGCCACCGCTGACCGCGGCATCGGCGCTCACGGCGGCATCGGCGGTGCTCAACTCGGTTGCGGTCGAAGCCGTTTCGGTCGGCGCGGCCTCGGTACCGGTCGCTTCCACCTGTACAGCGTCCGCGGTATCGACTCCCGGCTCGCCGGCATCGGCCGACGGGGCCACCTCGCCAGCGCCCGCCTCAGCGGCGACGGCCTCCGGTTCCGACGGGGCGATCTCAGCACGCACATCGGCGGCGCCATTCTCCTGCGCGGCGGCAGTCTCCGGCACCGACGGGGCGATAGCAGCGCCCGCGCCGCCCTCCTCGGCGACAACGGCTTCCGGCACCGATTGGACGACTTCATCGCTCACGTCGGCAGTGGCCGCCTCGGCCGCATCCGGCGCCGACGGAGCGAGGTCAGCGAGCACCGCGCTGTCCTCGGTCACGGCGACCGTCTCCACCGCCGACGCGGCGCCATCTGCGCTCACTTCCCCAGCGGGAACCGACGCGTCGGCCGTCTCCACGGCAACGGAAACTCCATCGCCCGCAACCTCTTCGGCGGCGGACCGCTCCGCACCCTTGCGCAACTCCTCCGGCGGGATCACATCGAACGCCGCGTCGTCGTAGGCCTCGTAGAGCGGCGAACCGCCACCCGTCGGTGCGACGACGTCGGAGTGCGCGCCGCAGCCGTATTCGACGTGCACCACGTGTCCGTCCGCGCCCATCGCGTTGCCGCAGACGCCGAAAGCGGCGCGCAGCGCGCCCGCGAGCGGGAGGTAGAAGCCGCACTTGCCGCAGGTGGATGGCGCGGCCTTGGCCATCTCGGTGTCGGGGCCGTATTCGGAGTACCAGCGTTCGGCGGCCTCGATACGGCCTTCCTCGCTCAGCACCTTGGTGCGGCCGAGGCCGATCTCCAGCGCGACCTCGTCGACCTCCGGGTCGCCGCTGGCCATGTAGCCGGGCACAAGGCGGGGGTCGTCCTGCGGCGGGGCGAGCAGGTCGCCGGGCGCGAGATCGCCCGGGCGGATCCGCTGCTCCCACGGCACGAATTCGGGCGCGACCAAGGCGTCCGGTCCGGGCAGCAGCGCCGACTCGCTGACCGTCGCACGGTCCGCGCCGGGCGGGGCCGCCACGACGACCGCCCACTGCCAGCCGCGATAGCCGGGCAGGGTGGCCTCGAAACGGTGGGTCGCCGCGGTCTCGTCCTCGACGCTGACACCTAGGTGCGCGCCGACGGCGGAGGGCTCCAACTCCAGGAGCGCACGGCGGGCCAGGTCCGCGGCTTCGGCAAGGACCGGCCGGACGTCGGGCTCCGAAACAGATACTGCGCTCACGGCCTACATTTTGCCGTATGGAGCGGAATCGGCGTGCGTTGGCCATCGGTGTGCTGGTCGGTCTGCTCGCGACGTGCGGTTGCGCGGCCGACGAGCCGGATCCGCCGCGGCTGCGGATCGAGGTCGTCGGCACCCGGCCGCACGATACGGAAGCCTTCACCCAGGGCCTCGAGGTGCACGGCGACGTCCTCTACGAAGGCACCGGACTGCGCGGTCGCTCCACCGTGCGCGCGACGGATCTGCGGACCGGCGCGGAACTGGCCCGCGCCGACCTCCCCGACCCGTATTTCGGCGAGGGCATCGCCAGGGCGGGCGACACGCTGTGGCAGCTCACCTGGCAGGACGGCACCGCCTTCGCGCGCGACCCGGTCACCCTGGAAACCCGGGCCGAGGCCGCGTACCAGGGCGAGGGCTGGGGACTGTGCGCGCGGAACGGGCGGTTGATCATGAGCGACGGCTCGAACACGCTGACCTTCCGCGACCCGGCCACCTTCGCCCCCACCGGTTCGGTGACCTTGAAGAACCGCAGGGGCGCGCACCTGAACGAGCTCGATTGCGCAGCGGACGGTTCGGTCTACGCCAACGACTACCCGACGAACCGGATCCTGCGCATCGACCCGGACACCGGCGAAGTGCTCGGCGTCGCCGACGCCGCCGACCTGCTCACCCGCGAGCAGCGCGCCGATGCCGACGTGCTCAACGGCATCGCCCAGCTGCCCGGCACCGACCGCTTCCTGATCACCGGGAAGTACTGGCCGACCGTGTTCGAGGTCCGATTCGTGCCCGCCTGAGTCCAAACGCGGACGCGAGGAACGTCACTTCTGCCCCGCAAGGTGGAGCGCCCGTGCGTTCCTGTCGCCGTAGTACGCCAGAATTGAGGGGTGACTACTCCGCGCGATCCCTTCGGTCCCGAGCGTGGTCCATGGGATGGCGAGGAGGCGCCGATCGAACGGCATCCCGGCTACGACCGGTATCCCCCGCCCAACGCGCCCGCCCGGCGCAGGCCGCTGCCGCCGCTGGATCCCGGCCGAAACGCACCGCAGCGCGGTCCGCTCGGCCCGTTGCGCAAACCGCCGCCGGAGCCCGATCCGAACGGACGGACCCGCAGGCTCGGCCGCCGAGCGCCGGACGACGAGCCAACACGCAAGACCTCGCGCCGCGTCTTCCCGCAGGTCCCCGCGCAGCCGCCCGCCGACACCAAACGCTTCGAGGCGCCGGATCTGCCGTCCGAACCGGCGCAGCCGGAACCGGTCGCACCGCCGAACGGGCAGCGCACACCGCGCAAGCTGACCGTCACCAGGGTCGCCGCGCTGCGCGGCAGGGAGCTGACCGAGAAGGGCATCGCCACCTTCCAGCGCGCGGCCAAGGCGGACGGCGCGGACAAATCCGGCCTCACCGCGCTGACCTACGCCACCATGGCGAACTTCGCGCTGGACGCCGCGATCGCGGTGTCGCTGGCCAACACGCTGTTCTTCGCCAGCGCCACGGCCGAGAGCAAATCCAAGGTCGCGCTGTACCTGTTGATCACCATCGCGCCGTTCGCGGTGATCGCGCCGCTGATCGGCCCGCTGCTGGACCGTTTGCAGCGCGGCCGCAGACTCGCGCTCGCCACCTCGTTCGGCGCGCGCGCCGTGCTCGCCGTGGTGCTGATCTTGCAGTTCGACACCTGGGCGCTCTATCCGCTCGCGCTGTGCATGATGATCGGCAGCAAGTCGTTCTCGGTGCTCAAGAGCGCCGTGACACCGCGCGTGCTGCCACCGGATATCGACTTGGTGCGCACCAACTCCCGGCTCACCGTCTTCGGTCTGGTCGGCGGCACCATCGGCGCCGGCGCCGTCGCGGCGCTCGTCGCGGCGATCACGGGGTCCACGGGCGCGCTCGTGCTCGCCGTCCTGATCGCGGCGGGCGGCACCTATCTGAGCCTGCGCATCCCGCGCTGGGTGGAGGTGACCGAGGGCGAGGTGCCCGCGACCCTGAGCTATCACGGCGACGACGCGCACACCGAGGTGCTGCGCGAGGGCGCGAAGTCCAGCGTGCCCGCGCGCAAACGCAGGCAACCGCTCGGGCGCGCCGTCGTCACCGGGCTGTGGGGCAACAGCGCCATCCGCGTGCTGACCGGCTTCCTCACCTTCTACGTGGCGTTCGTGGCCAAGGCGACCGAGCACCGGCCGGTGCAACAGGCCGCGATGCTCGGCGTGGTCGGCGCGGCGGCCGCGATCGGCAACTTCACCGGCAACGCCACCGGAGCCCGTCTCGCGCTCGGCAGGCCCTCGCTCATCGTGCTCGGCTGCACCGCCGCGTGCACCGGCGTCGCGGTGTTCGCGATCTTCGCCGACAACCTGCTCGGCGCGGCGGTGGCGACTTTGGTCGCGGCGGGCGCGAGCGCGCTGGCGAAGGTGTCGCTGGACGCGTCGATCCAGGACGATCTGCCGCCGGAGTCGATCGCCTCCGGCTTCGGCCGCTCCGAGACCGTTCTGCAACTGAGCTGGGTGGTCGGCGGCGCGGCGGGTGTGCTGCTGCCGACCGACTACTGGAAGGGCTTCGCGGTCGTTTCGGGAATACTCGTGCTCGGACTGATCCAGACCTTCGTCAGCTACCGCGGCCATTCGCTGTTGCCCGGCTTCGGCGGGAACCGGCCGCAGCACGCGGAACAGGAAGTGCCCGCGGCGCGGAAACCGCACGGCGACGGCATCCAACGAGAAACGGGAGATCCGATCTGGTGAACAAGCTCTCTGGCCGCACCGTCGCGGCGCTGGTCGCGGTCGCGCTGACACTCGTCGTCGCGGCGGTCGTCGTCGTGGTGACGGTGGCGGTGCGCAACGCGCCCGAGCACGACCCCGAGATCACCGCCTACGCGCACGGCAGGACGGTGACCGTGCCGCCGTACCAGTACTGCGACATCCGGATCGTCGGCGAAGAGCAACTCGACCTGTCCAATTGCCGCCAGGGCGAATCCGTCGATCTCGAAGTGCCCCCTGGCTATCCGCTGCAACTGTCGCTGCCGTCCTCGATCGCGGAGGCGCCGTGGCTGGCGCAGCTGGTCTACGCGCTGCCCAACGGCGACATCGTGGACCGGGTCATCAGCCACAACGACTATCCCGACGACGCGCTCGCGCTCACCATCGATTCGCGTCCGCTGCCCGAACTCCGGCTCATCGGCGTGGAATTGCAGCTGCCGGTGCCCGCGATCGACGAGAGCGGCAGGGAGACAACCGTTCCGCACGCCGCCTGGTCGATCCGCACGGCCTGACCGCTCGATCCGCCGGGCGCACACGGCATCCCGGCGGATCGGTCGAAATCGCCTGCGCGGGCGTACGTCCGCCTACCGCGACCGCGGACAGGCGACGTCCGCTGTGTCGATCAGTGGTCGAGTTCGCGCGCGACGGCCCGGACGACCTCGGAAATGGTGCGCGCGGACTTGCGATCCGGGTACCGGCCCTTGCGCAGGTCCGGCTGCACCTTCGTCTCCAGCAGGGTGATCATGTCCTCGACCATCCCGTGCAGCTCGTCGGGCGTACGGCGCGGACCCGCGGGTTCCTTGCGGGCGTTGCGGTCTCGATCCTGGCCCTGCCGCACCGACGGCGGCGACTCGAGCAGCTTCAGGCTCAGCGCCTGCGGACCGCGACGACCCGCGGCCATGCCGAATTCGACGCGCTGCCCGGGCTTCAGGCCCTCGACACCGTCGGGCAGCGCGGACGAGCGGACGTAGACGTCCTCACCCTCGTCCTGGGAAAGGAAGCCGAAGCCCTTTTCGACGTCGTACCACTTCACCCTGCCGGTCGGCACTGCGCTCACCCGTTCATCATCGACACCCGGACCCGGTCGGTCCGAGCACATCCGTCTGCTCGAAACTGCACGGCGAATTCCCGCCGGGCGCAGCTCCTGTCAGTTTGCGAAAAGAACGCGCCCCACAAGCCTGCAGGACGCGATTGTCATCGAGTCTACCCCGGTGGCAATAACCGAAGCACATCAGTTTTACGGTCGAGAGGTGACGAACCCTTCCGCGCCGCCGCCGTCGGGCGACTCGCCGCGCCGCTCCGGAGATTGGTTGTTGAAGCTCGCGCTCGCTCTGTTCGCGATCGGATTGCTGGCGATCATCGCGATCTTCCTGACGCCGATCCTCACCGACGGCCAGCCGGGACTGTGGCTGTACCTGCTCGCGATGCTCGCGCCCGTCGGATTCCTCTGCGCGCTGGTGTTCGCGCTCTGGTCCGGCCGCCGGTCCAGATGACCTCGAACCGGGTACCCGACCGGTTCGTTACCCACTCCAAGGTGTGATCCTCGTCACATCACGAGCAGGTAACGGAGCGGCAACGATGCCGGAGCAACGGCGTGGCGCACGTCTCTAGCTGCGCGAAAACGCCTCCGCGCCCGCCGAGACCGCACCGAGACCCGCGCGTACACGCCGGTTACCAAATAGTGATTTTTCGCGCGGATCGACGTACGGTCTATCCCAGCCGGGACACCCGGCACCACCGGCCCGCCGCACCGAACCTCGCCCCGCGGGTACCGGACCCCGACGGAAACAGGGGCGAGGGCGGGACGGACGACCTCTCAGTCCGAACCCGAGCGAAACCTCGCAGGTGCGGACGAGAGGAAGACACCCGATATGAGTGGACGCCATCGCAAGCCGACCTCCACCGGGCGCACCGTAGCCAAGGTCGCCGTCACCGGCGCGATCTTCGGCACCGCAGGTGTGGCCCTCGCTGGAAACGCCAGCGCGGCTCCCGACTCCGACTGGGATCGCCTCGCACAGTGCGAAGCGGGCGGCAACTGGGGCATCAACACCGGCAACGGTTTCCAGGGCGGCCTGCAGTTCTCCCCGAGCACCTGGAATTCGCACGGCGGCCAGGAATTCGCGGCCACCGCCAACCAGGCCTCCCGTGAAGAGCAGATCGTCGTCGCCGAAAAGGTCCTGGCCTCGCAGGGCTGGGGCGCTTGGCCGTCGTGCTCGGCCAAGCTGGGGCTGAAGAGCGCCCCGACGCCGCGCACCGCTCCGGCCACCGTGGAGACCCCGCGCTGGAACCCCGAGCCGTCCGCACCGCAGGCCCAGGCCGCCGACGCCAACCAGGAGATCTTCCAGGCCGTCGACCGCGCGATCGCCGCGGTGCAGCAGCAGGGCGTGCAGATTCCGCAGCCCGCACTCGATTTCTTCAACGCCGCGAAGGCGAGCGGGGTCACGCTGGACCCCGCGGTCGTGAACTTCTACGAGGCGAACAAGGGCCTGCTGCCCTCCTGAGTCTCGAGTACGAACAAGGCGTACCTCCGCATTCGCTCCGGCCGTGCGCGGTCTGTGGGCGGACTCCGTCCGGCAGTACGAACAAGGCCCCCGCATCAACGTGGATGCGGGGGCCTTGTTCGTACCTGCGGCCGTATCGGCGAGGTCAGCGGTTGATCACCGTGTGCGGATGCACGTAGGCCAACTGCTCGGCCGGGATCGGAAACTCGGTGTCCTCGCCGTAGGGAGACAGACCACCGGAACGGGTCGACGAGAGCTCGGTGACCGCGTGATCACCATCGGCCACCTGGGGCCAGCCGTTGTCGACATAGGGTTTCTTAGATTTGTTCACCACGCCCCTCATGCTAGCTCCCCCGCCTCTCCGCGTTTCAGGCCAGACCTAGGTGCGCGGCTGAGCAGCGTTGGCGGCCGGCGGTTGAGGCAAGGGTGACGTCAGCCCGTCCCCGGTGAGTTACCCGGGCCGTGCGAAATCTGTCGCCGCGTCGGGCATATCGGCATCTGCGATGGAACAGAGTGTCCTGGCCCGGCGAGCGGCCTGGCATCGCACTAGGCTGGATTGGATGACTCTGACCAGTGCCCTTGCCGCGTGGCTCGGGGCGCGCAGCGACGACCAGCTGGTGCAGCTGTTGCAGCTGCGGCCCGATCTCGCTGTGCCGCTGCCTTCCTCGATGGCGGTGCTCGCGGCCAGGGCCGAACAGCGCGCGTCGGTGCTGCGCGCCACCGACGATCTGAACACCCTCGACTTCGCCATCGTGGAAACGCTTGCCGTGCACAGCGCCTCGCGAGCCCCTGGCAACGGCACGCCGCTGACCCGAAAGGCGCTGCACGCGCAATTGAAAGGACGCGCGACCAAGGCCGCCATCGAGGAGTCGCTCGACCGGCTGACCGCCCGCGCGCTGGTCTGGCTCGACGGTGACGAGCTGCATTTGGTCGCCGCGGCGGCCGAGGCGCTGCCGTGGCCGATCGGCAGCACCACCGAGCTGCCCGACGCGCTCACCGAAGCCGAGGTCGTCACGGCGCTGGCCGCGATCTCCCCCGCCGAACGCGCCCTGCTGGAGAAGCTGGCGAGCACCGGTCCGCGCGGCCGCACCAGGGACGCCGCGCCGGGCACTCCCGCCGACCGCCCGGTTCAGCAGCTGCTCGCGCGCAGGCTGTTGCACCGGATCGACGACGAGACCGTGGAGCTGCCGATCACGGTCGGCCAGGTGTTGCGCCGCGAGCCGGTCACTCATCCACACGCGCTCACGCCGCCGAAGCCGGACCCCGCCAAGTACGCCCCCGCCGACGTCAACGCCGTCGCGGCGGGCGAGGTGGGCGAGCTGCTGCGCCACTGCGCCGACATCCTGGAGGCGCTCGGCCAGACGCCCGCACCCGCACTGCGCGCGGGCGGACTCGGCGTACGGGAGCTGCGCCGAGTCGCCAAGCAGACCGGCATCGACGAGACCAGGGCGGGCCTGCTCGTCGAACTGCTCGCGGCCGCGAAGCTCATCGAGAAGGGCCAGCCGGACCCGCCACCGGATCTCGACTCCGTGGACGACTACTGGGCCCCGACGCCCGCCGCCGACGCCTGGCTGGACGGGCCCCCCGCGCGGCGCTGGACCGTACTGGCCATGGTGTGGCTCGATCTGGACCGGATGCCGTGGATGATCGGCATGCGCGACGCCAACGACAAACCGCTTGCCGCGCTCTCCCTGGAGCTGCGCACCCCGACCGCGCCGCGGGACCGGCGCGCCGTTCTGGAACTGCTCGCCGAGTTCCCGTCCGGCAGCGCGCTCGATCCCGTCGATATCGGCCGCATCCTTGCTTGGCGACAGCCGCGCTGGCGCAGGCACTTCCGGCGCGAGGCGATCGAGAACACCGTGCGCGAGGCGTCCGAGGTGGGTCTCATCGGACGCGGCGCGCTCGGCTCACCCGGCCGCGCGCTGCTGCACGGCGCGGTGACCAGCGCGGCCGACGCCGAGGCCGCCATGGAGGAGGCGCTGCCCGCACCGGTCGACCACGTCCTGGTGCAGGCCGACCTGACGGTGATCGCGCCCGGTCCGCTGACGCCCGAGTTGCAGCAGCGGGTCGCGCTCGTCGCCGACGTCGAATCGGCAGGCGCGGCAACGGTTTACCGCATCGGCGAGAACTCGGTGCGCCGTGCGCTCGACGCCGGGCTGACGGCCGCCGAACTGCATACGCTGTTCACCACGCACTCGCGCACGCCGATCCCGCAGGCGCTGACCTATCTCATCGATGACGTGGCCCGCAGGCACGGCAGGCTGCGCGCGGGCATGGCGCAGTCGTTCGTGCGCAGCGACGACCCCACCCTGCTGGCGCAGGTGCTTGCGGCGCCGGTCGCGGGCGCGCTCGCACTACGGGCGGTCGCGCCGACGGTCGCGATCTCACAGGCTCCGCTCGGCGAGGTGCTCGAACAGCTGCGCGCGGCGGGATTCGCGCCCGCAGGCGAGGATTCGGCGGGCGCGATCGTGGATCTGCGCACCCGCGGCGCGCGTATCTCGGTGCGGCCCAACGCGCGTCAGGCCTACCGGCCGTCGCCGCCGAGCACCGAACAGCTCGAGCTGCTCGTCGCGGAGCTCAGGGCGGGCGAGCGGGCGGCGAGCGCGCGCTCCGGCCAGTCGGTGCGCACGGACGGCACCAGAACGAGCACGGCCGCCACACTCGCGCTGCTGCAATTGGCGGCACGGGTGCGGCGGCCGGTGAACATCGGCTACGTCGACGCCTCTGGCGTCGCGTCCCAGCGCGTCGTCGAGCCGTTGAAGGTCGGCAACGGGCAGCTCGACGCGCTGGATCCGGTGACGGGCGCGGTCCGGCACTTCACGTTGCACCGGATCGCGTCGGTCGCGCTGCTGGAGTGATCAGCTGTTGGGCTTTCCGATGCAGAACAGCGTCTTCGGGTCGGAGACGGTGATGAACTCCGTGGCGGTCTCGCAGAGCAGTTCGTCGGTCTGGCCGTCGACGCGCTGCATGACCTTGAAGGTCGCCTCGGTCGAGGAGCAGTCCACCCACTTGTAGGGCGAGGTGGCGACGTCGTTGTAGCAGCTGCCCTGCGCGAAGTTCGGCGCGAGGCACAGGAACGCGGTGCCGCCGCCTGCCAGCTCTTCGGTGTAGCTGGTGTACTCCTTCGACGCGCATTCGGTCTTCTGGTCGAAGCTCTGGTGGACCTTGTACACGGCCTTGGGCGAGGAGCACTCGATCGGCTCGCCCTCGGTGGCGGTGGGCGAGTTGTCGGTGATGTTGATGCAGTCACCGACCTTCGTCTTCGCCACGTCGGACTTGGTTGCGTTGTCGATCGTCGAACAGCCGGTCACCGCGACCGCGAGGGCGGCCACCGCCAGGAGGGCGAGCACGACACGTGCCAGCAGCCTCGTTCCTGGGAACTTCACGGGAAAACCTCTCTCACCGAATACGTTCACGGGCGTGAACGCGGTGAGGATACCCGCACGATCGCGGTGACCGCATCAGCTCGGTCCAGCGCTGGGCGCCGCTCGGCGCCGTGGCGGCTTCAGAGGGTGGTGCCGTACATCCCGAGGAGGGCGAATCCCAGCACACGCGGGAGCAGTTGACCGAGCATTTGCAGACCAAAGTAGTTCACTGGCAATGCCTTCCACAGATCGTCCACTTGATGGACGTTTGTCCAATACGTCGACTCTGTCGTCGGCGCACGGCGTGTCGTTACGCTTGGCAAGTATGACGCTCGAGGACGTCGCAGGCGACCTGTACGCAGTGGAGCCCTCCGAGTTCGTCGCGGCGCGCGCCGCACGGGTCGCCGAGGCCAAGGAGTCCGGCGACAAGGAGCTCGCGGCCGCCATCGGCAAGCTGCGCAAACCGACGGTCACCGCGTGGACGGTGAACCTGCTCGCCCGCTCGGTTCCCGACGAGGTGGACGCACTGCTACGGCTCGGTGATGCCCTGCGCACGGCACAGCGCGAACTGTCCGGCGACCAGCTGCGCACGCTGACCACGCAGCGGCAACATGTCGTCAACGCGCTGTCCCGGCGGGCGGGGGCGCTGGCCGCCGAGGCGGGCAAACCGGTGAGCGAAGGCGTGCTGCGCGAGGTCGGCCAGACCCTGACGGCGGCCCTCGCCGACCCGGAGGTCGCCGATCAGGTGCGCACCGGCACGCTGGCCACCGCCGCGAGCTACGAGGGATTCGGTCCGGCCGGGCCGGAGCTGGTCGCGATCGACGGCAAGGGTTCGGCGCCCGCGAAGAAGCAGGCGCGCAAAGAACCGAAGGGCAAGAAGCCGAAGGCCGAGGAACCCGAACCCGACGCGGAGGCTCTCCAGGAACTGGAGGACGCCCGCGCGGCGCTCGAATCAGCCGACGCGGCAATGGATTCGGCGCAGCAGGCGGCCGACGAGACGGCGGCGCGGCGCACCGAGATCGAGGAGCGGATCACCGCGCTGCGCGCCGAGCTCGAACACGCCGAGCAGGAGAAACAGTTCGCCCGCACCGCCGAACGCGGCGCGCAGGACGAGTTGCGTTCGGCGCAGCGACAACTCGATCGGGCGCGGCGCTGGGTGGCGCGGGCGCAGGCGCGTGTGGAGAGCTGAGCTCAGAGTCGCAGGTCGCCGGGGAAGAGGTATTCGTCGGCGGGCGGTGCGGTCTGGTTCAGCCACGCGTCGAAGAATCCGCGCAGATCCGTCCCGGTCTTCGACTGCACGAAAGCGCGGAACTCGGGCATCGAGGCGTTGCCGTAGGCGTGCTTGGCGAGGAATTCCCTGAGCGCGCCGAAGAATACGTCGTCGCCGACTTGCTTGCGCAGCGCGTGCAGGAACAGCGGGCCGCGGTAGTAGACCGACGTGAATTCGAAACCGGCACCGGGATTTTCCAGCGGAATATCCCAGAAAGTCTGCGCGTCGTACCATTTCGCGATGGTCTCGCGGTACTGGGCGTCGACGTCTTTGCCTTCCATCCGCTCCGGCCACAGGTAGTCGGCGGTGTAGCTGGCGAAGCACTCGTTGAGGCAGATGTCGGACCACTGCCGCACCGACACCGCGTCACCCCACCACTGGTGCGCGATCTCGTGCACCACGGTCTGCAGATCGGTCCACGGCGCGTAGATCGGGCGGGTCTGGGTCTCCAGCGAGAACACGATGTCGGCGTCGACGTAGATGCCGCCCGCCGCGTCGAACGGGTACGGGCCGAAGAGCTGCTCGCTGAAATCGAGGATCTCGGGCAGCCGCGTCTCGAGCTCGCGGTTGTGCTCGGCGCCGGGAGCGAAGGCGCTCAGCAGCGGCATGCCGTTGGCGCGCTGCTGTTCGAGGTAGGAGAAGTGGTCGATGGCGACGGTGGTCAGGTAGCCGAGGACCGGGGCGCGCGATTCCCAGCTGACCGTGCGCTTGTCGGCCTGCACCGAGTTCTGGGTGCGCAGTCCGTTGGACACGACCTCCCACTCCGCGGGCACTGTCGTGTGCAGCGCGAAGGTGGCCTTGTCCAACGGGGTGTCGTTGAGCGGGTACCAGGTGGTCGCGGAGTGCGGCTCACCGGCGACGAACGCGCCGCCGCTCGGCGAGAAGGTCCAGCCCTCGCCGACGGTGCTGCCCATCTCGCCCGCGTAGTCGACGGTCACGGTGAACGGCAAGCCGGGCAGGATCGGCAGCAGCGGGGTGACGGTGAGTTCGTGCTCGCCGTTGCGATCGAAGGAGGCGGGCTGGTTGTTGACCGAGACCATCCGCACGGGCGGCCCGGCGAAGTCGAGATTGAACGCGCGCAACGCCTGCGTCGCGACGGCGTCGATGCGGGTCTTGCCGTCGAGCTGGCGACTCGGCGGGTCGTAATCGATGGTGACGTCGTAGTGGCGGACGTCGTAGCCGCCGTTGCCGTCCATGGGGTAGTACGGATCGCCGAGCCCGGGCGCACCGACGAACGGGTCGGCGTTCGCCGGTCCCGCCGCCGTCAGCAGAACCGCGGCGACCGCGGCACTTACCAAGCCGGACAACCTCATTCGACTACCGCCCCTCTCACCGCACCCCACACCGGTACCGGCGTACCGCGCAGGTGGATGGTAGCCGGTTCAGTCCGCCGTGCCGCTGAGTGCCACCGACGCGCCGAGTCCGACGATCATCGCGCCACCCGCTCCGCCGACGGCTTCGAGCCTACGCGGCGACTTGGCGAACCAGTTGCGGGCCGAGGCGGCCAGCAACGCCCATGCGCTGTCGGACACCAGCGCGATGGCAAGGAACACCGTGCCGAGCACGACGAACTGCAAGGGCAGCGACCCGGTCGCCGGATCGACGAAATGCGGGAGCACGGCGGAGAAGAACACGATGCCCTTCGGGTTGGTCACCCCGACGAGCACGCTCTGCCGGAAGACGCGGACGTCGGCGCCGGTGTCCACGCTCGCGCCGAGCGCGTCGCGCAAAGCCTTGCGTTCCCGGATCGCCTGGAGTCCCAGATAGACGAGATACAGCGCGCCGGCGAACTTCACGATGGTGAGCGCGAGCGATGACGCGGCGAGCAGAGTGCCGAGCCCGATCGCGACGAAGATCAGACAGATCAGCACGCCCGCGCAGTGGCCGACGGCGGAGATCAGCGCGGCCCGCCTGCCGAGGGCGAGTGCCCGCCCGACGGTGAAGAGCACACCGGGGCCGGGGATCACGACGATGAGGGTGGCTGCGGCCATGAACGCCAACAGGTTGGTCATGGGAACCATCACGGCAGTGTAAGTCGCCGCGAACGGCGTGCGGCGTGTCGACCGCCGTCGGCGCGGTCAGTTGCCGAGATCGTCCGGCAGCTGCTGCGGATCGAGCAGCAGGCGCTTGGCCGAGGTGCGGCGCACCTGCGCGGCGAGCGCGAGATTGTCGGTGAGCAGCCGCCATTCGACCTCGCTGATGGCGGCGCGAGCCCGGGCGATGACCCGGTCGTCCCTGGTTCCCCAGGCGATCGGCATGGCGCTCACCGACTGCCAGCGCTCCCCCACCTGGCGCGGCGCGCGGTCGGTGCGGATCGCCACCGACGGCACCCGCTCGCCCGCGCGCTTCTCGTGCCCCGGCAGATCGCGCACCTTGCGGATCACCAGGGCGTAGCGCGGATCGGTGGCCTCGGGCTTCGACACGTCGACGAGCGCGAGCAGCACGACGCCGGTCGGATAGGTCTCCGATACCACGGCGGGCACGAGTTCACCGTCGGCGTAGAGACGATCGATGCTCGTCCGGTGTGGCGCCCACAGCGCCACCCACAGCGCGGTCACCGCGCCGAGCGCGAAGGCGACCGCGAGCAGATAGGACCACGGGTGGTTGAGCCAGATCAGATAGGCCGTCACGGTGGCCGCGATGACGGCGGCGGCGATCGCGACGATGCGCAACCGGCGCAGATCGGCGAACACTTCGTTCACCGCATGGGCGTGCCTGCGGTCCACCGCGAATTCGAAGCGTCGCACGTCTCTTTCCTAGCACACGTTGCGGAGGATTTGCCTCCGCTTATCCAATGGCAGGACCCAGCAAGTCGTCGGCATCCGTAATGCGATACGCATACCCCTGTTCGGCGAGAAAACGCTGCCGGTGCGCGGCGTATTCGGCGTCCAGCGTGTCGCGGGCCACCACCGAATAGAAGTGCGCCTGGCCGCCGTCGTGCTTGGGACGCAACAGCCTGCCAAGCCGCTGCGCCTCCTCCTGGCGCGAACCGAAAGTGCCCGACACCTGCACGGCCACCGAGGCTTCCGGCAAATCGATGGAGAAATTCGCGACTTTGCTCACCACGAGCACCGGAATCTCACCGCGTCGGAACGCGTCGAAAAGCTCTTCGCGCTCTTTGGTTTTCGTCGAACCCTGGATCACCGGCGCGTTCAAGTGCTCGCCCAATTCGTCGAGCTGCTCGAGATACGCGCCGATCACCAGGCTCGGTGAGTCCTTGTGTTTGGCCAGAATCGATTCCACGACGGGAAGTTTGGTGCGCGCGGTCGAGCACAGCTTGTAGCGCTCCTCCGGCTCGGCGGTCGCGTACGACATGCGTTCGGCGTCGGTGAGCGTCACCCGCACCTCGATGCAGTCGGCCGGGGCGATCCAGCCCTGCGCCTCGATGTCCTTCCACGGCGCGTCGTAGCGCTTCGGGCCGATCAGCGAGAACACGTCGCCTTCGCGACCGTCCTCCCGCACCAGCGTGGCGGTGAGGCCGAGCCTGCGCCGGGATTGCAGGTCCGCGGTCATCCGGAAGACCGGCGCGGGAAGCAGGTGCACCTCGTCGTAGATGACCAGGCCCCAGTCGCGGCTGTCGAACAGCTCGAGGTGCTTGTATTCGCCCTTGGTGCGGCGGGTGATCACCTGGTAGGTCGCGATGGTGACCGGCCGGATCTCCTTGCGTTCGCCGGAGTATTCGCCGATCTCGTCCTCGGTCAGCGAGGTGCGGGCCAGCAGCTCGCGCCGCCACTGCCTGCCCGCGACGGTATTGGTCACCAGGATCAGCGTTGTCGCCTTGGCCTTGGCCATCGCCGCGGCGCCGACCATCGTCTTGCCAGCGCCGCACGGCAGCACCACGACGCCCGAGCCGCCAGCCCAGAACGAGTCCGCCGCCATCTGTTGGTAGTCGCGCAGGTGCCAGTGGCCGCCGACGTAATCCAGCTCGATCGGATGCGCCTCGCCGTCGACATATCCGGCCAGGTCCTCGGCGGGCCAGCCGATCTTCAGCAGCATCTGCTTGATCCGGCCGCGCTCGGACGGGTGCACCACCACGGTGTCGTCATCGATGCGCGCGCCGAGCATCGGGGCGATCTTCTTGTGCCGAAGCACCTCTTCGAGCACCGCGCGGTCCAGGCTGACCAGGGTCAGCCCGTGCGCGGGATGCTTCACCAGCTGGAGCCTGCCGTACCTGGCCATGGTGTCGACGACGTCGACGAGCAGCGGCTGCGGCACCGCGTACCTGGAGTAGCTGACCAGAGCGTCGACCACCTGCTCGGCATCGTGCCCGGCCGCGCGCGCGTTCCACAGCGCGAGCGGCGTCACCCGGTAGGTGTGCACGTGCTCGGGCGCGCGCTCGAGTTCGGCGAACGGCGCGATGGCCTGACGCGCCGTGTCGGCCAACTCGTGGTCGACCTCCAGCAGCAGCGTCTTGTCACTCTGAACGATCAGCGGACCGTCGGTCACAGTCTCTCCTCGTATCGGGCGGGGGCAGGTGAACCTGCACATCGGGTGCTTCTCCGTGTGAGTGCCTCGCAACGGAAAAGCCAGGGCCTGCTTGCGCGCCGTCTCCGCACAAGTACGCCTGCCAGTACGGACGTGCTCCGTCCCTGCGCCTGCTTCGGCCCATTCTCCCCGAGGCCACCGACAACCCGCAGGCCGCGGTGGGTGCGCGGCGGGTTCGGCTCCCGACATACCAGCGTCCGGCACGGGCGTTTTGTTCCGTTGCGCCGGTCACGGTGGGGGTCCAGCGGACTCGAAGTGGACCGAGACGGGGGACGGCGGGGTCGGCGACGATCGAGGACATGATCGAGACGGCGGCGATTGTCGGGGTGGCGATGGCCGCGCTCGGCATGGTGCTCACTCCGGGGCCCAACATGATGTATTTGGTTTCGCGCACGGTATCGCAAGGGCGGCGGGCCGGGCTGGTCTCGCTGACCGGGGTGGCGGCCGGGTTCGGCGTGTATCTCGCCGCCGCGACGGCCGGTATCACCGCGGTGTTCGCGGTGGTGCCCGGGCTGTACCTCGCGGTGAAGCTGGCGGGTGCGGCGTATCTGCTGTGGCTGGCCTGGCAGGCGCTGCGCCCCGGCGGTGTCTCGGTCTTCGCGCCGTCGGAACTGCCCGCCGATCCGGCTCGGCGGCTGTTCACCATGGGCCTGGTCACCAACCTGCTCAATCCGAAGATCGCGATCATGTACCTCGCGCTGATCCCGCAGTTCGTCGCGCCCGACCGGGGTCTGGTCTGGCTCCAGAGCCTGTCCCTCGGCGCGATCCAGATCGCCGTCGCGCTGACCGTGAACGGGCTGATCGTGCTCGCCGCGAGCAGCATCTCCGGCTTCCTCACCGGCCGTCCACTGTGGCTGCGCGCCCAGCGGTACGTGATGGGCACGATGCTCGGTTCGATCGCGGTACTGCTCGCGACCGACCGCGCCCGCCCGGTTCCGGCCTGAGGGCGGCTCGGGCTCGCAGTCCACTCGCACGGCTCGGCGGCGCACACCGGCCGTCACGTCGGCTCGGTCCTGCCACCTCCGCGGACCGGCGCTGACGAGCCCGGTGCCGGGTCGGTCCTTCCTGGCGTCCGTTCCGGCAGAAGCCGGAGCCCGGCATCAGGCGGGTTTGCGTCCGCCGGGCGAGCCGGTGGGCGGGTGTCGCGGAACTCACAGCGCAACCGACGTGCAAACCTGCTGGACGGAGAAAGTGAAAGGAGCGGTTTCATGGTCGCCGGGTTGGACGTCATGGCCACGCAGCTGGATTCCGCCGTGAACGCCGCCCAGCGCATCGGCGAGCTGCTCGGGGTGGTCTCGTTCGCGGCTTCGGGCGCGCTGCTCGCGGTCCGCAAAAATATGGACGTCTTCGGCATGGCGGTGCTGGCCTGTAGCACCGCGCTCGGCGGAGGCGTCATCCGCGACCTGCTCATCGGGCGCACGCCACCCGCCGCGTTCACCGACCTGACCTACCTGTGCGCGTCCCTGCTGACGGCGCTGGTGATCTTCTTCAAGCATCCGTCGCACCGGCTCACCGGCCCGCTCGAGATCTTCGACGCCATCGGGCTCGGCTTGTTCTGCGTGACAGGTACCGCGGTCGCCTATGCCCAGGGCGTCGGCGCACCGACGGCCGCGCTGCTCGGCATGGTCACCGCGATCGGCGGCGGCGTCATCCGCGACGTGCTCGGGGGCGAGGTGCCTCGGGTGCTGCGTCCGGACCAGGAGCTGTACGCGGTGCCCGCGCTGCTCGGCGCGGCCGCCACCGCGACGCTGCTGCACTTCGACGCCTACTGGGCGTGGACCGGTCTGCTCGCCGCCTTCCTCGCCATCGCCTTCCGCCTGCTGGCCCGCCGCTACGGCTGGCACGCGCCGCAGGCCCGGCGCAACACAGGCCGCCTCGATCCCTCACCGGAGTGAGGGACCGAAAGACACATGGCGACCCCGCGCACCCTTCCGTAACGTCGGGAACGTGACGGCGACCGAGCTGCGGCAGGACCTTCGACCGGAGCGTGATCGCCGCCGGATGACCTGGCTCGCCATCGAATTCGCCTTGCTCTACTTCGGACTGGTCGGCGGCTACGCCGCGCTCGGCAGCCCCGGCAGCCCCATTCCGTTCCTGATCGCGCTCGCCGTTGGCGCGCACTTCTGGCTGCGTGGGCAGCGCGTGCCCAGCTACGGACTCCGCGATCACTTCCGCATGCTGCGCACCGTCCTGCCCTCGATGCTTGCCCTCTGGGTCGCCGCCGCCGTCGCCATCGGCGTCGCACTCGCCGTGCTCAGCCCGGACCGGCTTTTCGAGCTGCCGCGCGCCGAACCGCTGCTGTGGGCGATGGTGATGGTGTTCTACCCGCTGTTCTCGGTGTACCCGCAGGAGCTGATCTTCCGGAAGTTCCTGTTCCAGCGGTACGCGCCCGCCTTCGGCACCGGGTGGGCGTTGATCGCGGCGAACGCCGCCGCATTCGGCTTCGCGCACATCATCTTCGGCAACTGGATCGCCGTGGCGCTGACCTTGGTCGGCGGCGTGCTGTTCGGCTACCGGTACCGACAGACCGGCTCGCTGCTGGTGGTCTCGGTCGAGCACGCGCTGTACGGCTGCCTCGCCTTCACCATCGGCCTCGGCGGCTTCCTCTACCACGGCGCGAGCTGACCCGACCGCGACCGAATTCACCTCAGGCGGTAGGTGAGCTGTGCGAACTGTCCCATTCGCTCGACGCCGACCAAGGTCATCCGATCGGCCAGAATCCGGCGCGGCAACAGCGGCGCTCCGCCGCCCAACGTCACCGGCGTGATGCCGACGATCACCTCGTCGAGCAGACCCGCGTCGGCGAATTGCCCGGCCAGCTCGCCGCCGCCGACGATCCAGATATTGCGCTCGGCCGCCGCCTCGGCCATCAGCTTGTGCACCGGCTCGACCTCCCCCGAGACGAACCGCAGATTCGCGGCGGGGATGGCGGGCAGCTCGCGATGGGTGAACACCCAGCACGGCCGGTCACCGTAGTTCTCGTGCCAGTACTCCGGCGACTCGTTGGCGATCATCCACTCGTAGGTCGTCGCGCCCATGCACATGGCGCCGACGCCGCTGAGGAACACGCCGATGTCGTCGGTGGCGGAGTCCGCGTCGGCGACGGCGAACAGCCAGCTGAGCGAGTTGTCCGGGTCGGCGATGTAGCCGTCGAGACTGGTCGCGGTGTAGTACTGGGTCGTCATGGTCTCGATCCTCACATCGAAACCTGACACCTTCGGTCAGCGTTTGCCGCTCGTCGCGACGCCCGCGCGCAGCCGTCGCACGCCCTCGTCGAGGATCTCGTCGCGCTTGCAGAAGGTGAAGCGCACCAGGTGATTCCACGCGGGCTTGTCGTCGGCGAAGACGCTGACGGGCACCGCGGCGACGCCGATCGACGCCGGAATCTCCCGGCAGAACTCGAGCCCGTCGGCGCGGCCCGTCGGCGTGAGGTCGGCGCAGACGAAATAGCCTCCACCACTTGCCTTCACGCCGAAGCCAGCGTTGGCGAGAGCGGCGGAGAGGCGAAGACGCTTGTCCGAAAGGACATCTCGCAGCCAGGCGACCCAGTCGAGCTCGTTGGTCAGCGCGTGCGCGATGGCGGGCTGGAACGGACCGCCGCCGACGAAGGTCAGGAACTGCTTGGCGGCGAGCACGCCGTCGATCAGGTACGCGGGGCCGCACGCCCAGCCGATCTTCCAGCCGGTGACGCTGAAAGTCTTCGCGGCGCTGGACACCACGACGGTCCGCTCGGCCATGCCCGGCAGTGTCGCCAGACTGATGTGCTCGTTGCCGTCGTAGACGAGGTGCTCGTAGACCTCGTCGGTGAGCACGATCAGGTCGTGCTCACAGGCCAGCTCGGCGACCGCGGTGAGATCGGTGCGGTCGAGGACGGTGCCGGTCGGGTTGTGCGGGGAATTGACCACCAGCATCCGCGTGCGCGGGGTGATCGCCGCACGCAGGCTGTCCAGATCCAGCACGAAACGATCGCCATCGGCGACCAGCCGAGCCGTGCGCCGCTGCGCGCCCGCAAGCGCGACGGCCGCAGCGTAGGAGTCGTAGTACGGCTCGATCAGAACCACCTCGTCGCCGGGTTCGACAAGCCCGAGCATGGCGGCGCTGATCGCCTCGGTGGCTCCCACGGTGACAAGCACTTCGGTGTCCGGGTCGTATTCGGTGCCGTAGCGGCGGGCCCGGTCGGCCGCGATGGCGCGGCGCAGCACCGGCATGCCGCGCCCCGGCGGGTACTGGTTGACGCCGTCGGCGATGGCCTGCCTGGCCACCTCCAACATGCCCGCGGGCCCGTCGGTGTCGGGGAAGCCCTGACCGAGGTTCACCGCCTCGTACCGGACGGCGAGCTCGGTCATCTCGGCGAAGATCGTGGCGGCATAGGGACGTAGGCGAGCGACGGTCGCGGGACGTGCGGGCATACCCCGGAGAGTAGCGGAGCGATCGCCATTGTTGCTATTAGATAGCGAACGGCTATGTTTCACATTCATTTTGGCCTTTCTACCTGGGCTGTTGTGCGTTCTCCCATGGGCAGCTAGCCTCGCCGTGTTCTATCTCACAAGCCGCCGCCCCGCGGCGGTGTCTCGAAAGGGGCGCTCATGGCCTCGTATCTCGACCTCGTACTGAATCCGGCCGCGTCGGAGGTCGCCGGAACCGTACTCGGTCTGATTCGCGAAGTGGCGCACGATCTGATCGCCGGTACCGGCGATTGGTTCACCGGATCGTCGACCGGCGACTGGTTCACCGGATCCACCACCGGCAACGGCGGCACCGGATCCTCGACGGGCGACTGGTTCACCGGTTCCACGACACCCTGACCCCGTCCGATCCGCCGGGTCGGGCGATGAGGGTCCGGCCCGGCGGGTCAGGCCAGCCGAACGCCGGTCAGCTTGGCCGGATTGGCGTGATCGTAAGTGCCCCAGACCAATCCGTCGCGCACCGTGAAACCGACGACCCGCGCCGGATGCCAGTCCTGCTCCTCGGTCTCCGAGTCCAGATTCATCACGAGCCCCAATTGCCCGTTCACCGTGGCAAATTCGTAGCGGGTCGCGGCTTGATCGGTGTCGCCGATGCCGTACTTGCGCACCAGCCCCAGCATGAAGCGGGCGATCTTCTCCGCGCCGCCGACGATGTTCACCGCCGTGGAGGTGGTGCCGTTGGCGTCGCCGATGAGCACCGCGTCCGGGTGCAGCGCGCGAGCGACCGCGGCGATGTCACCGGTGGCCAGCGCCGCGAGCAACCGACGAACGGCCGCCTCGTGCTCGTCGTCCGACACCGGTGCGGGCACGCCCGCGACCGCCTTGCGTGCCCGAACAGCCAACTGCCGCGCGGCATCCGAAGTGACGCCGAGGATTTCGGCGATCTCGTCGAACGGCACCGACAACCCGTCGTGCAGCACGAACGCCACCCGCTGCGGCGGGGTGAGAGCGTCGAGCACCACCATCGCGGCCAACCGGTATTCCTGCCCGCGCACCACCGACTCCAGCGGATCCGGCGTGCTCGACGGCGTCACACCGGTGACGATCGGCTCCGGCAACCATTGCCCCACATAGGTTTCCCGGCGCGACGCCGCACTGCGCAAGCGATCCAAGCAGATTCGGCTCACCACGGTGGTCAACCAGGCCCGCAGATCGTCGATCTCGGACTGGTGCGTCCCCGCCAACCGCAGGAAACTCTCCTGTACCGCGTCCTCGGCGTCGCCGACGCTGCCCGTCAGCCGGTAGGCGACGGAAAGCAAATGAGCCCGATGCGATTCGAACAAGTCGGCGAGAAGAGCGGCAACCATCGGGCCGATTCTACGGTCCTCCTGGTCGGCCGATCACCGCGGTATCCATCCGGTCATCCGATAACCGGATGCCCCCGCCGACCCGGCCGTGTCACGATGGCCAGATGGAGATCCGCACGCTCTCGGACGGCGCGGTCTGGCTTTCCCCGCCCACCGCGGCCGATACCGATGTCATCATCGCCCGCTGCCAGGACCCGTCCATCGGCGAGTGGACGACGATACCGGTGCCCTACGGCCCGGCGGACGCCGAGAAATTCTTCGCCGACTTCGTCCTGCCCGGCTGGGCCGGGCGCAGCCCGACCTGGGCGCTGCGCCTCGCAGCGGACGGACCCGTCATCGGCATGATCGGACTGGAGCAAAAGGACCCGACCGCGTGCGAGA
Source organism: Nocardia amikacinitolerans (assembly GCF_900215415.1). NCBI lineage: Bacteria > Bacillati > Actinomycetota > Actinomycetes > Mycobacteriales > Nocardiaceae > Nocardia > Nocardia amikacinitolerans. The sequence goes on along the minus strand of NZ_OBEG01000005.1, from coordinate 18,407 downwards.
TCGGTTTCTGGCTCGCCTCCGAACACCGCGGCCGCGGCCACATGGCGCGTGCGGTGGGGCTGGTCTGCGGGTTCGGCTTCGCCGCCGACGGCATGGGGCTGGCTCGGATCAGCTGGCGCGCGTTCGTCGGCAACTACTCGTCGGCAGCGGCGGTGCGCCGCAACGGCTTTCACTACGAGGGCCGGGCGCGGCTCGGCGGCTGGCAGCGCGGCGTCCGGCGCGACGAGTGGCTGGCGGCTCGCCTGCACAGCGATCCGCCGGGCCGCGTCGCCGAATGGCCCGCGGAGTTCCCCGCGCTCCGCGACACTGTCTCCCATGGGTGATGACGGCAATCGCCGGTTCGTGAACGCCACGGCGCTCGGACCCGCCGACAACGACTCGCGAGCCGAACGCACAAGGGTGGTCGACCGTGGGTGACGCACGCTTTCCTTGGTTCGCCGACACGATGACGCTCGGGCCCGCGGATCGGGTGTTGGAGATCGGGCCAGGGGCGAGCCCGTCGCTGTCGCTGCTGGCCGAGCGGGTGCCGGAGGGGCGCGTCATCGGGGTCGAGCGCTCCGCGACGGCGGTCGCCCGCGCCGCGCAACGGCTGCGCGCGGCCGGGCACGACCCGTCGGTCCACGGCTCTGTGCCGAACGAGGGCGCCGCTGCCGCCGCCCGGCACAGCACGGCGACTCGGACCGAAGCGCGAGAGGGCGCAGCCGGGCGCGGTGCATCCAGAGGCGGCGCCGAGCCGCGCGAAGACGAAGCGGCGCAGGGCGATTCGGGCCGCGTCGGCCTCGTGCACGTCGAGCTGACCAAGCTGCGACCGGAACAGGTGCTCGACGACTTCGGGATAGACGCCTTCGACAAGATCCTCGCGGTCAACGTCAACCTGTTCTGGACCAAGCGGCCCACCGCCGAACTCGCACTGATCAGGCGGCTGCTCGCGCCAGGAGGCGGGCTCTACCTGTGCTACGGATACGGCGATCCGGACGGCGCGGCGTCGTCGCCGAAGCCACCGCCAGGGCGGCTCGGCGAGCACCTGACCGCGGCTGGGTTCACCGTGCGCACCGTCGCCTCCGGCGATCTGCTCTGCGTGATCGCCGAGCCGAAGTAGCGGCCACACACCTTTCACACGCCTCACAGGCTCGCCGGCTCTGTGAGGCGTCGAAAGGATATGGGTCAGCTCGCGCGGCGCTGGGCGACGGCGTCGGCGAGGCGGTCCAGCTGGGCCGCGGTGGTGGACCAGTCGATGCAGGCGTCGGTGATGGACTGGCCGTAGGTGAGGTCCGCGGCGCGGCCGAGGGTGAGGTCCTGACGACCCGCGACCAGGAAGCTCTCCAGCATCACGCCGACGACACTGCGCTCGCCGCCCGCGATGCGCTCGGCGATGTCGGTGACCACGTCGACCTGCTTGTTGTGGTCCTTGTTGCTGTTGCCGTGGCTGGCGTCCACGACGATGCGCTCCGGCAGACCCGCCTTCTCCAGGCGCAGGCAGGCCTCGGCGACGGAGGCCGCGTCGAAGTTCGGGCCGGTGCTTCCGCCGCGCAGGATCACGTGGCAGTCCGGGTTGCCGGTTGTGCGGATCAGCGCGGAACGGCCGTCGAGGTCGGTGCCGGGGAAGACGTGGCTGGCCGCCGCGGCGCGCACGCCGTCCACGGCCACCTGCACGTCGCCGTCGGTGCCGTTCTTGATGCCGACCGGCATGGACAGCGCGCTGCTCAGCTGACGGTGCACCTGGCTTGCCGCGGTGCGCGCGCCGATCGCGCCGTAGGAGACCAGGTCCGCGATGTACTGCGGGGTGATCGGGTCGAGGAACTCACAGGCCACCGGCAGGCCGAGGGCGGTGATGTCGACGAGCACCTTGCGGCCGATGCCGAGACCGGTGTTGACGTCGAACGAGCCGTCCAGGTGCGGGTCGTTGATCAGGCCCTTCCAGCCAAGGCTGGTGCGCGGCTTCTCGAAGTAGACCCGCATCACCACGTGCAGCCGGTCGCTCAGCTCGGCGGCCTTCTCGGCCAGCCTGCGCGCGTAGTCCAGCGCCGCCGCGGGGTCGTGCACGGAGCACGGTCCGACGATCACCATCAGGCGGTCGTCGGCGCCGTCGAGCACGTCCACCGTGGCCTTGCGGCCCGCGCGGACGGTGTCGGCCAGCGGATCGCTGATCGGGTGCACCATGCGCACCTCGGCGGGCGAGCGTAACGGGCTCACGGAGAGGGTGCGCTGGTCGTCGAGATCGGAATGCCGCGCGTCGACGTCGGCTGCGGTTGTCATCTGTGTGGGTTCCTTTTCGTCAAGGCCGACCCACGGACGTGAATACCGTCGAGCCGGTCCATCATCCGGCTCGGGGTGGAAGAAGTCAGCGCATGTGGTTGCCGCAGACCGACCCACCCAGGGCCGGCTTGCTAAACCAGAAATACGCGCGCTGCACGTCGGTGACTGTACCAGGCGTTGGCAGCCGGGTGACGCAGGGGCCAACTTCCATGATCGAGACGGCGTCGGTCGTCACATCGATACTCGTCGGCTACCGGCCCCCGCGGCCAAGAACGTGATCAGCTCCACTGCCCCGGCTGGTACCCGCCCGCCGGGGTGCCCGCGATGACGTTCATCCGGTTGTAGGCGTTGATCAGCGCGATGAGCGAGATGAGCGCGGCGATCTGGTCCGTGTCGTAGTGCTTCTGCACCTGAGCCCAGGTCTCCTCGCGCACGCCGGTGTGCGCGTCGGCGAGCCGGGTGCCTTCCTCCGTGAGGGCCAGCGCGGCCCGCTCCGCGTCGGTGAACACGGTGGCGTCGCGCCACGCGGCCACAAGATTCAGCCGCACCTGGTCCTCGCCGGCGTGCAGCGCGTCCTTGCTGTGCATGTCGGTGCAGAATCCGCAGCCGTTGATCTGGCTGGCTCGCAGCTTCACCAGCTCCTGTGTCGCGCGCGGGAGGGTGGACTGGTCGACCACCAATCCCGTGTTGCCGACGCGCTTGGCGAACTTCGCGCCGATCTCGGTGCCGTAGTAGTCGAAACGCGCTTCCATGATGTACCCCTTGGGTTCTCGGTTCTTCGCTCCGGCGGGGGCCGAAGCGTCGTATACCGAGATGACGACGCGCCTCAGCGAGGTGTGACACCACCCGTTGTGAGCCCGGTCATGATGACGAACGCCCCTGACCCGAGCCGGTGCGCTCTCCGGGAAACCGTCAGGAGAACGAGTAGGTGACTCCCGTGAGCTTCTCCGACAACTCCCACAGCGCCCTGGCGACGGCCTCGTCGCGGGACTGCTTGGTGGAACCCGAGGTGCCAGGGTAGCCGCGCATGCCGGCGAGCCCGGTGGGTCCGTAGAACGCGCCAGGCTCGATCGGCGTGACGGTGGCGGCGTAAAGCTCTGGCAGCGCGCCCATTTCGGCGCTCTGCGCGAACAGCCGGTTGCCGATCGACATGATCGGGTCGAAGAACGACTCGGTGTGCGACTGCAATTCGGTCGCCGCGTAGCCGGGGTGCGCGGCCACCGAGATCTTGCCGGAACCGGCAGCGGTCAGCTTGCGCTGCAACTCGTAGGCGAACATCAGGTTGGCCAGCTTGGCCTGCCCGTAGGCGGCCCAGCGCTGGTATTTCCTGCGCTCCCAGTTCAGGTCGTCAAGGTCGATCCTGCCGATGGCGTGCGCGCCGCTGGATACCGTGACCACCCGGTCCGAGATCTTGTCCAGCAGTAGGCCGGTCAGCGCGAAGTGACCGAGATGGTTGGTGCCGATCTGCATTTCGAAGCCGTCTTTGGTGCGCCCTTCCGGCACCGCCATGACGCCCGCGTTGTTGATCAGCACGTCGACCCGGTCCACCGAATCGGCGAACTCGCGTACCGAGGAGAGGTCGGCCAGATCGAGCGCGCGCACGGTGGCGCGTTCGCCGAGATCGGCGGCGACCTTCTCGCCCTTGGCGACGTTGCGGCAGGCCAGCACCACATCGGCCCCCGCCCCGGCGAGCGCGCGCGCCGCCACCGCGCCCAAGCCGCTGTTCGCGCCGGTGACGATGAACGTCCGGCCGGTCTGATCGGGGATGTTCGAGGCGTCCCAACGGGTCATGTCGGGAAGTTTAGTCCTGGAAGCGCGACCCGTCGCCCCGATCGGAAACGGGGCGACGGGAAACCACGTCAGGCCTGCGCGAGGATCTCCTCGTCGGTCATGGCCGCGACCTCCAGATACAGCTTGGCGACCTCGTCCAGCCGGTCCGGCGTGCCCGCCTCGGCGTCCTTGGCGAGCAAGCGCTCGGCGAGACCCGCCACCGTCCGGCCGACGAGGATGTCCGCGACCAGCGCGTGCTCCGCGTCGAGCCATTCGCGGACCCGCGCGATCGCCGTCGTCGCGAGCACCGAGTCGCCGCCGAGCCCGAAGAAGTCGTCGTGCACGCCGAGGCGGGGCACGCCGAGCACCTCGGCGACGATCGCCGCGAGCGCCGACTCCAGCGGCGTGCGCGGCGCGAGGTCCGCGGTGTCCTGCGCGGAGGGCTCGAGCAGCGCGACGACAGCGCGGCGGTCGAGCTTGCCGTTGTCGGTGAGCGGCATCTCGTCCAGTAGTTCGATGCGGGTCGGAATCATGTAGCTGGGCAACAGATCCGAGATCGCGCCGACCAGATCCACGGTGCTGCCGGGGAATCCGGCGACGGCCGCGACAAGCTTCGGCACCCCCTTCCCGACCACCGCCGCGACCGCGTGCCGGACACCCGGCGCGGTGCGCAGCGCGCTCTCCACCTCGCCGAGTTCCACGCGGTAGCCGCGGATCTGCACCTGGTGGTCGGCGCGGCCGAGGAATTCGATCGTGCCGTCGGGCCAGTAGCGGGCCATGTCGCCGGTGCGGTACCAGCGGATGTCGTCGTGCGTCACGAACCGTTCGGCGGTGCGTTCCGGGTCGTTGCGGTAACCCGCCGCGACATTCGCGCCGCCGACCCAGAATTCGCCGGGCACCCAGTCCGGACAGTCGCGTCCCGCCGAATTCACCACGCGGCAGCGCACATTGCGCAGCGGAACGCCGAACGGCACCGTCGTCCAGTGCGCGGGTGGCTCGCTGACCTCGCAGATGGTGTTGTGGATGGATGTCTCGGTCGCGCCGCCCAGGCCGGAGAAGCGGCAGCCGGGCACCTGCGCGGCGAGCCTGCGCGCGAGATCGGCGCCGACCCAGTCGCCGCCGAGGGTCACCGCGCGCAGCGAGTCGCCGAGCTCGTCGCCGCCGATCTCCAGGATCATGTCGAGCATGCTCGGCACGCAGTTGAGGATCGTCACCCGGAAGTGCCGCAGCAGCTCCACCCAGGTGGTCGCCTCCTCGCGCTGCCTCGGGTTCAGCGCGACCACGGAGCCGCCCACCGAGAACATGCCGAAGATGTCGTAGACCGAGGCGTCGAACTCGAGCGCGGAGAGGCCGAGTACCCGGTCACCGGAGCCGACTTCGAACCAGTCGTTCACCGCGTCGATGGTGTTCATCGGGCCGCTGTGCGGCAGGTCGACGCCCTTGGGCGTGCCCGTCGAACCTGAGGTGAACAGCACGTAGGCGATGGCGGAGGTATCCGGGATCACGGGCGCGGCAAGCGGATTCGGGTGCTGCCTGGCCTGCGAGATCGGCACGCAGGCGATCTCGGGACGACCCATGTCCGCACCGTCGACGGTGAGCGCGGCCACCACCTCGCCGGTGCGCAGGATTTCCGCGCGCCTGCCCACCGGCTGGTCGAAGCCGATCGGCACGTAGGTCGCGCCGGCGGCGAGCACGCCGAGCACCGCGAGGATCTGATCCGGACCCTTCGGCAACTGCACCGCGACCGTATCGCCTTGCCGCACACCCTGATCCCGCAGCGCACCAGCCACGGCCAGCGCCTGCGCGGCCAGTTCGCCGTAGCTCCACCCGCCGTCGACGCCGTCGGTCTGCCACAGCACCGCTGGCGCGTCGGGCGTCGCGGCGGCGTGCTGGAAGAACCCCTCGTGCAGCGCGCGGCCGGTCACCGGTCCGTCGGTGGCGTTCACCTGCGCGCGCACGGTGGCTTGTGCGAGCGGAAGACGTACCGCCGCTTCGGCGTTCCATCCCGCTTCGCCCGCGCCGAGCCGGGTGATGGCGTCGGTGTAGCTGGTGAACATCGCCTCGATCACGCCGTCGGGGAAGGCGGATTCGCGCACGTCCCAGTTCAGCAGCAGGCCGCCGCGCACCTCGGTGACCTGCGCGTCCAACAGCACCTGCGGGCCCTGCGAGATGATCCAGACCGGCTCGCCGAAAGTCTCGGTCACCGAATCGGCGAACAGTTCGCCGAGATTGAGCGCGCTGGTGTAGACGATCGGCGCGAGCACCGGCTCACCACGGTGGCGGCCGAGGTCGCGCAGCACCTCGAGGCCGGAATAGGCGGTGTGCGCGCCGCTTTCGTGCATCGAACGCTGCAACGCCCGCGCCCGGTCGGCAACCGTCATGTTCGCGCTGACGTCCACCTCGAGCATGATCGACGACGTGAAATCGCCGATGACGCGGTCGATGTCGGGATGCACCGGCTCGCGGTGGAACAGCGGCACATTCAACAGGAATCGGCTCTGCGCGGACCAACCGCCGATGGTCTCGGCGAACACGGCCGCCAGCGCCATGGCCGGGGTGATGCCGCGCGCGTGCGCGGCGTCCAGCAGCCGCTGCTTGGCCTCCGGCTCGAGCCAGTGGTTGTAGCGGACGGTCCGATGCGGGTCGACGCGCTCGCTGACCGGAATGGTCGGCAGCTCGGGCGAACCGGGCAGGCGCGGCAGCCGTTCCTGCCACCACTGCTTGTCGCGCTCCCGCGCGGCCGCGTCGATCTGGCGTTCGGTGCGGTAGCGGCGGTAGCTGTAGGTCTCGGCGGGCAGCGACCCGCCGTGGTAGAGCTCGGCCAGGTCGGAGATCAGGACGCGGTAGCTCATGGCGTCGCCGGCGAGCATGTCGACGTCGAGGTGCAGGCGGGTGCGGCCGGCGGGCAGCAGGCTGAGCGTCACGTCGAGCACCTGCCCGGCCTCGATGTCGAGGCGCTGATGGGTCTTGCTGTCCCGCAGGCGTTCCAGCTCGGCTTCCGCCGCTTCGGCGGACTCCCCGCGCAGGTCGACGACGGAGAACACCGGGCGACCCGGCGCGGGCATGGTCTGCTGGGTTCCGTCCGGCAGCACCCTGGTGCGCAGCATCGGGTGCGCTGCGACCAGGGCCGCGACGGCGCGCTCGAGCCGCTCGGGATCGACGGCGGCGCCATCGAATTCGACGTACAGGTGCGCGGCGACGCCGCCGAGGTCCTGTTCGTCGGAGCGGCCGATCCAGTACGCGTGCTGCATGGTCGCCAGCGGGAAGGGCTCGGATTCGTCGGTGGCGGTGGCGGATTCGACCGGAGCGGCTCGCGACTCGTCAGGTGCGCCTTCGGTTTCAGCACCCGCACCGAGCAGCCGGGACCATTCCGCGACGGTCGGCGTCGCGGCCAGCTGGGCGAAGTTGACGTCCGCACCGCGCTTGCGCCAGCCACCGGCCAGTTTCATGGTCCGGATGGAATCCAGGCCCAGCTGGATCAGATCGTCCTCGTCGGCGATCGCGTCGATATCGATGCCGAGTTGCCCGGCGATCGCGGCGCGGATCTCGTCCCGGCCGATCACCGCGTGCGCGGCGTTCCCCGCTCCGTCCCCCGGTCGCTGTGCTGGCTGCATGTGCCGCTGTACTCCTTGGTCGCCGCCGCATCCGGCGGATCGAGACTGCTCGGCGCAAGCGTATCGCACTGAGATAGGGTTGCCTAACCTACATAAAGAGACCCTAATTACTAGGTCCGAGAATCACCCGTCCCGACTTTGTGAGGCAGCCCGTGACCACCACATCCAGCACCCACCGAGAGGGCTACGTCCCCTTCCCCGCCGACGCGGCCGAGAACTACCGCGCCGCAGGCTACTGGACCGGTCGCGCGCTCGGCGATCTGCTGCGCGAGACCGCGCGTCGGGAGCCGGACCGCACCGCGCTGATCACCGACTCGGGCGCGCGCAGCTACGCGGAGGTGGACGCCGAAGCCGATCGGATGGCGCACGGCCTGCTCGCGCTCGGCATCGCGCCGGGCGACCGCGTCGTCGTGCAGCTGCCCAACGTGCCCGAGTTCATGACGGTGCTTTTCGGTCTGCTGTGCGCGGGCATCATCCCGGTGCTGACGCTGCCCGCGCACCGCAGGGCCGAGATCGAGCATCTCGCGGCGCTTTCCGAGGCAGTGGGATACGTCATCGTCGACAAGCACGGCGATTTCGACTACCGGGAACTGGCCGCGACGGTGCAGGAGTCCGTGGCGAGCCTGCGCCATGTCATCGTGCTCGGCGAGCCCGGTGCGTTCACCGATCTGAATTCAGTGCCCCGCGAGGGTGACTCACTACCGGAGGTCGACCCGAGCGACATCGCGCTGATGCTGGTCTCCGGCGGCACCACCGGCCTGCCGAAGCTGATCGCACGCACGCACGACGATTACGCCTACAACGCCACCGCGAGCGCCGCGGTGTGCGAGCTCACCGCCGACGACGTCTACCTGGCGACACTGCCCGCCGCGCACAACTTCCCGCTGGCCTGCCCAGGCATCCTCGGCACCGTGAGCGTCGGTGGCGCGGTCGCGTTCGTCACCGATCCCAGCCCCGAGAACGCCTTCGCCGCCATCGAGAAGCACCGGGTCACGGTCACCGCCGTGGTGCCGCCGCTTGCCCAGTTGTGGTGCGCGGCAACCGAATGGGAGGACGCCGACCTCGCCTCGCTGCGCCTGCTCCAAGTCGGCGGCGCGCGTCTGGCCGAGGTGAACGCCGTCGAGGTCACCCCCGCGCTCGGCGCCACCTTGCAGCAGGTGTTCGGCATGGCAGAGGGTCTGCTCAACTACACCCGGCTCGACGATCCCGCCGAGCTGCTGCACACCACGCAGGGCAGGCCGCTCTCCCCCGCCGACGAGGTGCGGGTGGTCGACGGTGAAGGCAACGACGTCGCACCGGGCGAGGAGGGCGAGCTGCTCACCAAGGGCCCCTACACGATTCGCGGCTACTACCGCGCGCCGGAGCACAACGCCCGCGCTTTCACCCCCGACGGCTACTACCGCAGCGGTGACCTGGTCCGCCGCCTGCCGTCCGGCCACCTCGTGGTCTCCGGCCGGATCAAGGACGTGATCAACCGCGGCGGCGAGAACATCTCCTGCGACGAGCTCGAGGAGCATCTGCTCGCCCATCCGGCCGTCCGGCACGCCGCCGCCGTCGGGCTGCCGGACGCGGCGCTCGGCGAGAAGGTCTGCGCGGTGCTGGTCGTCGACGGCGCGATGCCGACCTTGGCCGAGATCAAGACCTTCCTGACCGACCGCGGCCTTGCCACCTACAAGCTGCCCGATGTGCTGCGGCAGGCGGACAAGTTGCCGATCACCGCGGTCGGCAAGATCGACAAGAAGGCGCTGCGCGATCGGTAATCCGGCCGCACGGCTCGACATGCCAGTTGTCGGTTCCTCTATGCCCCAGTGCCGTCCGAAAAGGTTGGACACGCAACCCGACCGAAGGTCACCATCAGTCGGCCTAACACGATGAAGGCCACCTTCAGTCGGTACACCGGGCGCACAGGCCGATCGACGACGACGGGTCGCCCACCGAATGGTGGACGACCCGTTCGTCTCGGCGCACGCTCGGCCATCGGCGTGCGCTCGGCTTGCCGTGTGCGCTACGCCTTGACCACGTACGGCGCTACGCTGCCGAGCTTTTCGCAGGTCTCCTCGAATTCCCGCTCGGGGCGCGACTGTCCGACGATGCCCGCGCCCGCGCGCAGCCACGCGCCCTCGGTCGTCTGGTAAACCGCGCGCAGCACCAGCGTGGCCTCCATCGCGCCGGTCGGCGAGATCGTCACCACCGCACCGGAGTACAGCCCGCGCGGCGAACCGTCCAGGCGGAAGACCGAGTCGACGCCCTCGCGCTTGGGGATGCCGGACGCCGTGACCGAGGGGAAGAGCACCTCGAGCGCGTCCCAGCTGGAGCGGTCGGCGGCCAGCCTGCCGCGCACGGTGGAGGCAAGGTGCTGCACGCTGCCGCGCTCGCGCACCGCCATGAAGTCGGACACCACAGGCGTACCGGGATCGGCGACCGCGCTGATCTCGGCGAACGAGGTCTGCACCGAAATGGCGTGCTCCACGATCTCTTTCGGATCGCTGACCAGGTCGGCGCGGGCCGCCATGTCGACGTCCTCGCCGAGCCCGAAGGCGCGGGTGCCCGCAAGCGGCTCGGTGGTGACCACCCGCTCGTCGTCGACGGAGGCGACCAGCTCGGGGCTGAAGCCCGCGGCTTCGAGACCGCCGAGCCGCAGCAGGAAGGAGCGGGCGGGCGTGTTGTTCGCCCGGCCGAGCCGGTAGGTGGCAGGCACGTCGACCGCGAACGGCAGCTCGACCTTCCTGGACAGGATGACCTTCTGGTAGCGGCCGGAACGGATTTCCTCGACCGCCTCCGCGACCCGCTCGCGGTAGCCGGTCGGGTCCACCCGGATGTCGGCCGGGTGCGGCGTCGGCAGCTCGCTGCCCTGCGCTTCGGCGATGAGATCGTGGATGTCACCGGTCTCGCTCGGCGTCGCGCCAGAGACGCGGATACCGGATTCGTCGACGCGCACCTCGATGCGCGGAATCATCAGGTGCGCCAAGGGCGTCCGCTCGTCCAGGTGCGCGGTCGCGTCCAACGCCCACGCGCAGAACTCGAATCCGATCCAGCCGTAGGCGCGGCGGCCGTCCAGCGGCAGCAGGCCGAGTGCCTCGTCCAGAGCCCGCGCGGGCGTGCCCGTCCAGCTCGTGGCGGTGGTCTTTCCCTCCCAGGTGACGCGCAGTTCGCGCACGTCGAGTTCGATGCTGCCGATCGGATCGGCCGCGAACACCCACTCCCCCGGACGTTCGTACATCACGTACTCGCCGAATCGATCCGCCGCCGCCAGCCGTGACATCGCTGCCGCCGGATCGGTCACATACTCAACGCGCAAGCGCTCGTCCGTGGTCGACAACGATCCTCCAAAGGTTACCCTGACCTAACTCAAGGAGGTAAGGTTAGCATTACCTGCGCAGCGCGAAGGTGTGCTCGCGGCCACACGATCTTTGAATTGGGCAAATGCCCAGGGCGACACCGGTTATCCGGCCGCAACGACCGTCGAACGCCCCGCCGCCTGCTCCCCGCGACCGCCACTTCCCGCTCGCCGCGCCCGCGTTCGAGGGCCGCCCACCGTCCGCGTTCACCGCACCGGAATCGAACTCGCCGCGCGGAGTGCCTGCGCACAGCGGCGCGGCAGGCTTGAATGAAGGAAGCGTCACCTGCGGAGGGAAGAACATCGATGATCGAGCACCGCGGCGGCTCGCCGACGAAGTCAGCTACCGCGCCCCGTTCGGTGGTGGCACTGGTGGACGCCACCTCCGGTGTCGAGCGCCAACTGGTCGGCGCCTGGCTCGGCGACGGCGGCATCGCCAAGGAGATCGGCACCGACGCGCCGATCACCCAGCTCGACCTGGACGCGGGCGCGATCGCGGACCGGCTGATCGGTCGCCGCGACGACCCGCTTGTTGTGCCGATCCGGGTGCTGTGGCTGCCGCCCGAGCGCGACGGCGTTCGCCGGATGACCTTCGCCGATCTCGCGATGCTGACCAATCCCCGCAAACCGCACTGGATGGCCCAGCGCAAGCTGGTGCGCAAATCGCCGGACCGGCATGTCATCCTGACCGGGCAACCCGCGTTGCTGAGCGAGTTGCGCGCCAACAACCCCGAGGCCTCCGCGCTGCACGCGGCGGGGACGGCCGAGCCGTTCGCCCGCGCCATCCTGCGCGCCGCGGTGGTCGCGTTGGAACGCGCGGAGCGTTCCATAATCGGCGACCGCTACAAGGTGCCCCGGCTGGTGGCCGAGGAGATCCTCGACTCCCCCGACTTCCTGCGCAGGCTGGAACTGATCGCCGACCAGATCGGCGCGGATCCGCAGGAGGTGTACCGCCGCGCGGAGAAAGCGCTCAACGAACTGGTCGCCGCGCAGAGCCGAACGGTCTCGGATCTGTTCACCCAGGCCATGCGCCCGGTGCACGCCTCGACATGGAAGGTCGACACCGAGGAGTCCGGCCTCGCCGCGCTACGCGCGCTCAATCGCCGCTATCCGCTGGTCTTCCTGCCCTCGCACCGTTCCTACGTCGACGCGTTCGTGCTCGGTGACGTGCTGGCCCGCAACGACTTCCCGCCCAACCACGTGATCGGCGGCGCCAATCTGCGGTTCTGGCCGCTCGGCCCGATCGCGCGGCGCACCGGCACGGTGTTCATCCGGCGCAGCTTCGGCGACGACGAGGTCTACAAGGCGGTGGTCGAGGAGTACTTCGCCTACCTGGTCGCCAAACGCTTCAACCTGGAGTGGTACTTCGAGGGCGGCCGCACCCGCACCGGCAAGCTGCGCCCGCCCCGCTACGGCCTGCTCAACTTCCTCGCCGCCGCGGTGCGCGCCGACCGCGTCGACGACGTGATGCTCGTTCCGGTCTCGATCACCTACGAGCGGCTCAACGAGCTCGGCGCCATCGCCACCGAACAGGCGGGCGGGACAAAGAAACCGGAGGGACTGACCTGGCTGGCGCGCTACATCCGCAGCCAGCAGCATTCGGCGGGCCGCGTCTACGTCCGCTTCGGCGCGCCGCTCTCGGCCCGCGACCGGCTGGCCGCGCACGGCGACCCGCTCACCCCGCCGCGCGTCTCGATTCCCTTGCACCACACCGAGTCGGTCGCCGAGCCGATCGCCGACACCGATCCGGAGACGCTGGAGCGGGAGCGAAAGGCCGTGCAGCGCCTGGCCTTCGAGATCGCCGTCGGGATCAACGCGGTCACGCCGATCACCGTCAACTCGCTGGTCACCCTGGCCCTGCTCGGCGTCGACGAGCGGGCGCTGACCCTCGGCGAGGTGTGCGCCCTGCTCGCGCCGGTACTCGGCTACATCGAGAAGCGCGACCTGCCGAGCGGTGAACTCGACGCGTTGCGCGAGGAAACCAGTCTGGCCGTTGTGCTGGAACAGCTTTCGCTGGCCAAGGTGGTGACCGTCTATCGCGGCGGCTTGGAGCCGGTGTATTCGATCGAGAGCGGCGCGCACCTGGAGGCTGCGTTCTACCGCAACAGCGCCGTGCACTGGTTCGTGAACCGGGCGATCCTGGAATTGTCGATCCTCGCTGCGGTGGATTCCGGTGCGCCCGACCAGCTTCGGACCGGATGGGACGAGGCGTTCCGGCTGCGCGATCTGCTGAAGTTCGAGTTCTTCTTCCCGGACCGCGCGGAGTTCACCACGCAGATCACCGCCGAGATGCTGCTCGTCGATCCGGAGTGGAACGGACGCAGCCGCAAGGACACCCTCGGCTCCGACATCCTCGGGAAGCTCACCGCCTCCGGGTTCACGATGGCCCACCGCGTGCTGCGCTCGTTCTTCGACGCGCAGCTCGTCGTCGCCGAGCGGCTGGCCGCGCGCGATCCCGGCGCCGCGATCGACCGCAAGGAATTCCTCGACGAATGCGTGTCGGTCGGCAGGCAGATGCTGCTCCAGCAGCGCCTGCACAGTCCGGAATCGGTGTCCACCGAGCTGTTCGGCAGTGCGCTGAAACTGGCCGACAACCACGGACTGCTGCGGCCGGTCTCCAGCACCTCGGCCAAGGACCGCACCGAATTGATCGCGCGTCGTACCGAATTCGCCGATCGCCTGCGCGGTATCGGGGCGCGTATCGCGCAGGCCGCTGCCCTCGACCCGTCCAATAATCCGGGGCTGGGGACCCGATGAGCCAGGCCGCAGCCCCGCGCCCGGCCGCCGAAGATCGAGGCCGACCGGGGGATTCGTCCGCCGATCTCCGCGCGATGTTGTCCGCCATCCGATCCGGGCCGCAGGGCCCCGAGATCGCCGCGGTGTTCGACTTCGGCGGCACCGTCGTGGACGGGTTCCCCCGCGCGCCGCTGTATCGCAGGGCGTTCGGCGGCGGCCCGCGTGGTCTGTCCGCGACGCTGCTCGGCAGCATCCGCAACGGACTCACCGACGGCGAGTACAGCCGCTTCCTCCAGCAGGCCGCCCAGGCGCTGGCCGGGCGGACCGAGGACGAGCTCGACGACCTCGGCGTCCAGCTTTTCCGCCGCGCCGTCTACGGCCATCTGTATCCCGAAGCGTGGCAATTGATCCGGACCCACGAGGCGGCCGGGCACACCGTTGTCCTGACCAGTTCGCTGACCAGGTTCCAGGTCGCGCCCGCCGCCGCCGCGCTCGGCGTCCAGCACGTGCTGTGCACCGAGATGGCTACCAGCGACGGCGTGCTCACCGGCTACACCGCGGGAAAGACCCTGTGGCGGCACGGCAAAGCCGACGCCGTGCGCACGTTCGCCTCGGCCAACGGCATCGATCTGAGCCGCAGCTACGCCTACGCCGACGGCGTCGCCGACCTACCGCTGCTCGCGCTCGTCGGCCACCCGGTCGCGGTCAACCCCGAACGCAAGCTCGGCGCGATGGCGTCCGACAACGCTTGGCCGTCGCTGGCCTTCCGGCCGCGCAGGGCGCCGCGGCCGCTGGACTACCTGCGTACAATCGCCGGTTTCGCCGCACTGCTCGGCGGCGCGGTGTTCGGTGTGCTCGCCAAGTCGTACACCGGACAGCGCAGGAAGATGGCCGACTCGCTGATGGCGTACGGCACCGCCGCGACGCTGCGCGCGCTGGGCGTGCGTGTGCGGGTGACCGGCGCCGAGCACGCGCGAGCGCCGCGCCCCGCAGTGTTCCTGTTCAACCACCAGAGCCAGTTCGACGTGATCATCGTGCCGAAGGTGCTCGGCGGCGGTGTCACCGGCATCGGCAAGAAGGAGCTGACCCGCAATCCGCTGTTCGGGCCGCTGATGCGCTTCGTCGGCGTGACTTTCATCGACCGGTCGGACACCCATCGCGCCAAGGCGGCGCTGGCGCCCGTGGTCGAGACGCTGCGCGGCGGGCTGTCGATCGCCGTCTCGCCCGAGGGAACCCGTTCGTACACACCGGAAGTCGGCCCGTTCAAGAAGGGCGCGTTCCACATCGCGCACCAGGCGGGCGTCCCGGTGATCCCGGTGGTGATCCGCAATGCGGGCGAGATCTCCTGGCGCAACTCGATGATCGCGCGGCGCGGGACGGTCGACGTCGCGGTCCTGCCGCCCATCGATGTGCGCGACTGGGACCCGGTGTCGATGAACGAGCAGGTCGAAGCGGTGCGCCGGCTGTTTCTCGCGACGCTGCTCGACTGGCCGGAGTGAGATGGAACACGCTGCGCCCCAGAACGATTGACCTCAATAAATCTTGAGGTTTCACGATAGGTCTCACAACGAATTCACAGCTTCGCCTCAGGAGACCTGAACCATGTCCGTCGCACCCGCCACCACCGCACCCACCATCCAGATCCCCGCCGTCAACCGCCCGGTCGCCGTCCTCGGCGCGGTCGCGGCGGCCGTGCTGGTCAACCTCGTCGTCTGGCTGATCGGCGCCGCCGCGGGCGGCTCCTTCGTCATGGACGACGGCACCACCACCCAGGACGTCGCGCCTGGCGGTGTCATCGCTATGTCGGCCGTCCCGCTGCTGATCGGGCTGACCGCGGCCGCGCTGCTGTCCTACCGCTGGGTGGGCGTGCTGCGGGTCGCCTCCGTGGTCGGCTCGGTGCTGACCCTCGCCACCATCGCGGGCACCGTCGCCGCTACCTTCGACACCGCGTCCACCGTGGCGCTGTCGATCATGCACGTGCTGCTCGTGCCGGTCATCGTCGTCAGCATGGAGGGCCTGCGCAAGCACCTGATCGAGCGCTGAGCCCGGCCGGGTGAGCCCCGAACAGACCAGAGCCCCGCCTCCGTCGTCCGGATGCGGGGCTCTGCGTTGTCGTAAGTCAGACCGAGCGGCCGAACAGCAGCTTCCACGGCATCAGCGCCGACTCCAGCTGCACCTTCAGGCTCATCTTCGAGGCGCCGAGTGTGCGCTCCTCGAACCGGATCGGCACCTCGGCGATCGCGATGCCGCGCTTGACCGTCCGGTAGTTCATCTCGACCTGGAACGAGTAGCCGTTGCTGCGGATCGAGGCCACGTCGATGGCGCGCAGCGTGTCGGCCTTCCATGCCTTGAAGCCCGCGGTGGCGTCCTTGACGCCGAGGCGCAGGATCAGGTTCACGTAGAAGTTCGCCCAAGCCGAGAGCGCCTTGCGGTACCACTTCCACTCCTCGGCGGTGGAACCGCCTGGCACGTACCGCGAGCCGAGCACCACGCCCGCTTCGGTGTCGCGCAGCTTCTCCAGCATGGCCGGAATCACCTCGGCCGGGTGCGAGAGATCGGCGTCCATCTGGATCACCACGTCGGCGCCTTCGTCCAGCGCCCGGGTGATGCCGGCGACGTAAGCGCGGCCGAGTCCGTCCTTCTCGGTGCGGTGCAGCACGCCGACCACGTTCGGCAGTTCGGCGGCCAGCTTGTCGGCGACCTCACCGGTGCCGTCCGGCGAGTTGTCGTCGACGACGAGGATGTGCAGGTCGGGCACCGGAAGCGCCGTCAGCCGCTCCACCGCCACCGGCAGATTCTCCCGCTCGTTGTAGGTCGGCACAACAACGGTAACCCTCAAGGGTCGCCCTCCCTGCTCACCTGGTCCGGCCCGCAGCCCACGCCGGACCGCCGAGCACTCGTTCGATTCTGAGAAACCGTACTCGATCGACCTGATGGACACCTGAGCGGCCGCACGCGGGGTCGAGGGCATGACCTGCCGTAGTCCGGACCAAGATCAAGTCGCGGACCTGCGGCGACGGTCGCGCCGCCGCGTGTCGCACTGCTCGGGCGAGCGAAATCCGTTGTCGCGCAGGAAGGGTGTCAGTCGCCGTCGCGCCAGGATCGGTCGCGCGCGTCCTCGCGCTCGTTGCGCGCCCGGACGATCTCCAGCGCGCGTTCGGCCGTGGCCTGGTCGGGATACGGGCCCATCCGGTCCCGGAACCAGCACTGGCGTCCCTTCTCGGCACGCTGGTGCTTCAAGCAGTAGTACCACCGTTCAGCCATGCCCCCAGCATCCCACCTCGCCGACCACCCGGCCCGCGTTTCCGGAACCGGATGAGCGGCGAGCTACCGGGCCGACACCCGTGAAACGAAAAATCCCCCCGCCGTACCGGCGAGGGGATTGTGGTGGCCAGGGCCGGGATCGAACCGGCGACCTTCCGCTTTTCAGGCGGACGCTCGTACCAACTGAGCTACCTGGCCGCAGGCACCCGTTCCGAATGCCATACGCTAAACGCCGGATTTCTCCGGCGCTTGTTTGCGACCCTGACGGGACTCGAACCCGCGACCTCCGCCGTGACAGGGCGGCGCGCTAACCAACTGCGCCACAGGGCCTTGCTGTGCTACCAACGATCCGAAGACCGTACCCCCTACGGGATTCGAACCCGCGCTACCGCCTTGAAAGGGCGGCGTCCTAGGCCGCTAGACGAAGGGGGCTCGTCCCGGATTTCTCCGGACCGGCTTTCAACGGCTGTCCGTTGGGAGCTCGCATAGCTTATGACAGTCTCGCCGAGTTTCCCAAATCGGCTGGTCAGAGGCCCAGACCGAGCTCTTCCAGCCGTGCGGACGCACGCCACCCGTCGACACGGAACTTGGCGCCCCACTCCGGGGTGGACATCGCATCGATCACGACCTCGAGCACCTCCTGGAAGCGCGAGCGCAGATCGGTCGCGCCGCCGAGCAGATCGAGCAGGTAGCGCTGCCCCGCGAGACCGGCCGCCAGCGTCCGGGTGAACCGGTCCGGGTCGGCGTCGGCGCGCAGCTGCCCGTGCTCGATGGCGCGCACGGCCAGCACCCTGGTCGCGCGGCCGAGGATGCGACCGCCGCCGGTGTGCACGTCGCGATAGAAGTCCGGCTCGATGATCAAGCGGTACTCCGCCTGCACGATGATGTCGTGCTCGAGCCGCAGCGCCATCTCGTCGATCATCCCGTGCAAGGTGTCCAGCGGGCCGAGATCCGTTCTGGCGAGCCAGCGTTCGGCCGAGGACCGATACCGCTCGACCGCCGTCTCCAGAACCGCGCGTGCCAGATCTTCCTTGGAATCGAAATGGAAGTACATCGCCCCCTTGGTCGCGCGCGATCCCTCCAATATGCGGTTGAGCGATGCAGCGGCATAGCCGCTCTTCCCGAACTCAACGGCGGCGGACCTGATAATCGCCGCACGTGTCCGGCGGGCCCGCTCTTGCTGCCGTGCCATGCTCGAAACGCCTCCGAAGCCTACTCGCCGCCAATCGGTGCCCCCCATAGGAACGAACCCTTGGCGCGAAGTTATGAGTTTTATCAATACTTCAAACCGGGTTTTCGCCCAGTTTCAAACTTTCGGTACGAAAACTTGCGAAAAACCTGAAACACACCAGCTGGTATAGTTTGCGTGCCCGGGTGCGCCGCAGGGGGTGCGCACCCGGGCAAACATCGTCTCGGATCAGCCTCCTGCG
>NZ_OBEG01000001.1:1672187-1839461 GCF_900215415.1 Nocardia amikacinitolerans | reverse complement strand
AGGTCCGGTCCGGGCGCTGGGTGAACGCGGCGCGATACGCACTCGGCGTCAGTCCGGTCCGTCGCGAAAGATGTTGGCGCAGCGAGTCCGTCGTCGCGAGTCCGCTGAGGCGAGCGACCTGGTCCATCGGCAAGTCGGTCGTTTCCAGCAGCTCCTGAGCCCGGATGACGCGCTGATGGAGCAGCCATTGCAGGGGGCTGAGGCCGGTTTCCGCATGGAACTTGCGGGTCAAGGTGCGAATACTGGTGCGGGCATGATTCGCGAGGGCGGCGCGGGTGAGTGGCTCGTGCAGGCGGCCGAGCGCCCAGCTCCGGGTCGCCGCCAGCGAGGTACCGGTCTCGGGCGGTAGCGGCGTCCGAATGAACTGGGCTTGTCCGCCTGGTCGCACCGGCGCGGCGACGACGAGACGGGCGGCCGAGTTGGCGGTCGCTGCGCCGTAGTCGGTGCGCACCAGATGCAGGCACAGATCGATACCCGCGGACAGTCCGGCGGAGGTCAGGATGTTGCCGTCTTCGACATACAGCACGTCGGGGCGAAGTTCCACCGCGGGGAAACGGCTGGAGAATTCGTCGGATTTGGCCCAATAGGTGGTGGCGCGGCGCCCGTCGAGCAGTCCGGCCTCGGCGAGGACGAAAGCTCCGGTGCAGATCGACGCTATCCGCTTGCCCGCGGCCGCGGAGCGACGAAGCACCGCGAGGACGCGCGGATCGATGTCGTCGCGGGCGCCGGTGCCGGTGACGATGACGGTATCGGCGTCCTCGACGGTGTCCAGGCCATGCGGAACCGTGATCTCCAGGCTGCCATTGGTGGCGACCGGCCCCGGGCTCGCGGTGCAGACGCGCACCCGATAGCCGGGAGCGCCGTCGACCAGCATCTCGCCGAGCACGAGGTCGGGGATGGACAGGTCGAACGTCGTGGCCGGGGGGACGGCGACAACGGCCACTCGGTGCATGGCCCGAACCTCCGGATCTTTGGCATGTGGGTCACTATCGTACGGATCTCTTGTGGCGCAGGCTCATTGGCACGTCGGCGCGACCGTTGCGCCGAAGGCCGTTCACACCACCGCGGACCAGGAGCAGATATGTCCTCGCACGTCGTCATCGGAGCCGGAGCCACCGGCTCGGCCACTGCCCGTTTGCTCGCCGACTCCGGCGATCGGGTCCGGCTCGTCACCCGCAGCGGCAGCGGGCCGGTGCACGAGCGGATCGAACGAGTCGCCGCCGATGCCACCGACGCCGCGCGGCTCACCGAACTGACGCGCGGCGCGGCCACCCTGTTCAATTGCGCCGCACCGCCCTACGATCGCTGGCCGACCGACTTTCCTCCGTTGGCCGCCGCGCTGCTGGCAGCGGCCGAGCGCACCGGCGCCGATTACGTCATGCTCGGCAACACCTACGGCTACGGCCCGGTGGACGGCCCCGTGACAGCGGAGCTTCCCATGGCCGCAACGAGCGCGAAAGGTCTTGTGCGAGCTCGGATGTGGCACGATGCGCGCGCCGCCTACGAGGCGGGCCGGGTGCGGGTTACCGAGGTCAGGGCCAACGACTTCCTCGGCGCGCACGCGTATTCGCCCTTCACGCTCATGGTCGGTGGCAGGTGCTGGCCGGATCGGCGGCTTGGTGGCCCGGCGATTTCGACGCCCCGCACAGCTGGACCTATACCGGCGACGCGGCGCGCACACTCATCGCCGCGGCTCGGCACGAGCAGTCCTGGGGTCGCGCCTGGCACGTCCCGTCCAGCTCCGAGGAGTCGGTACGCGAACTCGCTGCGCACCTTGCCGCGGCGGCAGGCGCGCCGGAGCCGCGCCTGAACCGCATGACGCTCGCCGAGCTCACGGAAATCGGTCGGACCGACTCGGTCATGGCGGAGTTCCCCGAGATTGCTGTACCTGTACGACCGGCCCAACATTCTCGATGCGTCATCGACCACTACGACATTGCATGTCACAGCGACTCCGATCGATGAGGTCCTGGCCGAGATGGCGGCGGTACCCGTCGGGCCCTGATTCGCCATCCCGTGACATCGAACGTCAAGCGGCAGCGTTCTGCCGGGCCATGGTTGCTGCGGCTTGGTCGAGTGCGTCGTCGCAGTGGGGGAACAGGCGGCGGATGCCGCCGTGGGTTGGGGAGGTCGCCGTGCCAGCGGGGGATGACGTGGATGTGAAGGTGGGCGATGCTGCGTCCGGCGGCTTCGCCGTCGTTGATTTGGCCTGCTTCTTCGGCTTGGCGGCACCCCGAAGGTGCCGCCCCACCGTTGGTTACTCCTCTAATCGGCGGCTGAGCAGGGGGTTCAGGGTGGTCGCGGATCGCCGGCCAGCCCTTTCCGGGCGGCCGGGCGGGGGGTATGAACACCCCGCCCGGTCCGCATGTGAGTTGTACCAGGTCGGGGGCGTTGCGTTGGGGAGATCGGAGTGATCGGGGCCGCTCTCTAGAATGAGACGACCGCATTCGTCCGCTTCCGGGAGCCGCCGTGACCATTCAGCCCGTTCGCCTGTTCGGCGATCCGATTCTGCGCGCCCGTGCGGCGGAGGTCACCGAATTCGATCGTGAGCTGCGCCAGCTGGTCGCGGACCTGACCGACACCATGCACGACGACGGCGGTGTCGGCATGGCCGCGCCGCAGATCGGCGTTGGG
This sequence comes from Nocardia amikacinitolerans, assembly GCF_900215415.1. NCBI lineage: Bacteria > Bacillati > Actinomycetota > Actinomycetes > Mycobacteriales > Nocardiaceae > Nocardia > Nocardia amikacinitolerans. Next base: position 1,836,827 of record NZ_OBEG01000001.1, on the reverse strand, counting down.
CTGCGGGTGTTCGTCTACGACACCGGCGACGCCGCGGGGCACCTGGTGAACCCGACCTACACGGTGGTGGGCGACGAGGAGCAGGTCGGCCCCGAGGGCTGCCTGTCCATTCCCGGACTGCGCTACGACACCCGCCGCGCGCTGCGGGTGCGGGCCTCCGGCGTCGACATGCACGGCAATCCCGTCGAGTTCGACGCGGAGAAACTGCTGGCGCGCTGCGTGCAGCACGAGACCGATCACCTCGACGGTGTGCTGTTCATCGACCGGCTCGACCCCGCGTCCCGCAAGGAGGCGATGCGCACCATCCGGGAATCCGACTGGTTCAACGCGGGTGTCACCGTGCGCGAGTCGCGCGGCGCCGGTCAGGCCGGACCGTTCGGACGGGGCCGCTGATGCGCGTCGTCTTCGCGGGCACCCCCGAACCCGCCGTACCCTCGCTGCGCAGGCTCATAGAGTCGGAACGTCACGAGGTGGTCGCGGTGGTGACCAGGCCCGACGCCGTCGCGGGCCGCGGCCGCAAGGTGACGCGGTCGCCGATCGCCACGCTGGCCGACGAGCACGACATCCCCGTGCTCACCCCGCGCCGCCCAAGCGAACCCGAATTCGTCGAGCAGCTCACCGAATTGGCGCCCGACTGCTGTCCGGTGGTGGCCTACGGCGCACTGTTGCCGCAGCGGGTGCTCGACATCCCGCGCTTCGGCTGGATCAATCTGCACTTCTCGCTGCTGCCCGCGTGGCGTGGCGCGGCGCCGGTGCAGGCCGCCATCGACGCGGGTGACGAGATCACCGGCGCGTCCACCTTCCAGATCGAGGCGGGGCTGGACACCGGGCCCGTCTTCGGCGTGGTCACCGAGAAGATCGCGCTGACCGACACCGCGGGCACGCTGCTCGCCAAGCTCGCCGAAACCGGCGCCCACCTGCTGGCCACCACCTTGGACGGCGTGGAAGACGGCACCCTGCACGCCGTGCCGCAGTCGACGGACGGCGTCTCGTACGCGCCGAAGGTGGCCGCGGAGGACGGTCACATCCGCTGGGATCTGCCCGCGCTCGCCATCAGCAGGCGCATCCGCGCCGTCACCCCCGCGCCCGGCGCCTGGACGGAGGTGAACGGCACCCGCCTCAAGCTCGGCCCCGTCGAGATGGTGGAGGAGGTGCTGCCCGAACGCGTCATCGAGGTGCGCAAGACCGGCGTCTTCGTCGGCACCGCGACCACCGCCGTGCGCTTGAATCAGGTGCAGCCGCAAGGCAAGCGGATGATGGCGGCCCTCGACTGGGCGCGCGGCGCCCGTCTGCAGCCCGGCGCGGTGGTCGAATGAGCCCCGCGGATCGCCCGCGCAAATCCGACGACGTCGACGGCGGGTGGGCCAAACGCGCCGCCCGCAAGCAGGAGGCCCGGCGCGACGCCGCGTCGGGGAAGTCGGCCGATCGTGACGCGGCCGGAACCCGCGGCGGGCAACGGAAGCCGGAGTCCCGCAAGCCGTTCCGTTCCGATCGGGAGGCGACGGGCTATCGGGGACAGGCCGACCGCCGCTTCGAGGGTAAACCGCGGCGGACGGAGAAGCCGGGAGGCGATCGCGAATCCGGTTACGGCGCAGGGCGTTCCGAGTCGGGACGGTCCGGCTACGGTCGCACCGAGCGGTCTGCGCAGGCGCCCGGCGGCAAGGGCGGCCGAGCTTGGGACGACAAGCGGACGGGACGGCCCGAGGGTCGCAAGTCCGGCGCGGACGACCTCGGTCGTCGCGGAACTTCGGAGACCGGCTCGTCGTACGGCGGCCGCCGGTCGAGCGACGCCACGGGCCGCTCCAGCGAGGGATACCGGTCCGCCGCCGAATCCGGTCGGCGAGGAGCCGAATCCGGTTCGGCGTCCTATGGCGATCGCCGGTCGAGCGGTGCTGAGCGCGGATACAGATCTGGTGCCGAGGCTGGTGGTCGTCGAGGGTCCGAATCCGGTTCGGCGGCCTATGGTGATCGCCGATCAGGCGGTGCCGATCGCGGATTCGGATCCGACGCCTCCGGCCGCCGTGGCTCGGACACCAGCTCGGGGTCGCACGGCAGGCGCGCGGACGACGCCGTGGGCGGACGCCCCGAACGGTCGACGAGCGCACAGCGAGCCGGGCGGAGCGCGGCGAAACCCGTTGGGGCGGAAAGGGTTACTTCTAGCAAGCGCGCCCGGCGGGCCGGTTCCGTCGACCCAGCCCGCGAGGTCGCGCTCGAGGTGCTGCGCGCCGTGCGCGAACGCGACGCGTACGCGAATCTCGTGCTGCCCGGCCTGCTTCGCGACCGGCGCGTTTCCGGACGGGACGCCGCGCTGGCGACCGAGCTGGCCTACGGCGCCTGCCGGACGCAGGGCCTGCTCGACGCGGTGATCGCGCACGGTGCGGGCCGGTCGGTCGAGGAGATCGACGGACCGCTGCTCGACGTGCTGCGGCTCGGCGTCTACCAGCTGCTGCGCACCCGCATCGGGGCGCACGCCGCGGTCGACACCTCGGTGGCGCTGGCCAGGGCCGAATTCGGCGCGGGCAAGTCCGGTTTCGTGAACGCCGTGCTGCGGCGCGCGGGGGAGAAGACCACCGAGGAATGGGTCGAGGCGCTGGCGCCGGAGGATCCGGTGGGACGGCTGGCCTTCGAGTACGCGCACCCGGCATGGATCGCCCAAGCGTTCGCCGACGCGCTCGGCGCCCGCGCGGGCGAACTGCGCGACCTGCTCGCCGCCGACGACGACCGGCCGGTCGTGCACCTGGTCGCCCGGCCGGGTGAGATCACCGCCGAGGAGCTGGCGCTCGTCACCGGCGGCGAAGAGGGACGCTGGTCGCCCTACGCGGTCTACCTCGAGGGCGGTGACCCGGGCAAGCTGGAGCCGGTGCGCGAGGGCATGGCCGCCGTGCAGGACGAGGGCAGCCAGCTGGTCGCGCTGAGCCTGACCCGGGCCCCGCTGGAGGGCCCCGACGGTGGCCGCTGGCTCGACTTGTGCGCGGGTCCGGGCGGCAAGGCCGCGCTGCTCGGCGCGCTCGCGGCGATCGACCGCTTCCAGGTGGACGCCGTCGAACCCGCGGAACACCGCGCCGAACTGGTGCGCAAGGCCACTCACGACCTACCCGTGCGAGTGCACGTCGTCGACGGCCGCGACAGCGGACTCGAGCCCGGCTACGACCGCATCCTGGTCGACGCCCCGTGCACCGGCCTCGGCGCACTGCGCCGCAGACCGGAGGCCCGCTGGCGGCGCAGCCCCGCCGACGTCCGCGACCTCGTCGTGCTGCAACGCGAATTGCTCACCGCGGCATGGGATCTGGTCCGCCCCGGCGGCGTGGTGGTCTACTCGACCTGCTCGCCGCACCTGGCCGAGACCGTGTCGATCGTGGCCGACCACGTCCGCCGCACGGGCGCGATCGAACTAGACACCCGCGACCTGCTCCCCGGCGTCACCGACGTCGGCGACGGTCCGGCCGCCCAACTGTGGCCGCACCGCCACGGCACCGACGCCATGTTCATGGCGGCGCTGCGCAAGCCGAGCTGATCGTCGGCCGAACCGGTCGAACGGGCTGCGGCCGTCCGTTCAACCGGCTCGGCGACGCCCCGCGACCAGCCGCCAGACAATCGAGCCCGCAGCACGATCCCGGGGCGCGCCGCCCCGCTCCGGTATCGCACGGTGCCCGGACGTTGCCGCGCCGCGCGATTGTGGCCGCATCCTGCGGCTTGACGCCGCGTCCGTAGTCACCTTGGGCAAGCCGAGCGTCGGGGCCATTTCGCCGCCGCCCTGCGCAGGTGGAGCTGCGGGTCGGCTGGTCCGCGCAGGGACGATCCGCGACCGGCCGCCAGCTCGTGGTGGCCGCGGCACGCTAGTCCCGAGGTGAGCGGTGGTGCCCCGCATCGACTGGCGGGAACGGTACGGAGGCGGGTCCCCGCGCCGAGCCGGTCGGTTCCATCCGTCCAATCCATCGCGCCGCGCCGCCGCGCACACTGGTCCCATGACCCTGACGTGGCAAGACGTGGTGGCGATGGCGACCGAGCTCCCTGCGGTGGAGGAATCGACTTGGTGGCGCAGCCCCGGGTTGAAAGTCGGCGGCAAGGGGTTCGCGCGGCTGCGCTCGGAGGCCGAGGGCGGGCTGGCGCTGCTGTGCGAGATGGTGGAGAAGGAGGCGTTGCTCGCCTCGGGCGATCCCGCCTTCTACACCACGCCGCACTACGACGGGTACCCGTACATCCTCATCGATCTCGACCGGGTCGCGCCGGATCAACTGCGCGAACTGATCGATGCCGCTTGGTGGCTCTCGGCGCCCGCGAAGATCCGCAAACAGCGCGCGGCGGGCTGACCGGTCAGTCCCGGCTCGACAGCTCCCGCAGGCGGGCAAGGGTTTTCGCGAGAATCCGGGAGACGTGCATCTGGGAGATGCCCATCTGCTTGGCGATCTGGGTCTGCGTCATGGATTCGAAGAACCGCATGGTGAGGATCCGGCGTTCGCGCTCCGGGAGCCCGGCGAGCAGCGGCCGGATGGCGACGTACTCCTCGACCCGGTCGAACTGGGATTCCTCCTCGCCGAGCGTGTCCAGCAGCGAGGCGTCGGTGTCACGGCCGAGCGCCGCCGCGTCGATGGAGCTCGGCTGATAGGCGTTGCCCGCGATGACGGCCTGGGTCACCTCGTCGGGATCCACGTCGAGCTCGGCCGCGATCTCCTTGGCGGTGGGGGAGCGGCCGAGGGTTTGCGACAGGGTGTCGATGGCCGCGCCGATGCGCAGGTGGGTTTCCTTGACCCGCCGCGGCACTCGCATGGCCCAGGTGTTGTCGCGGAAGTAGCGGCGGACCTCGCCCATGATGGTCGGCACCGCGAACGACAGGAAGTTCGATCCGCGCGAGACGTCGAAGCGGTCCACCGCGTGCACCAGCCCGACCCGCGCGACCTGGGTGAGGTCGTCGAACGGTTCGCCGCGGCCGCTGAACTTGCGCGCGATGTGGTCGGCGAGCGGGATGCAGCGGCTGATCAACTCGGCGCGCGTCGCGGCGTGCTCGGCCGTGCCTTGCTCGCATCCGGCCAGCCGCTCGAACAGCGCGTTCAGATCGTCGTAACCGGTGACCGACCCCGCCTCGGCGACGGCCTCCGCGTCCTCGGCGGCGTCGGTGGGCTCGGATTCGGCGTCCTCATCACGTTCCTGGTCGAACACGGTGTCCTCGTCCGCCACTACGCCTTCCCCCGGACCCGACGGAACTCCACCGTCGTCGGATATCCGGAGACCGCCGAATCGTACGAATCCTGTGTCGCCTCCACCGAGTCGGTGAGCGTGCGCAGCACATGCCAGCCGAAGCTGCGCTGGTCGGGCATCCCTTCGGACCCGGCGACCCCGGTGACCTCCACCCGTAGTTCGGTCTCACCGATGGTGAACCGGCAGTCCAGGCTGGTGCCGGGCGCGGCGAGCGCGATGAGGGTCGAGCACACCTCGTCGACGGCCAACCGGATGTCGGCCACTTCGTCCAGGGTGAAATCGCTGAGTAGCACGAGAGTTTCGGCGAGCCCGCGCACGATGGGCAGCTGTGTGACCGATGCGGCCACCCGAATCTCCACCGGGGTGCTGTACAGCCCCTGTTCCGCCGAAATGTTGATCACTCTGCCCAGGCTACCCACTGAAGGCCGCCCACAATCAACGATTCCCTGGGGTACGGCCTGTGATCTCGGCTCGGTACACTGCCGGGCTGTGTCCTCTCCGACGTTTTCCCGCCCTGGCCAGCCGATGATCGCACCGTCCATCCTGTCCGCCGACTTCGCTCATCTCGCGGACGAGGCCCGCCGGGTGGAAGGCTCGGACTGGCTGCACGTCGACGTGATGGACGCCCATTTCGTGCCGAATCTCACGCTCGGCCTTCCGGTGGTGGAGAGCCTGCTGAAGGCGACCGACATCCCGCTGGACTGCCACCTGATGATCGAGGATCCGGGCCGCTGGGCCCCGCCGTACGCGGAGGCGGGCGCGCACAACGTCACCTTCCACGCCGAGGCGACCGACGATCCGATCGCCGTGGCTCGCGACATCCGCGCGGCGGGCGCGAAGGCCGGCCTCTCGGTGAAGCCCAACACGCCGATCGAGCCGTACCTGGAGATCCTGCGTGAGTTCGACACCCTGCTGGTGATGAGCGTTGAGCCGGGCTTCGGCGGCCAGTCGTTCATCGCCCACGTGCTGGACAAGGCGCGCACCGTGCGCAGGCTGGTCGACGCCGGTGAGCTGCGGCTGATCGTCGAGATCGACGGCGGTATCAACGCCGACACCATCGAGCAGGCGGCCGAGGCGGGCATCGACTGCTTCGTCGCGGGCTCCGCGGTCTACAACACCGCCGACCCCGGCGCGACGGTGGAGAAGTTGCGGCGGCAGGCGGCCGCCGTCTGGCACTGAGCCAGCGGACGGCGCGCCACCCGCTGCACCTCGGGGCGAGTGCCGCCAGGTCGAATTCGATTACAAGGCGCGGGTTTTCGGGGCTCCGAGGGTCCGCGTCGCCTCGATGACCACGCTCAGCGGCGGCAGCGTCGTCGCGCTCTCCGGCGGCCGCACCCAGACGCGGTAACCGGTTCGCTCGTCGTCGGGCGAGGGCAGTACGACCTGGCTTCCGGTGCAGGCGACCGTCGCGTAGAGCCGGAAGAGTTCGGCCGAGACGGCGACGGTCAGCGAATCGGGCCGGGCGGGGCCGGTGATGAACGTCCAGCGCCTGGCGCGCGGATGGTGGACGACCGGCGCGGCGATCTGCGCTCGGCCGAGCTCGAGTTGCACCTGTTCGCCGAGATCGGCGGGCATCGTGATGGCGCCGAAATGGGTGCCGATGTGCAACAGGATGCGGCGTGACGTGGGATCGATCGATGCCGGCATGTGGAACTCGCGCCGGTACTGCACGCAGCGCACTTCCAGTGTCGAATCGAGAAACGTGGTCACGCGGCACCCCCATCTGTATCGAACTCGTGTCGACCCACTGTGTGTTCCGACTTCCTCGTGTGGTTGATTTCCCGGTGTCGAACTCCTCGGGCGCTACCGGACGACGCGGGCGTCGGCCTGGTCGAAGACTTCGACGGCGAACTGCTCGGAACAGAAGTTGAACGGTAGGAATCAGCTACATAACAATATTGCTTCCACTTTTGCCACCGCGCAAGAAGTTGGTGTATCCGTGTTGCGAGCTGGGTATCAAGCCGGGTTCGAGGTTACGCCGACGGGTCGAAAACGACCGGTGGATACCCGGAAAATCTGGCTGAACAATTGTCGTCGATCGAGAAGCCGGGAAATTCCGGTATGACCGTACGGAATTGTTTGCGAATAATGTCGGCGTAGGGTCTTTCGGACGACCGGAAAAGTCCGCCGGGATGTTTTCGCGGTGTGTCGCAGAATTGCGGTTTCGGATGCGCGGTGGGGGACCAACCGCGCCGGGGTCGCTACGACGGACGTCGTTACGCTGGGAGGGCGCCGGACGCCGGGAATAGCGGCCGGGGTCACGGCTGTTCCGCAACCGTACGTACACACGCGACAGGGAGTCACGCATGTTCACAGGCATCGTCGAGGAGCTGGGCGAGATCGTCGCCACCGAGCAGCTGGCCGACGCCGCGCGCCTCACCATCAGGGGCGAGCTCGTCACCTCCGATGCCGGACACGGCGATTCGATCGCCGTCAACGGTGTGTGCCTCACCGTGGTCGAGGTCGTCGACGGCGACTCCTTCACCGTCGACGTCATGCAGGAGACGCTGAACCGCTCCTCGATCGGCGGACTCGGCAAGGGCTCGCGGGTGAATCTGGAACGGGCCGCCGCGCTGAACAGCCGCCTCGGCGGCCACCTGGTGCAGGGCCACGTCGACGGCACCGGCACCGTGCTCTCGCGCACCCCCTCGGAGAACTGGGAGGTCGTGCGCATCTCGCTGCCCGACTCGATCGCCCGCTACGTGGTGGAGAAGGGCTCGATCACCGTCGACGGCATCTCGCTGACCGTCTCGGGCCTCGGCATCGCCGACGAGCCCGCCGCCGACGGCAACCGCGACTGGTTCGAGGTGTCGCTGATCCCGACCACGCTGTCGTTGACGAACCTGGGCGCGGCGACCGTCGGGACCACCGTGAACCTCGAGGTCGACGTCATCGCCAAGTACGTCGAACGCTTGCAGCAGCGCGGCTGAGCCCACGCGTGCGGGTGCGCCGCCGGTGGCGCACGGGACAGGCCTTACTGTAGTGAGGCACCTAATTCGAGATGGAGCACAGCAGACGTGACCAGGTTCGACACCATCGAGCGCGCAGTCGCCGACATCGCGGCCGGCAAGGCCGTAGTCGTCGTCGACGACGAGGACCGCGAGAACGAGGGCGACCTCATCTTCGCCGCGGAAAAGGCCACCCCCGAGTTGGTCGCCTTCATGATCCGCTACACCTCCGGTTACATCTGTGTGCCGCTGACCGGTGACGACTGCGACCGCCTCGGCCTGCCGCCGATGTACGCGACGAACCAGGACAAGCACGGCACCGCCTACACCGTGTCCGTCGACGCCCGCGAGGGCATCACCACCGGCATCTCGGCCGCCGACCGCGCCACCACCATGCGCCTGCTCGCCGACGTCGACGCCAAGGCCGACGACCTGACCAGGCCCGGCCACGTGGTGCCGTTGCGCGCCAAGGAAGGCGGCGTGCTGCGCCGCCCCGGCCACACCGAGGCGGCCGTCGACCTCGCCCGCATGGCGGGCTTGCGTCCCGCGGGCGTCATCTGCGAGATCGTCAGCCAGAAGGACGAGGGCCACATGGCCCGCACCGAGGAGCTGCGCGTCTTCGCCGACGAGCACGAGCTGGCGCTGATCTCCATCGCGGACATGATCGCCTGGCGGCGCAAGCACGAGAAGCAGGTCGTGCGGGTCGCCGAGGCGCGCATCCCCACCGCGCACGGCAATTTCACGGCCGTCGGCTACCAGAGCATCTACGACGAGGTCGAGCACGTCGCGTTGGTGCGTGGCGACATCAGCGACGGCGAGGACGTGCTGGTGCGGGTGCACTCGGAATGCCTGACCGGCGACGTGTTCGGTTCGCTGCGCTGCGACTGCGGCCCGCAGCTGGACGCCGCGCTGGAGATGGTGGACAAGGAGGGTCGCGGCGTCGTGCTGTACATGCGCGGCCACGAGGGCCGTGGCATCGGCCTGATGCACAAGTTGCAGGCCTACCAGCTGCAGGACTCCGGGCACGACACCGTCGACGCGAACCTGGAACTCGGCCTGCCCGCCGACGCGCGCGACTACGGCACCGGCGCGCAGATCCTGGTCGACCTGGGCATCCGCTCCATGCGACTGCTCACCAACAACCCGGCCAAGCGCGTCGGCCTTGACGGCTACGGCCTGCGCATCACCGAGCGCGTGCCGATGCCGTTGCGCGCCAACGCCGAGAACCTGCGCTACCTGCGCACCAAGCGCGACCGCATGGGCCACGACCTGATCGGTCTCGACGAACTCGATCTCGGCGAGACGGCGCAATGAGCGAACGAAGTGAGCGAATCATGTGCCAGCCCGCTTCGGGCATGGCGGAGCTGAGCGTCAGCGAGGCGCAGGCATGAGCGACAACGACCTCCGGAAAGGCGGAACCCGATGAGCGGCACCGGCGTACCCAGCTTCGAGCTGTCGGATGCCAAGGACCTCAAGCTCGGCATCGTCGCCTCGCGCTGGCACACCAAGATCTGCGACACGCTGGTGGCGAACGCCGAGCGGGTGGCGAAGCAGGCCGGTGTCCGCGACGTGACGGTGGTGCGCTGCGCGGGCGCCATGGAGCTGCCGGTGGTCGCCCAGGAACTGGCCCGCACGCATGACGCGGTCGTCGCGCTCGGTGTCGTGATCCGCGGCGGCACACCGCATTTCGAGTACGTCTGTGACGCGGTGACCGCTGGCCTTACCCGAGTCTCGCTCGATGCCGCGACCCCGGTCGCCAACGGCGTGCTGACCACCAACACCGAGGAGCAGGCGCTGGATCGCGCCGGGCTGCCCGGTTCGGCCGAGGACAAGGGCGAGCAGGCCTGCGCGGCGGCGCTGGACGCCGCCCTCACCCTGCGCGCGCTGCGGCAGTCCACGTAGTCATGCCGGTCGTCCGCATCTGGAGGAGAAACGACGGCGCGCCGTCGGCCGGCGCCGCGGCCGAGGGCGACTGGGACTTCGAGGTGCGTCCGCGCCGCGCGGTGCTGACCGCGCGGATCGTCGCCGCCGTGATCGTGGCGATGTTCGCGGTGGGCGGCATCTGGTTGCAGAGCGGCTCGACCGGCGTGAACTTCCGGCTCGCCGACCAGATCGCGATGGTCACCATCGGCGTGCTCATCGCGGGCGGGGTACTGATGCTGACCCGGCCGCGGGTGCGGATCGGGCCACGTGGCGTCTCGGTACGCAACATCCTCGGCGACCAGCTCTTCGGCTGGGAACACATTCGCGGCGTGGTCTTCCTGGACAAGAAGTCCTGGGCGCGACTGGAATTGGTCGACGACGACTACGTGCCGTTGCTCGCGATCCGCTCCAACGACAAGGCACACGCCGCGCGGGCGATGGATCGGCTGCGCGAGCTCGGCGCGAAGTACACGGGATCGGAAGAGTCCGAGCGAGACTGACTTTCGCGACCCGTCGGCCCCCGCGGTGGGCGGTAGTCTCGCGGCATGACGCCGGGTTCGCACGTCCTCGCCGCCGCTTTCGCCGACGATCCCCTCATGAGTTTGTTCTGGCCGGATCCGGTGCGCCGCCGAAAAGCCTTGCCGCGCTTCTGGGATCCCGCATCGCGTCCCGGCACCGCCGCGGCTTGGTCGATCTGGTGCACGACGAGGCGGGTCGGATCGCGGCCGTCGCGCTGTGGGAGCCCGCGGGCGTCGAGTCACCGATCGCGAAGCCGTTCACCCTGGTGCGCGCGCTCGGGCGTGGCCTGACCAGGGCATTGCCAGCGGTCCGCCGAATCGACGCGACCAGGCCCGCCGAACCGCACCTCTACCTCGCCGCGATCGGCACCCGGCCCGAGGCGCAGGGGAAGGGATACGCCACCGGCTTGCTCCAGCAGCGGCTCGGGTCCGACGCGGAGCGCGTGTTTCTGGTCGCGACCCGATTCTCGAACGTGGCGTTCTATGAGCGTTTCGGTTTCGCGCGTGACGAAGACCTGATCTTGCCGGGCGGTCCGGTGCTGTATCCGATGTGGCTGTCGCGCTGAGCGAGCTGCCGAATCCGCCGCTCGAGCACGCCGCGTACGGCACCGCCGCGGTCGGCGAACCGGACCCGCGCGTCCCAGATCCAGGTCAGCGGGTATCGCCGAGGACCGCACCCTCACGCCGCGGGTCCGCACCACCGATCAGACCGGTCCCGTCGCGCCGTAGCGCGCTCAACCCGCTGGACTGGGGCGCGACCGATACCTGGTGGCCGAGTTCGCGGAGACGTAGCACGAGCGGGTCGTGGTCGCCGTTGTCGCTCGCGTCGATGGCCGGGTGCTCGCCGCCGACGCCGGTCGTGGGGGTATTGCCCGCGCCGAACGAGACCGCCGAGACCGCCTGCTGCGGATCGAGACCCCAGTCCAGCATGCCGACCAGCGTCTTCACCACGAACTGGATGATCACCGAACCGCCCGGCGAACCCGTGACGTGGGTGAGTTCGCCGCGCGCGCCGTCGGGCCCGCGATCGAACACCAGGGTGGGCGCCATCGAACTCCGCGGGCGCTTACCGGGCTGCACCCGATTCGCCACCGGCGTGCCGTCCGGGTCCATCGGGTCCGAGGCGAAGTCGGTGAGCTGGTTGTTCAGCACGAAGCCGTCGACGAGATGGAAGGAACCGAACGCCGACTCGACCGTGGTGGTCATGGCCGCGGCATTGCCGTACTCGTCGACCACCGAGATGTGACTGGTGCCGTGCTCGGGCGGCTGCGGACCGACGCCCACCGGAACCGGGCCGAAGTCACCCGGTTTCGCGGTGCCCATGCTGCGGCCGGGATCGATCAGCGACGCGCGCTGCTTCAGGTAGTTCTTGTCGATCAGGGTCTGCGCCGAATTGCCGGGCAGCGGAACGAAATCCGTGTCGGCCACGTACTTGTTGCGGTCGGCGTAGGCCAGCCGCTCGGCCTCCGAGATCAGGTGCACCGCTTCGGCTCTCGGCTTGCCGCCGTTGCGATCGACGGACTCCGGCTTCAGCGCGGCCAGGTCGAAATTCTCCAGGATGCCCAGCGTCGCGGCGACCGTGCTGCCGCCCGAGGAGGGCGCGGGCATACCGCAGATCTCGTGCGCGCGATAGCCGCCGCACAGCGCGGTGCGCTTCTTCGGTTGGTAGTTCGCCAGGTCCTGGGCGGTGAGCAGGCTCGGGGTGCGTCCGCCGGACCCCGCGGTGGCGGCCTCGACTATGTCCTCGGCGATGGCGCCGGTGTAGAAGGCGTCCGCGCCCTCGGAGGCGATGGCGCTCAAGGTCTTCGACATCGCCGGGTTGGTCAGCTTCGTGCCCGCCTGCTTCGGCGAACCGTCGGGATTCAGGAAGTACTGTTTCGCGGCCTCGTCCCTGGCCAGATCGCGCGCCGATTCCGCGATCTGGCCCGCGAGCCGCGGACTGATCGTGAAACCCTCGTCGGCCATCGCAACCGCCGGATCGAACAGCTCACGCCAGCCGGTCTTCCCGTGCTCACGGTGTGCGAGCTCCAGCATCCGCAGCACGCCGGGCACGCCGATCGAGCGGCCACTGGCGCGCGCGTTCGGTTGCGGCTCGGTGCGGTCGGTGTCGCTGATCCAGCGCAGATAGTTCTCGGTGGCCGCGGCGGGCGCGACCTCCCTGCCGTCGTAGGCCTCGACCGCCTTGCTGGCGCCGTCGTAGTACAGCAGGAACGCGCCGCCGCCGATGCCGGAGGCCTGCGGCTCGACAAGGCCGAGCACCAGCTGCGCGGTGACCAGCGCGTCCGCCGCGGTGCCGCCGTCGCGCAGCACCCGGCAAGCCGCTTCTGTGGCAAGGGGATTCGCGGTGGAGACCGCGTACGAGCCGGTGCGCACCGCGGTCATCCCGCTGCGATAGCCGGACGCGATCTCGGGGTTGGTGCTGAGGTTCTGGGTGGTCGCCGTGCCCGCCGTGGTCGGCGGCGCCGCGACGACGGGCGTGCCGTTGGGGGCGCTGGTGCATTCGGCGGTGGTCGTCTCCTCGGTGGTGGTACATCCGGTGAGAAGTCCGACCGTGAGCATCGTGGCCGCGGCGGCTCCGCTCCAGATGTGTCGCGCGCGCGTCATGGCCTGGACTGTATCCCGAGGGACCGACAGCGGTGCGGCTTTCGGACGAGGCCGTCGGTTGTTCGTCTCGCCGTCGGTACCCTGGTCGGGTGGATATCGAGGCCGTGCTTTTCGACTTCTCCGGAACGATCTTTCGATTGGAGGAGGACGAGTCGTGGGGCGAGGAGCTGGTCGGCGCCGACGGCGCGGATTTCGACGTCGAGGCAAAGGCCGAGATCCTGCGGCGCATGACGGCGCCGGTCGAACAGTTCATGACCTTCGACGCCGCGGGCCAGCACGCTTGGGACAACAGGGATTTGGACCCGGCGCTGCACCGGCACGCGTACCTGGAGGTGCTGCGTTCCTCCGGCGTGCCGACCGAGGAGCAGGCCGAACGGCTCTACGGCAGGCTGATCGACCCGCTCGCCTGGACACCGTACCCCGACACCGGACCGGTCCTGGAGTTCCTTGCGGCACAGGGTGTTCCGGTGGGCGTGGTGAGCAATATCGCGTTCGACGTGCGCCCGGCGTTCCGCACAAGGGGCTGGGACCGGCTCGTCGGCGCGGTCGCGCTCTCGTTCGAGGTTGGCGTGATCAAACCCGAGCCGGAGATCTTCCTTGCCGCGTTGAACGAGCTCGGCGTCGACCCGGCGCGCGCCTTGATGGTCGGCGACAGCGCACACGCCGACGGCGGCGCGACCGCGCTCGGCTCCCGCTTCGCGCTCGTGGACCCGCTGCCCACCGCGGACCGGCCCGACGCGCTCGTCGACGCCTTGAGGGCGCATGGACTGGCCGTCCCGAGGTGAGTGTCTCTCCTCGCCGCAGGACCGACTGAAAGCCCGGCCCCCTCGGTACGCACCTGCGTCGCCGCCGCCCGGCCCGGCGCATGCCGTGGACGGACACCAACCCGTCGGCTCTACTCGGTAGGCGGCTGCCTCGCCTGCGCTCGGCCCGGCGCGGCTGCGGACGGACTGTGTCCGACAGTGTCGATAGGCTGTTCGAGTGGCAGATCCATCGAGGTACCGCCCCGCCCCCGGTACGATCCCCGTCGAACCCGGCGTCTACAAATTCCGGGACGCGCACAAGCGGGTCATCTACGTCGGCAAGGCCAAGAGCCTGCGCAGTCGGCTGAACTCCTACTTCGCCGACGTCGCCTCGCTGCACCCGCGCACCAAGCAGATGGTCACCACCGCCGCGAGCGTGGAGTGGACGGTCGTCTCCACCGAGGTGGAGGCGCTGCAGCTGGAATACAACTGGATCAAGGAATTCGATCCGCGGTTCAACGTGCGCTACCGGGACGACAAGTCCTATCCGGTGCTCGCGGTGACCTTGAACGAGGAATACCCGCGCCTGTTCGTCTACCGCGGCGCGCGCAAGAAGGGCGTGCGGTACTTCGGCCCGTACGCGCACGCCTGGGCCATCCGCGAGACGCTGGACCTGCTGCTGCGAGTGTTTCCCGCGCGCACCTGCTCGAGCGGAGTCTTCAAGCGGCACAACCAGATCGGTCGCCCGTGCCTGCTCGGCTACATCGACAAGTGCTCCGCGCCGTGCGTCGGCAGGGTGACCGCCGACGAGCACCGGCGCATCGTGGAGGACTTCTGCGACTTCCTCGCCGGGCGCACCGACCGGATGGTGCGCGAGCTGGAGCGGCGCATGCACGAGGCCGCCGAGGATCTGGATTTCGAGACCGCGGCCCGGCTGCGCGACGACGTGCAGGCGCTGCGCAGGGCACTGGAGAAGCAGGCGGTGGTGCTCGGCACCGGCACCGACGCCGACGTGATCGCCTTCGCCACCGACGAATTGGAGGTGGCGGTGCAGATCTTCCACGTCCGCGACGGCCGGGTGCGCGGTCAGCGCGGCTGGGTGGTGGACAAGTCCGGCGACGCCGTCGACACCGCGGATTCCGGCGGCGAGCTGGCCGCGTTGGTCGAACAGTTCCTCACCCAGTTCTACGGCGAACAGGTCGCCTACGCCGACCAGAGTCCCGACGAGCAGCCCGCCACCGTCGTCCCGCGCGAGGTGCTCGTCCCCGAGCTGCCCGCCGACCACGAGCAGATCCAGGAGTGGCTGAGCAAGCTGCGCGGTTCGGCGGTGCAGCTGCGCGTACCGCAGCGCGGCGACAAGAAGGCGCTCGCCGAGACCGTGCAGCGCAACGCGATGGAGGCCCTCGCCCAGCACAAACTCAAGCGCGCGGGCGACCTGACCTCTCGCTCGGCGGCCCTGCAGGACATCCAGGACGCGCTCGATCTGGACACCGCGCCGCTGCGCATCGAGTGCGTGGACATCAGCCACGTGCAGGGCACCGACGTGGTGGCCTCGCTGGTCGTCTTCGAGGACGGTCTGCCGCGCAAGTCCGAATACCGGCACTACGCGATCAAGGAGGCGGCGGGCGGCGGGCGTTCCGACGACGTCGGCAGCATCGCGGAGGTGACGCGGCGGCGGTTCTATCGGCTGCGCAAGGAGCGCGACGAAGCCGAGCGCGAGGAACTCGACGGTGGGACCTCCGCCCCGCTGGTCGACGCCGAGGCCGGCGTGCCCATCGGCGGCGAGCCAGCGGGGGTCGCCGCCGCGCCTCTCGGGCCCGAGGGATCAGCACTCTCGGCCGGAGCCGCGACTTCGGTGGCGCGGGCGGACGCGGCCTCGACGCCACCGGTCGACGTCGGAAGCGCGACCACGATGCTGGCCGACGACGCCGACGAGATCGAACTCACCTCGCGGCCGGGCATCGACCCGCGCACCGGACGCCCGCGCAAGTTCGCCTACCCGCCGAACCTGTACGTCGTCGACGGCGGCGCGCCGCAGGTCGCCGCCGCCGCCGAAGTGCTCGACGAGCTCGGCATCACCGATGTCGCGGTGATCGGCCTCGCCAAACGCCTGGAGGAGGTGTGGGTGCCCGGCGAACCCGATCCGGTGATCATGCCGCGCAACAGCGAGGCGCTGTTCCTGCTGCAGCGGGTCCGCGACGAGGCGCACCGTTTCGCCATCACCTTCCACCGCAGCAAACGCTCGCGGCGGATGACGGCCTCGGCGCTGGATTCGGTGCGCGGGCTCGGCGCGGCGCGCCGGACCGCGCTTGTCACTCATTTCGGTTCGGTTGCCAAGTTGAAGGAGGCGACGGTGGAGCAGATCACCGAGGTACCCGGCATCGGCGTGGCCACCGCGAAAGCCGTGCTCGCCGCGCTGCGGGACGAGTGAGTGATCTCGAAATCTCCGGCTCCGGTCCGACCTGCATATATCCTCGGTAACGTTTCCACATGTTCGTGAACCGTCCTCGTGCACCACGGAGGGTGAGCGCGCGTGCCCGATACCGAATCCGGTGCGGGATGATCGAGAGGCACCTAGACACGGATTCCGGTAGGACATGACACGCGTCGAATCGAACAACAGTGCGGGCGGCCAGCGCGCGGGCAACCAGCTGTGCCAGCAGGTCGAGGTCGTCATCGTGACCGGTCTGTCCGGCGCGGGCCGCGGCACCGCAGCGCGGGTGCTGGAGGATCTCGGCTGGTATGTCGCCGACAACCTGCCGCCCGAACTGATCGGCAGACTCGTCGAACTCGGCGCGTCCGCCGAGCCGCCGATCCGGCGCTTGGCGCTGGTCATGGACGTGCGCAGCAGATTCTTCACCGGCGATCTCTCGGTGGTCACCGAACAGCTGCGCGCGCTCGGCGTGCGGACCAGGGTGCTCTTTCTCGAGGCCTCCGACGACGTGCTGATCCGCCGGTTCGGCTTCGCCCGCCGCCGCCACCCGCTGCAGAGCGAGAGCGCCGACGGCACGCTGTCCGCGGGCATCGCCGCCGAGCGGGTGCGTCTCTCGGCCGTGAAGACCGCCGCCGACCTGGTGATCGACACCACCGAGTTGTCCATCCACCAGCTGCACCGCAAGCTGGAGGAGGCGTACGGCGGCGGCGCGCCCGCCGCGCTGCAGCTGACCGTGCAGTCCTTCGGCTTCAAGTACGGGGTTCCGTTGGACGCCGACATGGTGTTGGATGTGCGTTTTCTACCCAATCCACATTGGATACCGGAACTGCGGGAACACACGGGACAGGAGACGGTGGTCAGCGAGTACGTGCTGTCGCGCCCCGGGGCGACCGACTACCTGCACACCTGCCGCCACCTCGTCGACCTGACGACGAACGGTTACCGCCAAGAGGGGAAGCGATACATGACGGTGGCAGTGGGCTGCACGGGGGGCAAGCACCGCAGCGTGGCGATCGCCGAGGCGCTGGGCGAACTCATCGGGCCGGAGTCCGACGGCTCCGCCGACGTCGTGCGGGTCGTGCACCGGGATCTGGGGCGCGAATGACCGGGTGGGAATCGAATCCCGCCATCGTCGCACTGGGTGGTGGGCACGGGCTGTACGCGACGCTGACGGCGGTGCGGCGGCTGACCAGGAAGATCTGCGCGGTGGTGACCGTCGCCGACGACGGCGGATCCTCGGGCAGGCTGCGCGCCGAGCTCGGGGTGCTGCCGCCGGGGGATCTGCGCATGGCGTTGGCCGCCCTCGCCGCGGATCCCGAAGGCGTGTGGACGCAGACCGTTCAGCACCGTTTCGGCGGCACCGGCGCGCTCGCTGGTCATTCCGTCGGCAACCTCATTCTCGCGGGGCTGACCGAGGTGCTCGGCGATCCCGTCGCGGCGCTGGACGAGGTGGCCAAGATGTTGCGCGCCAGCGGTCGGGTGCTCCCGATGTCGCCGATCGCGCTCGACATCGAGGCCGACGTCTCGGGTTTGGAAGCGGACCCGCGGGTCAGCCGCTGCATCCGCGGCCAGGTCGCGGTCGCCACCACGCCGGGCAAGGTGCGGCGCGTGCGGCTGATCCCGTCCGATCCGCCCGCCAGCCCGGAGGCGACCTCGGCCATCGAACACGCCGACGTGGTGGTGCTCGGGCCGGGCTCGTGGTTCACCAGCGTGATTCCGCACGTCCTCGTCCCGGAACTGCGCGACGCGCTGGTCTACACCAGGGCGCGGAAGGTGCTCGTGCTCAACCTGGCCGCCGAACCGGGGGAGACGGCCGGTTTCTCCGCCGAGCGCCATCTACATGTATTGTCCCAGCACGCACCGGAATTCGTTGTCGACGAGGTCTTGGTCGATTCCGGCTCGGTGCCGGAGGGACGGGAACGCGAACATGTGGCCAGGGCTGCCGAACAGTTGCGGGCGCGAGTAACCTTCTCCGATGTCGCCGAAGCGGGAACTGACCGGCATCACCCCGGAAAGCTTGCCGCCGCCCTGGATCAGCTGATCCGGCAACCTCGGCCGCAAATGGCAGGGCTTCGAGTCGAGGGACGGCACATGGGCGCGGATGTGCGGTCCGGGTTGGGTGGAAAGGAGCGCGTCTCGTGGCGATGACAGCCGAAGTGAAAGACGAGCTGAGCAGGCTCACGGTGTCCCAGGTGAGTTCCCGCAAGGCGGAACTCTCCGCCCTGTTGCGTTTCGCGGGTGGCCTGCACATCGTCGGAGGCCGGGTGATCGTCGAGGCGGAGGTGGACATGGGATCCATCGCCCGACGGCTACGCCGGGAGATCTTCGAGCTGTACGGCTACGGCTCCGACGTGCACGTGCTCGGCGCGGGCGGTCTGCGCAAGACCTCCCGTTACGTCGTGCGGGTGTCCAAGGAGGGCGAGGCGCTGGCCAGGCAGACCGGCCTGCTCGACGTGCGCGGCCGCCCGGTGCGCGGACTGCCCGCCCAGGTGGTCGGCGGCAGCATCGCCGACGCCGAAGCCGCTTGGCGCGGAGCGTTTCTCGCGCACGGCTCGCTCACCGAGCCCGGTCGTTCGTCCGCGCTCGAGGTCAGCTGCCCCGGCCCGGAGGCGGCGCTCGCGCTGGTCGGCGCGGCCCGCAGGCTCGGCATCACGGCCAAGGCGCGCGAGGTGCGCGGCACCGATCGCGTCGTGGTGCGCGACGGCGAGGCCATCGGCGCGCTGCTGACCAGGATGGGCGCCCAGGACACCCGGCTCACCTGGGAGGAGCGCCGGATGCGGCGCGAGGTGCGCGCCACCGCCAACCGGCTTGCCAACTTCGACGACGCCAACCTGCGCCGCTCGGCGCGGGCCGCCGTCGCAGCGGCCGCCCGGGTGGAGCGCGCGCTGGAGATCCTGGGCGAGGAGGTGCCCGATCACTTGGCCGCGGCGGGCAAGCTGCGCGTGCAGCATCGCCAGGCGTCGCTGGAGGAACTCGGTCAGCTCGCCGAACCGCCGATGACGAAAGACGCTGTGGCGGGCCGGATTCGGCGCCTGCTGTCGATGGCGGACCGGCGCGCCAAGGAACTCGGCGTGCCCGACACCGAATCCGCGGTCACCGCAGAGCTTCTCGACGAGGCCTGAGGGCACTCGAATCACCGCACGCCCCGAGAGCCGATTCCGGCACCCGGGGCGTGTCGCGTGTGTGGGCCCAGCGTTCGCGGGGTTTCTCGCCGGTGCGGAGGAACCAGGCGGGTTCGGCCGGGCTGTGCGGCGCGAGCGCGGCCTCGGCGTACGCGGCGGGTCGGTCACCGTCCGGCTCGGCGAGGAGGGGCGCGAGGTCGACGAAGCCGTCCATCCTGCCGCGCCACGCGGGATGCGCCGGCGATTTTCCGGGCGTCCTCGGCGGCGCACTGGCCGCGACGAACCGGCGATGGCGCCATCGGTGCGTTCGTCGGGCGGTGCGGCGGCGAAAAGCATTGGGGCGCTGTGCTTCCGCGACACGCGGAGTTCTGTCGAGGGGGATTGTCGCCGTCCCAGGTCCCGCGCGGACGACGCGAACGGCCGGTCGCGCCGTCGTCGACGTGGCGCCCACCTGGGCGGCCGGTCGCCGGATCGTGACCGGTCACGGCCCTCGGGCGGTCCTCACCGCGCCAGGTGCGTGTCGGAGAGGTGACGGTAGGGCACTAGTGTGAGTAAGGCATCGGAATGAATCCGCTTGAAAGCTGAGGAGCGATAACGTGACAGTCCGGGTAGGCATCAACGGCTTCGGTCGTATCGGACGTAACTTCTTCCGGGCGGTGGAGGCGCAGAAGGCGCTCGGCACCACCGATATCGAGATCGTCGCGGTCAACGACCTCACCGACAACGCGACCCTGGCCACGCTGCTGAAGTACGACTCGATCCTCGGCCGTCTGCCGCAGGATGTCTCGCTGGACGGCGAGGACACCATCGTGGTCGGCGACCAGCGGATCAAGGCGCTGGCCATCAAGGAAGGCCCGGCGGCGCTGCCCTGGGGCGACCTGGGCGTCGACGTCGTCGTCGAGTCCACCGGCATCTTCACCGACGCCACCAAGGCCAAGGGCCACCTGGCGGCGGGCGCCAAGAAGGTCATCATCTCCGCCCCGGCCAAGGGTGAGGACCTGACCGTGGTCATGGGTGTCAACGACAGCCAGTACGACGGCAGCCAGAACATCATCTCCAACGCGTCCTGCACCACCAACTGCCTCGGCCCGCTGGCCAAGGTCCTCAACGACGAGTTCGGCATCGAGCGTGGCCTGATGACCACGATCCACGCCTACACCCAGGACCAGAACCTGCAGGACGGCCCGCACAGCGACCTGCGTCGCGCCCGCGCCGCCGCGCTGAACATCGTGCCCACCGGCACCGGCGCCGCCAAGGCCATCGGCCTGGTGCTGCCCGAGCTGCAGGGCAAGCTGGACGGCTACGCGCTGCGTGTTCCGGTCCCGACCGGCTCGGTCACCGACCTGACCGCGACCCTGCGCAAGTCGGCCACGATCGACGAGATCAACGCCGCGTACAAGGCCGCCGCCGAGGGCCCGCTGAAGGGCATCCTGAAGTACAACACGGACCCGATCGTGTCCAGCGACATCGTCACCGACCCGCACTCGTCGATCTACGACGCGCCGCTGACCAAGGTCATCGACGATCAGGTGAAGGTCGTGTCGTGGTACGACAACGAGTGGGGCTACTCCAACCGCCTCGCCGACCTCATCGGCCTCGTCGGCAAGTCCCTCTGATCGGCATGGCAGTCAAGACACTCCAGGATCTCCTGAACGAAGGCGTCGAGGGCCGGGGCGTGCTGGTGCGCTCCGACCTGAACGTTCCCCTCGACGACAACGGCGAGATCACCGACCCCGGTCGCATCATCGCGTCGGTGCCGACCATCGAGGCGCTGGTCCAGGCCGGCGCCAAGGTCGTCGTCACCGCGCACCTCGGCCGCCCGAAGGGCGAGCCGGACCCGAAGTTCTCGCTGGCTCCGGTCGCCGCGAAGCTGGCCGAGCTGCTCGGCCGCAATGTCCAGCTGGCCGGTGACGTGGTGGGCTACGACGCGCTCTCGCGCTCGGAGGGCCTCACCGACGGCGACGTGCTGCTGCTGGAGAACGTGCGCTTCGATCCCCGCGAGACCAGCAAGGACGACGCCGAGCGCGGCAAGCTCGCCGCGGCGCTCGTCGAACTGGTCGGTGACGACGGCGCGTTCGTCTCCGACGGCTTCGGCGTCGTGCACCGCAAGCAGGCCTCGGTCTACGACGTGGCCAAGCTGCTCCCGCACTACGCGGGCACGCTGGTCGCTGCCGAGGTCGACGTGCTGGCCAAGCTGACAGAGAACCCGGAGCGGCCGTACGCGGTCGTGCTCGGCGGCTCGAAGGTCTCCGACAAGCTGGCGGTCATCGAGGCGCTCGCTCCGAAGGTCGACACCCTGGTGATCGGCGGCGGCATGTGCTTCACCTTCCTTGCCGCACAGGGCCTTTCGGTGGGCTCCTCGCTGCTGCAGGAAGAGATGATCGACACCTGCAAGGGCCTGCTCGAGCGCTTCGGCGACGTCATCCACCTGCCGCGCGACATCGTGGTGGCGGACAAGTTCGCCGCCGACGCCGACTCCAAGATCGTGCCCGCCAACGAGATCCCCGAAGGCTGGATGGGGCTGGACGTGGGCCCGGAGTCGGTCGACCGCTTCGCGGCGCTGCTCACCGAGGCGAAGACGGTGTTCTGGAACGGCCCGATGGGCGTGTTCGAGTTCGCGAACTTCGCCGCGGGCACCCGCGGAGTCGCCGAGGCCATCGTCACCGCGACCGGCAAGGGTGCGTTCACCGTGGTCGGCGGCGGCGACTCGGCCGCGGCCGTGCGCGCGCTCGGCCTGCCCGAGGACGGTTTCTCGCACATCTCCACCGGCGGCGGCGCGTCGCTGGAGTACCTGGAGGGCAAGGAACTCCCCGGCATCAGCGTGTTGGAGGACTGATCCATGGCACGGAAACCGCTTATCGCGGGCAACTGGAAGATGAACCTCAACCACCTCGAGGCCATCGCCCTGGTGCAGAAGATCGCCTTCGCGCTGCCGGAGAAGTACTTCGCCAAGGTCGACGTGGCGGTCATCCCGCCGTTCACCGACATCCGCAGCGTGCAAACCCTCGTCGAGGGCGACAAGCTGCTGATCACCTACGGTGCGCAGGACGTCTCCATGTACGACTCGGGCGCCTACACCGGTGAGATCAGCGGCGGCATGCTGGCCAAGCTCGGCTGCACCTTCGCGGTGGTCGGGCACTCGGAGCGGCGGCAGTACCACAACGAGGACGACGCCACCGTGCTCGCCAAGGCCAAGCAGGCGCTCAAGCACGGCATCACGCCGATCGTCTGCATCGGCGAGGGCCTGAACGTCAGGGAGGCGGGCACGCACGTCGAGTACAACCTCGAGCAGTTGCGCGGTTCGCTGAAAGGCCTGACGGCCGAGGAGATCTCGAAGGTCGTCATCGCCTACGAGCCGGTCTGGGCCATCGGCACCGGCAAGGTCGCCACCCCCGCCGACGCGCAGGAGGTGTGCGGCGCCATCCGCGCCGAGCTCGGCGAGCTGGCCTCGCCCGAGGTCGCCATGGAGGTGCGGGTGCTCTACGGCGGTTCGGTCAACGCCAAGAATGTCGGCGAGCTGGTCGCTCAGCCCGACATCGACGGTGCGCTGGTCGGCGGCGCGTCGCTGAAGGGCGACGAGTTCGCCACGCTCTCGGCGATCGCCGCGGGCGGTCCGCTGCCCTGAGCTGTGGACGGCGCCGAGCCGTTCCTGGCATAGGGCACAACGCTCGAAGTCGGCCCGGTATCGCGGAGGCGATGCCGGGCCGACGGCGTTTCGGCGGGCGGGTGGTACTCGCCAGGATCCGGCTACTGGGCCGTCAGCGTCAGGCCGTGGCCGTTCGCGTTGCGCAGGGTGAGCACGTCGGCGTCGATGG
Source organism: Nocardia amikacinitolerans (assembly GCF_900215415.1). NCBI lineage: Bacteria > Bacillati > Actinomycetota > Actinomycetes > Mycobacteriales > Nocardiaceae > Nocardia > Nocardia amikacinitolerans. The sequence continues at coordinate 1,813,524 of NZ_OBEG01000001.1, read as the reverse complement.
TGGCGGTGGTCTGTCCGTCGAGCACGCGCAGCACCGCGGCCTCGACCTCCATCACCTCCGGCGGGCACATCATTTTGGTGGTGGCCACCTGAAAGGTGACCTTCTCGGCGTCCTGGCTCGGTTCGACGGTCGCCGTGCCGGTCAGCCGGTTGCAGCCCGCCGAACCGGTGACCGCGCCGTCCTCGGCGATCACCAGCGTCGGCTTCGCGTCGACGATGGCTTGGGACTGGATCTGCGCGTCCGGCGTGATCAGCCCGTTCACCACCCACGTGGTGCCGCGCAACGGTTTGTCCGGCTGCGCGACCTTCTTGTCCAGCAGCGTGACCGTCTGCTCGTTGTTCTTCAACGTCAGGGTGTCGCCGTCGAGCTGCCAGGTCGGCGCGGAGGTCAGCAGCGTGTCCACCCACTGGTCCGCTTTCGCGAGGTCACCGGGACAACCGATGAGCGTGCTCGCCAGCTCGTCGACCCGCAACACGTGCTCGTCCAGCGTCACCGCCCCCGAAATGGTGTTGCACCCCGCGTACGCGGTGATGTTGCCGTCCGCGAACCGCAAGCGGAGCGGCCCGCCACCCGGAATCGGCGCGCCCTCCACCTCGGCCGACAGAAAGGTCCGGCCCATCGGCGTCGCCTCCGGCTCGGTCGGCTCACCGTCCTCCGCGCCCCCGCACGCGGCGACACCGAACGCGAGCAACAACACTGGGACGAGTCGCGTAAGAGAGGCCATGGCCGCGATGCTACCGAGCCCCCGGCCCGCGAACCGGGGATCCAGCCCCGGCCGGTCGAGTGCGGCACCGCTGCTACGTAGGAAGGTGCGGGTTTTCGCGCGGCGATATGCTCTGCGGAGTGACCACTGCCGACGCGACGACCCCGCTCTCCACCTGGGCGCCGCTGCGGTCGCCGATCTATCGGGCGTTGTGGATCGCGCAGTTGGTGTCGAATCTCGGCACGTGGATGCAGACGGTCGGCGCGCAGTGGATTCTGGTCGACGAGCCGAACGCGGCGACGCTGGTGTCGTTCGTGCAGACCGCGATCACGCTGCCGGTCATGTTGCTGTCCATACCCTCCGGCGTGCTCGCCGACCTGGTCGATCGCCGCCGCCTGCTGCTGGGCGCCCAGTCCGCGATGGCGCTGCTTGCCACGTTGTTGGCGATCTCCACCGCGACGGACCACACCACGCCCGCGGTCCTGCTCACGCTGCTGTTCCTGCTCGGCTGCGGACAGGCGCTCACCGCGCCGGCGTGGCAGGCGATCCAGCCGGAACTGGTTCCGCGCGAACAGATTCCGTCCGTCGCGGCACTGGGCAGCATGAACATCAACATCGGCCGCGCCGTGGGACCCGCGGTCGCGGGCGTCCTGGTCTCGCTGTCCGGGCCGACGCTGGTGTTCGCGCTCAACGCGGCGTCCTTCGCCGGGATCGTCGCCGTGTTGACCGTGTGGCGCAGGCCGGTCACCGACCGGCAGCTGCCCACCGAGCGGCCGCTGGCGGCGCTCCAGGCGGGCACGAGGTTCATCCGCGCCGCGCCCGCGATCCGCCGGGTGCTGCTGCGGTCGATCCTGTTCATCGCCCCCGCCAGCGCGCTGTGGGCGCTGCTTCCGGTGATCGCGCGGGACTCGCTCGGCCTGTCCTCCTCGGGCTACGGCTTGATGCTCGGCGCGCTCGGCGTCGGGGCCGTGCTCGGCGCGTTCGGCCTGTCGCGGATCCGCGCGCTGTTGACACCCACGCAACGGCTGACCGCGGCCGCCGTGCTGTTCGGCATCGCCTCGGCGGGCGCGGCCCTGCTGCACAACGTGGCGGTGGTGCTGGTGCTGCTCGTCGGCGCGGGTCTGGCCTGGCTGCTGGCCATGTCGACGATGAACTCCACCATGCAGCTGCTGCTGCCCGCCTGGGTGCGCGCCCGCGGGCTCTCGGTCTACATGCTGGTCTTCATGGGCGGGCAGGCCATCGGTTCGCTGCTCTGGGGATTGGTCGCCGGTGCGCTCGCGCCGGTGACCGCACTGCTGATCGCCGCGGCGTTGCTGGCGGCCAGCGCGGTGAGCAGCGTGTGGCTGCCGATCCGGCACAACGCCGAGGAGCTCGACCTCACGCCGTCGGCGTTCTGGCCGGAACCCGAGCTGGTGGTCGAGCCCGAGCCGGACGACGGCCCGGTGCTGGTGCTGCGCGGCTACGACGTGCCGGAGGACCGGGTCGAGGAGTTCCTCGCCGCGATGGCGTTCGTCGGCCGGTCGCGCCAGCGCACGGGCGCGATGGAATGGCGGCTGTATCGCGACGTCGGCGTGGTCGATCGGTACGTCGAGGCCTTCGTGGTGCGCTCCTGGGCCGAGCACATGCAGCAGCATCAGGTGCGGCTCACCGCGCAGGACCAGATCCGCGAGCACGCGGTGGCGGAGTTCTCCGCGGGCGAGGACCAGATCACCCATCTCGTCGCGATGGACCGCCGATAGGCCTCGCCGCCGAGGCCCATTAGGCGGGTGATCATGGCACCCCATAGACTGGTCGCCATGCGGATGTTCCTGGATATCCTCCTGATCATCACCAGCCTGCTGCTGGTGCTGCTGGTGCTGCTGCACCGCGCCAAGGGTGGAGGCCTGTCCAGCCTGTTCGGCGGCGGCGTGCAATCGAGCCTGTCCGGCTCCACCGTCGTCGAGAAGAACCTCGACCGCGTCACGATCTTCACCGGCGTCATCTGGGTCATCGCCATCCTCGGCATCGGTCTGGAGATCAAGTTCGCCTGAGCGGGCAACGGCTCGGTCATCGGGCCTGCCGCGAACGTTGGCGCGCGATTCACTTCCCGTTACTCGACACCGTTAGCGTGACGAGCACGGGAAGGAGTCGGTATGGAACTCCGGCATCTGATGTCGTTTCTCGCGCTCGCCGAGGAACTGCACTTCGGTCGCGCCGCGCAGCGGCTGCACCTGACCCAACCGAGCCTCAGCGCGCAGCTGCGGAAATTGGAGAAGTCCCTCGGCGTGCAACTGGTGTCCCGGAACTCGCACGAGGTGAAGCTGACACCGGCCGGACGCGAATTCGAGGGACAGGCCCGGCTGATCGTCGCGCAACTGGATCGCGCCGCCGAGATCACCAAAGCCGCCGCCGCGGGCCACTCCGGCAGCCTGAATGTCGGTTACAACCTGCCCGCGAGCAGGCACGTCCTGCCCGACGCGCTGGCCAGGATGGCGCGCGAGCACCCGGATGTCACGGTCTCGCTGTGGGAGAAGCGCACCGGCCCGCAGCTGGCCGCCTTGAACGACGGAACACTCGACGTCGGGCTGGTGTACGGCCACCCGCACACCGCCGCGTTCCGCTATCGTCCACTACTGCAACGTATTCCGCTGGTGGCGGTGGTGGGACGGACGCATCGCTGGGCGGGACGCTCGGGGGTCCGGTTCGCGGAACTCGCCGAGCAGCGGTGTGTGCTCTTCGCCCGTGAGCAGTGTCCGGCGATGTACGACTCCATCTTTCGTGCCGCCGCGGACAACCGGATCGGCCTCGATGTGGCGCAGACCGCCGACGATCCCGGTGCGACCGCGCACATGGTCTCGGTGCGGCCGTTCGTCGGATTCGCCTCGCTGCCGCGGGCGCAGTCGATGAACATGGGCGGCCCGGACAGCGGGGCCGTGGCGGTCAAGCTGCTCGATCCGGTGCCGACCTTGGATCTGTTCGCGGTGTGGCGCGCCGAGGAGACCAACCCCGCGGTGGGGCTGTTCCTCGACGCGATCGAGGCACCGCACGAGCAGACGGTGCCGGTCTAGCTCATTTCAGCCCGGAGCGGACGAACGCGTTCGTGATCTGGCGCTGCAACACCAGATACAGCAGCAGCACCGGCAGACACGCGAGGCTCGCCACGGCCATCATCGGCCCCCAGTCCTCGCCCTCGGTGCCCATGAAGCTGCGCAGACCCAGTTGCAGCACGCCGTTGGAGCGGCGCAGCACGACCGCGGGCCAGAAGTACTCGTTCCACGCGTTGACGAACAACAGGATGCCGAGCGCGGCAAGCGCGGGCCGCAGATTCGGTACCACGACGGTCCACAGGATCGACCACGACGAACGGCCGTCCAGCTTGGCGGCGGCGACCAGCTCGGCGGGGAAGCTCGCCATGTGCTGGCGCAGGAGTAGCACCGCGAGCGCGGAGCACAGCGTCGGCAGCACCACGCCGATCAACGTGTCGATGAGCCCGAAACGGTTGAGCAGCACATAGTTCGGCAGCATCGTCACCTGGAACGGCACCAGCCACGTGCCGACGAACGCCAGATACAGCACCCGCCGGAACGGGAAGGAGTACATGGCGAAGGCGTAGGAGGCGAGCAGCGCGACGAGCAGTTGCGCCGCGGCCGAGCACAGCGCGACCACCGCGGTGTTGACGAAAAGACCCGCCAGATCGACCTTCTCGGCCGCGTCGGTGTAGCTGTCCAGCGACAGCGGCCACGGAAGCGGCGAGAGCGACATCACGTCGGCCGGTCGGCGCAGCGCGGTCGCGAACAACCAGTACACCGGGAACGCGCAGGCGATCGCGACGCCGCCGAGCAGCAGATGACGGCCGACGCCGCGCAGACGCTCAATCATCGTGATACGACAGCCTTTCCGAGAGCCACACCAGCGATCCCGCGACGACCGCGAAGCCGGCGAACAGCAGCACGCCCGCCGCCGCGCTGAGCCCGGCGTCGAAACTGTGGAACGCGTAATCCCACAGCAGGTAGTAGACATTCGTGGTGGCCTGCGAGGGACCGCCCTGGGTCATCGAGTCGATGAGCGGGAAAGTCAGCGTCGGCGTGAGCAGGACGGTGGTGAGGACGAGGAACAGCAGCGTCGGCGACAGCAGTGGCACGGTGATCCACCGGCGGATCTGCCGCGGACTCGCACCGTCGACCCGGGCGGCTTCCGAGTAGTCCGGATTGATTCCCGCCAGTCCCGCCGAGACGACGAGCGTGGCGAAGCCGAGCAGCTGCCAGCCGGTGATGACGATGATCACCGGGTGCGCGGTCGCGGCGTCGTAGACCCAGTTGCGCCCCGAACCGAGCACCCGGTCGACCGCCCCGCCGCCGGGGTGCAGCAGCCAGCGCCAGACCGCCGCCGCGGCGACCGGGGCGACGAGGAACGGCAGGAAGACGAGCGCCTGGTAGACCGTGCGCGCCCGGACGCCGACCCGCCGGGCGGTCATGGCGAGCGCCAGCGGAAGCAGGACCGTGAACGGCAGCAGTCCCGCGATCAGCACCGCCGTGCGGGCCAGCGAATCCCGGAAGGCGGGCAGCTCGACCAGCCGCTCGTAGTTGGCCGCGCCGACCGGCCGCACAGGGGAGATGGGCAGCAGATTCCAGGAGTACGTGGACAATTCGACCGCCTGCACCAGCGGACGGTATGTCCACAGGACGAGCAGCACGACAGCGGGCAGCAGGTACAGATAGGGAACGACGGAACGGCCTGCGGCGCGGATCTTTTCACGGACGCCGCGGCGGACCGACGGCTGAACCGCCGGAGCTGCCGATGGCGACTCGACGACGAACATCGCCTCACCCTCGCCCGGCGCCGAGCGCCGCGAGCTGATCGAGCACCTCCCGCTCGTCGTGGTCGTAGACCGACGGCGCCGGAGTGGTCTCCACCGCCGTCGCCACCGTGCCCGAGTCCATCACATCGATACGGCTGAAACCGGATCCGGCGAAGCCGCGGTGCCTGCCAGCGGGCGCGAACGGGTCGACCCGATAGGCCAGCGCGGGGCCGACCCACACCGGAACACCCGCCAGCGCACCGGCCGCTGTCGCGTGGTTGTGCCCGCACACGATCATCCGGACGTCGGTGCCGCCGACCGCCTCGGCCAGCAGTTCGGGCCGGCGCAGCCGCAGCAGGTCGGGTCCGGCGACGGGGGAGGGAATCGGCGGGTGGTGCAACACGACCAGTGTTCCGCGCGGCACGGGTGTGCGCAGTTCGGCGGCCAACCAGTCGAGCTGTGGTCCGCTCAGCTCGCCGTGGTGTCGACCGGGAATGGTGCTGTCCAGCACGATGATTCGCAGTCCGCGCACCTGCGTGACGTGGTCGATCGTGGTCTCGAGAGCCACGGTCCGGTCGAGCAGTTCCGCGGCGAACGCGACACGTTCGTCGTGATTGCCCATGGCGTAGACGATTTCGGCGCCGAGCGCGTCGGCCGCGGGTGTGACCAGCGCGCGCAACCGCCGATACGCCTCCGGTGCGCCGTTGTCGGCGAGATCACCGGAGAGGACAAGCGCGTCGACCGGACGGCGTGCGGTTACCAGTTCGGACAGGGTTCGGCGCACGGTCGCGAACGTGTCGACCGTGCCGTGCACCAGCTCGCCCTCCGGACGCAGGTGCAGATCGGTGAGCTGGACGACCGTGACCGCGTTCATGCGACCGGGAGCAGCTTGCGGCCCTGCTCCTGTGCGGCCGTCAGGGTGGACTTCGGATCGGCGCCGTGGAAGACGACGGCCTCGACCGCGTCCATCATGCCGTCGCGGATCTGCAGATAATTGTTGCCCGGCATGGAGATCCACGGCTCCATCGTCGCGAGCTGGGCGACGTTCGGCGCGAGCAGTGGGTTACGGCGCGCCCAGTCCCGCAGGCCGTCCTCGTCGTCGAGCAGGCCGGTGCGCAGCGGCAGATACCCGATGCCCTGCGCGATGCGGACATAGGCGCGCTCGCTGGTGAGGAACTCGATCAGCTGCCACGCCGCGCGCTGCTTGGCCGGGTCGTCGGACAGAATGTACAGGGAGGCACCGGAATTCGTCGGAACGGTCGGCTTGGCGCCGAAGCTCGGCATCGGGGCCGAACGCAGATCCCAGCGATCCTGCGCGCCCTTGACGAACTGCCCCTGGATCGCGCTGGTCTCCAGGATCATGCCGATCTCGCCGCGACCGAACGCCTCGTAGCCCTGCTTCTGATTCAGCGCGGGCATGGCGCCGCCGCGCACCAGATCCTGCGCCATTCTCGTCACCTCGACCGCCGCGTCCTCCGCGTAGGTGAGGGTGCGCCGATCCTCGGCGAGGACCCGGCCTCCGTTGGAGCGGACCAGAGACTGGAAGCACCAGTCCTTGGCCGTCTTGGTCAGGCAGTCGATGTACACGCCGTCCTTGTCGGTCGCCGCGGTGATCGCCTCGGCCGCCTCGGCCACCTCCTGCCAAGTCGTGGGCGGGCGGTTCGGATCGAGCCCGGCCTGCGCGAAAAGCGTGGCGTTGTAATACAACACGGGCGTGGAGAAGACGAACGGGACGCCGTAGGTCTGACCGTTCCAGTCGGCGAGGGTGCGGGCCCGCGGCGCGTAGCCGTGCTCGGCGCCGTCGAAGTTCCGCTGCACCGCGTCCCTACCGAACAGCGCGTCGAGCGGTTTGGCGCGCAACTCGTTCACGGTGAAATCCAGATCGCTGAACCCCAGCTGGGCCACGTCCGGCGGCGTGCCCGCCACCAGCTGGTTCTGGATGCTGGAGATGGTGTCGGTGGCCGGATTGGGGCTGTTGCCCTGCGGTTTCCGCGCCGTCACCGAGATGTTCGGGTGCGCGGCGCGGAATTCGGCGAGCAGCGCGTCGAAGGTGTCGGTCCACGCGCCGGCCATGCCGTAGTTGTAGGACTCGAAGACGATCGAAACCTGTTGATCAGGAGCGAGTTCCGGGACCGGGCCGACCTGCGACGGCGCATCGGACGCGGTGCTGCCGAGTCCGCCGCAGGCGCTGGCCGCCAGGGTGGTCGCCAGGGCGATGCCCATGGCGGAGATCATGCGTTTCAACGGTGCTCCTCGTGTTCGGTGTTCGGGTCGCGTCAGACCGCCGAGAGCGTGGTGGCCTCGGTGGTCGAAAGGTGTTGTGGTTCCCGCCAAGTCAGCCGCAGCCCGGAGTCCGGGTCGAACAGGTGCAGGTCGGCGGGCGCGGCGTCGAGTTCGACGGCGTCCCCGGGACGGACCGCGGCGGGCCGCGCGACGCGTGCGCACAGCGACTGTCCGCCCAGGTCCACGTGCAGCAACTCCTCGCTGCCGAGGTTCTCGACCATCGTCACGCGACCGCGCAGCGCGCCTCGCTCCGCGACCACACGCAACCGCTCCGGGCGGACGCCCACGGTGACCGCGATGTCACCGTGGGCGCCCCGGATGCCGAGCGCGGCGTCGAGTCCCTCCGCGACCACACGCAGTCGACCGTCGCGCTCGGTGACGGTGGCGGTGGCGGACAACAGATTCATGGGCGGCGATCCGAGAAAGCCCGCGACGAATGTCGAGCGCGGCCGGTCGTACAGCTCCTCGGGCGGGCCGACCTGCGCCAGCCTGCCGTCCTCGAACAGCGCGATGCGGGTGGCCATCGTCATCGCCTCCACCTGGTCGTGCGTGACGTACAGGAAGGTCGCGCCGAGCCTGCGGTGCAGCGCGATGAGTTCGGCGCGCGTCGCGCTGCGCAACTTCGCGTCCAGGTTCGACAGCGGCTCGTCCATGAGAAAGGCGCCGGGATCGCGAACCATGGCGCGCGCCAGAGCGACTCGTTGCCGCTGGCCGCCCGACAGCGCCGCAGGGCGCCGCCGCAGCAGGGGCGTCAGCTCGAGCGCCGCGGCGACCTCCGCCACCCGCTCGGCGATCCGGGCGCGGGACTGGCGCCTGGCCCGCAGCGGGAACGCGATGTTGCGTTCGACCGTGAGATGCGGGTACAGCGCGTAACTCTGGAAGACCATCGCCAAGTCCCGCTGCTGCGGGGCCACGCCGGTGATGTCGCGGCCGTCGAGCAGGACGCGTCCGGAGGTCGGCGTCTCCAACCCGGCGATCAGCCGCAGCAGCGTCGACTTGCCGCAGCCGCTCGGACCGAGCAGCACCATGAACTCGCCGTCGGCGATGTCCAGGGACACCTCGCGCACCGCGTCGGTCGCGCCGAAACGTTTCGACACCGCGTCGATCTGCAGCCGGGCCATCCGGGTCCTCCTCTCGCACCGAGACGAGTGTCGGGCGGCGAGGCGGGCGTAGCGGCGGGCGATAGGAAACGCCGATCGCGCGAATCATGTCCCGCCATCGAGCGCGTCCAGGCCGCGCCGCGACGGGACGGTCTTCTCGCCGACGTCGGCGCGCCGGGCGCCGACCCGACGAACAGAGGAGACCCCATGAAGAGCACGCTCGCGACCTGCGCGCTACTGACCGCCGCGCTCGCCTTCGGCGCGGTGACGGCGAGCGCCACGCCGGAACCCGACGCGGTCGGATTCTCCGCAACGGCCACCGAAACGTCCGCCGTGATCACCGTCGACGCCGGTTCGATGGTGGTCGACGACGGCGCGCTCGAAATCAGGGCCGCGGACGGAACGGTGCTCGCGGGCACCGAATTGTCGTTTCGGGTAGACGATTTCGTGTTCCCCATCACCGCCGAGATCGCCGGACGCTCGGCCACGCTGACCCCGCGCTTCGACCTCGCGCACGCCGCCTATCGCCCCGTCGCGCTGCCCTTCGAGGATCAGGCGCCGTGGAAGACGGAATACGAGCGCGAGCAGGCGGCATGGAGCAGGATGACCGCCACCATCTCGATGGGCGCCACCATCGGGACGCTGGTCGGCGGGCTCGGCGGCGCGGCGGTCGGCTGTGTGCTTGGCGGTGTCGTCGGCGCGACCGTGGCTTCGGCGACCATCCTCGGGCTGTTCGGTCCGTTCGTCCCGGCCGCGGCGGTGGGCTGCCTCGGTGGCATCGTCGCCATCGGTGCGCTCGGCACCGTCGCCGGTCAGCTGTTGGTGACCGCGCCCGTCGCCGTGCATGCCGCGACCCAGTACTTCACGACGATCAACACCCCGTTCCCGCGGAAGTGACCCCGGCGCGTCGTGGCGCGCGCTCGCTCGCGCGTCACGACCTGCGCCGCGGCAGCGGTGGCGGGTCGACCCGGTCAGTCGTTGCGCGGCACCCGTCCGTCGATGTCGGTGAAGCCGTACTGGTCGGCGAGATCGGCCACGCGCCAAGCCGATCCGGTGCGTGCGCGCCGCCGCGGGTCGGCGGCCAGCGCGACGACGGCGCGGCCGGGGAAGCGCGGTGTCTCGGCGGCGCCGAGGTCGAAGGTGCCCTCGCCGGGCAGGGTGACAAGGCGGCGTCCCTCGGCGTCGGCCGGGACCAGTTGCAGGAGTTCGGTGTCCACGATCCCCGGCCACAGCGAGACCACGGTGACCTCGGTGTCGGCGAGATCGCGGGCCATGTCGGCGGTGAGCCGGTCCAGCGCGGTCTTGGCCACGCCGTAGACCGCGTTGTGCATGTACCGCTGGGAACCCGGCGAGGAGACGTTGACGACGAGCCCGCCCGAACCGATCAGCAGCGGCGAGGCGTAGAAGCTTGCCGCGTAATGGGATCGGACGCCGACGTCGAAGGTTTCGTCCCAGGCGCTCGGCGGCACCTCCCAGAACGGTTTGCCGAGCCAGCGGGCCGCGGCGGGGGAGTTGTAGACGTTGTTCACCAGCACGTCGAGGCGGCCCTGTTCGGCGCGCACCCGTTCGAAGAGGCGCTGTACGGCGTCGTCGTCGCGGTGATCGCAGACGAAGGGGATTCCGTGCCCGCCGAGCGCGTCGATCGCGGCCGCGGTGTCGTGCACGGTGCCGGGTAGTCGGCCCGCCGTCGCCGACCGCCCGGTGATGTACACCGTCGCGCCCGCCGCGCCCAGTTCCAATGCGATGCCCTTGCCGATGCCGCGGCTCGCGCCGGTGACGACCGCGACCCGGCCGTGGAGTTCTCGAGGTATTCCGCTCACGACTCTCGGACATTACCGTTACTTGTAGAACGCGTTCTAGATTTGGAGGCGATAGTGGAGCTGACGCATCGGTTCGTGACCACCAACGGCATCCGGATGCACATCGCCGAACAGGGCAGTGGCGATCCCGTGGTGTTCTGTCACGGTTTCCCGCACACCTGGTTCGTCTGGCATCGGCAGCTCGCCGCTGTCGCTGCCGCCGGGTATCGCGCCATCGCCCCGGACCTGCGCGGATACGGCCGGACCGAAGCTCCCGATGATCCGGCGGAGTACACGAATCGCGCCGTCATCGGTGATCTCCTCGGCCTGTTGGACGACATCGGCGCCGAACGCGCGGTGTTCGTCGGCCTGGATTTCGGCGCCGCGCTCGTGTGGGAGCTGGCGCTGCGCGCGCCCGAGCGGGTGGCGGGGGTGATCGTGCTGAACAACCCCTACGCGCCGCGTCCGCCGCGGGCGCCCTCCGAGCTGTGGGCCAAGGCCGCCGCGCGCCATTTCCTGCACCTGGACTATTTCCAGCGGCCCGGTGTCGCCGACGCCGAGCTCGCGGCCCGCCCGCGGGAATTCCTCGCCCGCGTCTACTACTCGCTCAGCGCCGACTACCACTACCTCGACACCTGGCGTTTTCCCGCAGAGGGCACCGGCTACCTCGATGTGCTTCCCGAGGCTCCTGCGCTGCCGTGGCGCTGGCTGTCCGATGACGAGTTCGACACGCTCGCAGCCGATTTCGAGCGCACCGGCTTCACCGGCGGCCTCAATTGGTACCGCAACCTGGACCGGAACTGGACGCTCACGGCCGACTACGCGGACGCTCGGGTGAGCGTGCCCACCTACTTCCTCTACGGTGACCGCGACCCGGATATGGAAGGCTTCAGCGGGCGCGATCCGCTGGGGACCTTGCGCGCATACGTGCCGGACCTGCGCGCGGTGACCAAGATTGCCGACGCCGGGCACCTCGTCCAGCTCGAGCGTGGCGACGAAGTGAACGCGCTGATCACCGCGCACCTGGCCGACCTGGCGGCGACCACCGCCGACGTCCCGGCCTGATACCGCGACATCATCACGGCAGTCTCGGGGCGCGAGTCGCGACGACCCGGGTGCGGACGGCGGCGAGCACCGTGATCACCAGGACCGTCATGAGCTCCAAGAGGTTCCAGGCGAGCTGGTCGGCGGTGGGTTCGACGGGTTGTGGATCCGCCGCTTCGGGTGGTCGCGCGGGGAGCGGCGGCGGCACAGGTTCCGGTGTAAGGGCCTGCGCTGGAACGGGTTCGGGCGCGGCCTGCGGTATCGGAATGGGCAGCGGTGGCTCGAGCCGAAGCGGAATGCCGGGCGTCGGGGGTGTCGTCGGGAGCAGCAGGAGGCAGGTGAGCAGGGCGCTGCCACCGAGTGCGGAGCCCGCGGCGCTGCCGAGGGCCGAACCGCTGGAACCCGGTCCGACGAGGCCGCTGCCCGTGCCACTGCCGAGCGCCGAGCCCGAGCCGAGCAGACCCGGACCCATCAGACCGCTGCTGAGGGCGGACCCGCTCGAGCCGGAACCGATCAGGCCACTGCCCAGTGCGGGGGCGGCCGAGCCGAGCGCTAGTGCCGCGCTGCCCGCCGCCGCGCTGCCGGTACAGGCCGTGCGCACGCTTCCGACGTCGAGGCCGAGGGTTTCGGCGGGGGTGGTGGTGGCCGGTTCGAGAGCCGAGTCGGTGTCCGCGACGGGAACCGGCTCGTAGCCCGGAGCACCGGTGACCGGCGGAGACTCGCCCATCGGCGAGCCTTCCGGCGTGAGCGCCACGGGAATTGCGGCGTAGGCACTTCCGGTATCGATCGCCGTCAGATCCGTGAGGGCGCTACCGGAGTTGGTCCGCGGCGTCGACCCGGCTGCCCCGGCAGCGGCGCTTCCGCTTCCGATCGGCGTTCCGCCCGTGGACGTGTCGCCCGCACCGAGGCTCAGTGGCACGAGCGGCTGATCGGGCTCGGCCGCGTCGCCGCCCGCGCTACCGCTGTCGCGGGGGACATGCGCGGGTTTCGGACCAAGCGCCAAAGGTGCTGCGGTGGGCGGACTCTCGATTCCCGTCGATGGCCCGCCCGCGGCGCTGCCGGTGATGATGCCCGGTGGTGGGAGCGGCGGCGCGGGCGAGGCGGCGGCGAGCGGCGGGCACGTCAGCCAGATGGCGGCCACGGGCAGTGCCACGGCCAATCCGACTCTCGGGCAGCGCTTTCGCCCGCTGCGGTCAGCCTTTCGCACGCCGGCGCGGCGCGGCTTACCGGTGCGGAACATCGCCTGCGCCGATCGCCGTGGCCGGTGCGGAATGCGCCGAGCGCCCGCCGATCTGCTCGAAGCGGGTCTGCGCGTATTCGTAGGCGTCCCTCGGGACGACGTTGCCGCCGGAGAACGGGCGGTCCAGATTGTGGATGGCGAGCACGGCGGCGCCGACAACCACGCCGAGGAGCGCGGTCATCGCGACGCTGCGTTTGGTCACCCGCAGACCTGAGAGCACCGGGCTGAACAGCAGCAGGAGGGTGCCGAAAAACAAGGCGAGGTAAAGGAATCCGGGCACGCCGCGGCCCGCGTCGACGGCTCGATCGTGCCGGGCCTGCGCTACCTGGTCGAGTCCGGCCAACGCTGCGGCGCGGGTATCGCTCGTCGCGGTATCACTCGACGACACCGCGGTGACGCTGGCGCGCAGTGTGTCGAAGGTGTCCTGGGTGGCCGGGCTGAGTTTGCCTTCGGCGTCCATCACCGCCCATTCCCCGCTGACGACTTGGTCGGTGTACGCGCGCAGCAGACCTTGGACCTGCTGCCGGTCGGCCTCGGGCAGCCCCTGCGCGGCGAGGTAGGTGTCCACCAGCGCTTTGGATTCCGCGACGGTGTGGTTGTGCGCGTTCTGATACTGCTGCCAGCAGATCACCACGACGAACGCGACGACCGCGGTGAAGAACGTCTTGATGAGATCGAGCACCAGGGTTCCGGACGCCTCGTCGCCGGTCTGCCGCCACGATTCCGGGCGAACTCGGTCGCCCACCACGAACACCGTCAGCGCCAAGACCGCCGCGGCAACCGGAAAGATGAATTCCAAGGCCATATCGGGCACCGCCTTCCGCACAACTGGGCCGCCGGGGTGACACCCCGGCGTGTGGCGTGATCGCGGACAGCAGCGATCGTCAGTGATTCGGGGCGGTGCCTCGGACGGATGAGATCCCTTGGCGTGTCGCGCATTCGGTGAGTCGCGCTGCGGCGGCCGGTTTTTCGGATGTCGTCGGTCCGCGCCGAGCGGGCCGAGCGGTCGGTACTGTGGCCTCATGAGAATCGGGGGAATCGATTGGCGGCGTGGGGCGCCACGGTGGTGGGTCGTCTGGGCGCTGGGCACCGCGGGACTCGCCGCGGTCTGCTGTCTCGGTCTGATCGTCCAAGAGGTGACCGAGAGCGAGGGCGGCGACGGCACGATGCTGTTGCTGTTCGGGCTGCTCACGGCCGGAGCGTTGTGGATGGTCTGCGGCGTGATCGGTTTGATCGCCTACGACAACGCGCGACTGAGTTCGATCGCGCCGCTGGTCGTCGTCCTCGCGGTCGCGCTGTTCTGGGCGGGGCTACCGGCACACGTCGGGTGGTGGCTGTCGAAGGGCAGCCTCGACCGGGCGGCCACCGAGTGCGTCCCATCCGAAACGAGTGCTCGCTACGGCGCCTACACGATCATCAGCGTCGAGCCGCACGAAGGCGGTTGCCTGTTCAGCACGGGCCATGGCTGGTATGCGAAGGAGGGCTTCGCCTACTTTCCGAACGGGGCACCGCAACCGAAGGGCGAGTACGGCTATCGCTTCGAACCGTACGACGGTCCCTGGTACCGATACTGAATCAGCGCGCGGGCGGTTCGTTGTTTCGGCGCGACAGGACGTTCAGCGGTATTCCGCCGCGAGCTCCGGATAATCCGCCCAGCACGGGAGCGGCCGATACTCCAGGTAGGCGGTGAGCCGGTCCAGCAGGTACTGCCAGCGCGGACCGACCGCACTCGCTTCGGGATGGCAGAGGTGGCGACGGACGAGTTCCAGATTGGTGACCACGCCGACCTGGGACAGGCGCAGCTCGACGATACAACCGTCGATGTGCACGACGAGCTCGTGCGGCGCCACGCAGTGCTCCACGCGGACCGCGATCGGACCCGCTACGGGACCGTCCACCGGCTCGATCGTGTAGTTGCCGCTGCCGCCCGACACCGCGCCCAACCAGCGCTCGAGCTGGCTCCGTGACGTGCACGCCGACCAGACGTCCAGCACCGGCTGACGGTAGGACCGCAGGTAGTGCAGCAGCACGCGAGCGTCGCCCTCGGTCGCGTCGTGCTCGGGTCGCACCTCGCCCAGGATGGACATCGTGGTCATCGTCCTGCCTTTCGCCGCCGGTCACTGGTGATTCGTCCAGGGTATTTCCCGCTGCCGGCCATCGAACCGCGAACACGCGGATCCGCGCGCCGATCGCCCGCGCGATTGCCGACGGACTTCGTCCGCAGCGCCGATCAGGCGAGCAGTTCCGCCGCGGCTTTCTCGATGCCGGTCTCGTCCAGCAGCACGGTGTCCGCCGCGGGCCCGAGCGGGACGAAGCTGTCCGTGCTGGTCACCCGCGCGACGCGACCGGTGAAACCGGCGTCGATCAGCGCGGTGCACACCGATTCGGAGACCCCGCCGCTGTGCCGCGTCTCGTCGGCGACGAGGACGCGGCCGGTGGCGCGGGCGTGCGCGAGCAGATCGGCGACCGGTAGCGGGCTGAGCCACCGCAGATCGAGCACGCGGGCGCGGACACCGCGCGACGCGAGCCGGTCCGCCACCCGCAGGCTCATCGGAACGCCGTTGCCGAAACTCACGATCGTGAGGTCGCCGCCGTCGCCGTAGACGCGGGCGCGGCCGATCTCCACGTGCGGCCCGGTGGCAGGGGCCGACCACGCGCCGTCGCCAGGATGCAGATCCTTGGTGTGGTACAGCGCGATGGGCTCGAGGTATACGCAGACCCGTCCGTCCACGCGCGCCGCCGAGACGCAGGTGCGCAGCAGCGCCGCCGCGTCGTCGGCGCGCGACGGCACCGCGATCACCAGCCCGGGGATGTCACGAAGCGCCGCAACGGAATTGTCGTTGTGGAAGTGCCCGCCGAAGCCCTTCTGGTAGGCAAGCCCGGCGATCCGCACCACCATCGGATTGCGGTAGCGGCCGTGCGAGAAGAACTGGAGGGTGGCCGCCTCGCCGCGCAACTGGTCGGCCGCGTTGTGCAGGTAGGCGAGGTACTGGATCTCCGGAATCGGGACGAATCCGGCGAGTCCCGCGCCGAGCGCGGTGCCGAGCACGCTCTGTTCGTCGAGCAGCGTGTCGAAGACGCGGCGCGCGCCGAAACGCTTCTGCAAACCCTTGGTGACGCCGTACACGCCGCCTTTGCGGCCGACGTCCTCGCCGAACACCAGCACGTCGGGGTCGCGCGCGAGCAGGTCGGCGAGGGTGTGGTTGATCGCCTGCGCGATGGTCATCCCTGGTTCGCTCGTGGACGCGGTGGCGCGGGCCGTCCGACGGTCCGGACCCGTGAGACGCGCGCCGTGCCGGGATGCCGTGCTGTGCGCCGCGGACCGCGAATCCGCGTGGCCGTCCGGCATCCCGGAAGCCGCGCCGACCGTACCGGAAGCTTGCTCGTCACGCCGCTCCCTGGGCGGCCCTGCGCGCAGCACGTCGGCCCGCACCTCCTCGGGGTGCGCGGGCGCCAAGGGTGCGGTGACCGCCGCCGCGGACGTCAATTTCGGTTCCCGCCAGACCAATTCGGCCATGGCCGTCACCCGGTGCCCGATCTCGTCGTAGAGCGAGACCATCTCGTCGGGCTTGGCCAACCCCCGTTCGACTAGCAGCCGGGCCGTCGCGACGACCGGGTCGCGCACCAGATCGGCCGCGATGTCGGCGGGACGGCGATACGCGGTCTCCATGTCCGAACCGGCATGGCCGAGCAACCGCACTGTGCGCAGCCGCAGGAACGCGGGCTTGCGGTGCTCGCGCACCCAGCGGACGGCGCGTTCGGACGCGGTCAGCGCGTCGATCGGATCGCAACCGTCGGCGTCGAAATAGGCAAGGCCGGGCCGTGTTCCGTAGGCGTGCTCGATCCACTCCGGCGGCGTCGGCACGCTGATGCCGATGCCGTTGTCCTCGCAGACGAACAGGATCGGCACCGGAATCCCTTGGTGCGCGGTGTGAATCGCGGCGTTGACGGCGCCCGCGGCCGTCGAGTGGTTGGCCGAGGCATCGCCGAAAGTGCACAGCACCACCGAGTCTCGCGGCCATTCCGAGGGGATGCCGAGCCGATCCGCCCGTTCGATCGCGAAGGCGAGCCCGACCGCCCGCGGCAGATGCGAGGCGATGGTGGAGGTTTGCGGAATCACGTGCGCGGGCTTGCTGCCGAAGACCTTGTGCCTACCGCCGGAGATGGGGTCGACCGCCGCGGCGACCACGCCGAGTAGCACATCGCGGATCGGATCCAGCCCGGGCACCCGGCGCGCGCGGTGCACGAAGAACGCGCCGGAACGATAGTGCAGCAGTGCCGGATCGGTGGCCCGCGTCGCGACCGAGAGCGCCGCGTTGCCCTCGTGGCCGGAGGAGCCGATGCTGTAGTAGCCGCGCTTGGCCACGCCGAGCGCGCGCGCCGCCAGATCGAGATGCCTGCTGGTGGCCTGCGCGTCGAAGACCTCCCACAGCGTGTCCGGGGAGATGCCGGGTCCGAGGTTCTCGTCGCGAATGTGCCGCGGCGCCAGCGTGCCGATCTCGGCGCGGAAACGCTCGTCCAAGGCCCGCGCCGGATTCGCGCCGGATTCCGGCGCCACCCCGCTCATCGCTGCCCCGCGCTGGGCGAGCACGGCCGACGGTGGGCCGTGCGACCACGCCGCCGGTCCATCGTGGGGTTGTCGACGAGCAGGTGCGGCACCCGACCTCCGTTGTCGAAAGCAGTCGGCGCTCGAGATCAACGCTCGAGCGGACCGCTCGAGAATACTCAGCGCAGCGCGCCCGCGGCCTCTCGATCCAGCAACCACGTGGTCGATTCCTGCCCGGCCGCGCCCGCGGCGGGAATGTCGACCGGCTCGGCCCCGCCGACCGCCGCGGCGACGGCTTCGGCCTTGCTCGCGCCTGCGACGACCAGCATCACGTGCCGCGAGCGCCGCACGGCGGGCAGCGTCAGCGTGACGCGGACCGGCGGCGGCTTGGGGGAATTCGTCACGGCGACAACGAGTTCGTGTTCCTCGCGCACCGCGTCGGTGCCGGGGAACAACGAGTTGATGTGCGCGTCGGGGCCCATGCCGAGCAGGTGCAGGTCGAACGCGCCGTGCTCGGCGAGGTGGGCGTGCACCGCCGCCGAGTACTCGGCCGCGGCCTCGACCGGATCGGGGTACTCGCCGTCGGACGTCGCCACCGGGTGCACCCTGGCGTGGTCGACCGGCACGTGGTCGAGCAGCGCCTGCCTGGCCTGCAACTCGTTGCGCTCGGGATCACCCGCGGGGACGAAACGCTCGTCGCCCCAGAAGATGTCGAGCCGCGACCAGTCGATGTCGCCGGGCGACTTGCGCACCTGCTCGAGCATCGCGATGCCGGTGCCGCCACCGGTCAGCACCACCGACGCGGAGCCGCGCTCGGCCTGGGCGGCCGTCACCACCTGAACGAAGCGGGCGGCCGCCGCGGCGACGAGCGTGTCGGCGTCGGGGTGAACTTCGACGGTGTCGCTGGGAGTCTCACTCATAGGTCACCTTCTCGATTCCGGCGAGGGCTTCGTGATAGATCTCGTCGGCGTCGAGCCGACGCAGTTCCTCGGCGAGGCAGTCGCGAGTTTCCCGCCGCGCCAGGGCGATTCGCTGATCGGGATCGCCGGTGCGGGTGAGCGTCGCGGTGCGCCCGGTCTGCGGGCGTTCGATGGCCATGGACGCGGTCGGCCGGTTCACCTCCACCCGCAGCGCGCCCGAGCGCCTGCGCACCGGGCAGCCGAGCCGGGCGGCCAGCCAGCCGGCCAGCATGTCCAGCGCGGGCTCGTCGCGCAGCCCCGACACGGTCACCGACTCGACCGGTTCGAAGGGCGGCTCGTCCAGCGAGGCGGCCAGCAGCGCCCGCCAGTAGGTGATCCGGCTCCACGCCAAGTCGGTGTCGCCCGAGGCGTAGGAGGCGCGGCGCTTCTTGATCGTGGCCTGCGGGTCGGCGGCGAAGGTGGCGTCGGTGATGCGCCGGGTCGCCAGTCGTCCCACCGAGTCCTTGGACGGGAACTCCGGCGCGCCCCTCGGCCACCACGCCACCACCGGGGTGTCGGGCAGCAGGAACGGGATGACGACGCTGCTCTCGTGGCTCACCAGCTCGCCCTGCAGGCGCAGCACGATCACCTCGGCCGCGCCCGCGTCGCCGCCGACGCGGATCTGGGCGTCGAGCTTGGTCTCGGCCTCGCGGTCGCCGCGCGCGAGAACCACGACGCGACAAGGATGTTCGCGGCTGGCATCGTTGGCGGCGTCGATGGCGTCCTCGGCTTCGGAGCTGTCGAGCGTGCACACCACCAGGGTGAGCACCCGGCCCATGGTGATGACGCCGTTGCTCTCGCGCAGCTTCACCAGGCGCTTGGTGACCGCGCCGGTTGTGGTGTCGGGCATGTCGATGATCACGGGCGCCGCCATTCCCGGCCGGTGCGCTCGAGCATCTCGTCGGCCGAAGCCGGACCCCAGGTGCCCGCGGGATACGGGTCCGGCGTGCCGTCCGCCGCCCACCGCTCGAGCACGGGATCCAGGATGCGCCAGGACAATTCGACCTCCGCGTTCACCGGGAACAGCGACGGCACCCCGAGCAGCACGTCGAGGATCAGGCGTTCGTAGGCCTCGGGGGAGGACTCGGTGAACGCCTCGCCGTAACTGAAATCCATGTTGACGTCGCGCACTTCCATGCCCGAGCCGGGCACCTTCGAGCCGAAGCGCATGGTGATGCCCTCGTCCGGCTGCACACGGATCACGAGCGCGTTCTGCCCCAGTTCCTCGGTCATGGTCTGGTCGAAGGGCAGGTGCGGCGCCCGCTTGAAGACCACCGCGATCTCGGTCACCCTGCGGCCCAAGCGCTTTCCGGTGCGCAGGTAGAACGGCACGCCCGCCCAGCGCCTGGTGTCGACCTCGAGGGTGATCGCCGCGTAGGTCTCGGTCTTGGACTGCGGGTCGAAACCCTCCTCGTCGAGCAGGCCGACGACGTGCTCGCCGCCCTGCCAGCCCTCCGAGTACTGCCCGCGCGCCGTGGTCTCCTCCAGCGGCTCCACCAGCTTGGTCGCCGAGAGCACCTTGATCTTCTCGGTCTGCAACTGCTTGGGCTCGAAGCTGATCGGCTCCTCCATGGCGGTGAGCGCGAGCAGCTGCAGCAGATGGTTCTGGATGACGTCGCGGGCCGCGCCGATGCCGTCGTAGTAGCCCGCGCGTCCGCCGAGGCCGATGTCTTCGGCCATAGTGATCTGGACGTGGTCGACGTAGTTGGCGTTCCAGATCGGGTCGAACAGCTGGTTGGCGAAACGCAACGCCAGGATGTTCTGCACCGTCTCCTTGCCGAGATAGTGGTCGATGCGGAACACCGTCTCCTCCGGGAACACCCGGTTGACCAGCGCGTTGAGCTCGACCGCGCTGTCCAGGTCGTGCCCGAACGGCTTCTCGATCACCACCCGCCGCCACGGCTTGCGCCCGGCGATGTCGGTGGTGGTCGGCTGCGCGAGCTTGTGCTCGGAGAGCTGATCGAGCACCACCGGGAACATGTTCGGCGGAATCGAGAGGTAGAAGGCGTGATTGCCGCCGGTGCCGCGCTCCTTGTCCAGCCTGCCGAGGGTGTCGGCCAGCTTGGCGAAGGCGGCGTCGTCGTCGAAGGTGCCCTGCACGAACCGGATTCCCTCCGCAAGGTGGTCCCAGACCTCCTGGCGGAACGGCGTGCGGGCGTGCGCCTTCACCGCGTCGAGCACGACCGCGGCGAAGTCCTCGTCCGCGTAGTCGCGCCGCGCGAAACCGACCAGCGCGAAACCCGGGGGCAGCAGCCCCCGGTTCGCCAGGTCGTAGATGGCGGGCATCAGTTTCTTGCGGGACAGGTCACCGGTCACACCGAAGATGACCATGCTGCACGGTCCCGCGATCCGCGGTACCCGCTTGTCCCGCTCGTCGCGGAGTGGGTTCTTCCAGACTGTCGACGTTTTGGCCGAGCCTGCCATGGGATTCAGTTGCCCCCGGTCGACGACGCTGCGCCCAACTCCTCGGCGGTGGCGGAAAGCAGTTCCTCCCAGGACTTCTCGAACTTGTCGACGCCCTCGCGCTCCAGCACCTCGAACACGTCGTCCAGGTCGATGCCCACCGCGGCGAGCTTGTCGAAGACCTCCTTGGCCTCCGCCGCGGTGCCGCTGACGGTGTCGCCGCGCACCTCGCCGTGGTCGGCGACCGCCTCGAGCGTCTTCTCCGGCAGCGTGTTCACGGTGTTCGGGGCGACCAGCTCGGTGACGTAGAGGGTGTCGGGGTAGTCCGGGTTCTTGACGCCGGTCGACGCCCACAGCGGCCGCTGCCGGTTCGCGCCGACCGAGGCCAGGTGCGAGTAGGTGGAGGTGTGCTTGCCGCCGTCGAACACGTCCTGGTACTCGGCGTAGGCCAGGCGGGCGTTGGCCACACCGGCCTTGCCGCGCAGCGCGAGCGCCTCGTCGGAGCCGATCGCCTCGAGCCGCTTGTCGATCTCGGTGTCCACCCGGGACACGAAGAACGAAGCGACGGAATGGATCTTGGCCAGGTCGTAGCCCGCGCCCTTGGCCTTGCGCAGACCGTCCAGGTAGGCGCCCATCACCGAGCGGTAGCGCGCCACCGAGAAGATCAGCGTGACGTTCACGCTGATGCCCTCGGCGATCACCGCGGTGATGGCGGGCAGGCCCGCCTCGGTCGCGGGGATCTTGATGAAGAGGTTGGGGCGGTCCACCGTCTTCCACAGGTCGATGGCCTGGGCGACGGTCTTCTCGGCGTCGAAGGCCAGCCGCGGGTCGACCTCGATGGAGACCCGGCCGTCCACGCCGCCGGAAGACTCGTACACCCCGGCCAGCACATCGCAGGCCGCGCGCACGTCGTCGGTGGTGATGGTGCGGATCGCCGCGTCGGCGTCCGCGCCCTGTGCGGCAAGCGCTTTCACCTGCGCGTCGTAGGCGTGGCCCTGGCTGAGCGCGCCCTGGAAGATCGTCGGGTTGGTGGTGACGCCGACGACGCTGCGGGTCGCGACCAGCTCGGCCAGGTTGCCGGACTGGATCCGGTCCCGCGACAGATCGTCGAGCCACACCGAGACGCCCGCCGCGGCGAGCGCGGCGAGGTTTTCGTTCTGTGCCATGAGGTCTTATCCCTTCACGTTGTCCAGCGTGCGCTGCGCGGCGGCAACGACCGCGTCTTCGGTGATACCGAACTCGCGGAACAGGGTCTTGTAATCGGCCGAGGCGCCGAAGTGCTCGATGGACACGATCTCGCCCGCGTCACCGGCGAACCGGTGCCACGGCATCGCGATACCGGCCTCGACGACGACGCGCGCGCGGATCGCGGGCGGAAGCACCTCGTCCCGGTAAGCCTTGTCCTGCGCGTCGAACCACTCCACACACGGCATCGAGACCACCCGGGTACCGATGCCCTGCGCCTCCAGCGTAGTGCGCGCGGCCACCGCGAGGTGCAGCTCCGAGCCGGTGGCGATCAGGATCACCTGCGGGGTGCCGGTGGACGCCTCGGCAAGGATGTAGCCGCCCTTGGCGACGCCCTCGTAGCCGGTGCCCTCCAGGATCGGCAGGTCCTGGCGGGTCAGCGCCAGCGCGGAAGGGCCGTCCTGGTGCGGCATCTCGGAGACCGAGAAGTGCGAGGCGTTCTCGGCCGATTCACGCTCGAGGATGGCCCGCCAGGCGTAGGTGGTCTCGTTGGCGTCACCGGGACGGACCACGTTCAGGCCGGGAATCGCGCGCAGCGCGGCCAAGTGCTCGATCGGCTGATGGGTCGGGCCGTCCTCGCCGAGGCCGATGGAGTCGTGGGTCCACACGTAGATCGCGGGCACCCGCATCAGCGCCGCGAGGCGGACCGCCGGGCGCATGTAGTCGCTGAACACCAGGAAGGTGCCGCCGTACGGGCGGGTCGGGCCGTGCAGCGCGATGCCGTTGAGGATCGAGCCCATCGCGTGCTCGCGCACACCGAAGTGCAGGGTGCGGCCGTACGGGTTGGCCTTCCACATGCCGGTCGAGATCGACTCCGGGCCGAAGCTCGGCTGGCCGGGCATGGTGGTGTTGTTGGACTCGGCGAGGTCGGCCGAGCCGCCCCACAGCTCGGGAAGCACGTCGGCCAGCGCGGCGAGCACCTTGCCGGACGCCTTGCGGGTGGCCATGCCCTTGGGGTCGGGCTCGTGCACCGGCAGGTTGGCGGTCCAGCCGTCCGGCAGCCTGCGCTCGGTGAGGCGGTCGAACAGCGCCTTGTTCTCCGGGTTGGCGGCGGCCCAGGCGTCGAACTGCTCCTGCCAGGCGGCGTGTGCCGCCTTACCGCGCTCGACGGCCTTGCGGGTGTGCGCGATGACGGCGTCGTCGACCTGGAAGCTCTGCTCGGGATCGAAGCCGAGGATCTTCTTGGTCGCGGCCACCTCGTCCGCGCCGAGCGCCGCGCCGTGCGAGGCGCCGGTGTTCATCTTGTTCGGGGCCGGGTAGCCGATCACGGTGCGCAGCACGATGATCGAGGGCTTGCCGGTCTCGGCCTTGGCGGCCTCGATGGCGGCCTCGATCGCGACGACGTCCTCGCCGCCCTGCACGGTCTGCACGTGCCAGCCGTAGGCCTCGTAGCGCGCGGCCACGTCCTCGGTGAAGGCGATGGTGGTGTCGTCCTCGATCGAGATCCGGTTGTCGTCGTAGATCACGACGAGATTGCCCAGCTGCTGGGTGCCAGCGAGCGAGGACGCCTCGGAGGTGACGCCTTCCTCGAGGTCGCCGTCGGAGGCCACCACGTAGACGAAGTGGTCGAAGGGGCTGGTGCCCGGCGCGGCGGCCGGGTCGAACAGGCCGCGCTCGCGGCGGGCCGCCATCGCCATGCCGACCGCGGAGGCCAGACCCTGGCCCAGCGGGCCGGTGGTGATCTCGACGCCGTCGGTGTGCCGGAACTCCGGGTGGCCAGGAGTGAGCGAGCCCCACTTGCGCAGGTTCTTCAGGTCGTCCAGTTCCAGACCGAAGCCGGTCAGGTAGAGCTGGATGTACTGGGTGAGGCTGGAGTGACCGCACGACAGCACGAACCGGTCCCGGCCGACCCAGCTCGGGTCGCTCGGGTCGTGGCGCAGCACCCGCTGGTACAGGGTGTAGGCCAGCGGGGCCAGGCTCATGGCGGTGCCCGGGTGGCCGTTGCCCGCGTTCTGCACCGCGTCGGCGGCTAGGACGCGGACGGTGTCGACGGCCTTGGTGTCCAGATCCGTCCAGTCGTCCGGGTAGTTCGGCTGAGTGAGGGCGCGGATGTCGTCTGTGACTGACACGACCGAGGTTCTCCTGACATTGGTCTCGTCGACGGCGGTGCTTGCTAACGGAGGTGGGAACGCACGGCAGCTGTGGCATGCATACCGGTTGTGTATCCAACCACCCTAGATGTGCCCGCTGAGCGCCATGCCGGGAACCCGGTTTAACGGGCGTACCTCGGCCTCGGCCCGGTTGTGCGCGGACCGATAGCGGACCGTGTCCGACTACGCGTCGCAGGTGATATCGCGCCTTCGCCGGGGACGTACGCGGCCGGATAGCGGACTGTGTCCGGGCCCACTGATTGGGCGCCGGGGCCGCGCGCCGGGCGGGGCTCGCGGCGGAGCGGTGTCGGCGGGGGTCTACCATCCTCTGTAGTAGTAGCCGCGCCGCATTCGGCTGTAGGGCGCCGAGGCGGACGGACGTCCGGCGCTCGCGCATCCGTGACCGGGTCCGAGCGAGCTGCTCGTTCCATTGCCGGATGCGATGCACAGCGTGCGAGGAGAGACAGTGCGGATTGGGCAACAGCCGGGTGGCAATGGCGCACACGGCTCCTCCGCGACGGTGCTTGCCGACCGTTTCACTGGTCCCGGCCTACCGTCCCGGCTGATGCGACGGGTGCTCGCCTACATCGCGTTGACCAAGCCGCGCGTCATCGAGCTGCTGCTCGTCGCCACGATTCCGACCATGCTGCTGGCCGATCGCGGCAGCGACGTGAACATGCCGCTGATCCTGGCCACCCTGTTCGGCGGCTGGATGGGTGCCGCGAGCGCCAACACGCTCAACTGCGTGGCCGACGCGGACATCGACAAGGTGATGAAGCGCACCGCCAAGCGTCCGCTGGCCAGGGAGGCGGTGCCGACCCGCAACGCGTTCGTCTTCGGCGTCGCGCTCGGCATCGGATCCTTCGTTTGGCTGTGGTGGCAGGCGAACCTGCTCGCCGGCGCGCTGGTCGTCGCGACCATCCTGTTCTACGTCTTCGTCTACACCCTCGGCCTGAAGCGGCGCACCTCGCAGAACGTCGTCTGGGGCGGCGCGGCGGGCTGCATGCCCGCGCTGGTCGGCTGGTCGGCGGTCACCGGCGGCATCGGCTGGCCCGCGATCGCGCTGTTCGGCGTCATCTTCTTCTGGACGCCGCCGCACACCTGGGCGTTGGCCATGCGCTACAAGGAGGACTACCGTGCGGCGGGCGTGCCGATGCTGCCGGTCGTCGCCACCGAGCGCACGGTGACCAAACAGATCGTCATCTACACCTGGTTGACCGTGCTCACCACGCTGGCGCTTGTCCCGGCCACCGGCGTGCTCTACGCCGCGGTGGCGCTGGTGGCGGGTGCGTGGTTCCTGCTCATGGCGCACCAGCTGTACGCGGGCGTGCGGCGCGGGGAATCGGTCAAGCCGCTGCGGCTGTTCCTCCAGTCGAACAACTACCTGGCCGTGGTGTTCTGCGGTCTCGCGGTCGACTCGGTGCTCGGCTGGGAGACCATCGGAAGCTTCTTCGGGTAATCGCCCGAATTCGAAGAAGGCCGACGCATCCCGCGTCGGCCTTTTTCGTCGGTGCGATCAGTCGCGGCGGCCGAGGTATCCGTCGGGACGGACGAGGACGCGCTCGCCCTCGACGGCGGCGTACGCCGAGAACGCGTGCCCGTCCACGTCGACCACGTGCGGTTCGGTGGTGGTCGCTCCGGGGCGCAGCACGGCGTAACTCCGCGCGCCCGGCTCGGTGGGCAGCGGGCCCGTCGCGCCGAAGCAGAGCAGCGTCGCGTGCGGTCCGCGGAAGAGATCGAACAGCCGCACCTGGCGTCCGTCGGCGTCCTTCACCGGCGCGTCGGGCGCGCGGTCACCCACCGCCAACGGCCGGTGATCGCCTGGCGCGCGGTAGCTGATGTCCAGCTGGCGGGTGTCCTCGCCGCGTGCGAGCGCGTCCTCGTCGCCGTCGGTCAGCTTGTTCAGCAGTGCGGTGCTGAGACCGAGCACCCGCGCCGCCACCGCCCGTCGCTCGGATTCGTAGGTGTCGAGCGCGGATTCGTCGCCGTCGAGTGCGGCGGCGAGCTTCCAGCCGAGGTTGTAGGCGTCCTGGATGCCGGTGTTCATGCCCTGGCCGCCGGTGGGCGGGTGCGTGTGCGCGGCGTCGCCCGCGAGGAAGACCCGGCGGTCCCGGAAGCGTTGGGCCAGCCGGATGTTCGGCCGCCAGACGGTGACCCAGGTGAGGTCGGTGAGCACGATGTCGGTGCGGCCGCTGTGGTGGTCGAGGTAGCGCTGGAGCAGCGCGAGCGTCGGCTCGGCGTTCTCGGTCAGCGGCGCGGCGACCTGGAAGTGCGCGCCGCCGGGCAGCGGTGACAGCACGATGCCGTCCATCGGACGCTCGGCGTCGGCGGCGAACCAGTAGCCGTACGCGTGGTCGAGGGCGTCGGCGCGCACGTCGCCCAGCAACATGCGGAGGGAGTCGTCCGTGCTGCCCTCGAACGGGATGCCGAGGTGTTTGCGCACCGTGCTGCGGCCGCCGTCGGCGCCGATCAGATATGCCGCCCGCACGGTCTCCCGCACGCCGTCGCGGTCCAGGATCGCGGTGACGCCGTCGTCGTCCTGCTCGAACGACACCAGGGCGGTGCCGGTCTCCACGCGAACCCCGAACTCGGCGAGCCGGTCGCGCAGGATCGCCTCGGTCCGCGACTGTCCGAGCACCCATCCATTGGGGTAGGGGACCGCGGGCGTCGGCGCGACGGGCTCGGCCATCCGGCGTTCCCCGGCGAACTCGCCGCCGAGGTAGGCGCGCAGCACCGGGAGTGGCGAGCCCGCCCCGAGCACCGCGTCGAGTACGCCGAGATCGTCGAACACCTCGAGCGTGCGCGGCTGGATGCCGTCACCGCGCGACCCGGCGAAGAATTCGGCGGCCTGGTCGACGATGCGCACCGGCACGCCGCGGCGGGCCAGATCGATGGCGAGGGTGAGGCCGGTCGGTCCGGCTCCTGCGATGAGTACTTGCACGACGACTCCGTAACTGAATTTAAATTCACTGAATGTTGATTCAGTATTGGAGTTGGTACGTTGTGCTGTCAAGGAGGTGGCGCGGTGGCGACGAGCCGCAAGGAGAGGTCGGCCGAGACGGAACAGGCGCTCAAGGCGGCCGCACTGCGGGTCTTCGCCGAACGCGGCTATCTGAACACCAAGATCACCGACATCACCGCGGCCGCCGGGCGGGCGGCTGGCTCCTTCTACAACCACTTCGCGAGCAAGGAAGACCTGCTCACGGCGCTGCTCCGGGATATGGCCGACGCGGGCGACGCGCGCGCCGAAGCGGAGGGCCACGACCCGGATTTCCGTCGTCCCGAGGCGGTTCGGTACCACATCGAGGGTTACTGGCGTTTCGCCCGCGAGCACGTCGCGGTGCTGCGCGCGGTCGAGCAGGCGGCCCTGGTCGATGCCGAATTCGGCCGCAGCGCAGCGCGGTTCGCGAAGGATCAGCGCGCCGACATCGCCGACCACCTGGATGGTTTCGCCGCGGCGGGCCTACGGCTGCCGAGCACGCCGGACGCGAGCCTCGCCATGATGTTCCTGCTCACGCAGGCGCTGTTCGGCGCCGTCGAGGACGGCAATGTCGAGCTGGACGACGACGAAGCCGTGGAAGGGCTGACCCGCTTCATCTACCGCGGGCTGACCGGCCGGGACTACTGAGTAACGGCCGCCTACAAGCTGTCCACGGTGGGCCGGTCTCCGGTTCGGGGTCAGCGTTGTCGGTGGCGCGGGTTGCGGGTCGACCCCCGCCGAGAACTCAGGGCAGCAGGACGATCGAGCCCGTGGTCTTGCGCCTTTCCAGATCACGGTGCGCCCGTTCGGCTTCCGCGAGTGGATAGGTCGCGCCGACCCGAATGCGCAGCGTCCCCTTCGCCAGTGCCGCGAGGATATCGCCGGCGCGCCAAAGCAATTCGGCGCGATCGCGGGTGTAGTGCACCAGCGACGGGCGGGTCAGGAACAGCGAGCCGCCCGCGTTCAAGCGCTGCGGGTCGAACGGCGGGACCGGTCCGCTGGCCGCGCCGAACAGGGCCAGTGTGCCGCGCACGCGCAGCGAGGCGAGACTCGCGTCGAAGGTGGACTTGCCGACGCCGTCGTAGACCGCCGCCACACCGACACCGTCGGTCAGCTTGCGGACCTGGTCGGCGAGGTCGTCGCCGTAGCGAAGCACCTCCGCCGCGCCCGCTTCCCTGGAAAGCGCCTCCTTCTCGTTGGAGGACACGGTCGTGATGACCCGCGCGCCCCGCGCCGCGGCCAGCTGGGTCAGGATCAGGCCGACACCGCCCGCGCCCGCGTGCACCAGCACCGTCTCGCCGGGTTCCGGCTGGTAGATCGACTCGATCAGGTAGTGCGCCGTCATGCCCTGGAGCAGCGCCGACGCGGCGACCGGCGCCTCGACGCCGTCCGGCACCGGGATCGCGACGGCGGCGGGGACCACGACCTTCTCGGCGTAGCTGCCCGGAGCCGCCGCCCACGCGACCCGATCGCCCACCGCGAACTCGGTCACACCGGAGCCGATCGCGCACACCACGCCGGTGCCCTCGGAGCCGGGCACGTAGGGGACCGGCTGCGGGTAGGTCCCGGTGCGGATATAGGTATCGATGTAGTTGACGCCGATCGCCTCGGTGGTCACCAGCAGCTGATCCGGCCCGACACTCGGCTCCTCGACCTCCGTGTACCGCAGGACCTCGGGACCACCGTGTTCGGAAACCTGAATGGCGCGCATAGCATTCAGTTCTACACCCGCCGGGTCTGGACCACCTCCTACCGGTCGGTAAACTCGCGGGCATGAGCGAGCGCAGCGAGCGAATCATGGGCACAGCGCCCTCGGGCATGCCGGAGCCGAGCGTCAGCGAGGCGCAGGCATGAGCGTTGAGACCGCCCCGGCCCCGGTGAAGGTGTCGAGTTCCCTCGTCGACTCGGTGAAGGGCTTCCTCGCCGATCACGGTGGTTCGGCCACGGCCGTCCTGCAGCCGATCGGCCGCATCGGCGTGCGCGTCACCCTGGTCGGCGCCGACGGCATCCTCGGCGACCGCGTGGTCGACGATCTGCCCACCGCCAAGCGTCTGGTCGAGATCGTCGACGGCCTGACCGAGGCCGACGAGTGGGACCGCGAACTCACCTCCGTCGTCACCCCGCGCAAGAGCCACTGGGCGCAGATGGCGGGCTGGGTCGCCCGCCAGACCCGCTTCCCCAAGGCGCGCAACGAGAAGTGACCTGGCGGCCCCGGCCGTCAGGATACGGCTCGGGCCACCAGGACCGGGCACGGTGCGTGGTGCAGCAGGTTCTGGCTCGTCGAGCCGAGTAGCAGGCCGGTGAGCCGGTTGCGGCCCTGGCTTCCCGTGACGATGAGCTGGGCGTCCGCGCCGTGCTCGAGGAGTGCGCGGGTCGCCGGGCTCTGTAGCACCAGCTTCTCGACCTGGAGGTCGGGGAATTGGCTCGACCATCCGGCGAGCCGCTCGCTCAACAACTTTCGCTCCTGCTGCGCCAGGACCTCCCAGGCGTCGGGCACCGGCGTCCACTGCAACAGGTCCGGATCGTTCCAGGCGTGCAGCGCGACGACGCGCACGCCGAGCAGTGCGGCCATCTCGAAGGCCCTGCCGACCGCGGCGTCGCTGCCGGGGCTGCCGTCGACGCCGACCAGGACCGGTCGCTCGTCGGGCAGCGGATCGTCCACGTCGCCGCGCCACACCACCACGGGAGAGTGCGCTTTGTTCGCGACCCGCAGCGCCGTCGAACCGAGCAGCAGGGTGGTGATCCGGTCGTCGGCGGTGGCGGCCACCACCAGCAGCAGCGCGGTCTCGCTCGCCTCGACGAGTTCGTCGCCAGGCACGCCCTCCACGATCGTCTGGGTGATCTCCAGGTCGGGCTGGTCGGCGCGCACCGCGTCGACCGCGGCCGCGGCGTGCTTCTTCGCCACGAAGCGCAGCGTCGGCAGGATGTCGGCGTCGGCGACGATCGCGGCGGTGATCCGGTAGTCGATGGTCGGCACGATGCTGAGGACGACCAGTCGCACGCCCTCGCGCGCGGCGACGGCGCCCGCCCACCGCGCGGCGGCCAGCGCGGACCGACTGCCGTCGACGCCGACGACGATGGACTGCTGATTGGCGAACCTGGTCATCTCGCTGCCCTCCGGTGGTCTCGTCGCTGTGTCCTCGGCGCGGCCGTCGTCTCGGCTCGGTCTCCGCTCTTCTCCTACCCTCTTACCCATCGTGGCAGCCGTCACCGGATCGCCCACCGTGGCACGCGGCACGGTTTTGCCACCGGTATCGCGGCGTCGGTAGCGTCGCGGGGTGACTGAAATGGACGAACTGGACATCTATGAGCGGTACGAGGCCCAGATGTGGGCGCTGCACGACGATGTCTGGAACGCGTGGGGGCGACTCGATCCGGAAGTGTCGGCCCCGCGCTACCAATCGAGATTCATTCCGGCCGAGATCTGGGCCCACATGGGCGTGCAGGAGTCGGAGCCGCCAAGCATCGATCACCCCAGCTACCGGGTGGTGCGCCGCCAGTACGGGCTGGTGGTGACCAGCCTCGGCCTGTCGTTTCCCGCCACGTGGTCGGACGCCGACCCGACCAACGGCATCGAGGTGGAGGTCTACGCGGCCGCCACCGACATTCCGGCGGACGCACCGTTCGCGGACGTGATGGGTTCCTGGCTCGGGCAGATGGTGATGGCGGTCGCGCAGACCGCCTCGCAGCACGGATTCCGTTTCACCCGGAACTTGGAACACTATGGGACGCTGTCGGTTTCATTACCCGGACTGGACTTTCCTCCGGAGGCCGCCGGTAGCTATGTCGACGAGGACGGGCTGGTCACTGTGCTGCTGGGCTTGACCGGCGAAGGATTCCCGACCGCCGTCGCCGGTCCGCTGTCGGGAATCCGCATGGTCAACATCAAGCTGCTCACCCTCGCCGAGACCGCGTTCTGCGTCTCGGGCACCAGCGGCGTCACCGACGCGCGCGCCGAGATCGCGAACCGGCTTGTCGCCCAGGGGGATCCGCTCTGGTCGAGCCTGACACGGCCATCGGTGGTCTGACGCACACCGTTTCTGCGCGGTTCCGCTGGGAACCGCGCGGGATCAGGCGGACTGAGTCGCCGGGTCGGGCGCGACGGCGGGCACCGGTTCGCGGGTGCGCAGCGCAGCCCACAGGGCGGCGGTCGCCGCGGTGCACGCGCCTGCCCCGGCCACGTGGGTGACGACCAGCGCGGCGGGCACGTCGGTGAAGTACTGGACGACACCGACCAGCGCCTGCGCGCAGACCACGCCGAGCAGCACGAACAGACGGGTGCGCACCGTGCGGGAGATGCCGACCGCGAACAGTCCGAAGCCGAGGCCGACCAGCAGCGCCAGGTAGCCGACCAGCAGCTGCGAGTGCAGGTGCACCAGCGTGACGATCTCTACCTGCAACCGCTCGACCGGTCGTTCGATGCTCTTGTCGCCCGCGTGCGGTCCGGCGGCGGTGACCAGGGTGCCCGCGATCAGGACGCCGGCCAGCGCGACGCCGCTCAACGCGGTCAGCCAGCGCAGCGGCGCGGGCGCCTGGACGGTCTGGACGCCGTCGTCCGGCTCGCAGATCCGCGCGTAGAGGACCGTGGCCAGCCACACCATCAGCATCGACGCCAGCAGGTGCACCGCGACCGTCCACCACAGCAGACCGGTGCGCACGGTGATGCCGCCGATGATCGCCTGCACCACGGTGCCGCCCGGCATCAGCCAGGCGTAGAGCAGCACTTCGTTCCTGCGCCGCGCGCGGGTCACCGCGAGCACGATCAGCCCGGCGAACAGGGAGACCACGAAGGTCAGCAGCCGGTTGCCGAATTCGACGGCCTGGTGCACGACCGCCACCTCGGACACGCCGATCGGGGTGAAGCTGCCGGGGAAGCACTGCGGCCAGGTCGGGCAGCCGAGGCCGGAGGCGGTGACCCGGACGACCGAGCCGGTCACCGCGATGCCCGCCTGGGTGAGCACGACCGCGAGCGCGATCAGTCGCTGCGCCCGCAGCGAGGGGAGCGGGAGCTTGTCGACGAGTCGCAGGAATGCGCGATACAGCACGCAACGATGGTAGCGACCGGCGATCCGGCCACCGCACCCGGACTACTACATACCGTCGTTTGTACCGACGCTCACTCGAAACGGAACCAGCGCGCGGCCAGTGCGCCCGAGACGGCGCCCCACCCAGCGAGCACCGCGAGACCGAACCAGTCGACACTGCTGCGCAGCGCGTGCTCCAGCGTGACCGCGAGCGCGCCGGAGGGCACCAGCCTCGCCAACACGTTCACGGCGGTCGGCAGGTCGTCGGCGGCGAACACCACGCTGGCGATGCCGAGCATGACGAACCAGAGGATGTTCGCCAGCGCAAGCACGATCTCCGCCTTGAGCGTGCCGCCGAGCAGCAGACCCATCGCGGCGAAGGTGGCGGTGCCGAGCGCGATCACCACCGCGCCGAGCAGCAGCCCGGCCGGACCCGGCCGCCAGCCGAGCGCGAAACCGATGGCGCCCAACAGGATCGCCTGCAGGACCACCACGATCAGCACCGCGGCGCTCTTGCCGGCGATGATGCCCCATCGCGGCAGCGCGGTGGCGCCGAGGCGTTTGAGCGCGCCGTAGCGGCGGTCGAAACCGACGGCGATGGCCTGCCCGGTGAAGGCGGTGGACATGACCGCCACCATCATCACCGCGGGCACGATCTTGTCCACCCGGTCCTGGCCGAGACCGCCGAACGGCAGCAGCGTCAACCCGACCAGCAGCGTGATCGGGATGAACATGGTCAACAGCAGCTGTTCGCCGTTGCGCAGCAACAGGATCAGCTCGAGTCGGGTCTGCGCGGCGAGCATGGCGGCGCGGGTGGTCGGCCGCGGATCGGGCGCGAAAGTGCCCGGCGCGAAGCGGTTTGCGGTCGGTTCTGGCTTCGTCATCCGCGTAGGTCCCGTCCGGTCAGTTCCAGGAAGACGTCCTCGAGGCGGCGCTGGTCGATCCGGATGTCGGTGGCCAGCACGTTCAGCCGCGCGCACCACGCGGTCACGGTGGCGAGCACCTGCGGGTCGATCTCGCCCTCCACCAGGTACGAGCCCGGCGACGTCTCCCGCGGCGAGAAACCCTCGGGGAGCGCGGTTTTCAGCAGCTTCAGGTCCAGCTTGGGCGGCGCGGTGAAGCGCAGCTGCCCGGCGGCGCCGTGCGCGGTCACCTCGGCGGGCGTGCCGGAGGCGACGATGCGTCCGTGGTCGATGATGACGAGCTGATCAGCGAGTTGCTCGGCCTCGTCCATCATGTGCGTGGTCAGCACCACGGTGACACCGTCGCGGCGCAGCGCGTCGATCAGTTCCCACACGATCAGCCGCGCTTGCGCGTCCAGACCAGCGGTGGGTTCGTCGAGGAACACGATCTCCGGCCGCCCGACCAGCGCACACGCCAGCGCCAGGCGCTGCTGCTGACCGCCGGAGAGCCGCCGGTACGGTGTGCGGCGATTGTCTTGGAGCCCGAGGGTGCGCAGCAGCCACTGCGGGTCGAGCGGGTCGGCGGAATACGCGGCGACCAGGTCGAGCATCTCGCCCGCCCGCGCGCCGGGATAGGAGCCGCCGCCCTGCAACATGACGCCGATGCGCGAACGCAGCCGGTCCGAATCGGCGATCGGATCGAGGCCGAGCACCCGCACCGCGCCCGCGTCGGGACGCACGAAGCCCTCGCACATCTCGACGGTCGTCGTCTTCCCCGCGCCGTTGGGCCCGAGCAGCGCGAGCACCTGCGCCCGTTCGACATCGAAGGTCAGGCCGTCGACCGCGGTGGTCTCGCCATAACGCTTGACGACGCCGTCGACGCTAACGGCGGGTCCGGAGGCAGCGGTCACGAAGAGACACCGTAAGACGTCGGCTGCTGTGACGGAGCCGACACCCCCGCCTCAGCCCGCCACGGCAGGGAGTTACGGGTGATCGCGATGAACAGCACGCCGACGATGACGGTCGCGATGGCGGCGCCGACGATCTGGAACACCTCCAGATCGGCGCCGCGCGGCATCTGCAACACGCTCACCACCGCGGAGAACGCCACGGCGGGAACGCGGAAGACGGGCCGCGTCGCCCACGCCGCGAGCGGCACGATCGCCCACAGCAGATACCACGGCTGCACCACCGGGAACAGCAGCACGATGGCGCCGAGGGTGACGCCGAGCGCGCCGACCGGATGCAGGCGACCGGTGCCGGTGGCGACGAGCATGCGCACCGTCACGAACGCGGCGACCGTCGCGGCGATCGGGCGGGTGATGCTGAGCAGAGCCGTGGTGTGATCGCCGAGGCCGAGCAGTACACCGCCGAAACCGGTGATGATGCCGAGCGCGGTGGGCAACGACATCCAGCTGCGCACGGCGCTCGCGGTGTTGAGCGTGTGGATCCACCCGAAGCCGAGACCGCTCGCCGAACTGATCACGAGTGTGGTGCCGAGGGCTATCGCGCCGAGCATCGCGGCCGCTGTCACCACGGGCCGCCAGCCACCGCCCCAGCGTCGGGCGAGCGCCATCCCCACGAAGCCCATCGCGATGATCGAGGTGATCTTGATCGTCGACGACAGCGAGATGAGCAGCGCACCCGCGATGAGCAACGCGTAGGCCCGGCCGTCGAACGGATGGGTGTCCTCGATCGCCCGCAGCGCGAACTCGAGGCCCGCGAGCATCAGACCGATCATCAGCGCGTCGTTGTGCACGCCGCCCACCAGGTGGAACAGCACCAGCGGGTTCGCCGCGCCGAGCCACAGCGCGCTCACCCCAGCGACGCCGCAGCGGACCGACAGCCGCGGCAGCGCCCAGACGATCAAGGCGACACCCGCGAGCGCGAGCACCCGGTGCACCCAGACGCCGAGAATGATGTTGTCCCCGGTCAATTCGGCGATGCCGCGGCCGATCCACAGGAACAGCGGCCCGTAGGGGGCGGGCGTGTCACGCCAGATGGTCGGGACGTTGTTGGTGAGGACGTTGTCGATCCCGAGACCGGCGACCGGCCCTTCTTTGTAGGGATCGATGCCGCGCGCGGCGATCTCGCTCTGCGCCAGGTACGAGTACACGTCGTTGCTGAACAGCGGCGGGGCGACGCTGAGCGGGATGATCCACAGCAGCAGGGTGCGGTCGAGCTGCGAGCGGGTCAGCCGGTGCCGTGGGGAGCCGCCGATGCCGCCGACCGCGAAGCGGCCGAGCAGCAGCCACGCGAGCACCACGACGACCGCGCCGATCATGCACATCGCCAGCGACCCGGTGTGCGCCCTGGCGAAGATGCCGAGCACCCGCATGCCGGAGGTGGGATTCTGCTGCACCGGCTGCGCGCCGATGCCCAGCGCGCTGATCGCCATCAGCACCGTGCCGGTCGCGCCCATGAGCCGGATGCGGTCGAGCTGGACCAGCTCTCTGCGGTCGAGTTCGGGCACCTCGGATTCGTCGCGGTGCAACACCGCGATGGTGTGATCGGCCGCGGGCACGTCGAGACCGAGTGCCCGGCGCCCGAATACCACTGCCTTGCGCCGCGCGCCCTCCAGTACCGCCACGAGACGCAGCCTAATGGGCGCAGCCGGACGCAGTCCGTCAACAGCCCGCGCATGGCCGGAGCGACGCGGCTGTTGCGTATTTCCGCGAACCCGAGGGCGGGTGTGGCCAATGTCGCAGCGAGGCCAGACCTCGCATCGGTGGGGTGTGGTGAGGTCGCGAGACGGCGATGTATTCGTCCTCGGGTTCGGGGAAGTGGGGACGAGTCGCGGCGGAAAGCGCCAGGTTGGGGCGGTGCGAACCCAGTGAAGGCGTTGCCGCGGTCTCCGGTTTACTGAATCGCGGCCTCCAAGCCCCGAAGAAGGACAGCCGCCCAGACCCCGCGCGGCGCAGGTCAACCCCGATTCTACTCAGGGCATCCTTATTAGATTTCGGGAACGAATTCCGCCACACTGATGTTGTGAAAACCGTGGGTTTGCGGAAGAACGACGAGAGGTCCGGTCGCAAGACCGGTGCCGCGCCGTCCGCTGCCATCGCCACGGTCGGGGCCGAGGGGCATCACACCCGCGCCGCCATCGTCCAGCTGCTGCTGGAGGAGGGGCCGATCACCGCGACGGCGATCGGCAACAAGCTGGGGCTCGCCCCGGCGGGCGTGCGCCGCCACCTGGACGCCCTCATCGATTCGGGGCAGGCCAGGGCCAGCCGGTCCGCGCCGTGGCAGCAGAAGGGGCGCGGCCGTCCTGCCAAGCAGTACCAGCTGACCGCGGCCGGTCGCGGCAAGCTCGGGCACGCCTACGACGACCTCGCGGGCGCGGCGATCCGCCAGCTCGGCGAGATCGGCGGCGACCAGGCCATCACCGAGTTCGCCCGCAAACGGGCACGCACTATCGTGGCCGGGATCGAACCCGTCGCGGAACACACCACGGAGACCACCGAGGCCAAGGCCGAGGAGATCGCCGAGGCGTTCAACGACGCCGGGTTCGCCGCGTCCACGCGCAAGGTGGGCGCGGGCGTGCAGATCTGCCAGCATCACTGCCCGGTCGCGCACGTCGCCGAGGAATTCCCGCAGCTGTGCGAGGCCGAACTCGAGGCGTTCCGCGATCTGCTCGGCACCCATGTGCAGCGGCTCGCGACGATCGCCAACGGCGACTGCGCGTGCACAACGCACGTGCCGCTGCTCGTATTACCGATTACCAATTCCAAAGCCGCACAACCAGCCGCCGCACAGCCCGCGACGGTACGAACGAACGACTCCGGAAGGAGTGCCGAATGACGACGACCACCGACCAGGTGCAACCGCTCACTCAGGAAGAGACCATCGCTTCGCTGGGCAAATACGGTTACGGCTGGGCCGATTCGGATGTGGCCGGTGCCAGCGCGCAACGAGGCCTGTCCGAGGCTGTCGTCCGCGACATCTCGGCCAAGAAGAACGAAGAGCCCTGGATGCTCGAGCAGCGGCTCAAGGCGCTGCGCATCTTCGACCGCAAGCCGATGCCGAACTGGGGCTCCAACCTCGAGGACATCGACTTCGACAACATCAAGTACTTCGTGCGCTCGACCGAGAAGCAGGCCGAGAGCTGGGAAGACCTGCCCGAGGACATCAAGAACACCTACGACAAGCTGGGTATCCCTGAGGCGGAGAAGCAGCGGCTGGTCGCCGGTGTCGCCGCGCAGTACGAGTCCGAGGTCGTCTACCACCAGATCCGCGAGGACCTGGAGGCCCAGGGCGTGATCTTCCTGGACACCGACACCGGTCTGCGCGAGCACCCGGAGATCTTCCAGGAGTACTTCGGCTCGGTGATCCCCGCCGGTGACAACAAGTTCTCCGCGCTGAACACCGCCGTGTGGTCGGGTGGCTCCTTCATCTACGTGCCGCCGGGCGTGCACGTCGACATCCCGCTGCAGGCCTACTTCCGCATCAACACCGAGAACATGGGCCAGTTCGAGCGGACCCTGATCATCGTCGACGAGGGCGCCTACGTGCACTACGTCGAGGGCTGCACCGCGCCGATCTACAAGTCCGACTCGCTGCACTCCGCGGTCGTGGAGATCATCGTGAAGAAGGGCGGCCGCTGCCGCTACACCACCATCCAGAACTGGTCGAACAACGTCTACAACCTGGTCACCAAGCGGGCCAAGGCCGAGGCGGGCGCGACCATGGAGTGGATCGACGGCAACATCGGCTCCAAGGTCACCATGAAGTACCCGGCGGTCTGGATGACCGGCGAGTACGCCAAGGGCGAGGTCCTCTCGGTCGCGTTCGCGGGCGAGGGTCAGCACCAGGACACCGGCGCGAAGATGCTGCACCTTGCGCCGCACACCTCCTCGACCATCGTGTCGAAGTCGGTGGCGCGCGGCGGCGGCCGGGCGTCCTACCGCGGCCTGGTTCAGGTCAACAAGGGCGCGCACGGCTCGAAGTCGACCGTGAAGTGCGACGCGCTGCTGGTCGACACGATCAGCCGCTCGGACACCTACCCCTACGTCGACATCCGCGAGGACGACGTGACCATGGGCCACGAGGCGACCGTCTCGAAGGTCTCCGAGGACCAGCTGTTCTACCTGATGAGCCGCGGCCTCACCGAGGACGAGGCGATGGCGATGGTGGTGCGCGGCTTCGTCGAGCCGATCGCCAAGGAACTCCCGATGGAGTACGCGCTGGAACTCAACCGCCTGATCGAACTGCAGATGGAAGGAGCCGTCGGCTGATGGCCGTCGAGAACGTTGCCGAAGCCGCTGAGGCTCGTACTCCAGCGATCAACAAGGGCGAGGTCTTCACTTCGTTCGACGTGAACGCGTTCGAAGTTCCGCACGCGAAGGACGAGGCGTGGCGGTTCACCCCGCTGCGCCGCCTGCGCGGCCTGCACGACGGCACCGCGACCCGTGACGGCAAGACGCAGGTCGAGGTCACGCAGGTCGAGGGCGTCACCGTGGAGACGGTGGACCGCACCGATGCTCGCCTGGGCCAGGCGGGCATCCCGGCGGATCGCGTCGCGGCGCAGGCGTACTCCGGTTTCGAGCAGGCCACCATCGTGTCGGTCGGCTCGGAAACCGAAGTGGCCGAACCGATCACGATCACCATCACCGGTCCCGGCGAGGGCAAGACCGCCTACGGTCACCTGCAGATCCGGCTGGGGAATTTCGCCGTCGCCACCGTCGTCATCGACCAGCGCGGCAGCGGAACCTACGCGGAGAACGTGGAATTCGTGCTCGGCGACAGCGCCAAGCTGGTCGTCGTTGCGGTCCAGGACTGGGCCGACGACGCCGTGCACGCCACCGCCCACCACGCCGAGCTGGGCCGCGACGCGACCCTGCGGCACACCGCGGTGACCCTGGGCGGCGACCTCGTGCGCCTGACCGGCACCGTGAAGTACGACGGCCCCGGCGGTGACGCCGAACTGCTCGGCCTCTACTTCGCCGACGCGGGCCAGCACTTCGAGCAGCGCCTGCTCGTCGACCACGCGGTGCCCAACTGCAAGTCGAACGTGCTGTACAAGGGTGCGCTGCAAGGCGATCCGCATTCCGCGAAGGGCGATGCCCGCACGGTCTGGGTCGGCGACGTGCTGATCCGAGCGGCCGCCGAGGGCACCGACACCTTCGAGGTGAACCGCAACCTGGTGCTCACCGACGGCGCCCGCGCCGACTCGGTGCCGAACCTGGAAATCGAGACCGGCGAGATCCTCGGGGCCGGACACGCCTCGGCCACCGGCCGTTTCGACGACGAGCAGCTGTTCTACCTGCGCGCCCGCGGCATCCCGGAGGACGCCGCCCGCCGCCTGGTGGTGCGCGGCTTCTTCCACGAGATCATCCAGAAGATCGCGGTCCCCGAGGTCCGGGAGCGGCTCGAGACGGCCATCGAGGCCGAGCTCGCCGCGATCGGCGTCTGATCACCGAAACTCTTACCCCGCAAAGGAACTCCATGACCACCCTGGAAATCAAGGACCTGCACGTCGAGGTCGCCAACCCCGACGAGACCGGCGAGCCCATCAAGATCCTCAAGGGCGTGAACCTGACCGTGAAGTCGGGCGAGACGCACGCGATCATGGGCCCGAACGGCTCCGGCAAGTCGACCCTGTCCTACGCGATCGCCGGCCACCCGAAGTACACGGTGACCTCGGGCTCGATCACCCTCGACGGCGAGGACGTGCTCGAGATGTCGGTCGACGAGCGCGCGCGTGCGGGCCTGTTTCTGGCCATGCAGTACCCGGTCGAGGTGCCCGGCGTCTCGATGTCGAACTTCCTGCGCACCGCAGCCACCGCGGTCCGCGGCGAGGCCCCCAAGCTGCGCACCTGGGTCAAGGAGGTGAAGGAGTCGATGAGCGAGCTCGAGATCGACGCCGCCTTCGCCGACCGCAGCGTGAACGAGGGCTTCTCCGGCGGTGAGAAGAAGCGCCACGAGATCCTGCAGCTTGGCCTGCTCAAGCCGAAGATCGCCATCCTGGACGAGACCGACTCCGGCCTGGACGTCGACGCCCTGCGCATCGTCTCGGAGGGCGTCAACCGCTACAAGGAGCGCGAGGACGGCGGCATCCTGCTGATCACGCACTACACCCGCATCCTGCGCTACATCCAGCCGCAGTTCGTGCACGTCTTCGTCGGCGGCCGCATCGTCGCCGAGGGCGGCGCCGAGCTGGCCGAGGAACTCGACGCCAACGGCTACGTCCGCTTCACGTCCGCCGCCACCGCTGGAGCCTGACATGACCGCTACGGTCCGCACCCTCGACGTCGCCCGTATCCGGGCCGACTTCCCGATCCTGAGCCGCACGGTTCGGGACGGGAAACCGTTGGTGTACCTGGACTCCGGCGCGACCTCGCAGCGGCCGCTCGCGGTACTCGACGCGGAACGGCGATTCCTGACCGAGAGCAACTCGGCGGTGCACCGCGGCGCGCACCAGCTTGCCGAGGAGGCGACCGACGCCTACGAGGGCGCCAGGGCCGACATCGGCCGGTTCGTCGGGGTCGACGCCGACGAGATCGTGTTCACCAAGAACGCCACCGAATCGCTGAACCTGGTGACCTACGCGTTCGCCGACGACCGGTTCCCGTACCACGTCGGCCCCGGCGACGAGATCGTCATCACCGAGCTGGAGCATCACGCGAATCTCGTTCCGTGGCAGGAACTCGCGCGGCGCACCGGTGCGACGCTGAAGTGGTACGGCATCACCGCCGACGGACGGATCGACCTCGATTCGCTCGAATTGTCTTCCGCCACCAAGGTCGTCGCGTTCACCCACCAGTCGAACGTCACGGGCGCGGTCGCCGACGTGACCGAAATGGTGCGCCGGGCAAAGAAAGTCGGCGCCCTTGTGGTGCTGGACGCCTGCCAGTCGGTGCCGCACATGCCGGTGGACTTCCGCGAACTCGGCGTCGATTTCGCCGCGTTCTCCGGGCACAAGATGCTCGGCCCTTCCGGTGTCGGCGTGCTCTACGGCCGTCGCGAGCTGCTCGCGGAGACCCCGCCGTTCATCACCGGCGGCTCGATGATCGAGACGGTCACCATGGAGGCCACCACCTACGCCCCGCCGCCGCAGCGGTTCGAGGCGGGCGTGCCGATGACCTCGCAGGTGGTCGGATTGGGCGCTGCGGTGCGCTATCTGGACGAGATCGGCATGGATGCCGTTGCGGCCCATGAGCACACGCTGGTCGGCGCCACCCTGGAGGGGCTCGGCGCGATCGACGGCGTGCGCATCGTCGGCCCGACCGAGAACGTGGATCGCGGCGGCGCGGTGTCGTTCGTCGTCGAGGGCATCCACGCCCACGACGTCGGACAGATCCTGGACGACGAAGGCGTCGCGATCCGGGTCGGCCACCACTGCGCCTGGCCGCTGATGCGCAGGATGGGCATTCCCGCCACCGCGCGGGCCTCGTTCGCGGTCTACAACACGCTCGACGAGGTCGACGCGCTGGTCGCCGCGGTGCGGAAGGCTCAGAGCTTCTTCGGAGTTGCATAAGACATGCGCATGGAGCAGATGTACCAGGAAGTGATCCTGGACCACTACAAGCACCCGCACCACCGCGGGCTGCGGGAACCGTACGGCGCCGAAGTGCACCACGTGAACCCGACCTGCGGTGACGAGGTGACGCTGCGCGTGCAATTGGACGACAACGGCGACGTCGCCGACGTCTCCTACGACGGTCAGGGCTGTTCGATCAGCCAGGCCGCCACCTCGATCCTCACCGATCAGGTGATCGGGCTGCCCGTGCAGCAGGCGCTTAAGGTCGTCGACGCCTACAACGAGATGATCTCCAGCCGCGGCACCGTCGAGGGCGACGAGGACATGATCGGCGACGGCATCGCGCTTGCCGGTGTTTCCAAGTACCCGGCGCGGGTCAAATGCGCACTGCTGGGCTGGATGGCGTTCAAGGACGCCGTGGTCCGGATAACCTCCGCGGAAGAGACCAAGCGCACGATGGGCAGCGCCCTGCCGAAGGATGGGAAACGTCATGAGTGAGTCACCGGCGACCGAAGCGGACGAGCAGGTCGAACTCTCGGC
Organism: Nocardia amikacinitolerans; assembly: GCF_900215415.1. Taxonomy (NCBI): domain Bacteria; kingdom Bacillati; phylum Actinomycetota; class Actinomycetes; order Mycobacteriales; family Nocardiaceae; genus Nocardia; species Nocardia amikacinitolerans. The sequence goes on along the minus strand of NZ_OBEG01000001.1, from coordinate 1,771,410 downwards.
CGAGGAGATCAAGCACCTCGAGGACATCGAGGAGGCGATGCGCGACGTCGTCGACCCCGAGTTGGGCATCAACGTCGTCGATCTCGGCCTGGTCTACGGCATCAAGGTCGAGAACGAGATCGCCAAGCTGGATATGACGCTGACCTCGGCGGCGTGCCCGCTCACCGATGTCATCGAGGACCAGTCGCGGAACGCCTTGGTGCGCAGCGGTCTGGTCGAGGATCTCGAGATCAACTGGGTCTGGATGCCGCCGTGGGGTCCGGACAAGATCACCGAGGACGGCCGCGAGCAGCTGCGCGCCCTCGGGTTCACCGTATAAGAGCGCGACTTCGCCGTCGCCGCGGCCATGTGCGGCCGTTCGAAATCGGGCCCGGATCGTGTCGATCCGGGCCCGATTCGTTTCTCGCGCCAATGGCCGACTTTCGAATGTCGATGCCGTCGGCAATGATTGCGGTGGCTCCGATTCCGGGGCCGATCCGAACAGGAAGATAATTCGATGAGATTGATGGGTAAGGTCGGCTTCGCCGTCGCGGTGAGCAGCCTTGCGGTGGGGTCGGTGCTCGGTGCCGGCTCCGCGAACGCGGCGAGCCAGCACGCGGCGATCGCGGTGAACCCCAACAGTTTGGTGTACGGCGTGAGCGTCAACGAGGCGAGCACCGCCGACGCCGACGCCGCGGCGATCGCCGACTGCGGCACGGACGGTTGCGAGGTGGCTGCCTCGTGGGCGAACGGCTGCGGTGTGCTGATGGAGAGCAACGACGCCGCCGTCGTGGCGTCCGGCCCGACCAGGGCGGATGCCGAGCGCGCCGGTTACCAGCGGATCGCGGAGGTCACTCCGACGGCGCTGCTGGCCAACGTCGGCTCCGCCAACATGAGCGGCGTGCGTATCGTCGAGGTCGTCTGCACGGCCAACGCGCGCTGATCGGCCCTGATCGTCCCGAACGTCCAGATGCCCTGGGGGCGTTGACGTTCGCGATCCGCTGAACATCTGGACAATTCGGGCACGCTCGGCAAGGATCTCCCCGTTATCGCTTCTGAACGGGGAGATCCTGTTGTCTGTGCTGCGCAAGTCGGCCCTTGCCGTCGCCGTGTCCTCCACCGCCGCCCTCGGGGTCGTCGCCGCCGGTGCGGCCGACGCGGCGCCCAAGCTCTACGGCACGCTGGCGTTCTCGCCGAGCACCGGCCGGGTGGTTGCCACGATGGACCATCCCAGCCGCGTCCAGGCCGACGCCGCGGCCATCCGCGAGTGCAACGTCTACGATTGCGACCTGGTGCTGAACGTCGTCGACGGCTGCGGCGCCATCGCCCGCGGCGCCGACGGCCGATTCGGCTGGGCCGCAGCAGGTTCCCGCGAAGAGGCCGAGCGGATCGCGGTGGCCTCGCTCGGCGAGAGCGCGCCGCCCTTCCCCGATCTTGGCAGTGCGTCTCCGCGTGCCGCGCAGGTCGCGGTGTCGGCCTGCACCAAGAACGTCGGGTGAGATTTCCGCCGGAGCTCGATTTCGGCGTCTCGGGCCTTGCTCGTGGCGAGCACCCCCCGGCGCCGATCCCTATTCAATGAAATGCGCAGGGCGAGTATTTCATTCGAAATGCTCCGGCGTTTTGGACATTTCGGATTTCGTGGACGATGATCTGACCCGAATCGTTTCTGAAACGGGGAGGAATTCCAATGTCGTTGTCGCGCAGTATCTTCGTCGGCGTCATCGCCGCGGGCGCGGTGGTCGCCGGTGCGGGGCCCGCGGTCGCCGAGCAGGCGGAGCCGTGGGAGACCCGGATCGGTGATCTCTACGGCGCCATGGCCCTGTCGCGCAGCACCGGTGCCGCCTCCTACGCGGTGAACTACACCAGCCTCGCGGCGGCCGACGCCAACGCGATCGATGAGTGCGGCGCGCGCGACTGTCAGGTGGTCGTGCACTTCCGCAATGCCTGCGGCGCCGTGGCGCAGGGCGCCGACGGGCGCGTCGGCTGGGCGTGGGACACCACCAAGGGCGGGGCCGAGCGCGCCGCGATCCAGGTGCTCGGCCTGAGCGCGCCGCCGTTCCCCGACCTCGGCAGCGCCTCGCCGCGGCCGGCCAGCACGGTGCTCTCGGCCTGCACGTCCAACGTGGGCTGAGGCCCCGCCGCCCGCTTTGTGGCGAATTCTCCGGGATGTCGGTTGCCGAATCGTGATCTTGTTGACGATTATGGAGTGGTGCAGCTATCCGACGGCGTGATCGCGCTGCGACCGATCGCGGTCGCCGATGCCGAGGCGCATCTGGCCGCCGCGGGCCCTGGGCGGGCGCGCGGGCCCGGCGGCGCTCTCGGCTCGTTGGAGGACGTGCGAGCCCACTTCGAGAAGTGTGTGGCGAGCTGGGCCTCCGGGGGGCCCGAGCGGTTGTTCGCGATCACGGCCGACCACGGCGCGTCCCTGGTCGGCACCCTGGATATTCAGACCAGTCGGTTCTATTTGGCCGCGGGTCAGGCCGACCTGGTCTTCGAGATCTACCCGGCCTATCGCGGCCGGGGCCTGGCGACCAAGGCGGTGATCCTCGGTTGCCGGTACCTGGCAGGCAGCGGCTTGGCCGACGAAGTCGTGCTGCGGATCGATCCGGCGAGCTCCGCCGCGGTGGGCGTGGCCCGCCGGGCCAGATTCCACTATCTGCGCAGCAGCGACGATCCCGCCGAGGGTCCGCTCGACTGGTACATCCAGGCGCTCTGACCGCTACCTGCGCAGCACCTTGCGCGCCAGCCAGTTGCCGAGGAACTGGATGCCCTGCACGCCGACGATGATGATCAGGGTGGCGACCAGGGTGACCTGCCAGTCGAAGCGCTGGTACCCGTACACCAGGGCGAAATCGCCCAGTCCGCCGCCACCCACGATGCCCGCCATCGCGGACATGTCGACGATCGCGATCACCACGAAGGTGTAGCCGAGAATCAGCGGACCGAGCGCCTCCGGGACTAGCAGCGTCAGAATGATCCGCATCGGTCCCGCTCCGACCGCACGCGCCGCCTCGATCACGCCGGGATCGACGGTCACCAGGTTCTGTTCCACGATCCGGGCGATCCCGAACGAGGCCGCCACGATCATCACGAAGGCGGCCGCCTCGGTGCCGATCGTCGTGCCGACCACCTCCAGCGTCACCGGCCCGAGCGCGGCGAGCAGGATGAGGAACGGGATCGGCCGCACGATGTTGACCAGCACGTTGAGCAGCACGTTGACCGGCGCGTTCGCCAGCAGACCGCCCTTGCGCGTGGTGTACAGGGCGGTGCCGAGAAAGAGTCCGATCAGCCCGCCCACCACGAAGGTGACCAGCACGAGGTAGACGGTGGTGCCGATCGCCTCGGTCAGCACCGGCCGCAGTCTCTCCCAATCCGTGTGCACGGTCACCTCCGCTCGAGTTCGTCGATCACCTTCGCCACCGCGTCGTCCGCCCCGTGCAGGGCCAGCGTGACGCTGCCGAAGGTCTTGTCCTGCAATGTGCTGACCCCGCCGTACACCACCTCGAACCGCACGTCGGCGTGCGCCGCGAGCGTCAGCGCAGGGCCGAGCCCCCGCGCGTCGTCGACGTCGACGGTGACCAGCGTGCCGCCGTGGCGTTCGCGCAGCCGGGCCAGTTCGCCGGGATCGGGCCGGTTGCGCAGCACGGTGCCGACGAACGACTTGGTCGGCGTCGCCCGCGGCGCCGCGAAGACCTGGAAGGTCTCGGCCAACTCGACGATCCGGCCCTCGGCGAGCACCGCGACCCGGTCGGCCACCGCGCGGATGACATCCATCTCGTGGGTGATCACCACGATGGTGACGCCGAGTTCGCGATTGACCTTCTTCAGCAGCCGCAGCACCTCGCCGGTGGTCTCCGGGTCCAGCGCCGAGGTGGCCTCGTCGGCCAGCAGCAGTGCGGGTGACGTCGCCAGCGCTCGCGCGATGCCGACCCGCTGCTTCTGCCCGCCCGAGAGCTGATCCGGATAGCTGCGCGCCTTCTCCGAGAGGCCTACGAACTCGAGCAGTTCGGCGACCCGAGCCTTGCGCTCGGCCCGCCGCCACCCCGCGATCTTCAGTGGGTACTCGACGTTGCCCGCGACCGTGCGCGAGCGGAACAGGTTGAACTGCTGGAACACCATGCCGATGTCGCGGCGGATACGCCGCACCCGGGACTCGGGCACGCCGGTGATCGGCGTGCCGGAGACGAGGACGGCGCCGCTCGTCGGCTTCTCCAGCGCGTTGATCAGGCGCACCAGCGTGCTCTTGCCCGCGCCGGAATAACCGATGACGCCGAAGATCTCGCCGCGCTCGATCCGCAGGTCGATGCCGTCGAGCGCGACGTGGCGATCGGCGCCGCTACCGAAAACCTTGGTGACGCCGCGGAATTCGACCGCGGCCGCGCGCTCGTCCGGCCTCGAGCTCACTTGCCGTCGCGGATGGTCTGCTGCACCCGCCGCAGGATCTGCTCCAGCTCCGCCGCGGGGCGGGTCACCTCGACCGCGGTGTTCTTGGTCGACTCCGCGTGCGCCGCTTGTACTTCCGGGTCCTTCCAGACGTCGACCACCCGCTTGTAGAGCGGGTTGTCCTTGTCCGCGGCCCTGGTGACGACGACGTTGATGTACGGCTCGGCGGCCGGATTCCTCGGATCGTCCTTGTACAGCGCCGAATCCGGGTCGATGCCGGAGCGCTCCAGGAAGGTGTTGTTGATGATCGAGCCGTCCGTCGAGGCCAGCGACAGCGCAGTCTGCGCCGCGTCGACCGGCGTCACGGTGACCTTGGAGGCGGCCTTGTCGATGTCGGCGGGGGAGGGCTGGCGGCTGTCGCCGGACAGCTTCAGCAGCCCGGCGGCCTGCAGCACGAACAGCGCCCTCGCCTGATTGGTCGGGTCGTTCGGGATGGCGATCCGGCCACCCTGCGGGATGTCGGCCAGCGACCGGTGCTTCTTCGAGTACAGCCCGAGCGGCACGATGTAGGTCGAGCCGATCGGGGTCAGCGTGTCGTTGTTGGCCACGTTGTACTGGCCGAGGAACTGCAGGTGCTGGAACAGGTTGACATCGATCTGTCCCTGCGCGAGCGCGAGGTTCGGTTGCTGGTAGTCGGAGAAGTTGGTGATCCGCAGGGTGATGCCCTGGTCTTTCGCCTTACGCTCGAAGACGTCCCAGACCTGGTCCCGATCGGTGGTGCCGATGCGCACCACCGTGCCGGTGGACGCGTCGTCGGTGCCGCACGCGGTCAGGGTGAGGGCCGCGGTTGCTACCAGGACCGGGATCGCCAGTACCCGATGGAATTTCACTCGTGCTCCCGAATGCTCGTCGCGAGGTGGCGGACCAGCGCGTTGCCGCCGTCCCGCCTTGTCTGAACCCGGCAATCCAAGCGGTGCGGCACGGGGGACGACAAGGATTTCGATAGTGGTGAGCGGAACCCTCGCGCAAAGTTGGACAGTCGTCTAGTTTGACTGTCGACCGAACTTCGCGCGTCGAGGGCGGGCGGCGGACCGCCGTGAGGGGGCGGTCCGCATCGGCTGCGGGCTCCGCGCCCGTGCGCGGGCCCGAGATCGACACCTGCGGTTCGGCCGGAGGGTCGAAAGCGGGCCCCGAGCCGGAAGAGTCCCCCTGAATCCGCAGGTCAGTGGCTTGTCGCGTGCAATCGGCCGCGAAAGAGCGCATTCTGTGTTATGGGTCGGGTGTTCGTAGTCATGACGTACTTCGGAACGGGAACTACGCATCATGTCCACGCCACACGGGCAAAAGACGCTGGGTAACCGAGCGTACCCGGCAGCATACGAACGGGCGCGGCAACAGTCGGACGGGTGTGCCACACTGTCGCACCGGGACCGCCACGGGGTCTGGCGCGAGATTTCCCTCGATCACGGCGCGACCCGTATGACGATCGGCCGGTCGGAGTCCGCGGACATCATCGTGGCGGCCGACGCGACTGTTTCGCGTCTGCACGCCATCATCGAGCGAGTGGGCGGCTGCTGGATCGTGATCGACAACGGTCTCTCGATGAACGGGACCTTCGTCAACGGCGAGCGCGTCAGCGGATTTCGCAAGCTGGAGTCCGGCGATACGGTGCGCCTGGGGAAATCGGTGTTCGTCTTCACCGACGGCAGCCCGTCCGAAGACGAGAAGACGATCGTCCAAGTGCGGCTGCCGACCCGGAACTCGCTGACCGACGCTCAGTATTCGATTCTGGAGGCGCTGTGTCGTCCGTACGACTCCGAGACCGCGTTCACCTATCCCGCGTCGAACTGGCAGATCGCCCATGATCTGTGCCTGAGCGTCGCCACGGTCAAAACCCACATGCGAGCGTTGTTCAAGATTTTCGACGTCGAAGCCCTGCCGCCGAATCAGAAACGCGTGTTCCTGGTCGAACGTGCCATGGAGAGCGGCGTGATCGACTATCACGATCGGTAGGGGTTCGTTCGATCTCCGTTTATGTCCCTCGGCGCCGCGTGCGGAGCGGCGACTCCTTTCGGCGCGGTGGGAGGTCAGATCGGGCGGAAGCCCGCGCCGACGCCACCGCGCGCGTCGATGTCCTCGATGATGGCGGCCATGTTCCCGCCCAGCTGCGGTCCGAGGCACGGCACGTACAGGTAGCCGTTGACCATGCCGACCAGTGTCGTCCCGACCACGATCGGTGCGCCGGAGTCGCCGGGTAGGACGCAGATCTGGGTCCACGCCCAGTTGTTGGTCTCGAACACATCGCCGTAGGCGAGTCCGCAGGTCTGGCCCGTGGTGTACCCCTGCTTGCATGCGATGTCCGGGAACCGCGCCGGACCACCCAATTCGGTGATCGTCGTATTGCCCACGCGATCGACGGGGATGACGCTGTCCGCGTCGAACTCGATGACGGCGTAGTCCATCTCCGGGTTCGTGTAGGCGAACGTGCCGACGACGCCGGCGTCACGGTGTGCCTCCGCGACGACGGTGGTGCCCGCCGCATCGCAGTGAGCTGCGGTGAGACCGACCAGCCGACCTGCGGCATCGTGCCCGATCGTAGTGAGCGTGCAGACGCCCTGGTCGCCGATGACAATGCCGGAGCCGCCGCCGAGCACCGCCGGGTCCGCGGCCTGTGCGATGGCTGGCTGTGCCCCGGCTGACAGCGCGCCTGCCGCGAGTGCGAGAGCGGCCACTGCGAGTTTCCTGAACATTTGTCCATCCCATCGCTGGGGCCGCGATACTCCCGTGCGGCGCGAATGACGTCGGCACATTTCTCGCACAAGACCTATCGGCGCGACGGCATCAGGCCTTGTCGTTGTGTTCTCTCTGGCATCGAGTCTGGTTGGAGGTGCTTGTTCAAGCACTACTACTACACATCACCACCCGACGGGTGAGTGACGCGCGGCCTTTATGGCATTGTCGCGTTGCTGCTCAGGTCAGACCAAGCAGATGCCCGTACCGAACGGGAAGATCGGCGGCACGAAGCAGACCCACCACAGGAAGGGGTTCCACCACAGAAGGGCGGGCTCGACCTCCGCGGGTACTTGGTCGGAGGCAGGCGCCACCTGGACGGGCACAGGAGGTTCGACGGCCGGGGCCGAGGTAGCAACGCCTGAGCCGAGGGCGATCATCGGTGCGATCGCTACCGCTGCGACGGCTGCGCGCATTTTGGTTGATTTCATGATCTTTCCTTCAACTGAGCGCTTTTCGGGACGCCCCGGAAGGCGTCCCGGAATGACACAACCAACTCTCGTCGCAGAGGGCGCGCAAGATCTTCCTCCCGCGGGTTGGAAACACTCAGACCTCGGGTTGGACCGGTCCACGTCGTCGTCTGTGTTGCCACCCCGCGCTGGCGCCGACCGCGCAGGTGGCGCTGACGCTGCGCGCCGTCGGCGGCGACGATCCGATCATCGCGCCGAACCACGCCGTCGCGGTCGCCATGGCGGTCGGACCGCGAGCGGACCTGCGGCTGCTGTACGCGCGCGTTGCCCACCTGCCGAGCGGTCCGCTCCCCGGAATGCCTGTCGTACCGCATCGAGAGCCGGCCCGAACTCGAATCGACCGCGCCGCGCCGTTTCCGGCCGTGTGCACCGAAGTTGCTTGTCCTGCAGTCGAGCTGCGAGTGATGGTTCCGGTAGGTATGATCCTCCGATGTGATCGAAACCTGTTTTGGTCGAACACTTTTCAACTGCCGCAAGTTTACTGAGCGGCAGGCGTGGCACTGGACCGAACTCGGTTCGGCTGGTCTACGCAGCGGCTGAGTCCTTGCGGCACAGGGCGACCGGGGTTTCGGGGTCGCCGGCGGATTGCCGACTCAGCTTCACCGGACCGCGTCGACGCGCGGCCGCTTCATCTACGCAGCTTGAAATCGTTCGTGCTCGAGTAGCTTTCATCGAAGTATTCGATTTGTAGGGGGTTTTTGCTGTGAGATCGACACCGAGAAATCCGACCGTGCGTCGGGTTGCGGATATCGCAGCCCGCGCGGACGGTCGAGGCCGACGCCCGTGAGGCTGGATTCGGAGGCGTTCGCCGCTGATCCGCACGGTGCGTATTCCGCGCTCCGGAAGGAATACGGCCCGCTGGCTCCCGTCGAGCTGGCCGACGGGGTCGCCGCGACGTTGGTGCTCGGCTACCGTGAGGCGCTGCAGATTCTCGGCGACCCGGCGCGTTTCCCGACCGATCCCACGGATCTGTCCGCGAAGGCGGGATGGCCCGCACTGCCGCTGTCGCAGTGGCGGCCGAGCTCCGCGAGGGGCGAGGACCACACCCGCTACCGGCAGGCCTACATCGACTGTCTGGCTCGGGTCGACCTGCACGCGCTGCGCACCGACGTCATCGCCAACGCGGTACCGCTGATCAACTCGTTCTGCGGTGAAGGTGCCGCCGATCTGCTCAACGAGTACGCGGTACCGCTGACCGTGCGGGTGATGAACGCCCTGGTGGGTTTCCCGCCCGAGGCGGACGACGCCGCGTTCGCCGCGTTGACGCACCTGCGCGACGCCGCCGACGCGGCAGCGGCGGAGGCGGCTGCCGAGCAGTTGGCCGTGGTCGTCCGCACGGCGCTGGCGGACAAACGTTCGCGGCCGGGCTCGGATGTGATGTCGGCATTGCTGACGCATCCGAGCCGGTTCAGCGACGCGGAGATCACCCGGACCGTCGGCATGATGTACGAGGGCGGCGCCGAGCCCACCTGGAACTTGATCGCCAACACGCTGCTCGAGATGACCAACGACGTCTCGTTCCGCGACGTCCTTCTCGGCGGATCCCTATCGACGAGAGACGCGATCGACGACGTGCTGTTCGGTGACCCGCCGATGCCCAACGGCTGTGTCGGCTACCCGCGTCAGCCGCAGATCATCGGCGCCACGATGCTCCCGCCGAATCAGCCGGTGATCACCAGCATGGCGGCATCCAACAACGATCCGACGATCAGCGGCGGCGATCGCACCGGCAACCGTTCGCATCTGGCGTGGGGAGCGGGACCGCATACGTGCCCGGACAAGGCTCAGGCGGTGGCCATGGTGATCGCCACCGAGGCGGTCGAACAGCTACTCGATGTCCTGCCGGAGATCGAGCTCGCCGAGCAGCCGCAATGGCGGCGCGGCGCTTTCCACCGCGCGTTGACAGCTCTACCGGTGACCTTTCCCAAAACCCCACCCCTGAATCTCTAAGGAGAAGCCGCGTGCAGCCGCAGCAGGCGCCACTTCGTGAGGGCGCCGAACCACGCCCCATCGAGTTGATCGGACCACGAATCTCGCTCTACAGCCCCGAGTTCGCTCACGATCCGCACCGAGCCTACGAAGACATGCGTCGCCGTTACGGACCGCTGGTGCCGGTCGAGATCGACCCGGGCATTCCGGCGACCCTGGTCATCGGCTACTCGACCGCGGTGAAGATCCTCGGCGACGAAACGCGTTTCCCGGCCGACCCGCGGGCCTGGCAGAAGACCATCGATCCGGATTCGCCGATCCTGCCGATGGTGGAATGGCGGCCCAATGCGCTGCGCAATGTCGGTGCGACTCGCATTCGCTACCGTACGGCGACCAACGATGCTCTGGCCGGTGTGGATCTGCATTCGCTGCACGCGGTCGTCGAGCGGATCGCGGTTCCGCTGATCAACTCGTTCTGCCGGGCGGGCGAGGCCGATCTCATCAGCCAATACGTGCAACCGCTGGTGTTCAGCGTGCTCAACCACATCCTCGGGTGTCCGCCGGAGATCGGCGAGCGGGTGGCCGCGGCGTCGGCGGCCATGTTCGAGGGCGTGGACACGGCCACGGTCAACGCGATGCTCGACGACGCGCTGCTCGAGCTCGTCGAGCTCAAACGGGCCCATCCCGCCGAGGACGTCGCGACCCGACTCGTCCAGCATCCGGCCGACCTGGACGACAAGGAGCTGATCAACGCGCTGGTCACCTGCTACGCGGCGGGCATCGAACCGCAGCAGAACCTGATCGCCAACACGTTGCGGTTGATGCTCACCGACAGCCGTTGGGAGACGGACAATCTCGGTTCGGCGCCGCTGACCCGTGCGGCGCTGGAAGAGATCCTGGCCACCGACCCGCCGCTGGCCAACTACTGCATCACCTACCCGCCCAACCCCGTCATGATCGCGGGGGCGTCACTGCCCGCGAACGAACCGGTGATCATCAGCATGGCGGCGTGCAGCAACGACCCGGCGATGAACAACGGCCAATACTTCGGCCACGGAGCGGCGTGGAGTTTGGGGTGGGGCGGTCCGAGCCCGCACCAATGTCCGCGCCAGGCGCAGGCATCCGCGTTCCAGATCGCCCAGGATGCCATCGACCAGCTCCTGGACGCACTTCCGGAATTGGGGCTGGCGGTCCCGGCGCAGGACCTGGTGTGGCGCCCAGGTCCGTTCCATCGAGCGCTGGCAGCCCTGCCGGTCGCCTTCCCCAAGATGCCGCCACTGAATGTCGGGTGAGGCATATGAACTGAGTCCGACCAGATGAGATCGAGCCGAGCGCCGTGCGGCGCTCGGCTCGGCAGGCGTTTCCTATTTCGTTCCGCCCGCGACCGCGCCTCCGCGCTCGACGCAGTGGACAATCGCGCGGTCGTCGGCAGTCCCAAGGGTGAGGCAATGACCAGAGCTGAACTTCCCGTCGACCTGTCCTCCGAATCTCTGCTGGAGCTCGATGATTCGGGCTCGACCGTGCGAGCGTTGCGGGAGGTGATCTTCGGCGCGCACACCGACCTGCACCTTCGAGTCCGTGACATCGTCGCCGGCCTCGGGGATCTCCCGCGGTCCGGCCTGACCTTCGCCCAGCAGACCAAGGCCGCACCCGATCTGCTGCGCGCGGTCATCGCGGCCCTTGGCCGCCCCGCCAGCGATATCGCGACCGACACGCAGCTGCGCGGCGCGCTGTGCGACTGGGCTCAGGTCGCCGCACCACGACTGCTGCTGGTGCTGACCGGCCACTTCGACCTCGCGATCGGCGCGATCCTCGCCCACGGGAACGGCTGGCCCTACCAGCAGGAATGTCTGGCGGACCTGGATTCCGGCGCCGCGATGGGAGTGCTCGCGCTGACCGAACTCGGCGGAACGAACGGGGCCGACCAGCAGACCATCGCCGAGTGGGACCCCGTCTCCAAGGGGTTCTGGCTGACCACGCCGTCACCGGAAGCCGCGAAGTTCATGCCGAACGTCGGTGACGACGGGGTGCCGAAGACCGTCGTGGTCACCGCCCGGCTGATGATCGAGGGTCGCGACGAGGGTGTGCTGCCGTTTCTGTTGCGGATGCGCACCTCCGACGGGCTCGCGGCCGGTGTGGAGGTGGTCACGCTGCCGGACAAAGCGTCCGCGCCGATGGATCACGCGATGCTGCGATTCGATCGGGTGTGGCTGCCGCGCGAAGCGCTGTTGGGGGGTGAGTGGGCGCGGTTCGACGAGGACGGTCGGTTTCACTGTGTGCTCCCGCCGCGCCGCCGTTTCCATCGCGCGATCGCCGTCCTGGACAACGGACGCCTCGACTTGGCGACCGCGGCCATCGCCAGTGCCCGCGCGGGCCTGTCAGGACTGGTGAACTACAGCCGCCAGCGACGTCCGGGATCCGGCACGAGGATGTCCGACCGCGACGCGGTGCGGCGGGACCTGGTGTCGGCCTTTGTGTCGGTGTACGCGACAAGCGCACTGGGACAACAGATCCGGGACATGCGCGCGACCGCTGACGAACCCGACCAGAGGCTGTGGTCGGCGCTGGCCAAACCCTTGCTGACCCACGCCGCCGACAACGCGCTCAGGATCTGCCGCGAGCGCGCCGCGGCGCAGGGCGCCTTGCGCGTCAACCACCTGGTGGACTGGCTCGGCAATCTGGAAGCGATCATCACCGCCGAGGGTGAGAACCAGATTCTGCTGGTCATGGCCGGGCTATCCCCGGGGTTGACCGAACTTCGACTACCGAACACGCCCGCACAGCTTCCGTGGTACCTCGATCTGCTCGTCGATCGTGAACACGCGCTCGCCGGCGCGATGGAAGACGGCCGCTACCGATCCGCAGGTGTCGTCCTCGGTCGGGACTCGGCGGCGATCGAGCTGGCCGCCACCACCGGAGATCGGCTCGCGACGACCGCACTCGTCATCGCCGCCGCTCGAACGGTCGACCCGGCCGCTCGCCGACTGATCGAGTCGACCGCCGCGGCGTACGCGCTCGGACGCGTCGACGCCCACGGTGCGTGGTACACCGCCCGCGGCTCGATGTCGTCGGAGCTCGCCGCGCGCGTCGAAACCCAGTTGCAGCGGCACTACGCCGAGCTGGCGGGCCATCTGCCGGGCATGGTGGAAGCCTTCGCCATTCCGGCACTGCCCGGCCCGATCTTCGCCACCGACAACACCGGCGGGTCGAGGAAGATCGGCGACAGACCGGCCGCCTACGTCGAACGATGGATGGAGTACGCCGGTTGGACCGGTCGCTGGTCTTAGCCGCAGGACACCGAACCGCGGTCGCCACCGGTGGTCGCGACCGCGGTGTAGATCCCGGCGTGTCCGTTCGAGCGCGAATCGCGGTCCGCTACTCCGGGATGCGCTCGGCGTACTCCGCCTCGAGCCGAGCGAGCTTGGGCCAGAACGGTTCCGGCGTGCTGCCCGCCAGCCGGGTGACCAGCAGATCGAGGTGGCTGTGCCAGCCGCCGGAGACGCTGAGCAGGGCGCCGCGATCGGGCAGCTTGCGGTGGGTGAGTTCCAGGCGAACCTGTTCGCCGACCTGCTCCAGCGTGAACGTCACCTCGGACCCGTCGCCCCAGGTGAACGACAGCAGTCGCGGCGGCTCCCAGGCAAGGACCTCGCCGCGCATCCGGTGCTCGCCCGCGTACTGCGGCGGCGCCGGATCGTCGGCGCCGGTGAGTTCGGAATTGCGCCAGATCAGTTCGACCTCGCCGCCCGCCGCCCGCGCCATCTCGCCGTCCGCCAGCCAGGTGCGCCGCAGTTCGGCGTCGGTCAGGTACCGCCACACCCGCTCGATGGGGCCGGGCAGCAGTCGTTCCATGCGCACCGCGCCGGGTTCGGTCACCGTGCCGTAGCCGGAAATCTGTTGTGCCGTCATGTTTCATCCTCGGTTCGGAGTAGTTCTTCGAGCCTGTCGAGTCGCTCGGTCCAGAAGCGCTCGTAGAAGCGCATCCACTCGGCGCCGTCCCGGATCGGCCGCGCGTCGAGGCGGCAGACATGAACCCGGCCGTGCACCGTCCGCCGCACCAACCCCGCGCGCTCGAGCACCTGAATGTGCTTGGACGCCCCGGCCAGTGTCATCGCGTACGGCTCGGCCAACTCGCCAACACTGTGCGCCCCGTCGGCCAGCCTGCGCAGCATGGCGCGGCGTGTGGGGTGCGACAGCGCGTGGAACAGCGCGTCCAGCCGGTCGGATTCTTGTTCAACCACATGGTTGAGTATGCGCTCGACGCGCCGCAATCGTCAACCATTTGGTTGAATTAGTTTGTCCACGCCCGCGCGGGGAGCACGCCGACCAATGAGCCCAGGACGATGTCCTTGTCGGTAACTCCTGAAGGCTGACCCCGCAGCGGATGCCGGGTTCTAGCTTGTGTCGCAACACGGTTGATCATGAAGGGCGTGTTGGCGAGGATGCGTGGGAGCGTGTCGAGCAGGCACCGCGAAATCCGCCCCCTGGGCTGAGATACGACTGCGCCCCGGTGCCATCGATTGTGTCGGTGACATCCGGGGCGCGGAAGGGTAGATCAGCCGAGGTCCGGGTGGCCGACCCACTCGACAATCGTCCAGCCCTTCTGCGGGCTGCCCTCGAGGACGACGCGGCCGCCGTTGCGCATCGGATCGCTGCTGAGTTTGCCCTTGTCGGCGTTGTCGGCGTTCATCATGGACCAGAACATGATGGTCCCGCCGTGCGAGAAGATCACCGGGTTGGTGCATTTGCGGCTCTGCACATCGAGCAGTGCCTGATCGACGCGGCCGTCGAACTCGTTGCCGTCGATGGAGCCTGGAATCCGTGCGCTGAGGTCGCCGGAGAGCCACTTGATCGGCGCCTGCAGGTACCCGGACAGCGAATCGCGCTCCGGGGTGCCCTCGTACTGGCCTGCCTCGATCTCCCGGAAACCGGGCTGAATGGTGAGGCTCAGGTCCTGCTTGGCGACGGTCGGCGCCGCGGTCTGCTCGGTACGCACCATGTTGGACGCGAAGGCGCAGTCGTAGTTCTTGTCGGCCAGCTGGATAGCGAGGTTGTCTGCCTGTGTCCGGCCACGTGCGGTCAGGTCGGGTCCGGGCACCTTGGTATCGATCAGGCCGGAGGCGTTACCGGCGGACTCGGCATGGCGCACCAGGGTGATGACCATTTTGCCGGAGCTGCTTCCGGAACTGCTGCCGGAGCTTCCGAAGTCGATATCGGCGGACGCGACGCCGGTGACAGCGGTTGTGGCCGCGACCGCGGTCGCTGCCACCGCAATGGAAATTCGAAGAGATCGGATTCGCATAGGTGGGAATGCCTTTCATCGTGGCGAATGCCACTTCAGGTATGCCGATGACCGGAATTTGGGGTGTCGCGTCTCACAGAAGCAGCTATTCGCGCGGATCGACTACGAGGCATCCCATTCATCGGGATCCTTCGCGCACCGTACTGCGCGCAGGCGCTACCACCGGTAGGGGGCGAGGATGAGCACGCGAAGATCCTTGAGCACCGGAGCGATTCGGTCCTCCTGAATGGCATCCCCAGCTTGCCCGCGGACAGGCGGTTCAGGCACCGGGCCTCGTCGCGTTCGACTCGTTGAGTGGCACCTACGGCTTGGCCGACGAGGTGGTCGGTGGTCCGGCCGGGACTCCGGTGTCCGGCAGCCCCGCGTAGTCGGGCAGGTCGATCCCGTTGATCGCGCGCTCGACCAGCTCGGCGAACCACTCTCCGGTGAAATCGGGGCCCGGCTCGGCATCGGAGCCGGGGACCTCGCGGCTGCGCGCGTTCAATTGGGCGATCTGCTGATTGGCCCCGACGAACGAGCGCATCCGCGCCTCGTAGCGGGCGAAACCGATCTCTGGATTCCATTCGGCGGCGGCCAGCTCGCCGGCAAGCACGTAGGCGCCGACCAGGGCCAGCCCGGTGCCCTGGCCCGACATCGGGGAGGAGCTGAACGCCGCGTCGCCGAGCAACCCAACCCGCCCACGCGACCAGCGATCCATCACGACCTGGGCGACCTGGTCGAGATAGAAGTCCGGGGTGTCGTCCAGATGCGCGAGGATGCGCGGGGTCAACCAGCCCATGCCGTCCATCCGCTCACGCAGCAGCCGCTTCTGGGCCTCGATATCGCGGTAATCGACATCGATGTCGGCCGCGGGGAAGGAGAACATGGCCATCGCCCGGGTGGCGTCCTGTATCGGCCGTAGCCCGGCTGAGCGCCCGGACTGCTGGTACTCGATCAGCCATTTGTCGAGCCCGAACTCGTTGGGCACACTGAAGAAGGCCAGCACGTGCCCGAGGTGGCGGACGAACCGCTCGTGCGGCCCGAAAACCATTGCGCGCAGCGCCGAATGCAGCCCGTCGGCTCCGACCACCAGCTCGAAACGCCGCCGGTTACCGCTGTCGAAGACCACCTCGACCCCGTCCGCGTCCTGGGAGAGCTCGGCGATCCGGTCGCCGAAGACATATTCGACATCGGCACGGGTGTCCTCGTAGAGCACCCGCGACAAGTCACCGCGCAGGATCTCGATCTCGGCGATGAATCCGTCGCCGCCGTCGTCGTCCACGCCGAAGGTCTCGAGCACGTTCCCGTCCGCGTCCACGGTGTGTGCGCCGATGGTCTGTGTGCAGGCCGCGCGGACCGTCGGGTCCAGCCCCATGCGCCGAATGACTTCCTTGGTCACTCCACGCGCGTCCACGGCCTGACCACCGAGACGCAGTTCGGCGGCCCGCTCCACCACCGTCACCACGGCTCCCCGCCGGTGCAGCCAGTGGGCCAGCGCGGGCCCGGCAATGCTCGCTCCCGCCACCAACACTCTGATACCGCCCACCGCGCCTCCCACTGACCCCGCCGAATCATCGTCCGGATCGATTGCTTCTGTTCCGACCCACCACTGCCGGTGCATCCAGGGGTATCGACGACCGATCCACCAAGAATTCATCGGTGCACCCCAGACCGTGTCGATGAGTTGGCGTTCATGCGTCGGTATTTCGTCTGCTGGACTCTAACCACGGCTCGTTCTGGGCAGCGCCGGACCTCCGGGTTCGGCGCTCGCGGAACGGGTTCCGGCCGCAGCGCACCGAAAGGTGTGCGCCTCGAGTGGTCTTGCCAAGTTCTCTTGGCGGGGATAGGACTATCGGCGTGGTCGATCAACAGAACTTCGCCCGTTCCGTCATGGCGGTGTCCTCCGCGGTGGTCGCCGTGTGCGCGGTGGCGGTGACCGTGAAGGTGATGAGCACCGATCTGGGCCCGGTCGAACAGCCGCGGGTGCTGGACCAGGCGGCGTTGGAGCAGCAGGTGGCGAACATGCTGCAGGGCGTGGGAGACGAGCCGGCGGGCCGGGTGAGCTGCCCCGGGTCCGTCGTGGTCGAGGTGGGCAACCAGTTCGAATGCGAGGTCCGGAGATACCTCCACTTCGAGGATGTGATTGTCAAGATTGTCAGCGACCAGGGCGAGATCACGGTGGACCGTTCGTAGATCCTGGACCCAGGGTTCGGCGGTGCGCCGGCTCGCTCGCCCTCCTATGACCGCGCCGAGTCGACTGGTCCTGTCGATCATGTGGCGGCGCGGCCCTCCGAGTCGGCTCGCGGCGGCCGTTGGTCATTTGGGGTTGTCCGGGTCGGGGTCGCCGAACCACCGCGACGGCGCGTGCTGCCCGTATCCGTCGTGCCAGTCCCACCATTCGTAGGGCGGGGTCTGCGGGTAGCCCTCCGGTGAGTCCTCCCACTGCTCTTGGCGGCCCAGTGCGGTCATATCGAGGTAGCTCCACGTGGTACCCAGCGCCTCGTCGCCGCGGTCGTGGATGAAGTAGGTGCGGAATATATGGTCGTCGCCGTCGCGGATGAACGCGTTGGTGCCGTGCCATTCGTCCACGCCGAAGTCGGCGTCGAAGTCGTCGGTGATCGTGTACCACGGCATATCCCACCCCATCCGCGCCTTCAACCTCTCGATGTCCGCCTGCGGCGCGCGGGAGGCGTACACGAGTGTGGTGTCGCGGGCGTTCAGGTGGGCGAGGTTGGGGACATGATCGGCCATCATGGAGCAGCCGCGGCAGGCGTGGTCGGGCCAGCCGTCCACGCCCGGCTCGAAGAAGGCGCGGTAGACGATCAGCTGACGTCGACCCCGGAACAGATCGAGCAAGCTGGCCTTGCCCTCGGGTCCCTCGAACACGTAGTCCTTGTCCACGGCCTGCCACGGCATACGCCGTCGCAATGCGGCCAGCGCGTCGCGTGCGCGGGTCAGCTCCTTCTCCTTCACGAGCAGCTGCTGCCACGCTGTCTCCCATTCCTGTGGCGTGACGATCGGCGGTGTGTTCATTGCGATGACCTTCCTTTCGTGAGCCATTCCGGCCGCCGGACGAGTCTCTACCGGTAGGGGTGCCCATCTCCGCAACATCGAGACCCAGCAGTACGACCGCGCCGGTCCAGGAGGATTTCATCGAGCAGGCGGCGCCGTTCCGTGCCGAACCGATCGCGCACTGTTATCGCATGCTCGGTTCGAAGGAGCGCTCGGGCGAAGGACGGGCCGCGCGATCGGCGCGCCGACGGGTGGCAAGTGGAATGATTACGGGCTATCCACTCGGACCCCGGTCGCGCTGGCCTCGGCACTGCCGCTAGCCGGGCTCGGGCGGGATTCGGCGCCCTGGAGGAGGTGCGCGCCTGCTGGCGTTTATCGGTCGCCGTCGACGAATGGGGTGCGGCCGGCTAGGTGGTGGCCCGGTATCGCTCGGGGGTGTCGGGCAGTCCGACGAGATCGGCCATGAGGGTCATATGGTGGGTGAAATACTCCGCGCGAGCCTCGATGGTGCCGTCGAGGCGGCCGAAGATCTCGAAGTTGATCAGGCCGAAAAGCTGTGTCCAGCCGGCGAATACGCGGTCGAGGACGTCCTCTGGAAGGTTGCCGGTCAGCTGTTCGGTCTGTATGCGCCGCTCGATCAGGGCGCGCAGGTCGGTGCGGACGGGGGTGGGGAGCGGGGTAGACGCCGGTGGGGGATCGATGTGTCCGGCAGCGGCTGCCTCGGTGGCGATATCGGAGAGCAGGAGTACCACGACCGAGGCCGGGCCGATGGTGTCGGCCGGGGCCTTGTAGCCGGGGACCGGGCTGCCGTACAGCAGACCGTATTCCGCGGGGTGGGCAAGGGCCCAGTCGCGGACGGCGGTACAGGCCGCGAGCCAGCGGCCGCGGTAGTCGTCGTCGGGCGGCGCCGCGGCGGCGGAAGCGGCTGCCGCGCCGAGGGATTCGTAGCCCTCGAGGATGAGGGTGGTGAGGAGATCGTCTCGGCTGGGGAAGTAGCGGTAGAGCGCCGAGGCGACGATTCCCAGATCGCGGGCGACGCCGCGGAGCGAGAGGTCGGCCCCGTCCGTTGCCAGGCGTCGGCGGGCGGCGGCCTTGATCTCCTCGATCATTTCCGTGCGGACGCGGGCGCGCAGTGAGGGGGCGGACATGAGGCCAGTGTAGAGAACGCGTGACCGATCCGAGAACGATCGATGCTTTCGAGAACACTGTTCTTGACAGTGTTCGACCTCCGGGCATAGTGTCGAACCAAGCGAGAACGCTGTTCTCGAAGTAGAACACCTGAATGGATCGAGGACCCCCATGTCCCTGCACGTCGTCATCGGAGCCGGACCCGTCGGGTCGGCCACCGCTCAACTCCTGGCAGCGCGAGGCGACGACGTTCGTCTCCTCACCCGCAGCGGATCGGGGCCGGAGCATCCACGCATCGCGCGCATCCCCGTCGACGCCGCCGACGCCTCGGCCCTCGCGGTGCACTGCGCGGAAGCGACCGCCATCCACCAGTGCGCTGGCCTCCCGTACACGCGCTGGACCACCGGTTTCCCACCGCTGATCGACGCCGCGATCAGCGCAGCAGAAGCCTCCGGCG
This sequence comes from Nocardia amikacinitolerans, assembly GCF_900215415.1. Lineage (NCBI taxonomy): Bacteria > Bacillati > Actinomycetota > Actinomycetes > Mycobacteriales > Nocardiaceae > Nocardia > Nocardia amikacinitolerans. The sequence continues at coordinate 1,751,984 of NZ_OBEG01000001.1, read as the reverse complement.
CGGTCCTGCTCACCGTCGGAAACCTGTACGGCTACGGGGAATTCGAAGGTTCGGTCGACGAATCACATCCGTTGCGCCCCAACTCCGCGAAGGGTCGCGTACGCGCCGATCTCTGGAACAAGGCCTTGTCCGCGCACCAGGAGGGCCGTATTCGCACCGCAGAGGTGCGCGGCTCCGATTACCTGGGAGCCGGTGCCAACTCGACATTCACGGCCACGGTCCTGCCCGCCGTCGCCGCGGGCAAGGCGGCCATGTTCCCCGGCGACCCGGACGTCCCGCACAGCTGGACCGCCATCGATGACGTCGCCCGTACCCTCGTCGCGCTGGCCGATGACGAATCCACCTGGGGCAGGGCGTGGCACGTGCCCACCCCCGCCCCGATATCGGTCCGCTCCCTGGCGGAGCTGACCGCCACTCTCGCGGGCGCGGCCCCGGCGCGGGTCCGCCGCATGCCGTCGGCGCTGCTGTGGGCGGCCGGGCTCGTCAACGCCGACGCCCGCGAAATCCGGGAATTGCGTTACCAATTCGACCGCCCGTTCGTCCTGAACTCGTCGGCGGCGACCGAGAAACTCGGCATCGAGCCCACCCCGACCCGCCTGGCACTGGAGGCCACCCTCCGCGCGCGGAACTGACGCCCGGATCACCGCGATCGACCGGGTGGCACCGTACCCGTCCGCCAGTGGTGTTCCACGGCAGGCAAGGGCCTGGCGTGCCCGGGCTGCTGGTCGCCAGCAGCGGCCGCCGGTGCTACGCGGTGAACAGGGCGACAAGCAATATCACGATGCTCACCAGCAGCATCGATGTCGTCAGCCGGGCGACGCGCGCCCTGCGACGTCGCGGCACCGCCCACGGCAACGCGGCGGCGGTGACCGTCGCGGCAGGGATCGCGAGCACCGTGCCGAATATCAGGCCGTAGCCGTGCGGATCATCGGCGGGGTCGGAGGACAACCGCGACTCCAGCACCATGACCACGCACAGCGCCCAGAGCAACCCCGCCGCGACGGCGACGCCGCCCGCTCCGATCGCCGCCACCCGCCGCAACCACCTCCGGCCGCGCTGCCTGTTGTCGTGATCGTTCATCTCTTCCGCTGCGCGATCACGGTGACGGTCGGCGCGGGTGTGGCCTTTCCAGTGTTGGCGCATCCGGTCGGTGCCGCGACCACGAGCAGCGCACCCACCATCACGGCGCTGCCGCGCGCTCTCTCGAGCATGGTGTCCTCCCTCCGGCACCATCACACCAGAAGCAGCCCACGCACGCATCCGCCGGCTGGAACACCACGGAGTCGTGTGTGGGCCAGCCGGATCGAATGGATCTTTGGTCAATGGGATTTGTTGTCGCGCATCAGGTTCAGTCGATACCGACGACCTGCGGCATCGGGTAGCTGCCGTCGAGAAGGCCGTAGAACCGGGCGCTCCGAGCCGAGGTCCTATGCTTTCGGAGCGTGGCGCTCGATCCACTCGGCATCGAAATCCCGGCGGCCGCAACAGGACTCCCGCACCTTGGAGACACAGTGAACAGCACGTACTCGCCCGTCGACGAGCTCAACCTGCTGATGGAATTGCAGGACAGGCTCGGCTACGAGAATTACGCCGACGGGTTCGGCCTGACGGACTTCGGCGACCTCTCGGGCCTGGTGGCGGGTTGGTCGAAAGATCCGGAGTTCACCGACCGGCTGATTCCCTTCGCGCAGGCCAATGGTTCCGGCTCGTTCTACGCGCTCTGGCGTATCGATGACCGGACCGATCTGGCGACGCTGCCCGTGGTCGTCTTCGGAGACGAAGGCGGACAACATGTCGTCGCTCGCGACGTCCGAGAGTTGTTCCGGCTTCTCGGCTTCGACTCGGAGATCTCGGTCGATATGGAAGAGGCGTATTTCTATCGCGGCGAGGACGATTCGTACAGCGACGGCCACGACGAGTTCGTGGCATGGCTCGACGAGAAATTCGGTCTTTCGGCGGCGGAGGATCCGACCGCTGTCCTCGCGGCGGCGCAGGCGGAGCTGGGGGAGCGGTTCACCGATTGGGCAAAGCCGTATCTTTCCTGATTTACCCTCTGGCGTCGTACGATTCGTCGAGGACTCCCGCTGAGCAGATCGGCAGCACCACAATGATTCTCGCCACCGCATTCGATGTTCTTGCGCAAGTAGGCAACCCGACTCCGGAGCCGCCGCCTGGTTCGGAGAAACACCTGCAAATCGTCCGATACCTGATCTGGTTGGCCGTCATCGGCGTGGTCGCGCTGGTGGTGATCGGTATTCCGCTGATCGTCGTGCTGGTGACCCGCCGGTCCAATCGCCGCGCGCAGGGCGGGCCGGGGATGGGCCCGGGCTACGGCGGCCCGCATCAGCCTTGGCCGGGTGGCCCCGGCGGCGGTGGCCCTGGCGTCTGATTGCAGAATTGAACCGGTTTCGACCTAATGGCGGTAGCGACGCGAACTTCTGCTATAAGCCCCTCTTCTGTAGTTTTACGTGACAGCGGAAGGGCGTGACGGCCGAGGGGTGCATATTCGACCTATCGGTCGCAATAGGGAGGAATTTCGAAACATGGCGCGCACCAAGGAATTCGACCCAGACGTCGTCTTGGACCTCGCCATGGATCTGTTCTGGCAGCGCGGGTTCGAAGCGACCTCGATGGCCGACCTGGTCGAGCATCTCGGCATAGGCAAGGCCAGCATCTACGCCGCCTTCGGCTGCAAGCGCGACCTGTTCATCAAGGCGCTGCGACGCTATCTGGAACTCGCCGACGAGCGGATCACCGGCGCGCTCTCGCGACCGGGCCCGGCTGTCCCCGCCATCCGGGCGCTCCTCGACCACTTCGTCTCGGAGGTCCGCGAGGAACACCGCTACCTGGGCTGCCTGGTGTCCAATACCGCCGTGGAACTCGCCGCCAGAGACCCCGAAATCGCCGCGCTGGTCGAATCGGGTTGGGCACGCTGGGAAACCGTGTTCACCTCGGCGTTCGTGCGCGCCCACGCGCAAGGCGAACTGGCCGCCGACCGCGACCCCCGTGCGCTGGCCCGCTTCCTGCTGGTCTTCCTCCAGGGCGTCTGGGTCCTCGACCGCACGCCCGACGCCGCCACCCGCCTGCGCGACGCCGGCGACATGGCAGCGGCGTTCCTGTTCGATCACCACGCACCGGCTCCACGACCTCGCGGCCGAGCCGTCGATTCCCTCGAGCCCGAACCCGCGACCTGAACCAAACATCCCACCAATTCACCTGCGAGTCTCGAGCGCACCCTGCGGGCTCGGCGTCGTAAATTTCCGCATATTCGCGGCGATCATGGGTAGGCGGCAACTGATCAGCGATTCGCGGGACCCGAGGAGGTGATCGCGATGATGATGCCCGGTATGTGCATGCAGATGATGGACATGTTCATGGGTCTGCTCAACATGCTGCCCGGCATGCCGATGATGATGTGATCACTGGAAAAGTCGGCCTCCAGGGCGGATCGGCCCCTGGAGGTCGTCGCTCGAACGGCGGTCGGGGGTGGAGTGCGATCGACCGCGGATTCCCACGCTGATATTCCCTTCGAACTTCACCTGGAGGAGCACGTCATGGGCATCGCAGCACTGATCACCTGGCTGTTGACCGCGGGCGGTGGCTCGGTCCTGCTCGGCACTTGGATCGCCAAAGGCGGCGCGCGCGAACCGACCGCCAGCCACCTGCCGCCCGCGGTCGTCTTCGGTCACTTCCTGCTCGCCGCGGCGGGGCTGATCGTCTGGATCATCTACCTGATAGCGGACTCGACGGCGCTGGCATGGATCGCGTTCGCCCTGCTGGTCCCCGTCGCGGCCCTCGGATTCGGCATGCTGGCGCGCTGGCTGCCGGTGTACCGCGCCCGCACCGCCGAGGTCGGCGAAGCCACTCCGCCGGAACGGCACTTCCCGGTCGCGATCGTCGCCGCGCACGGTGTCCTGGCCGTCACCACGGTCGTCCTGGTCCTGCTCACCGCCCTCGGCGTCGGAGCCGACTAGACCTGCACGCCTGCCACGGCCGAGGTGCCGCGCGGGTGCGTCCCGGCGGTACCGCCCACCGAAGGAGCTGTGGTCGCACCGCTGCGGGCCCCGTTCACGCGGCCCGCCGGTAGGGGCGGCCCCCGCTTCACCGTCGGCGGCGTCTTCGCACCCCGCACGACCCGCACGATCGGTGAGTTCTTGGCGGTGGTCGCCGGTGCCGACTTCACGCGCCTGGCGTAAGCGACCGCCCAGCGGATCGCCGCGTAGTAGACGTGCGACGGAGTCCGGCCGGCTGCGGTCTCCACTGCGCTACAGCACCACGGTGTCACCGCGGGCAGTTCGACGACGCGATCGCCCGCAGCTGCGCAGGCCCAACCTCGTCCGCTACTGTCCCCATCGACATTCCGCCTCCTTCGAGGAAGCAGATCGATGGATACCGTGCGAAAGCTGCTCGCCCTTCTGGTTCCGGTCGCGCTCGGTCTCGGCGTCGTGGTCGGACCCGCCGCCGCCGAGCCGGTGCCCGGTTCCGCGCGGAACCCCGTCCTGGTGATCGGCGGGTTCGACGCGAACGTCGGCAAACTCGAGACGCTGCGGGAATGGTTGGGTTCGCGTGGCTACACCGCCTACGCGATGGTGCTGCCTGGTCAGCCCGCCGCGACCGCGCCGCTGGTCGACTCGGCGCGCGCGGTCGCCGACAAGGTCGCCGAGATTCGCCGTGAAACCGGCTCGGCGCGAGTGGATCTCGTCGGTCACTCGATGGGCGGCCTGGCCCAGCGGCACTTCGTGAAGTTTCTCGACGGGCGCGCGGCGGTGGGCACCTATGTCGATTTCGGAACCCCGGAGAACGGTGTGGTTCTGGCCTTGCTGTGCGCCCCGTTCTACCCGGGCTGCCGCGACCTGAGCCCGGGTTCGCCGTTCCTCACCGCGCTCAACGCCGCACCGGCGATTCCGCCCGACCTTCCCGCCTACCACCTGTTCTCCGAGGACGCGGGCGAGGAGCGCGAACCACTGCCCGGCGCGACGAACGCGAGCGTGCAATCTTTCTGCCCTGGCCGCCGGGTGTCGCACGCCGACGAACCGATCGACGGCGCCTTTCAGGAGTTGATCGATAGCGCGCTGCGCGGCGAGCCCTTGATCACCGGCTGTCCCTGACCGTCGGAAGTATGTCCGAAGCTGCTTCTACAATCCCCGCGTGACGCTCACCCTCGCCGACCTCGTCGGCTACACCGATCGCGACCTCGACGCCGACCTGGCGCGGTGGTTTCCCGATGCGACTCCCGTTCAGGTACCGGAGCAAACCCGGCCCGTGACACCGTTTCTCGCGCGCCTAGCTCCCGCGGACGCGGCGGCCCTGGCTGCCCTCGACCGCCGGGTGCGCTCGGGTCGCTTGCCGCAGTTCCTGGACATCTTCTCCTGGTCATATGGTTTCGACTTCGGCGAAAATGGTTGCGGGCTCCTCGATTCGGACTACACCACCGAGCTCACCGACGACGACGTCTACTCGATCGGCGCCGACGGCGGCGGCAATCTGTACGTCGTGCTCACCAATGGTCAAGTGGCCGTGTGGTTTCACGAAGAGGAGGTGCTCGAAGGCGGCACCCGCTTCGACAACCTCGACGTCTTCCTCTGGTCGTTCGTGCGCTACCGCGCCGTGCGCGCCGGGAAGCTCGCGCGCTCGGCCGTGGAAGCGGACTTCGTTGCCCTCGGCCAGGACGGCGCACTCGAACCGAACCTCGGCCTGCTGAACTACATGAAGTAGGCACGCTCGTTTGTGCGGTGCGACCCGGTGAATCTATAGTGGCCGTAATCCGATTGGTGCTCCCCAGAAGTACAGCCGCAGAATGGGAGACCACGCCTCGATGATCCAGGCGATGGAGTGGGCGGTGTTGTTTGCCCACCCATTTTTCTGGAGGAATCCATGCATATCGGACTCGGATTGCCGGTCTCCGACCCCATCGCCCTGCTCGATTGGGCCCGGCGTGCCGACGCGGGACCGTTCTCGACCCTCGGCCTGCTCGACCGCCTCGTCTACGACAATCCCGAACCGTTGGTCGCGCTGTCCGTCGTCGCCGGAGCGACCAGCCGTATCAATGTGCAAACCGAGGTGCTGCTCGCCCCGCTGCGCGAGACGGCGCTGCTCGCCAAACAGGTTGCGACACTGGACCGTATGTCCGGCGGCAGGCTGATACTCGGACTCGGCGTCGGCGGTCGCGCCGACGACCACTTGGCCGCCAGCGTCGCGCTGCGCACGCGCGGCCGCCGGATGAACGAGCAACTCGCACAGCTGCGCAGGCTGTGGTCGGGAGAGCCGTTCGGCGCGGAGTGCGGTCCGATCGGACCGACTCCCGTCCGGCTGGGAGGTCCGCCGATCCTGTTCGGCGGCTTCAAGCCCGCCGCCCTGGAACGCGTCGCGCGCTGGGGCGATGGTTTCCTTTCCGCGGTCCCGCCGAACTGGGCGGGCGGGTTGTTCGACTCCGTCCGCAAGACCTGGCACGACCACGGACGCGACGGCCAGCCCCGGCTCGTCGCGCAGGTCAACGTCGCCCTCGGTCCCCAGTCCGTGGTCGACGAAGCCCGCACGGCGATCGCCGCCTACTACGAATTCAGCGGCTGGGCCGACAACATGGTGGCGGGCCTGCGCACCGCCCCCGACGAGATCCGCACGACCATAAAGCAATTCGCCGACCTCGGCGCCGACGAAGTGATGCTTTACTGCTACGGCTCCGACCCCACCCAGGTCGACCGTCTCGCCGATGTGATCGGCTGACCGAGCACCCGGGCCCGTCGGCGGTTTCGCCTGCGGGCCCGGAACGAGGCGGCCTCCGCGGCGTGACGCGTCGCGCTGTCGGTCCGCTTCGGTGCCGCCTGTCAGAACATGCTGTAGCCGCCATCGATCAGCAGGGTGTCGCCGGTGTGGTAGGCGCTGGCCGGGCTCGCGAGGTAGACCGCGACCGCCTCGAAGTCGTCGGGGGAGCCCCAGCGCCGCACCGGGATTCGCGGCTGAACGCGTTCCCGGAAGCGGTCCCAGGCGAAGATGTGCTCGGTCATCGGGGTATCGATCCAGCCGGGGAGCACGGCGTTGGCGCGGATGCCGTGCTTGCCGAGTTCGACGGCGATCGAGTTGATCACCGCGATGATGCCCGCCTTGCTCGCGGCGTAGGACTGGCCCCGCGGCACACCTTGCCTGGCCGCCAGGCTGGCGGTGGCGACGAGGCTGCCGCCCGTGCCGTTGGCCACCATCACCTTCGCGGCCTCGCGCAGGGTGACGAAGGCGCCGTCCAGGTTGATCGAGGTGACGCGGCGAAACTCCGCCAAGTCGGTCTCTAGAAAGGGCGTCATACCCTGTGCCACACCGGCATTGACGAAACAGGAGTCGATGCGCCCGAGTTCGGCGGCGGCGCGCGCGATGGTGTCCACGATCTGCTGCTCCTCGCCGACGTCGCAGACGAGCGGAAGCACACGGCCGCTGAACTCGCTCAACTCGGCGGCGGCCGCGGCGTTGCGTTCGGCATTGCGGCCGACGACGCAGACGTCGGCCCCCGCGCGGGCAAGGCCGCGGGCGAAACCGAGCCCGATTCCGGAGTTGCCGCCGGTGACGACGGCGACGTGGCCGCCGAGATCGAAGGGAGAGGCGGTCATCGGGTGGTCCTTCCGTCGGCGACGTTGCCTGTGCTCGAAGGTACCGGGGAAGATCGCGCCGGCGAAGCCCGCGACCGAAGGTGACCCCGAGCCGGTGTTGGCCGGTGAGGGTGACATTCGGTCGGAATGGTCCCGGCGGGGGAGCCGCGACGGCCCCGGCGGTGCTGCCGGGGCCGCACGGTGGTTACGCGCCCACTGAGGTGAGCAGCATGTCGAGGGCGTTCTGCATCTGCGCGCGCCAGGCGGGCCAGTCGTGGCCGTGGTTTTCGACGTAGCGCTCGTCGACGGTGGCGCCGAGTTGCTGGAGGCGGTCCACGAAGCGGTAATTCTGTTGGTAGACAGCCTCTTCCACGCCGCCGCTGCGGCCGTAGGAGACGAACAGGGGCTTGCCGGTGAGTTTCGCGGCCTGGCTGTACGGGTTGTTCTGCTCCCAGATCGCACGCTGGGCGGGGATGTTGTAGTCACCCCAGACGCGCTTCCAGTCGGCGGCGCAGCCCTGGCCGGGCTTGTCCGGGTCGCCGGGTGCGCCGGAGGCGTGCAGCGGGTCGACGTTGCCGCTGAAGGATGCCGCGGAACGGAACATGCCCTGGTACTCGGCCGCGAACTTCATCGCGCCGAGACCGCCCATGGAGTTGCCCGCGATGGCGCGGGTGGTGTTGGCCTTGTAGGTGGATTCGAGGATGGTGCGCACGTCTTCCAAGAGGTACTTCTCCCAGGCGGGCGCGCCCCCGGCGCCGTTGTTGTACCAGTCGGAATAGGCGCTGCACCAACTGGTTTCGGGCAGCACGAAGATGGCGTCCGCGTCCGCGGTGAGCGCTTCGAGGTCGCCCTTGTCGGTCCAGGACTTGTGGTCGTCGAAGCCGCCGTGCAGCACCCAGACCGTCGGCCAGGTGCGGTTCGCGTCCTTGGACCAGCCGGGCGGCAGCAGCAGGCGGACCACCTTCACCGACCAGTCGGGGCCTTCCAGGTTGGGGGAGGAGATGCCGATGTCGAGGACGCGGTCGCTGACCCTCGCCTCCCAGCGCACGATGCCCGCCGCGTCGGCGGGCGTTCGAGGAACGAAAGTCAATGCGACACCAGCTAATACGCTGACTATCGTGAGCACGATTCGGATCGGTCCGGACACAGTGGATCCTTTCGGTACGAGCTGTCGCAGAGGAAGGTAGTCGAGTACCAGGTTCTGCGAATAGCAGTGTTCGTGAAACTGTGAACACTCACCAGACGCGAATTCCTCTGGGGCTCAGCTCGGTCGCTGTTCTAGTCGGCGCTGCCGGACGAAGTCCGTCGCCAGACCGCGCATGGCCGGAGCGAAGGCGGAGTACGCACGACAGACACCGCCGGACGCAGTCCGTCCATAACCCGCGCATGGCCGGAGCGAAGGCGGAGTACGCACGATAGACACCGCCGGACGCAGTCCGTCCATAACCCGCGCATGGCCGGAGCGAAGGCGGAGTACGCACGATAGACACCGCCGGACGCAGTCCGTCCATAACCCGCGCATGGCCGGAGCGAAGGCGGAGGTACGCCTACTCGCGCTCGTCGGCTTCGTAGCGCGGACCGAGCAGGGCGATGGCGGTCTCCACGGCCACCTCGACCAGATCCGAGACGTCCTCGCCGTCCTCCACGGCGGAGGCGATGAGTTCGCGGTAGCCCCCGTAGAGGATGGTGGCGGTTCTGCGGGTCGCTCGGTGGACGCCGGGCGCACCGAATTCCGGTGTGGCGGTGAGATTCTGGATCAGGCCGACGAATGCGTCGGCGGCCTCGCGGTGCAGCCGCCGCGCGTCCTCACCCAGCGCAGGTGTGTCACGGATCCAGGCGAGGGTGACCGTCCGGTCGGCCTTCGACGCCTCGATCCACGCCTCGATGGCCTGGCGGACCTGGGTCCGCCACGGCGCCCGCGGATCGACGGCGTCGTAGATTCGCTGGATGGTCTCGCTGTTGCGTTCGGTCAGCAGCGCGATGAAGCAGTCCTGCTTGCTGGTGAAGTGCTCGTAGAAGGTGCGCCGCGAGGTGCGCGCGGCCCGGACGACGTCGGCCACCGTGGCGTCGCGGTAGCCGCGCTCCCGAATCACCTCCGCCATCGCGTCGAGCAGCCTGCGCCGGAAGCCGGATTCCGGCGCAGCCTCGGCGGCGGTCGTGGTGGCGGGCTCGGCGCGGGTCACATCGACCAGGTTAGTGACCGCCCGGCTCCGCGAGCACGTCGGATCCCGCGCGGTGGCGCGTCGCTCGGGCGAAGCGGAGGGTGCCGTCGTCGATCCGGCCGTGCCGCAGGGTGAGCACGTCCTGCGCGTAGTTCATGCCGAGCCGCCACGGCGCCCGCGATCCCGCTTTCGGGAACCGGTCCAGCGAGCGCAGGACGTAGCCGGCCTGGAAGTCCAGCAGCGGTCTGGTGTCGATCGCCGGGTCGGGCACCGGCACGCAGCGGTCGTAGCCGTGCGCGTCCATGTGCCGCAGCAGCCGGCAGACGTATTCGGCGACCAGATCGGCCTTCAACGTCCACGAGGCGTTCGTGTAGCCGATGGTGAAAGCGAAATTCGGTACGCCGCCGAGCATCATGCCTTTGTAGGCGATGGTCTGCGGCAGCGGGACCTCCCGCCCGTCGACGGTGAGCCGGATGCCACCGAGCGCGAGCAATCGCAGACCCGTCGCGGTCACCACGATGTCGGCCTCGAGCTCCGTGCCGGAGGCCAGCAGCAGCCCGCGTTCGGTGAAGCGGTCGATCCGGTCGGTGACCACCGATGCGCTGCCGTTACCGATCGCCCGGAACAGATCGGCGTCCGGAACCAGGCACAGCCGTTGGTCCCATGGGCCGTAGGTCGGGTTGAAGTGGACGTCCACGTCGTAGCCCGCGGGCAGCTGCTTGATCGTCTGCTCGCGGATGAACTTGCGCATCATCGCGGGCCGCCGCTGGCTGAGCTGATAGATGAGCGTGCCGATGAGCACGTTCTTCCATCGGGTGACGGCGTAGGCACGGCGCGGACCGAGCAGCGCGCGCAATCGGGTGGCCACGGTATCCACGGTCGGGACGGACATGATGTAGGTGGGCGAACGCTGGAGCATGGTGACGTGGGCAGCGTCTGTCGCCAGGGCGGGGACCAGTGTCACCGCCGTGGCGCCGCTGCCGATCACGACGACGCGCCGACCCGCGTGGTCGAGATCGTCGGGCCAGTGCTGCGGGTGCACCACCTGCCCGCGGAAATCCTCGATGCCGTCGAACTCGGGGGTGTAGCCACTGTCGTAGTGGTAGTAGCCGCCGCAGACGTACAGGTACGAGCACGTCATGGTGACCGTCGCGGCGGCGTGCTCGACGGTGAGCGTCCAGCGTGCCGTCGCGCTGTCCCAGGACGCGTCGACGACCCTGTGCCCGAAGCGGATTCGCCGATCGATGCCCGCCTCGGTCGCGGTCGCGCGCACGTAGTCGAGTATCGCAGGTCCGTCGGCGATCGCCTTGGCGTCGGTCCACGGCCGGAACCGGTAGCCGAGGGTGTGCATATCCGAGTCCGAGCGCACGCCCGGATAGCGGAACAGGTCCCAGGTGCCGCCGATCGTCTCGCGCGCCTCCAGCACGAGGTAGGTCCGGTCGGGCAGAGCCGTTTGCAAGTGGTGGGCGGCGCCGATGCCGGAAAGGCCGGCGCCGACGATCACGACGTCGAGGTGCTCACTCATGCCCGCGCCTCGCTGACGCCCGGATTCGCGGCGCGTCCCCTGGCCCGTAAACGCCTCTCCAGCAAGGAGATCACGGCGTAGTAGTGGGTTGGCGTGAGCCGCGCGAGCGCGTCGAAGAGGTAGGCGTCCGGGCCGACCAGGATCCGCGCTTTGCCCCGTTCGACGCCCCGAGTGATGATGTCGGCCGCCTTCTCGGGCGAGGTCAGGGTGACGGCTTCGAAATCGGCCGCCATCTGCTCCTTGCTGCGCCCGAGGCCCTCGGGATCCCTGCGCACCCTGGCATTTCGCGCGATATTCGTCGTGATGCCGCCGGGGTGTACGTTCACCGCCGAGACGCCGGTGCCCCGAAGTTCTTGGCGCAGTGCGTCGGTGAAGCCGCGGACCGCGAATTTCGCCGCGCAGTAGGCGCTTTGGTTCGGCATCCCGACCAACCCGAACACGCTCGACGTATTGACGATCACGCCGCTGTCCTGCTCGACGAGTAGCGGCAGGAAGGCGCGCGTGCCGTTGACCACGCCGTCGAAGTTGATCCGGCGCAACCATTCGTCGTCCTCGGCGTCCGCGTCGAGCACCGACGCGGACACCGCGACCCCCGCGTTGTTGAACACGGCGGCCAACGGCGCGGTCAGCCAGTCTCGCACCTCGTCGGCGAATGCCCGCTGATCGGCCGCGTCGCGGACGTCGAGCACGCGGGTGAGCACGGGACCGGACAGCGACGCGGCGGTCTCCTTCAGTCCCGCCGCGTCGATGTCGGCGATGGCGACCGGGGACCCGCGGCGGGAAAGATGCTGGGCGAGTGCGCGTCCGATGCCGGAGGCGGCGCCGGTGATCATCGCCGGGTGACCGGACAGGGGCCTAGTGTTTCGGGGCATCGGTGCTCCTGGTGACTGCGGTGCGGATGTGATCATCGATGAGGTCGGCGAGCGTCGGCCAGATGCCGTCGGGCAGATCGTGACCAAGGCCGGTCAGCGTGTGCAGGCGCGCGCCCGTGATGGCGCGGGCGGTGACGGCGCCACCGGTCGGCGCCACCATGAGGTCGCGATCGCCGTGCAGCACCAGCGTCGGTGCGGTCACCGCGCGGAGTTCGCGAGTCCGGTCGCCGGACTTCAGGATTCCGGCGAGCTGGCGGCCGACGCCCGCCGCTGGCCGCGGGTCGCGATCCCACACGAGTGCCGCCGCCGCGCGCACCGCGGCCTCGTCGAACGGATAACCGGCGGAACCGATGTGCCGGTACATGCGGACGGCGGCGTCCACGTGCTCGGCGCGGGTGCGCGGTGGTCTGCCGAACATGCGGCGCCATGTCGAGAGCGCCGGGCGGCCGACGCGCGGCGCACCGGTGGTGGACATGACGGAGATCAGCGAAGCGACCCGCTCGGGATGGCGGGCGGCGACGGTCTGCGCGATCATGCCACCCATCGACATGCCAACCAGGTGTACGGATTCCAGCTCGAGCGCGTCGAGCAGGCCGACGGTGTCGGCGGCCATGTCGCCCAGTTCGTACTGCTGGGGATGCCACCGCTTGCGCAGAAAGTCGAGAGGTCCCGGCGGCGGGAAGGCGAAATGCGTCGACTCGCCGACATCGCGATTGTCGAAGCGCAGCACCGGATGACCGCGTTCGACGAGCAGACGGCACAGCCCGTCGGGCCACGCGTGCAGCTGTTGGCCGAGTCCGGCGATCAGGACGATCGGCGTCCCTTCGGTCGCGCCGAGGCGCTGGTAGGCGAGGCGGACGCCGCGACCGACGTCGACAAGACCTTCGCTCATGCGGTCACCTCGGCGGCCCGTGTCTCGGCCGGAACCGTGGGACGCGGCGTTCGCCTACGCACGACCGCCCTGCCCTTCTTAGCGGGTACCAGCGCCACACCGCGGAAGTGCGCGCGCTCGTCCGGCGCGGTGCTCGGCTCCAGCGTGAAATCCCTGAGCAGCGTGCGCAACACGACGTTCATCTCCATCGTGGCGAAGGCCGCGCCGATGCAGCGGCGCGAACCGCCGCCGAACGGGATCCAGGTGAAGGTGCCCGGTCGCACCCCGACGAATCGGTCCGGGTCGAAGGTGCGGGCCCTCGGGAAGAGCTCCTCGTTGTCGTGCATCAGCCGAATGCTCACCAGCACGTTCTGGCCCTTGGGCAGCGTCCAGCGTCCCAGTGTCATCGACTCGGCGCGCACTTTGCGCGCGGTCGCATCGATCACCGGCCGCACGCGCTGCACCTCGAGCAGCGTCGCTTCGCGCAGCTCCGAGCCGCCCGCGTCGACCTCGGCGACCAAGCGCCGCAGGATATCCGGGTGCCTGCGCAGCCGCTCGACGGTCCAGGCCAACGTCGTGGCGGTGGTCTCGTGCCCGGCGGTGAGCAGGGTGAGCAGTTCGTCGGCGATCTCGCCGTGCGTCATCGCGGAGCCGTCGTCGTAGCGGGCCTGCAACATCATCGACAGCACGTCGTCGCGGTCGCCCAGATCGGGGTCGGCGGCGGCGCGAGCGATGAGGCGCGCGACGATCTCGTCGTAGTGCTTGCGGTGCGCGGCGAAGCGAGCCCACGGCCCGTAGCGGCCGAGGAAGTTGCGCGGAACGGGCAAGGCGGCCAGCGCCGATCCGACGAGAACCAGCCGGGGCAGCAGGTCGCGCAACTCCTCGAACTCCCGGCCTTCCGCGCCGAACACCGCGCGCAGGATCACGTTCAGGGTGATCCGCATCATCGAATCCATCGTCGCGAACTCGACACCCGAGGGCCAGGTCGCCAGCTCGCGTTCGGTCTCCTCTTCGATGAGCGCCTCGTACACCGCGAGCCGCTTGCCGTGGAAGGGCGGGGTGAGCAACTTGCGCTGCTTGCGGTGCTCGGCCCCGCTCAGCGCGAAAAGCGAACCGGGACCGAGGAATTGGCCGAGGTTGACATCCAGGTTGTCCGCGACGTCGCTACCCGCGGTGAACAGCGCTTTGACCTCCGCGGGATCGGAGATCACCACGGTGCGGCCGAATCTGGGCATGTGGACCGTGAACGCGGAGCCGTACTTGCGGCGCCAGTGTCGCCAGGCGCGGGTCCGGCCTGCCACGATCGCGAGGCTCTGGACGAGCGGCGGCGTGGAGGGTCCTTCGGGCAGTGTCACGGTGCTCATGCGCCATCTCCCAGCGTGGTACTTCGGCGTACCATTCGAACGGTACGCGCATGTACCGGCCTGTGGCAAGAGTCACATTACGGCTCAGCCCTGGCCGATGCCGACGACAGCGCCGGTGCGGGCGTCCACGTCGACCTCGACCTCCGAACCGTTGGCGCGGACCAGTTCGACCTGCCAGATCAACAACCCGTCCCGGTTGGTGTCCAGCTCCATCTCGACCAGCTTCGCGCCCGGCTCGCGCTCCGCGGCGGCTTCCAGCGCGCGACCGGCGTCGAACGTGGCGGACTCGACCTTCGCCACGTCGTCGCTCGGCTCGTCGGATCGGCTCTGGGCCACGACCTGTTCGCCGAGTTGGTCGACGAGCACCTTCACCTCGTTGCCGTCGGAGGCCACCTTGACGTCGAAGACCTGTTTGCCGTTGCTCGTCTCGATCTCCACGTCGAACGCGCGGCCGTTCGGCACGGCGTCGGCCGCGGTCCGCAGCGCCCGTTGCGCCGCCGAGATCGAGGCCGTCTCCACCGACTGCTGGCTCGCGGAGTCCGGGGTGGTCGTGGTGGCCGGAGTCGCGATCGGAGTGGTCGGGCTCGCGGTCGGGCCGGTGTCCGCGTCGTCGTCACCACATCCGGTGAGTCCCAGCGCGCACACCGCGACTCCAGCTCCCGCGATCTGTCGCCACCGACGCATCCCGCACCTCCCGGTCCGCACTACCCGCTCGTTTTCGCCCGCGTACCCGGCGGAGATGGCACCAAACCGCGTCTCGGAATCCGCAGCCCGGTCGCGGACGGCGCGTCGTTGCCGAATAGGACGGGTTCCGCTGGGCACCATTGCTGATATGGGAGATCCGAGGTCGGAGCTGACTTACGTGGTCGAGATCTCGCTACCCGGCCGGCTGGAGGAGCGGTGGTGGCGGGTCAGCAACTCCGGCACGCCCGCGCAGACGGCGGCGGCGCTGTCGGAGTTGGCGACGCGGATCTACCGAGATCTGCTCGGGCCGGGCGCGGGCGGCCTGCACCGGGGCCGATGCTGGTATCACTGCCTGGTGTGCGGGCCGGACGGTGCGGTCATCGACGAGGTCGAGGGCTTGGTGCAGGCGTTCCTGCTGTCCGGGGAGTTGCGGACGGTGTCGGCGACGATCACCGCGCGGGCGCGTCGCTTGCGCGCCCGGCGGCGCGACCGCGGCTGACGCCGATCACCGCGGGAATCCGGGAACCGGCACGGGATACGGATTCGGCGGCGGAGCGTCGGCGACATCGGCGACCCATCCCGCGACCACGGCCATCCCGCTCGGGCGGTGGACGGCGAGGAAGCCGAACGGCCGGTCGAAGTCCAGCTCCAAGACGGTGGTGTGGCGCTGCTCGGGACGCGCCGGTGCGGCACCGACATTCATGGACAACGCGGTGACGGCCGCAGCCTCGAACCCCTCGCGGTCGAACTTGGCGAGCACGTCCTGGGCACCTTGGTCGATCGCCAGCGGAGTGGGCGAGATCCGGGGGAAATGACCCCTGCTCGGGTCGCTCGCCGCGCGCAACCCGAACAGTTCGGCATGCTTCATGAGGTCGTGTTGGGAGCGGATCGCGAAGGGCGGCAGGCGAACCTCGAGACGGTCGAGCTGTTCGCGGCCGAACACCTGCCGCGCGACCAGCCCCGGCGCGACCGGACCCGCGTCGAGTCCGGTGCGGTACGGCACCGACCCGCCGAGCGCGGACAACCCGGTGGCGAGGACTTCGGCGGGACTGTCGGAGCCGATCAGCAGATGCACGTCGAGGTCGGCCTTCCCGGCGACTACCAACCGCGTCACCGGCCGTTCGTCGTCCAGCACGGCCACTGTGCGAAGGTCGTGGTCGGTGCGGGTGAGCGCGGAAAGTCGGCGTCCACGCCACGGACCGGCTTCCGGCGACATGACGGTGGCGCGGAACGGCAACCGCCAGCTCGTCTTCGCGGCGAGCGCGGTGGCCAGGACCAGCAGCGTGTCGGGGCTGACGGGCAGCGGGAATCGTTCGATCAAGCCCTTGGTGTGCCGTCGCGCCCACTCGTCCAGCGCGGGCTGACCGGTCAGCAGATCGACCGTGCCGACCGGCAGCGAGCTCAGCCACTCGTCGTGCAGCGGAAGGTCCCTTCGGACCCAGATACCGAGCGCGGCGGACAAATCGACGGCGTCGGCGAGGATGTCGAGCGTCCGCAGTGCCGCCTCCTGCGCCGCCTCGGCGGGCAGGCCGACGGCGGCTTCCAGTTCCGATCGCGCGGGCCCGTCCGCCGCGGCGGCCAGCAGGGCGAGCAGCGGCCAGAGCCCGGCTCCGGAGACGACGAAGTCGCCGTCGCCCGCGGCGGCGCACCACCGTGCGGTCAGATCGTTGACGGCGCCGACGTGTGGCGTTGAAAAGGTCTGCACGGCACCACGATACGGATCCGAACGGTGACCCGCGCGCGTCGACGGGCCCCCGCGAACGCGATGGAAAGACGGCAGCGCTCCCGGCGTCTGGAGATGGACGGATCGGCCGATGATCGCCGAGCGAACCCCTCGGCGGACGGTCCGTCATATGCTGCCCGCGATCGCCGGAAAAAAAGTTCGGCCCCGGTGTCGATCCGCGGCGATCCCCGTTCGACCTATGGGCGAGAGGGTCCACGAGGGACCCGCACAGCACAGGGAGACACACCATGAAGTACATGCTGATCATGCGCGCCACCGACGAGGCCTACAAGGCAATGGGCGACATCGATTTCGACAAGATGCTCGAAACCATGGGCCGGTTCAACGACGAGCTGATCCGGGCGGGCGTGCTGCTGGCCGCGGAGGGCCTCGAGGACGCCGCCGAAGGCGTTGTCGTCGACCACTCCTCGGAGACGCCCGTGGTCACCGACGGCCCCTACGGCGAGACCAAGGAGCTGTTCGGCGGCTTCTACATCCTCAACGTGGCATCGAAGGAAGAGGCCATCGAGTGGGCCAAGCGGATGCCCATCTCCGGACCCGGCTTCAAGACCGAGATCCGCCGCGTCCCGACGATCGACGAGTTCCCGCAGGACAACGTGTGGATCCAGAAAGAGCGGGCGTGGCGCGAAGCCACCGGCCAGCTCTGAGCGAGCCGACCCGCGATGGCCGACCACACCGGCCGTGAGGCCGTCGCCGCCGTCTGGCGGATCGAGTCCGCGCGGATCGTCGGTGCGCTCGCGCGCTACACCGGCGATTTCGCGCTGGCCGAGGACCTCGCCCAGGAGGCGCTGGCCGAAGCGCTGGTGAACTGGCCGCGAGAAGGCGTGCCGCGCAATCCCGCCGGATGGCTGCTCACCGTCGGCAAGCGCCGCGCCATCGACGCGTTTCGCAGGCGTTCGGCCCTCGACGAGAGGTACGCCGCCCTCGCTCACGAATTGGACGAGGGCGGCGCGGCCTCCGGTGGCGCGCCCGCCGAGCAGGTCGGCGACGTGCTCTGGGACCCGGACCAGATCGACGACGACGTCCTCGCGCTGATGTTCGTCTCCTGTCACGAGGTGCTGCCGCGGGAGGCGCGAATCGCGCTCACGCTCCGGGTGGTCGGCGGTCTCACCAGCGACGAGATCGCCAAGGCGTTCCTCGTCCCGACCGCGACCGTGCAGGCCAGGATCACCAGGGCGAAGAAGACGCTCGCCGCGGCGCGGGTGCCGTTCGCGCTGCCCTCGGCCGAGGAGCGGCGCGCGCGGCTCGGATCGGTGCTCAGCGTGATCTACGTGATCTTCACCGAAGGATCGACGGCCAGTTCGGGTGACGATCTGATCCGGTTCGACCTGGCGAGCGAGGCGCAGCGCCTCGCACGGGTGCTGGCCCGGCTGATGCCGGGCGAACCCGAGACGCACGGCCTGCTGGCGCTGCTCGAACTGACCGCGGCGCGGTTCCCCGCCCGCACCGGCCCCGACGGGCAGCCGGTACTGCTCGAACAGCAGGACCGACGGCGCTGGGACCGCGGCGCGATCCGGCGCGGCCGCGCCGCCCTCGCCCGTGCGGAGCAGCTCGGCCGCGGTCTCGGCGCCTACGGCTTGCAGGCGGCGATCGCGGAATGCCACGCTCTCGCGCCGTCGGTGGACGAAACCGATTGGGAGCGCATCGTTCTCGTCTACGAGGCGCTCGGCAGACTCGCACCGTCACCGGTCGTCGACCTCAACAGGGCGGTCGCGGTCGCCATGGCGCAGGGACCCGCCGCGGCACTGCCGATCGTGGACGAACTGGTAACCGCTGGCGCGCTGGCGAATTCGCACCTGCTGCCCAGCGTGCGCGGTGAACTGCTCACCCGGCTCGGCCGCACGGACGAGGCGCGGGACGAGCTGAAGCGTGCGGTGCGGTTGTGCGCCAACGAACGGGAAAGGTCGGTGCTGGAAGGAAAACTCGCCGCCCTCGGTTGAGGGTATTCCGAACGGACACGGTGGGATTCACTCCGGCAGCGGCGGCAGTTCCAGATTCGCGCGGAACGTGTCGCCGACGTAGTCGGCGCCGACGATACCGCGGCGGCGGAGCTCGGGCAGCAGTCCGTTGCGGAGGAAGTCGCCGGTGCGCGGGTCGTCCAGGCCGCCGAGGGCGATGACGTCGAGGACACCCGCCTCGTAGCGTTCCGCGATGGCGTCGGCGAGCTGCTCCGGGGTGCCCGCCGCAGCCCAGTGGCCGGTGTCCTTGGCGGCGATGATCAACTCCCGCAACGTCTTTCCCGACCTGGCGAATTTGGTGAAGATCTCGACGCGCCCGCGTCGGCGGTGCACCGCGCCGACGTCGGGCAGCAGCCGCTCGGGGATCGGCTTGTCGAGCGGCAGCTCGGACAGGTCGACACCGCCGCCGAGCATGTCGGCCAAGGCGATTCGCCCCGCCTCGAAGTCGGTGGCCTCTTCGCGCTCCCGTACTGCGGCGCGCGCCTCGGCCTCGGTGGCGCCGTAGGTGGCGTGGAACGAGCTCATGATGAACGGAAGCCCCTCCGCGCGACCGAGTTCGGCGGCGCGTGCCCGGATCCGCTTGGTGTAGGTGACGGCGTCTTCCAAGGTGGGCAGCGAGGTGAAGACCACCTCCGCGAAGCGGGCGCCGAGCTCGATGCCGCCCTCGGATTGACCGGCCTGGAACTGCACCGGGCGTCGCTGCGGCAGCGGTGGGATGTTCAGCGGACCGCGCACCGTGAAGTACCGGCCCGCGTGGTCGATCGATCGCACGAACTCGGGCCGCAGCACCGCGCCGCCGCGGCCGTCGGGAGTCAGCGCTCCCGGCGCCCAGCTGTCGAACAGGGCGTTGACCACCGCGAGCGATTCGGCCGCCCGCGCGTACCGTTCCTCCGGGCTCGGCAGCTCCTGGTCGCCGTAGTTCTCCTCGCCCACCGACGAGGTCACCGCGTTCCAGGCGGCCCGCCCGTTGCTGACGTGGTCGAGCGTGCCGAACAGGCGGGCCAAGTTGTACGGGTGGTGAAAGGTGGTCGTCACCGTCGCGATGAGCCCGACGTGCGAGGTCACCGCGGCCAGCGCGGACACGAAGATCAGCGGCTCCTGCGCGCCGATCGCGCCCTGCGCGCCGAAGCTGAGCAGGTCCGCGGCGAACAGCGCGTCGAACTTCTCGGCCTCGGCGATTTTCGCGATCTCGACCGCCTGCGCCAGCGTGGACCGTCGCGGATCCACCGCCGCGGCGTACACCTCCGGCGAGCCGCTGACCCCGGTGACGAGTTTCAAAGGCCGTCGTCCGCGCACGCTCATGGGTCCGACGCTATTGCCGAGCGCCCGCGTGGGCACGGGTTCTGATCATCGAGAGCCCAACCACCGCAACGCAATCGGATGGGTTGTCAGTACGGACCCCGGTCGATGAGCGCGAAAGCCTCGGCGCGCGTGCAGATCTCGGGCAGCTGGCGCAGCCACCAGGTGGCTCCGGCCCGCTCGTAGGCCTCCTGTTCCTTGTCGCGCTCCGGCGGGACGGCGACGGCCACCTCGTAGCCGGTGAGGTCGGCGCGATACTCCGCGATCACCTCGAGCATCTCGGTCAGTTCGCCGGGCGACGCTTCCGGGCACAAACCGTCGTAACGCGCGGCTCGGCGCAACGGCGCGCCGCGCACGGACCGCGCCGCCACCCAGATCGGGATGCGGGGGCGCCGCACCGGACGGGGCAGGAAACGCAGGTCGTCGACGCGGTAGCGGGGACCGTCGTGCCGGACCTCGTCGCCGCTCCACAGCGCGGTGATCACGTGCAGGCCTTCGTCGAGCAACCGGGCCCGCTCACGCGGCTCCGTGGCCTCACCGAGCTTGCTCAATTCGCCACCGGTGTCCGCACCCGAGCCGACGCCGAGCACGAACCGGGCGCCGCTGAGCTGATCGAGCGCCACGGCCTGCCTGGCGACGTCGTGCGGCCGCCGCCGTGACAACGGCGTGACCCGCGGTCCGATCGTCACGCGACGGGTCGCGAGGGCCATGGCGGCCAGCGCGATCCACGCGTCGCACACCGCGAGCCCCGGCCGGTGCGGGCGCACCACGTGATCCCAGACGAAGACGCCGTCGAAGCCGGCCTGTTCCGCCTCCGCCGCGAGATCCGCCAGCACCCGCGGGTCGGCGAGCTCACCGAACGGCGGCAGATAGACCCCGTGCCGAAGGCTCATGGCGCCAGCATAGGCACCGGCGGGACAGCCGATCTCACCCGAAACGTGTGAAGCGCCGCGGCCTCGACGGACATAGCGTCGACCACGGCGGCGCACCGAAGAGCGGAGGAACACGCATGGCACACCCGAGCGCCAGGATGCGCGAGGTCGTCGCGAGTTGACCGATAGCGGGCGAGAGGAGAAGCGATCGCCTCGGACCGGGCAGGCGCGGAACGGCGAACCGCCGGCCGCGACCGCGGGAGCCTGGGCGATTCCGCGCGGCCTCATCGTGCTGCTTGCCGCGGCGAGCGCCGTGGGCGCCATCGCGGGCATCAAGGTCTTCGCGAGCATCCTCGCCCCGGTCTTCCTCGCGCTCATGCTGACCATCGCCGTCCAGCCCCTCCAGACCTGGGCGCGGCGACGCGGCTGGCCGCCATGGGTCGGCATGGTCGTTGCACTGATCGCTGTCTGGTCGATCTTGATCGTGCTGGTCGGCGCCCTCGTGGTGTCGGCGGCGCAGCTGGCCACCGAGCTGCCGAACTACGCCGACCGGGTCGACGAGCTGCTGGAGGGTGTGCGCCGCGCGCTGGCCGACGCCGGGGTCAACGCCGAGGAGATTCAGAATCTGCTGAGCTCGGTCGACATCGGCAAACTCGTCGACCTGCTGGAGGGGGCACTGCGCGGTCTGC
This sequence comes from Nocardia amikacinitolerans, assembly GCF_900215415.1. NCBI lineage: Bacteria > Bacillati > Actinomycetota > Actinomycetes > Mycobacteriales > Nocardiaceae > Nocardia > Nocardia amikacinitolerans. Next base: position 1,730,370 of record NZ_OBEG01000001.1, on the reverse strand, counting down.
TCTCCGTCTTCTCGAATCTGTTCTTCGTGCTCGCGCTGCTGGTGTTCATGGCGCTGGACGGCATGGCCATCGGGGGGAAGATGGCGGTCGTCGAGCGCGTCCGGCCCGAAATCGCGTTCGCCATCGAGGCGTTCGCGCAGGGCACCAGGAAGTATCTGATCGTCTCGACGGTGTTCGGTCTCATCGTCGCGGTGTTCGACGGCATCGGACTGTGGTTGCTCGGCGTGCCGCTCCCGGTCCTGTGGGCGCTGCTGTCGTTCATCACGAACTACATCCCGAACATCGGATTCATCGTCGGATTGCTGCCGCCCGCGCTGCTCGCCCTGCTCGACGGCGGTGTCGGGCTGATGATCTGGGTGATCGTGCTGTACAGCGTGATCAATTTCGTCATCCAGTCGGTGATCCAGCCGAAGTTCGTCGGCGACGCCGTGGGGTTGAGCGTGACGGTGACGTTCCTGTCGCTGGTGTTCTGGTCCTGGGTGCTCGGCCCGCTCGGCGCGCTGCTGGCCATCCCGCTCACCCTGCTTGCCAAGGCCGCGCTGCTCGACATCGATCCGGCGACGCGATGGGCGAACGTCTTGATCGCCGACAAGGCCCCTGAGGTCCAGGATTCGACAGCCGACGAGGAACGGACCTGACCCGCGATCTCACCCGCAACGTGTGACGATCGAACGGCGGCCCGACTCTAGCGTGGCCGGATGAGCACAGTCCTCGGCGAGTTGCTTCCACTGGCGGTGGGGGTCGCGATCTCGCCGATTCCGATCGTGGCCGCGATCCTCATGATCCTGTCGAAGAACGCGGCGGGCGCGGGCAGCGGATTCGCGGTCGGATGGGTCGCGGGCATCGTGGTCGCGACCTCGGTCGTCGCGCTCGTCGCGGGTTCGCTCGGTGTCTCCACCGACCGCGAGCCGGCGGCGGCCGCCTCGTGGGTCAGGGTGGCCCTCGGCGTCCTGCTGCTGGTGCTCGCGGGGCAGCAGTGGCGCAACCGGTCGGACACGGCGACGCCGGGCTGGATGCGGGCGATGGACCAGCTCACTACCGGGAAAGCCGCCGGATTGGGCGCGGCACTGGCCGCGGTCAATCCGAAGAATCTGCTGCTGTGCCTGTCCGCGGGGGTCGCGATCGGTTCCAGTGGTCTCGGGGCGGGGGAGAAGGTGGTGGCCGTCGTCGTCTTCACCGTGCTCGCCGCCGCGAGCGTGCTGGTCGTGGTGCTCGGTTACGCCCTGGCCGCCGACCGGGTGCGCGGCGTGCTCGACGACACGCGGGTCTGGCTGCAAACAAACAACCACGCCGTGATGGCGATCGTGCTGCTTGTGATGGGCGCCGTCGTGCTCGGCAAAGGCATCGGCGGACTGTAGAGAGGGCGGCGGTGACGACGGGCTGGCCGGTTTTCGAGCCGCCGCGGGGCCCTACGCGTGTCGGATTGGGCGGCGGCTCAGGCGTCTTTCGCGACGCGGAAGCCGAGGTTGCCGGTCGAGGAGACCGGCTCGCTGCCCTGGCGCGCGGATACGCGATACCGGCGGCAGTAGGACAGGTGACAGAGGTAGGAACCGCCGCGCATGACGCGTCCGGCTCCTCTGGTGGGGCCGGTCGGGTTCTGCGCGGGGCTGTGCCGGTAGTAGCCGGGGGAGAACCAGTCGGCGCACCATTCCCACACGTTGCCGGTGACGTTGTGCAGCCCGAATGCGTTGGGCGCGAAGGCATCGACGGGCATGGTGCCCAGGTGCGCCCCGGGATCGGTGCGGGGGAACCTGCCCTGGAAGACGTTCATCCTGCGCTCGCCGTCCGGCTCGAGGTCAGGTCCCCAGGGAAACGGATCGGCGGAACCTGCGCGCGCCGCGTACTCCCACTCGGCTTCCGTCGGCAGGCGCGTGCCCGACCACGTGCAGAACGCCTGGGCGTCCTCCCACGAGACATGAACCACCGGGTGGTCGAGGATGTCGTCGACACCCGAATCCGGTCCGAACGGGTGCCGCCAGTCCGCGCCCTCCATCTGCCGCCACCACGGCGCGCCGACGACGCTCCTCGTCGGCGGCGTGTCTTTCGGAAGCTGGCCCGCGAAGACGAACGACCAGCCGTAGCGTTCGGCGTCGGTGCGGTACCCGGTGGCGTCGACGAAAGCCGCGAAACTCGCGTTGGTGACGGCGTATTCATCGATGGCGAACGAGTCGACGGTCACCTCGTGGCGGGGGCCTTCACCGTCGCCCGGATAGGCCCACGCGCTGTCGTCACCCATGAGGAACGTTCCGCCGGGAAGGGACGCCAGCGAGGCAGAAGCCTGGCCGCCGCTTACCACCCCGGTCGCGGCGTCGCTTCGAGCGTTCCGTCGAGCGGTTGGTGCACAGCATCCCGCGGCCTGATTGCCGGTGTGTTCCATGGCCGTCCTCTCCCACGTCCGGGCGGGCTCGGGCCCGCCGGGAATTGGCGTCGAGTTGTCGACGACGACCTCGAGATAGTAGCTCGAAGTGTGCTGGCATTTGCCGAATCGGCGCACGTCGACGCTGCGCGACCAGCCATCGGCCCCCAGGTTCGCGCCCCGGTGCAGCCGCGCCGACGCAGCGCCTGCGGGTGAACCGGCACAGGTGGGGCCACCTGCCGCGTGCACCCCAGGCGGCAAGTGCTCGTTTCGAGCCACTCGCCGCCGTTCGGCCCGCGGGCCGCGCACTCGTGCCCCAGGCTTCCCGGGGCATTTCACCCATCAGGCGGTAGATGGCAACGCCCGCAATGGTTTTCGATAGAAGCCATGGCGGGCGGGCGCGATCAGATTGCGGCGAAGCCGGTGCGTAGGTCGGCGAGGATGTCGTCGATGTGCTCGATGCCGACGGCGAGGCGGACCAGGCCCGGGGTGACGCCCGCGGAGAGTTGTTCTTCGGGGGTGAGCTGGGAGTGGGTGGTCGAGGCCGGGTGGATCACCAGCGAGCGCACGTCGCCGATATTGGCGACGTGGCTGTGCAGAGTCAGCGCTTCGACGAAGCGCTTGCCCGCGTCCACTCCGCCCGACAGTTCGAAGCCGATGACCGCGCCGACCCCCTTGGGCGCGAGCGCGCGGCCGCGTTCGTACCACGGCGAGGAGGGCAGACCGGCGTAGGACACCGACGTGACCTCGGGGCGCGCGACCACGAATTCCGCTACGGCTCGGGCGTTTTGGACGTGCCGCTCGATGCGCAGGCTCAGTGTTTCCAGGCCCTGGCTGATGAGGAACGCGTTGAACGGCGAGATGGCCGCGCCGAGATCGCGCAGCAGTTGCACGCGGGCTTTGAGCGCGAAGGCGGGCGCGCCGAGGTCGGCGTAGCGGACGCCGTGGTAACTGGGGTCGGGTTCGGTGAAGCCGGGGAATCGGCCGCCGGTCCAGTCGAACGTGCCGCCGTCCACGATCACGCCGCCGATGGCCGTGCCGTGACCGCCGAGGTACTTGGTCGCCGAGTGCACCACGATGTCGGCGCCGTGCGCGAGCGGCTGGATCAGGTACGGCGTCGCGACCGTGTTGTCGACGATCAACGGGATGCCCGCGTCGTGCGCGGCCGCCGCGATGCCTGGGATGTCGAGGATGTGGTTTTGCGGGTTGGAGATCGTCTCGCCGTAGAGCGCCTTGGTGTTCGGCCGGATCGCCGCGCGCCACTGGTCGAGGTCGTCCGGATCGTCCACGAACGACACCTCGATGCCGAGCTTTGGCAACGAGTACCGGAAGAGGTTGTACGTGCCGCCGTACAGGCGCGGGCTGGACACGATGTGGTCGCCCGCACCCGCGATATTGAGGATCGCGAAGGTCTCCGCGGCCTGCCCGGAAGCCAGCAGCAGCGCGGCGACACCGCCTTCCAACGCCGCGATGCGCTGCTCCACCGCGTCCTGGGTCGGGTTCATGATGCGGGTGTAGATGTTGCCCGCTTCGGTCAGTCCGAACAGCGCGGCCGCGTGCTCGGTGTCGCGGAACGTGTACGAGGTGGTCTGGTAGATCGGCAGCGCCCGCGCGTTGGTCGTGCCGTCGGGCACCTGGCCGACGTGGATCTGCTTGGTTTCGAAGCTCCACGCCTGGGTGGGGTCGGCGGGCTGCGGGGATTCGGTCATCGGGTGCTCCAGTGCGAGAGGGGGTCAGGCGGTGATCAGCGTGGTCTCGACCGGCGTCGGCGCGGTCGAGAGATCGAGGACCGGACAGTGCGCGTCCACGGCTCGCTGGAGTTCGGCATAGCGTTCGGCGGTCTCCGGTCCGGTGATACGAACCGTGACGCGAACGGCCTGGAAGCCGGGGCGGACCGTGTCGTCGATGCCGAAGAAGCCGCGAACGTCGAGATCGCCCTCCGCCGCCACTGCGATGTCGTCGACGATGATGTCGAGCCGCTGCGCCCAGAACCGGTAGGTGACGAGCTGGCAGGCGATCAGGGTGCTGGCGTTCGCTGTCACGGCTACCGACGGTAGGAACCGGCCCGCCTCTTGACGAGGTTTACATTCCCGGTGAGCCGAAAGGTAGCTACCTCAGCGGTGCCCGCCGGAGTGATCGTGGGAGCAGGTGTCGGTGCGGCGGCCGTCCGCGCCGGTGGACGCCTGCCCCGCGCCGTGGCCTTCCAGAGCCGCGAACGGTCCGCAGTGGTGGGCGGTGATCCAGACGTGGACCATCGGATTGCCCGCGCCGGGATTGATCGAGTTGGGCGGGCAGTTGCCCTGTGCGTCGGTGACCCCGGCGACCTGGGGGCCGTTGTCGCCGGCCCGCCAGCAGAGGTTGTCGTGGACGTGCCACTGCATCAGCGGCCCGCCGTAGTCGACCAGCTCGGGGTCGTCGATCTTCTTGCCCTTGGCGATGTACATCGCCGAGACCAGGGTTCGCTTCGCGCCGTCGACCCGGTAGACGAGTGACTCGGGGTGGGTGGCGTCGAGGAATCGGTCGTCGCGTATGTAGCTGGTGTTGATGTAGTGCTCGTAGCCGGTGGCCGCGTCGCCGATGGATCGGAAGCCCAGCGCGCCGATGGAAGCGACGTCGCCGAACGCGGGCAACTGGTCGAGGGTGCTGCGAATCAGAGCGGCCGCGCGCTGCTCCTGTTCGGTGGTCACGCCGGGCACACCGGACAGGTCGATCGGGGTCGCCGGATCGAACGGCCGCGGCCATGCGGTGCCGGTCCCGTGGTCGTTGTGGTCGCCGGCGGCATGGGTGTGGGCGTCATCGCCGTGGCTGTGCACATGTCCTGTGCCGCCGAGCATCGCCGCGACCGCGAGGACGCCGGCCAGACCGGCGGCGATCGCGGTCGGCGCCGTGGGCAGTGTCGCCCCGGGACGCACGAGGGCGACGGTCGCACCGGCGATCGCGAGCAAGCCAAGCACCGCGCACGTGCTGTCGAGGAACTGCGGCGCCTCCGCCGTGCCGAGACCGTCGGGCCACGGCAACCCTGCGAAGCGGGTGTACCCCCAAATCGCCACCGCGACCAGGTTCACCCCGATCACCGTGGCAGGCACGGCCTTTCGCGTGCTCACCGACGCCAGCAGCCCGGCCGCGCACTGCGCTGCCGCCAGCACGACCATCAGCCGGGCGAGCGTGGCGTGCTCGGTGTGCAGTCCCGCGGCGAACAGGTGCAGCGCACCCGCTCCGACCGACGCCACACCACCGAGCAGCAGGAATCCGTTGCGCCCACCAGCCATGCGCGATCTCCTCTCGTATTCCGCGGATGCTACTGCGCGAGGTCGCGCTCTCGTGCCCACAACTTGTGAGAGAACTCTGTGGGTTCCGCGCCCGGCGCTTTCGGCGCCGCCCCTTGATCGCTCAGTTCTGGAGTACCCGAACCCTGTCGTCGGCGACGGCCGGGGGAGTGTCCTCGGCGTTCGCGCGCATCGGATCCAACGCCGGATCGATGTCGATCGTGTTGCGCAGCGGACGATTCGGCAGCAGCGCGGTGGCGATCAGCGCGACGACCGTGGCCAGCGCGGCGATCAGGAAGATGCGGCCGGTCGCGTCGCCGTAGGAGGTGCGCACGATCGCCGCGACGGGCCCGGGCAGCGCGTCGAGATTCAGGTTGCTGCCGCCGGAGGCGCCGGTGTGGATGCCCAGCTTGGCGAATCCCTCTGTGGACAGCTGGCTCACCCGGGTGGCCAGCACCGAACCGAGCACCGAGACGCCGATCGCGCCGCCGAAGGTACGGAAGAACGCGACGCTGCTGGATGCCGCGCCGATGTTGTGCACGCTCACCGTGTTCTGCACGGCGAGAACGAGATTCTGCATCATCATGCCGACGCCGAGCCCGACGACAACCGTGTACGCGCACACCAGCCACAGGTTCGTCGCGTGATCGATGGTCGACAGCAGCGCGAACCCGACCACGAGGAGCGCGCCGCCCGCGACCACGAACCGCTTCCACTTGCCGAAGCGGGTGATCAGCTGTCCGGAGCCGACCGAGGCGATCAGCATGCCGACGACCAGCGGAATGCTCAGCACGCCCGCCGCGGTCGGGGAGTAGCCGCGCGCCGTCTGGAAGTACTGACCGAGGAAGGTGGTCGCGCCGAACATGCCGACGCCGACGGCGACCGAGGCGATGATCGCCAGGCCGGTCGTGCGTTCGGTGACGATCGGCAGCGGGATGATCGGCGACTCGGCGCGAGCCTCCACCCACACGGTCGCGACCAGCAGCAGCACACCCGCGCCGACATACAGCGCCGACTCCCGCGAGACCCACTCGTAGTAGCCCGCCTTGCCCGCGAACGACACCCAGATCAGCAACACCGAGACGCCCGCGGTGAGCAGGGCCGCGCCGAGCCAGTCGATCGAGACGCCCGCCTTACGTTCGGTGGGCAGCCGGAGCGTCCGGTGCAGCAGCGCCAAGGCGATCACGGCCAGCGGCACGCAGACGAAGAAGCACCAGCGCCAGCCGAGCGGGCTGTCCACGATGACGCCGCCGAGGATCGGGCCGCCCGACATCGACACCGCCATTACCGCGCCCATGTAGCCGGAGTACCTGCCGCGTTCGCGCGGCGCGACGATGGTGCCGATGATCGCGACGGCCAGCGCCGTCAACCCGCCCATGCCGACGCCCTGGATCACCCTGGCGACCAGCAGCAGCGCCACATTGTGGGCGAATCCGGCGACGATCGAGCCGATCACGAAGATGACGATCGCCGACTGCACGAGCAGCTTCTTGTTGAAGAGGTCGGCGAACTTGCCCCAGATCGGCGTGGACGCCGCGTTGGCCAGCAGGGCCGTGGTGATGACCCACGCATACGCCGTCTGGGATCCCTCGAGATCGCCGATGATCGTGGGCAGCGCGGTGGCGACGATCGTGGTGCTCAACAGGGCGGTGAACAGCGCGGCCAGCAGGCCGGTCATCGCCTCGAGGACCTCGCGATGGGTCATCGCGGCCGGATCGCGCCGCGCGGGCGTCTCGACTGAACTAGACATCTGCTCCCTGACTCTCCTTCGAAACCGGCTGGGGGTGCGCCGTTCCCGCGTGCTGCGCGTGCGTGGCGAGCGAATTCCTGAGCTTGCGTACCGAATCGCAGGCCTGCTCGGCTTCGTCCTCGCTCCAGTCGGCGAGGGCGGTTTGCAGGCCGCGCGCCCGCGACGCCCGGACCCGGCCGAGCAGGTCGCGGCCTTCGTCGGTGACCTGGATGACGGTGGCCCTGCCGTCGCTCGGGTCGGCGTCGCGGCCGATGTAGCCGGCGGCGACCAGTTCGGTGACGTGCCTGCTCAGCGCGGACGCGCTGATGCACAGGTCGATAGCCAGGTCGCCCTGGCGGCACGGGCCCTTCGATTCGAGCGTGCCGAGCACGCCGATACCGCCCGGCAGTAGTTGTCCTTCCTCCGGATGAAGAAGGGCGATCCGGATGGCCCTGCCGATCAGGTAGAGCTCCTTGATCAGGCTTTGCGCCGTATCGGGTGACACCGGCATATCCGCTCCCCGCACGAGATCAATTGCTTGCAGTCAGCAACTATATTTCAATTGCTTGAGCTAAGCAACTAAATATCCGGCTTCGGGTTGTCGGGGGAGCGGGCTACGGTGGGAACCGCACTCGTGGACCGATCGACTCTCGGGAGGCGTCTTGCGCACCATCGCCCGCGTACTGCTCGTTCTGTTGGCCGTCGCAGGCGGCATGGTTGGCGCGCTGCCCGTGGCGGTGGGAGCGCCGAACGCGGCGAGCATCGATGACGCCAGCGCCCGCAAGATCGACGAGCTGCTGGCCTTGCGCGCGACCGTGCCCGGTGCGACCAAGGGCGAGCTGATCGAGCTGCTGTCGAGTCGCTTCCTCGGCACGCCGTACCAGGCGAACATGTTGGTCGGCTCCGCGACCCAACCGGAGCAGCTGGTCGTCGACCTGCGGCGGGTGGACTGCTTCACCTATCTCGACTACGTCGAGGCGCTGACCAGATCCGCGGACCGCGACCAGTTCGTCGCGAACCTGATCGAGACTCGCTACGCGGGCGGGCAGGTCGACTTCCAGCACCGCAAGCACTTCTTCACCGACTGGGCGCACACGCCTCGAATCGCCGCGACCGACATCACCGCCTCACTGACCGCCGCCGCGAGCACCGTCGGCAAGCAACTCAACGCGAAAGGTGATGGGGGAACATATCTTCCGGGGCTTCCGGTGGTCGCCCGCGACATCACCTACATTCCGAGCGCCGCGGTGGACGAGCACGTCATCGGACAGCTCCGCACCGGCGACTACATCGGCGCGTACGCCGACCAACCTGGCCTGGACGTCACCCACGTCGGCATCTTCGTGACGACGCCCAACGGTCCGGTCTTCCGAAACGCGTCCTCCCTCGCCGCGAACAACCAGGTGGTGGATTCGCCATTGCTCGATTACGTGCGGTCGACGCCGGGGATCGTGGTGCTCCGGCCGCAGTAGTGCTGGTACGCCGGAGATGACTCGGGTCCGGCTCGGCTGTGGGCGCGGCTCAGCCGTGCGGTCTGCGGTGGAGGCGGTGTAGTTCGCGCATCGCGCCCGCCAGTTGCGGGGCCGGACCCTCGGTGGGGACGCCCGGTGCGACCTCGTTGATCGGCAGCGACCGCACCGGCGCGGGCGGTACCCCCATCTCGGCGAGCCATTCGGTCAACTGCGCCGCCGAGCTCGCGTAGACGATGCGACCGAGACCGGCCCAGGCGTGCGCGGCCGAACACATCGGGCAGTGCTCGCCAGAGGTGTAGACGGTCGCGGCCGCGCGTTCGGCGGGGGTGAGGTTCGCGATCGCCCAGTGCACGAGCTCGAGCTCCGGGTGCCGCGTCGGATCGCCGCCGCCTTCTTCGTTCCGCGCCTCGGCCACGACCCGGCCCGCACTCACGAGCAGCGACCCGAACGGCGCGTTCCCGCCGTCGAGCGCCTCCCGCGCCAGGTCCACACAGCGCCGCAGGCACGCCATATCGGCATCATCGACCATGCTCCGAGCCTAGGCCCTGCCTCGAAGTCCCATTCGGCGCCGCCGCCGCGTCTGTGGCGGCATCCTGACTGCCACCGAAGGTCGGTCTGGCGTGTCGTTGACTATGCGAGACGGACGTCGGCGGTCGCGAGGCCGAAGACCTTGCGTCCAGCGGACTTCGCGACGATCACGACAACCGCCGTCTTGTTCTCGGGGTCCACCGATTTCACCCGACCGGTGAATTCGACGCTCCCGGCGGAGGAGGCTTCGACGACCGTGTAATTCGAGAGCCGGACGGCATACCTGGTCACGGCACCTGGATCACCGAGCCACGCGGTGACGAATCCGGCTCCCAGGCCCATGGTCAGCATGCCGTGCGCGATGACATCGGGCAGACCCGCCAGCGCGGCGGTTTCGGCGTGCCAGTGGATCGGGTTCGCATCGCCGGCGACCCCGGCGTAGTTCACCAGATCCCCTCGCGTCAGCCGCGCGATCCGAGCGGGAAGTTCGTCGCCGACGGCGATGTCGTCGAATCGAATTGCGGTGCGTGGGACACGTGTCCGAGAGATCGCGGAATGTCGTGGGCGGATCTCCGGCGCCGGATTCGTCTCGGTCTGCTCGGTCGCGGACGATGGCGTGGTCCGAGAAGGCACGTCGAGACCGTGCATGACGACCCGCTCGACCGCGGCGCCGATGCCGTCATCGACGTCCTCACCGGTGATGCCGACGACGGTCGTGTGCATGATCTGCACCACCTCACCGCTTTGGTCGGTGAAGGTGTTGGTGATGGTGAGCAGGTCTTTGCCCGCTACACGGCGAACCGAAGCGAGTTCGACGTCGCTGACCAACCGGTCACCGGTGAGCACCGGCTTGTACATCTCGAAGACCTGATCGGTCTGGACGAACATGTCGTAGTCGGCGAGGACGGTCTCGAGCAGCCGACGGTTGGCCAGCATCGCGGCGGTCGAGATGAACGTCGTCGGCGCAACCAAACCGGAGTATCCGAGCTCGCAGGCGGCGTCTTCGCTCCAATGCGCCGGATGGAAATCCTGCACCGCTCGCGCGTACTCGCGGATCTTCTCCCGACCCACCTCGTAGTAGTCGTCCACGCGATAGCGATGTCCCACGAGCTCGGCCACCTCGAACGTTGCTTCCACCAGACCACTCCTCCTGCCGGCATTCCTCGGATCTCGTTCTCGGCATCCGCAGAACCCGTTTCACGAACGGACCCCACCCTTCCACATCACACACGGTCCATGCCTGTCGTCCGGGTTCGTGGACATGTCAAGGCCGCCGTCGACGGGGATGATGGCATCGGCGGCAGCGCGAACCAGGAGTGGTTCGGGTCCAGTTGCCTTGTGCCGTACTAGAGCGCACGTCGAAGGTCTGCATGGTCAGCTCCAGCGGTCCCATCTCAGGATGATTGAACCGCTTGCGCTCCAGAGTTTTCCACGCGCGTCGTGCCGGGCTCGGATTTCGGTGAACTCGGGGCTCACGTCGAGCAGTTCGGCGAGCACCTCACCGACCCGCCGATCATGCGATGCGGCACCGTATCCCACGCGTAAACCGGCGACGACGCTGCGGGCGACGGCGGGCCAGTCGAGATAGAAGCTCCAAGGCGACCGCCGGGGACACTCGAACGAGACCAGCTGGATGGTTTCTAGGTCTGCGCTGCGGAGGGGGCGTAGAGTCCTGAGCTGATCAGACGAGTCGATCGGAGAATGGGTCGGTGTCAACAGTGTTGCTCGTTGATCTCTCACGCGATGGCCGAATGGCGTGACTGCGACCACGCCTCCCGTGAAGTTGATCGAGGACTCGATCTCTGACATAGCCCGGCGCGTGGCGGTTCGAGAGCTTCGGCACCCCACTTCTCATACCGCAATTATTGCCGAAGGTCTTGAGCAGCCCGAAGTCACTTTGGCGCTGGGCCGGTATCTTGTGGCCGTCCTGGCGGGGTTGGTTGATATAGATGCACGCCTGTCGACAGCGCTCTTGGGTACAGGGATTGATGCGCAACAGGAATTGGCGGCGACCATATCGGAATTGATCGGCGATACCAACACGTTTGTGCAAGAATCTGAAACGAAGTTTCGGGATACACGCCGCAATGCGTGGATAGCGGAAGGTGTTGCACACGCATTGCTGGTGGTCCGCGCGCGACAAAACTCTGATCTTCTGGCGGGTCCAGTTCATGCCTTGAAAGAGCAGCACAGCAAGCCCAGCTAGCAGGGCCTTGATTTGGTCGCCATCTATTCGGATGATTTAGAAATAATGCTTGCAGTCGGCGAGAGCAAGGCCTCCCGGTTAGATGGCAGCGGTCAATTGACTGAGTCTGCATCCATGTTCCGCAAAATTGATGACGGGAAGTATGGGACGGACTTGCGGGCGGCGCTTCTGAATCTTCGTAGAGCCTTGACTCCCGACTTGCTGCCACAGGTGACCGAGGCGCTCTGGAAAGATAAGCTGTGCTATCTGCCGGTTGTATTTCACGAGAAAGCTTTCGATATTTCTGCTGAGCGACCCACTCTGCGTAATTTGAAGCCGCCTGTCGAACGGCGGCGTCTGGTAGCGCTGCGCCTCAACGATTTTCATGCGTTCTTCGACTCGATCGCGGATGCCATGCGATCGGGGATTTGCGAGGTCGTAGGCTGATGTTCAATCGTGGAGTGGACGAACTGCTACGCGCTCTACCTCAATTGAGAGGGCTTGATGCTGATCGCATACGTCGGATGCTGACTCGCGCGTGGCTGGAGGCTGTCGATCTTCGCGATCTGGGCGGCGACGGCGTCAGCGGCGCACAGGATCTCGGCGATCTCCGCCGATTGGCCACGGCGCTGGAGGTGTATGCCATCCTTGCCGATGAGATTGATTCAGAAACGCGGAAAGCATGTGCTTTCGTGGCGGCAGAGGCCCTCGAAGTTGTCCGAGAAGTTGTAACACTCAATCCTGGCCTGTCCCGTCCGTGGCTTTTTGGTACCGAGGACCGCTTCCAGCGAGTCGAAGCGGGGCTGCTCTATCTGATCGCTGGCTACGACGCGAATGCCGCTCTGGTCGGCAGAGATCTCGGTATCCGACCTACCAATGAGCCAACAGCCGCGGGCCAAGTGGAGTCATGGACGCTCGCTAGCATTCGAGCACTGCTCCTGCTGAAGTTGCCCCCTGGCGATGCTCAGCCACCTCCTCTCGCGCTTTATGCCAAGCTGCACGACCGTCTAAGAGATGCGATTCTGTTACGCCTAGGCGAAGCGGTCCGGGCACATCTTTTCTGGTTGATGTTCATCACTGACGACAGCACCAGGGGGATCGGTGCCATCAGGAGCCTCATCGCGGATATTGAGCGCCCGGCCGCGGGGTTTGATGCCAGCGCGTCGTATTCAGACCTTCACCACCTTGCGCTGCTGCTGTTGGCGGCGCTGGGAGGTACAGCAGACCGCGCGTTGCGGATGGTTCCGCCGCCACCGGACGACGGTGGTCGATTTGTGCGGTTTCAACGGCATCGGTCGGAGGAACGGCCTTTGCTGTGGCCCGCCGCTGCGGCCTACGTGAAGGCAGCGATGCCGGGGCCGCATACACATGCTGTGGTCTCAGTACCGACGGGCGCAGGGAAGTCCGCTGTTGCCGAACTTGCAATCGCACAGGCGATTCGCCATGGCTGGGTGCTCTACCTTTCTCCTACTAACGCTCTCGCGGGGCAGATCCGGCGACAACTCAACGAGGTGATTGGCGCGCTTCCAGGCGTGATGATTCGTGAATTCGTTGGGGGAGCAGAGTACACAGAGCTGGAGGGCGAGGCTCTGGGAACTGTCGGCGAGAGCCAGATCCTGGTCATGACACCCGAAAAGTGCTCACTCGCACTTCGGCAGGACCCGACTGCTTTCGAACGGATGACGCTATGTGTGGTTGACGAGGCGCACGCACTTGGTGAAGCTGGCCAGCGAGCAGTCATCGCAGAACTCGTGGTATCTGAAGTCCTTTATCGAGCACCGGCCGCCAGGGTTCTGATGCTGTCGGCTTTGATGGCGAATCCAGCGGACATCGCCGACTGGCTTCAGGGTGCGACGGGCGTAGATGCCTGTGTTGTGGACACACCGTGGAGGCCGACACGGACGCTACGTGCAATTGCAGGGCTGGATCGAGGTCTCTACCGCTCGAACAGGCATGCGGCCGCGAAGAAGGCGGCAGGTTTGTCGGGACGTCTCAAAAACGCGCCGTTCGATGCGCCGCTGGCTTTATTCGTGGGCTTGCAGGGGGCGTGGCGGACCTCAGATCCGTCCGACTTTGCTCTCGCGCCAACCTCGATTCGAATCTCACTAAAGTATCACCGCGACAACGGTGTCGACCTGTCTGGATACGTTAATGCGACGGTCCATGCGTTGGTGCAAGCGTTGGGGCGGGAAGAGCATCGAGTCCTCGCTTTCTTGCCTTCTAGCAAGCACTACTGTTTCGCCGCCGCCCGAAAGATGACCGGGTTCCCAGAAGCACGACCTGTCGAACTCACCGACGAAATCGACGCTCAATTGCTGCTTTCAGAAGCGGAGCTGGGAGGACCGAGCGCGTTGCGCGCAGCGCTCGGCAAGCGCCTCGCTGTACATACGAGTGCGATGCTGGCTGAGGAACGCAGAGCAAGTGAACTTGCCTTCGAGGGGGGAATTGCGCGTGCGATGTTCGCCACTGGAACTATCGCTCAAGGGCTGAATCTTCCGGCGACAGTTGTCGTTATCGGAGGCACGAAGATCGGTTGGGACCAGACGGCAAGCAGCCAGGAGGAGAAGGAGCGAGCACGCGCACAGCTGCTCAACGCGATCGGTCGCGCTGGGCGTGCGAACGTTGCACCACGCTCGATGGCTATCGTGGTACCGGACAATGCCATCGAAGTAGACACAAACACCCAGGTTGCTAACACCGTCGTCCAGGCCGAGTTTCTTAGAGATGAAGATGCTTCGACAGAAGTATCTAGCCAACTCCGCGGTCTGATCGACGATGCGATGAACGGATCGCTCGATGTCGACACCATGACAAGCTCTGAACAGACTGCATTCGCCTTCCTGTCTTATGCTGCCGAGGGAAACGCAGCCGAGGGAGTGCTACGCCGTAGCTGGGCTGTCCACAGCGCAGGCGCAACCTCATCTGCCGCGCAGCTCGGTCGAATGCTCGACAACGCGGGCGGCGCCTTTCTCAGGAGCAGATCGGCACCAGCCTGGGTAGCACTTGCCGCACACCGCGCCGGGGTCGCGCTGCCGGACGCCGCGAGTCTGTATCGGGTGCTCGAACAGCACCTGATCGACAACGCCCCACCGAGCACGATCCGAGAGTGGGCGAGGGCCATGCTGGTCGTGCTGTACACGCTGGACAGCGACGAACTCGAACAAGTGCTCCCCGCGAAGCCGTTTGCAGCAACGCAGATTGCACCTATCTGGTCGGGGGCGAATGACCAGAACTCGGGTTGGCGCACGCTGAACTCGGCATTGGGGGCGTGGTTCGATGGTGAGCCGCTGATAGAAGTCGCTCGCCATATAGACCAGAAAGACCCTCAAGGCAAGTTCGAACGTGGGCAACAGGATCCGCTTCCTCGAACGCTGCGGGTCGTGAACGACGGGTTCAGCTTCCGCTTGTCCATCGTCGCTGGCGCGCTCGGTGCGATCGTAGCTGCTGGCCGTGAAAACTCGGCCGAGCCCACCTGGGATTTGCCCGAAGACAGCACGCGAACTCTCGCTCTCCTGCCGCTAGCGATTCGATACGGTGCTGGCTCTCCCAGCGTCATCGCCTGGATGCGGGCGGGGGCACGACCACGTGTTGTTGCCCATCTCCTGGATCGCCTCGTGCACCCACCTACCGGTTTGGACGACGATGCGCTTCACTCCTGGGCACGCACACAGCTCCGAAGCATCGGCATGCGAGAGATTCGACCTGCTAACACGGAAGAAGAACGAGCGCTGATCGACGCGTTGATCACCGCAAGTACGGCGATCTAACGGGACCAGGTGCAGCTATACAATCTAACGGGGCCAGGTGCAGCTATACAGAGGAGTGACACATTGTCGTCTCCCCCCCGTGTGCAGGCTCGGGAGTGTGTAACGAACGTCTCACCCCGGCCAGATGTGCGCACTACGTACTCCATGTCGCCTGAGCAGCGCGAGGAACAGCTCAGAATTCTCTCGGTTCCACCACCAATCGGGTCGGCCGATTCATTCAGCGCCCAGGAGGCATTTCGAGTGCCAGACAGGCTGTCCGACCGCTCGATAGGCGGCAGATGCGGATGTTCGCCAACACCCTTGGCTCAAGATGCCATGGCGGCACGCAATCGTTTGGCAACGCACCAGCCTCCTCCTGCGTCCACGACAGGACCCCGTTCTCCGCCATCAGCGCGTGGGAACTATTGCTCGTGGTACGGCACGCCCGGAGGCAACGGCGAGATATGCCAGTGCACATGGGAATTGCCTTGCTGACTACCCAGGCTCAGCAGATACGTATGTTCAACCTGCACAGTGGCTTGCACAGCCCGCGCGACCCGATGCACCAAACTCATCAGCCGCAGAAAGGCATCCTCGCCGAGATCGCCCACCACATGTCGTGGTGGATTTGCGTGAACGGACGGTGGCGAAGGTCGACCTAATCGGGTTTGGTGGTGCACAGGTGCATCCAGTGTTCGGCCAGGCTCTTACCCACATCAGGCGACCCGCTGTTTCGGGCGGGCGGTTGTCGGCATAAGAGCTCACCGAGATGGGGTCATCGCGCGCAGACAGGCCATTCCTGGGCAAGTCAAGACAGTCTGCTGGTGGCGCCGTCACCGCGGCTCGGTGGACGCCTTCCGGACGAAGAGCTCCTCCGGCCAGAAGGTGTCTCCCAACGTCAGCTGATCGAACAGAACGCAGACGGTTCCCGGCTTGTCCTCGGAATCCCAGACAGCCGACACGTTCCGGCCCCGTTCGTTTCCAAAGCGGCTCAGCCAGTAGATTCTGTCTCCCGGCCTTAGCTCGTATGCGCCGACCAACTGTCGGCCCGACGTCATGCGAGTACTCGGTTGTCCGACCCGCGCATCGAAACCGTATTCCCCGGTCGGCCGAGGGCATCGCCAGACGATCCGGAACTGCTCGTCGATCGGCAGGGCAGGTAGACCCACGCGCACTTCTTTAACTAGGTAGAACGCGACGAGCCGACGCGCCCTATCTGACATCGCGCGCCACGGTTTCGAGAGCGCCTCGGCAGATGCGTCAGCATCCGACTCCAACTCCGTGGCGATGGCAGCCAGATCGTGGTCGGTCGCGGTTTCGGTGTGGAGTACCTGGATCGACCGGGTCAACGCATCGGGTTCGACCCGAAGACGGTGTTCAATTCGCCTGGCCACGTAGTTGTCACGTGCGTCGATGTTGGTATGAAGCGGAGGTTCGTCGACGGCGGGTTTGCGAGCCCACTGAGCCGCGTCGAAACAGGCTGCCAGCCACTGCGCCTCGGCCTTGCTCAGTATCTTGTCCGCCACAACGGACATGCCGGGAAGGAGACCTGGTCGGCCGTTGGGATAGAAGTGCTCGGGGCCGATGTGCTCCGGATACCAGTCGAGGTCGCTGTGGAGCAAAGTCGCGAATCCCTCACCGCGGCGCTGCCAGAAGATCAAGTCCTCGCCAAACACGTTCACGTGGTGCTGCACGATGTCCGATGGACCGAACTCGACGCCCGCCATCTCACCCAACTGGGCCTGGATGATCCGGTTGCCCCGATAGCGGCTCAGGTAGGCTCTGACCTCGGCGACGAAGTCAGCCATGGAATCGTCATTCAACTCCTGGTCCGAGTTGACGGTGATCGTCCTGAGCACCTCACCTTCGCGCCGTGCCGACAGCAGTTGCTTGGTGGCATTGGCCCAATAGAGACCGTCGGTGTCCGGGTCATGCACAACGCAGAGCACCGGGATGTTGCCATCGGCCCAGGTGCCGCCGTGGTCACCGATCGGCACGGCATACCCGCCGGACCTGCGCCACGAACGGCCACCCTTGACCTGGATCTTGACCAGGTCGCCGGTGACCTCACCGTCCTCGGTGAACGTGACGTGTTGGTCCTCGCCGAAGTCGTTCTGGCCATCCACCTCCTGAACGATGTGATTGTGTCGCTCCAGCAGTGCCCGCAGCGCGTTGACCGCCGCACGACTAGGTTTGCGAGCATCAGGCACTTTCGGCAACGGACCCTCCGGATCATGGCGCGCGGTGACCAGAGGATGGTCCGCGACTGGTTGGACGCGTTCGGAGGATAACGGCTGGGGGACCTATCAAAGAGTGTGTAGCGGACATCCACCCCGGCGAGTAGGACTGACTCTGCACTCCTAAGGCCCGGAGCAGCCCGCGCGATCAGCGGCATTGTAGTGCGCCGTCGACAAAGCGAACTTGGCGGTCGTCTGTAGGGTCGGTTGATGTCGACGAGCATCGATGTTTGTTTCACCGTTTCTGGTTTGGTGCCCACGCAGGCAGATGCGGTGTCGGCCTTGTTCGAGCGAGTGGTGTGGGAGGAGCGACTTCAGCATGAGGTCGTGCTGGCGCGAAGCGACAATAGCGACGGGACCGTCGATGTCCGAGTCAGCTCGCCGGAGCCGGTGGGTTTCAGCCGCTTCTACTCCTGGTGCGAGGCGTTCGAAGAGCGTCTGCAGCGTCAGGTGGCTGAGTTGGTGCCCGGCGCCAGGGTGTCGTTCGAGCGCGAACACGCGATGACGGCCGACACCGCGCCGATCGCCCACCGGGTGTCCGGCCGAATGCTCAGCCTGCCCCTCTACCCCGCGATGACCGACGCCGACGTCGATGACGTCGCCGCCGGGGTCCGCAAGATCACCACCGCCTATCAACACTGAAAGGACGGCAGCACCGTGGTCAAAAAGGAAGGCACGCAAATCATCTTGGTCAACCCGCACGGCCAGGTGCTGCTGTATCTGCGTGACGACAAGCCGGACATCCTCTACCCGAACATGTGGAGTCTGCTCGGTGGGATGCTCGAGCCCGGTGAGACCCCGCTCGAGTGCATCGTTCGTGAGATCGCCGAGGAGCTGATCGATAACGCCAATGAGATCGGCTTCCAGCTCGACCCGGCCAAGGTGACGCACCTGTGCACACGGGACCTCGACTTCGGCATCGAGCACACCTTCACAGCAGCCGCCGACTTCGACATCGAGGACGTGACGCTCACAGAGGGCCAGGCGTTGCGATGGTTCTCCCGCGACGATGCCGAGAGGACCCCGCTTGCCTACGGCGACAACGCAATTCTCGAAACGTATTTCGGCTCCTTGACGTCTGCCTGATAGCTCGGTCACCCGAATCCGGTCGCCAACAGGCTCGGATATACCGCTGTGTTCCGAAAACTCTGCTGGGCCGAGGCCTCTGCCGGTCCCGCGGCTCAGCAGGTTCGGGCGCGATCTCGTCAGGATCGGGCCGCGATGAACTCGGGATTCCGGATGCCCGCGGTAAAGGCGGCTAGGGATTTCTACAGCCCGGACGACACATCCGGCTCGGCCTGCGGCGCAGCACCATCCAGACGACTATGGCCAAGGCCGGCAAGTCCGGCTGAGGAAGGTGGAGTAACACTGCGGCGGTCAGACCGGTTCCAGAACGTCCGGGCCGCTGACCTCTCAACCATCCCCTGCCCCGCGAAGATCCGAGACCGTCGGGTCCGAGCTCCACCGCGAGACTCTGATCGCTCCGACGGCCAGCAAGGCGGCCTCGATCCGTGCATAGGTCGGCATACATCCCGGCTCGAAACACACATTTACGTGCACATCGTCACCGCCGAAGCTCTCCGCGACAACCACACGGCCGCCGATTGCCGGGATCAGGAACGTTCGCACCTTCGAGTGCAAGCCATCTTGGGCGACGTGCAGGTCCGCTGCGGCGATCGCGTCCCGTACCCGGCTGGGCCCCTTACCGCGCCAGCTCTCGTAGTAGCGCAGTGGTGCCCAGGATTCGAACCACAGGACTGAACTCGCTGCGACAAGCCGGCCCGAGGTTGCGTGCGGTGCGGCCGCGTGCTCGCGCGAGTCCACGCGCAGGAGCCGTGGGGCGATTTGCGCTATCTGGCTGTCCACTACCTTGTCTGGGACCGCACCGCATCGGGCTGCGAGCTTCAGATCTTCGATGAGCCCGACCTGCACAGTGCCTTTGAATTGCTCCTGGTCTGCGGCTGATCCTGCCGACTCGCTGAACTCGGCATTCCAGGATACTTTATTTCTCGGTGAATTAGGACCGGCACTGTCCTATCTCCCCGACATACTCGAATTATGAGCGAAATCGAATCGACTGCGGGACAGCCGGATCAGGCCGACATCACCGACTACAACGATCCGAACGCGCCGTGGAACCAGGCGTGGGACCAGGAAGGCGGCATTGCCAACTGGAACGATGATGTGATCAAGGAGTTCCGGGAAAACTCGGGCAAGGTGGGTGGCGCCTACGCGGGCGGGGACCTCATCCTGCTCACCACCACCGGAGCCAAGAGCGGCAAGCGGCACACGACTCCGCTGGGACCCCTGTACCGGGACGACACCATGTACGTGAGCTCGTTCATCGAGGACAAGTACCCGGCCTGGTGGTACAACATCAAGGCGAATCCGCAGGTCACCATCGAACTCCGAGACAAGACCTACCAGGCGACCGGCAAGGTGCTCGAAGCCGAGGACTACGACGAGTTCGCGGCCTGGGTGCTGGCCAACAACCCGCTGCTGGCGGATTTCCAGTCCAAGGTCGACCGGCCGATTCCACTGGTCTTGCTGACCTTCAACGGCGAGGGCTGAGCGCTTGTTCGGTCAGCGCGGTTCGGTCGGTTGGCCACAGAACGAATCGCAAGGGCGTCGTGCCTACCCGTGTCGTGCCACGTCCTCGCACAGGATGCTCGGCCAGCGAGCGAGATCGGCCGGTGTGTGCGCCACCTCCAGTGTGGCCTTCGGCAGCAGGTCCACCAGCGCCTCGGCGGTCGACACCGGATGGGCGGGATCGTCTATCCAGGCCAACACTGTGGTCGGCACCTTGATCGCGGCGATCGCCTCGGGGGCGGGCAGGTCGCTCATCGCTGCCCCGCGGAGCAGTGAGGGCAGTAGGTGCTCGGCGACATCCGGCACGGTTTTCGGCGTTCCGAGAGTGGCCGGCGGGCGAGGCGCGGTGAGATCGGCACGGAGGAAGGCGTCGAGTCCCTGCTCCTCGATCAAGCGGGCATTGTTCTTGTAGATGTCGGCCTTCGCGGCGCGGGTGCGCCAAGCGGTCGCGGGCACCAGCAGGGTGAGGCCGGCGAATCGGCCAGGGTCGCGGACAGCGGCATGCAGCAGTGTCCCGGTACCCATCGAAGGACCGACACCGTGCACCTGCTCACCGGGGAACCAGTGGTCGAGCAGGTTCAGCAGGTCATCGGCCAGAACTGGCCACCGATAGTCCTCGGGGACGGTACGACCCGTCGAGTGGCCGTGGCCGCGCGCGTCGTACCGCAGCAATCGGGTTCGGCTGAGTCCGCGACCGAGATCGAGGTCCATCAGACGGTCGCGGTGGCGGCTGGAGGTGAGGCCGTGGAGTTGGACGACGGGATGGCCGCCCTCGTCGCTCAGTTCCACGTCGAGGTCGGCGCCGGGAACGCGGAAGGTCGGCACGGTGGCTCCAGGGTGCTGGTGAGACGGCGATCGCTCGGGAAGGAGCCTAGGATACCGTCATGCGGCTGACCAACGTCGCGCACCTGCGCCTGCCGTTCGGCCGCCTGCTGGGCTTCGACGTCACCGTGAGTCGGGTGGGCCGGTCACTTCCCGTGTCCTTCGATCAGCGACGCCACGTCGGCGCCGGCGACCGACCGGGATCCTGGATGGCGTTGTCCTTCAGGCTCTCCGCGCCGGTACCGCCCGACGAGCTCGCGACCGCCTGGCTGGCGGTGATCGAGCGGCACGGCACGCTGCGGTCGATCTTCGTGCCGGGCGAGGACGGCGAGCCTCGGCTGCACGAGGTCGATATCCGCCCTGGCGGTTGGGTCGAGCATGTGATCGCTCCTGGGCAGGCAGTCAACGATGCGCTGCGCGCCGTGCTCGACCGTGCTTGTTCGCCGTACGGTCGTCCTTCGCACCGGCTATGTGTGCTGGAGACCGCGGTAGGGCCGACCGTGGTGGTGGCCGCCGACCACTCGCACGTCGACTTGTGGTCGATGCTGGTGATCGCGCGTGACCTGCTCGCCGCGCTGGCCGCGGTGCAGCAGGGTCGTTCACCGTCGTTGCCGCCCGTACCCGCCTTCGCGGAGCACACCCGTTCGCTGCGGGACCGCCCGCCTGCGCCCGCCGAAGTGCACCGCCGCTGGGCAGAGGTGCTGGCGGGCAGCGGCGATGTGATGCCACGGTTCCCGCTGTCGCTGGGTGAGGCGACGTTGCAGGAGGAGCGCGTGGAGGTGCGCGATGTCCTGGATGTCGATGACAGCGCCGCGTTCTCGGCGCAGGCCCGCGACGACGGCGTCTCGACCTTGGCGCTGGTGGTGGGGGCGATGACCGAGGTGACCCGCGAGTTGGCCGGCACCGCACTGCGGGCGGTGTTTCCGGTGCACAGTCGGTATGACGCCACCTGGCACGACTCGGTGGGGTGGTTCATCACCAACTCGGTGCTCGAATCGGCCGACTCCGATCCCCGTGCCAGTGCCGAGGCGGTGAAGGAGGCCGTCCGGATGGGGTCCTGGCCGCTGGAGGACATCCTGCGTCCGTGGGGCGGGATGCCCGAGGTGCCGGGGATGTTCGCGATTTCGTGGCTGGACCTGCGTCGGCTGCCGGTGCGAGTCGACGCGACCGGATTGGAGGCGCAATATGTCGGCGCGACGATTCGGACCGACGGCGTGATGCTCTGGTTCGTCCTCGACGAGGCGGGGCTGCACCTGCGCTGCCGGTACCCGGACACTCCCGAGGCCCGGCGGCACGTTGGCGCCTGGCTGGACACGCTGATCGCCCGGCTGCAGTCGCGGGCACGGGCTTCGGTCGGTGGTCGGCTCCGACTCGGCGACCGGATCTATCGTGTGCAGCGGGCGCGGCGTGCCGACGTGCCGGCGCTGGTCGCGCTGCTCTCCGATGACGAGATCGGCCGTACCCGTGAAGGTTCCGAAATTGCCCGCTACGAGGAGGCGTACGACGCCGTCACCAGGGATCCCTCGCACTATCTGGCCGTGGTCCGGGACGAGGGCGACAGGATCGTCGGCACCATGCAGCTCACCATCATTCCGGGGCTGTCCCGCGGCGGCGCCACCCGCCTCCAGATCGAGGGAGTTCGGGTCGCTGCCTCGGAACGCTCTCGCGGCATCGGAACCGCGATGCTCGAGTGGGCGCACGACCACGGCAGGCACCGAGGTGCGACACTCGCGCAGGTCACCACAGACCGGGTCCGCAAGCGGGCTCACGCCTTTTATGCACGGCTCGGGTACGACAACAGTCACGTCGGGCTGAAGCGGGCGCTCTGACGGATCCCCGCCGCTCGCTCAGACCCGCTCCGTCCGGTCCGAGCTCCACCGCGAGACTCTGATCGCTCCGACGGCCAGCAAGGCATGCATCCCGGCTCGAAACACACGTTCACGTGCACATCGTCACCGCCGAAGCTCTCCGCGACAACCACACGGCCGCCGATTGCCGGGATCAGGAACGTTCGCACCTTCGAGTGCAAGCCATCTTGTGCGACGTGCAGGTCCGCTGCGGCGATCGCGTTGCCAGGAGGTCGGCATACCCGGGTGGCATCGCAATGCCCAACCGCGCTTCGAGCTCGTCGATCTCCGAAAGACGCACTGTGGCTATCTGTTTCGAGACGACGATCAGCGATTTCGGCGCGAACCTGTGCGGTGCCATCCAGGCTTGCGGGCACCTGGATCACCCGCCCGACCGGGGGTATCCGGTTCCGGAAGGCGAACTTTTCGGCGGAGGGGCGATATCGTCGGTGACCGGACGCACGGCGGTTGGCCGCAGGGGCGGAAGGTCGATGTCGCGTTCGATCGAGGTCAGGCTGACCGCGATGAGCAACAGCATCGTGACCAGGCTGATGACGACGATCAGCGGTGCGAGCATGGCCAGCGGGTCGGTGCCCGGCGGGGTGCCGTGATGGCCGCGGTGCGCGTGCATAGCCGCCATACCGGTGTAGTGCATGCCGCAGACCGCGACGCCCATGATCAACGCCGCGCCGACGGCGGCGGCCATGCCACGCACGTGCACGGTGAACCACAGCGCCGCGGTGGCGGCGACGACCGCGATCATCAGCGACAGAGTGACGACCCGCCAGTCGTAGCCGATCGTCGCGTCGGATCTCATCGCGTACATGCCCGTGTAGTGCATACCGCCGACGCCGAGGCCGGTGATCGCGCCGCCCGCCCCGAGCGCCAGAGGACGCGGCCGGGGCGCCTGCACGAGCGTCAAGCCGATGCCGACCACGACGATGGCGGTGGCCGCGCTCAACAGCGTGATCGGCACGTCGAAGCGGATCTGCGCGTCCTGGATCGAAAACCCCAGCATCGCAATGAAATGCATGACCCAGATGCCGGTGCCACCGATGGCCAGCGCGGCCAGTCCGAGCCAGAGCGCCCGGTGCTCACCCGCACGGGCGCGGGCGGCGCACTGCAATCCGAGCAGTGATCCGACGAAGGACATGAGATAGGCCAGCACGGGCGTCAGCCACCCGTAGCTGAAGTGGTAAATATGCAGCACTCGATCCCCGCTACCGACCGGCTTTGGTCGTGAACCTCGAAGCAGTCTGTCGGCCCTCACGTTAACGGTGAGGTCCGGCCGGGGGTGCCACAAAGCGTCAACGGGGACAGTGGCTTCAGTCACATGGCGGTTCACTGGAAGGCAGCTCCGAGACCATCGACGACGACGCCTCCGTGCGTGCCCATCACACGCACGGTCAAGCCGATGTCTCAGTTGCGCAATAGCTTTCGCGGGCAATGGTCTGCTGCTAACGTCTTCGCGTCCGACACAGCCTACGGGACGAGAACGAAATGACAGTTGACGCAACAGATTCGACGTCGGCCGCGGAAACACCGCTGTGGCTGCGAGGCCGCGATGCCGTGGTCGCGGCGGCCAAGCCCGAGGACTGGCGCAACGGAGCGCCCGACTACCACCTGACCGAGCTCACCGTCCCGCGCGAGCGAACCACCCAGCACGCGCCGGGATCGCTCGAGGCGATCGTCGAAGATCTGGTCCGGGTCTTCGAGATGGAGGTCTCACACAAGAAGGATCCGGCGACCTGGGTCTCGCTCGTGGCCGAACACTACCGTGGCCGCGTCAACGGCGGACCGTGGCAGGACGCCGAGGAATTCGCGCGGATCGGTAGCTACAACATCCTGATCGGCGACAACCCGTATTACGACGCCGAGAACGAGACCTTCGAGAGCTCGCACCACATTTTCCACACCGCGATGCCGAACGGATTCTTCTGGGAGGTACTGGAAGTGATGGCGGGCCCGCCGAATGTCACCTTCCGCTGGCGACACTGGGGCACCTACGACGGCCCGTACCGCGAACACCAGCCCACCGGCGAGCTGATCGAGATGTTCGGCGTCACAATCGCCAGAGTCAGCGACGACCTCCGCATCCTCGAGCTCGAACACTTCTACGACAACAGCACGCTGCTCGGCCCCCTGGCCCACGGCTGCCCGGTCACCGGCTCGAAGTCGTAGCCAGTCGAGAGCCGGGGCGCGACATCAATCCTGGAACGCGGGCTCACGACTCCGAGGTAATGCGGCAGACGGCCATCCCGCAGGTCTGCCGTGTGGGGCGGTGTTGTCCGGATCTCCTCGCGCGTGACAGCGGCCATCTGGTGACGTGGCGTCGATCGGCGCGCACGCGGTCAGTCCGACCGCGGCCGTCGACTCCCGTCTTGCGAGCAAGTAACGAGTGTGCGCGCGAACACGATTCGATCCGTAGACATCGGCGCGCGGAGGGGACGGGCATGATGATCGACCCGCGATGCGGTGGGGCCTCGCCTCGGTGCGGCTCCACCTCCGTGTTCAGGACATGAACAGTGGGCGGTCCGCGTCCGGGATCCAGCTCTGCGTGGCGGTGTCGCGGTTGTAGTTTTGTGCGACGTGCTCGACGAGGTGGGGAAGTCCGGGGTGTGGGTTGGCGTGTGGACCACAGGAGCGCAAGGGGATAGGCGGGCGTC
Source organism: Nocardia amikacinitolerans (assembly GCF_900215415.1). Classification (NCBI taxonomy): domain Bacteria; kingdom Bacillati; phylum Actinomycetota; class Actinomycetes; order Mycobacteriales; family Nocardiaceae; genus Nocardia; species Nocardia amikacinitolerans. The sequence continues at coordinate 1,704,927 of NZ_OBEG01000001.1, read as the reverse complement.
GGGTCGACGATGGTGACGCGGCGTAGCCGAACTGTCCCTCGTCGGCCACCGCGACGAACGCGCGCACCGCCGCGAGATCGAGATCCACCGCCACCTCCTCCGACAAGTGGCCGCGCACCGACGCTAGGAACTCTCCCGGCGGAGTTCGTGGACGCGAGCGATCACCACGATGCCGTAGCCGAGGCTGCCGAGCACGACGAAACCACCGATCAGCGTCTCGATCAGGCCTTCGAGCCGAGCGGAGCAGCCGCGAAGCGGATACATCTCCGCTGCACCGATGAATTTCGGGCGAATCCGCCGTCGGTTCCTCTGGATAGACCGAACGACAGGAGTCCAGGCATGACGAAACCGTTCCGCTTCGGGGTCGTTGCCCCGCTCAGGTCCGATCTCCCGACGTGGCGGGATCGCGTGCGCCGCATCGCCGACATCGGCTACTCGACGCTGTTGGTTCCCGATTTCCCGCTGATGCAACCGGCGCCAGGGCCCATGCTGGCCACCGCCGCCGCCTTGACCGACCTGCGCGTCGGCACGTGGGTGTACGCCTCTCCGTTTCGGCCTGCCTGGCTGACGGCGTGGGAAGCGCACTCGCTGTCGCTGCTGACCGAGGGGCGCTTCGAGATGGGTATCGGCACCGGCAGACCGGGAATCGAGGACGAGCTGCGTGACAAGGGAATGCCCGCCGTACCACCGCCGAACGGCCGTCTGGCACAGGTCCGGGAGACCGTCGAGAGGCTGCGAGATCTCGACGGTCCCGACCGTCGCACGCCCGTGGCGATGGCGGTATTCGGTCCGAAGGCCAGGGCGTTGGCGGCCGAGGTCGCGGACACGGTCACCTTCGCGCTGGGCGATCACCCTCGGGGCGAAGTTCAACGGCTGGCACGCGACTTCCGCCTCAGCGGGAAGGTCGAGCTCGCGCTCGCCGTGGGGGTGATCGGTGACTCGGTCGCGCCGCACATGGCGCACCCCTCCACCGACCCCGCTGCGCTTCGCGCGGCGGACGCACTGACCATCCTTCCGGATGATCCGGCGGCCGCCGCCGAGGAAATCCAGCGGCGCCGGGAGGAGATCGGCTTCTCCTATTTCGTCTTCGGCGCCGACTTCGCCGAGAGGTTCGCTCCGGTCGTCGCCGAGCTCGCCGGACGGTAGCCGGACGTCGAGACCAGACCTCGCGAATCTAGGAGGCGCAGCCGATCGCGCTGCCCACGTTGGCGGGAACGCCGTGCCTGTTCACGCAGTCGAGGGCCTCTCCGACATCGATGACGCGCCAGTGCGTGTGGCCGTTCTGCTCGGAGTACTCGAACAGGTACATGACCGGGTGCAGAGTGCCCTCCGGCTGGGCCATCGCCGAGGCGAAGGTGCCACTGCATCGTGCTTGCTGGAGATCGGCCAAGGGATACCGAGGCAGCCCCGTCATTCGCAACGTGGTGATCAGGTACTCGCGAGTCACCTCGGCGCAGGGATCGGCCACCGGCGCCGCGGTCGGCGGCGGTGCGGGCGCGGCCGAGGGTTCGGGCGTCGGTGCGGAAACGGGCTCGGTGCCCCCGTGGGCGGGTGTCGGCGGCTTCTCCGCAGCGGGCACCGTGGTCGGCGCAGCGGGAACCGTGGTCGGCGCGGCGGATGATGCGGTCGGCGCAGCGGTCACCGTGGCCGCACCGGTGCCAGAGGCCGACGTCACGGGATCGGATTCGCTTTCACCACCACACGCCGTGAGAGATAGAGCGATGGTGGCCGTAACGGCAGCGAGTAGAGCAGTTCGAGTCACAGTGTCTCCTGGTAGAGCCCAGCCTCGATCGCAGTCGCTGCTGGAGCGACTGTGCGAGTAGGGATTTCGAATTGTTCGAGCTGTCGCGGTCGACGCCGCGTGATGGATCAGTCTCGGTAGATCGTTACGTAGGCGTTGGTAGCGGTCCCGATACTCATCGGGCCCAAGCACGAGGCCGTGCCCTGGCCGGACGGGCCGAAGGAACCACTCCACGACCCCTGGTAAGGGCCGATGGCCATGAGCGGAAAGGCGTTGGGCACGCCGTGCAGGCCGAAGCACTCGACGATCAGGGCGTACTCCCGCCCAGGGGGTCCGTCGTCGTGGCACTTCGCCGTCGCGCCGACCAGGTCCCGCGTGACAGCGCAGTCCTGCGGCGCGGCCTGGGCCGCACCGGATCCGAGCACCGTGGCGAAACCCGACACCGCGGTGGCGGCCACGATGGCTGTCGTCCTTCGCATCCGAAATCCCTTCTGCCGCATTGCTTCACTGTCGCTCGAGTATCGATCGCCCACCGTGCGTCGTTACAAACCGGAGGACAGTGCTCCGGCTCATCTCCGCCGGCGACCGGCTTCGAGCAAGCTGCGCGACGCTGTGGTCCCGATCAACGTCGGAAACGGGCCGACGTCACGGGCCTAGCTGACCTGCGGGTCGGAAGCCGCCGACCGGAGGGGACTATCTCGAACGCTCGACATGAGGGAGGCTGGAGTGGGTGTGTCGGATCGGTCGGTCCGCGAGCGGCGGGCCGTTCATACGGTTGTTCGAATCAAAGCGTGAGACAGATGTCCGAGGCATTTCGCTCTGTATCCGATCTCCGGGATCGCAGGCATCGAGCCGGGCGATCGCGGTGGGATCGGGGGAGAGGGGAGATCGTGCGCTGGTTCGCGGTGGCGGCCGTTCTGGTCGTGTCGATGGTGTGGCCCGCGGCGAGTCCCGTCGGCGCGGAACCGGGCGCGAACTGGCAGGCGGAGTTCGATCGGGTCGTTCTCACCTCGGGGGTGCCGGGCGCGCAGCTGGTGGTGAGCGGCGACGCGGGCGAGATGCGGCTCAACAGCGGGGTGGGCGATATCGGCACCGGAGCCCCGTTCCCCGACGACGCGCGGTTCCGCATCGCGAGCAACACGAAGTCGTTCGTGGCCGCTGTCACCTTGCAACTGGTAGGCGAGGGGCGCGTCGTGCTGGATTCGCCGATCGATGCCTATTTGCCCGGCGAGGTCAGTGGACCCGGCGGCGACGGTCGCCGCATCACCGTGCGCAATCTGCTCCAGCACACCAGCGGCATCCCCGATTACCTGAACGAGGTGGATCTCGACAGCGTGGCCGGCATGCAGCGGTATCGCCCGGCGTCCGAGCTGATCCGAGCCGCGCTGGACCGGCCCGCCGAGTTCGAGCCGGGTGCCCGATGGGGGTACTCGAACACCAACTATCTGATCATCGGCTCGTTGATCGAACGGCTGACCGGCCTGCCCGTCGGCGTCGAGGTGACGCGGCGGATCATCCTGCCGCTCGGCCTGCAGGAGACCTACTGGCCGCTGTATCCGGTCGAGCAGGTGGTGCGTGGACCGCATCCGCGCAACTATCTCGTCGTCGGACCGGAACGCGTCGACATCACCGATATCGATCCGAACTGGGGACTCGCCGACGGCGCGATGGTCGCCAGCGGACGGGACCTGAACCGCTTCTTCATGGCGCTGATCACGGGCCAAGTGGTCGCGCCAGCGCAACTCGAGCAGATGCGCACGACGATTCCGAGCGGGGTGCCGTTGCTCGACCAGGAGATCGGACTCGGGCTGTTCCGCAGGGTGAATCGGTGCGGCATCGAGACGTGGGGCCACGGCGGCTCCATCGCGGGCAGCAGCGTGGTGGGTGCGGCCACCGAGCGGCACGCGGTCACCATCGCGATGAATCAGCTCCCCACCCTCGTCGCCTCGCTCGCTCCGCGCGGGGGAGTGCAGGACGTGATCGACATGGTCCTGTGCGACCTCGCCCGGTGAGTGCCGCTCGGAACGCCGATTCCGAGCGAAGCGGCTCCGGCCGAAACCCGGAGCGGTTCCCGGCCTGCGCACGCGCCGATGTCGCGGCGGGCGGCCGCGCACCGAGGGTAGCCCAGGGCGGGGCCGACTGCTCCGGTAAGCGGGGCACGATGCGGCGAAACCGCTGTGCGCCGATCCGCGGCGGGGAATGATGCGGGAGTGGACGAGGCGACGTACCGGGAGACCAGGAACTCCCTGCACGGCACGGCGGAGCTGCTGATCGCCGGGCCGCAGTACCGGCGCGACGGCACGATTCGGCTACGGGTGGTGCTCGGCGGTTTCGGCGGGGCCCGGCTACCGGTGTCGGTGGTCGGCGCGAGCCTGATCGGGCCGACCGGTCGCGTACCGCTGACCGGCACCTACCGGCAGTTGGCGGAGGCCGCGGGCCTCGAGCCGGGCGCACCGGAAGGCGTGTACGCCGAATCCAGCGGGCGCGGTCTCGACGACGAGATCCGCGTCGACGAGAAGGCCGCGGCCGTGATCGCCGACTGGTTCGCCACCGGGGACGCGGCCCTGCGCTGCCTCGCGCCCGACGTCACCCCGGTGCTGTGGCCGGAGCACTTCGACCTGTCCAGCACGCTGGACGAGGTGAATTTCGGTGTGTCGCCCGGTGATTCGTCGCATCCGGGTCCGTACGCGTATGTCGGGCCGTGGACACCGCGCACCGGCGAGTTCTGGAACGCGCCGTTCGGCGCGCTGCGCCCGCGTGCGCAGGTGGGCACCGTCGCCGGGTTGCTGGCGTTCTTCGAGGAGGGCAGGGACCGCGCCGCGGCCGGTGAGTGATGGCCGACCGGCGCCCGATCGCTCGGCGCTCAGCCGAGGCTGAACGGTGCGCCCCAGACGGTGAGGTGCGACGCGACGTTCGCGGTTTCGATTTCCACGCGGATGAAGGCTCGGGCTTGGGCGTAGCCCGCGCATCCGGTCAGTGCGATGGTGGAGTCGGCCCAGATGACCGAGGCGGTGTTGCCGCGAAAACGGTTGACGGGCTTGTGGTCTTCGTTGCCGAAGTCGTCGGGGACCTCGACATCCAGCAGATAGAACGAGCGGGTCTGGCCAGGGCCGAGCGAGAGCGCGCCGCCGGACTCCGCGCCGACGTTCGGGCGCACGTTCTGCCCGTCGCGCCAGCTGAGCCCGCCTTCCACGCCCCCTTCCATCGCGCCGCCGGAGATGTCCACCTGGCAGCCGACGGTGTAGCCGGGGATGAGCTTGCCGCCCGGCCGGTCGCCCGCGCCGGCCACCTCGACGTGCGCGCTGCCGGACACCCAGGCGTTGCGGTGCAGCGGCGTTGCGCCGAGCGAGGGGCTGATGGTCACCGATTCGCCGGTGAGGCGCACGGTGACCACCGTCCCGTCCATGAGCGTCTGCACCTGGTGGGCGCCGGGTAGCGGCACCACCACGTCGGCGCCCGCGGTGCCGCAAGCCATGGCGGCGACACCCGCCGCCACCACCGCCGTGGCTCGTCCGATCTGTTTGCGACAGTTCATGATTCCCCTTCGATCTCGGCCCGCCCGTCAGGACGGGGCGGGTGCGTCGTCGTGTTCGGGTGCCGCGGGATCCTGGACGAAATCCTGGCGGCGGATCAGGAAAAGTGCTGCGGCGCCGACGATCACGCTGGCCAGCCCGCCGATGGTCGCCACGGCGTGCAGGCCGGACACGAACGCCCGGTGCGCGGCGTCGGTCAACTCGGCCGCGTGCGCGGCGGAGGTTTCGTTGGTGAGCCGGTCGATGGATCCGGCCGCGACCGTGTCCACCGCGGCGGCGGACACCGGCTGCCCGGACAAGCTGTCGGCGATCCGCGCGTGCGCGACCGCGCCGAGCACCGCGACGCCGAGCGCCGAACCCACTTGCTGGAAGGTCTCGTTCACTCCCGAGCCCATGCCGGAGTCCTCCGGCGCGACGATGGCGACCGAGGCGTTGGCCCGCGGCGGATTGAACAACCCCATGCCGATGCCCGCGACCAGGAACGGCACAAGGGCGGCGGTCCAGTCGTCCTCGGGGCCGATGGCGTTCAGCAGCAGGAACCCGATACCGGTCAGGATCAGCGCCGCGCCGATCAACCGGTTGGTCGCGACCCGCACGCTCAACACGCCGCCGAGCACGCCCGCCACCAGCAGCATCGCGGTGAGCGGCAGGAAGCGCAGACCGGTCTCGATGGCCGAGTGGCCAAGCACGCCCTGCATCCACAGCACACCGAACAGAATCACCGGGATCACAGCGAAATTCAGGACGAACGTCGCCGCCGACAGGGCGTCGAAGGTGCGGTTGGCGAACAGCCCCAGATCGAGCATGGGATGCCTGCCGCGGCGCTGCACCAGCACGAACGCGGCGACAAGCACGACGCAGCCGGTGAAGCACAGGATGGTCGAACCCGCCGTCCATCCGACCACCGGACCGCGAATGATCCCGTACACCAACAGGAACAGCGCCGCCGAGAACAGCACGAGCCCGGCGCGATCCACCGGCCTGCCGCCCCGTCGTGCGCTCTCGGGCACCTTCGCCAGCACCACGAGCAACGCCAGCAGCCCGGTCGGCACGTTCAGATAGAACACCCAGCGCCAATCGATTTCGGTGAGCGCACCGCCGACAAGCGGACCGGCGGCGACGGAGATTCCCGTCACCATGCCGAACAGGCCGAACGCGGTACCGCGTTCCTTGCCGGTGAAGGCCGCGGCGAGCATCGCGGGGCCGACCGCGTAGAGGACGGCCGCGCCGACGCCCTGGACGCCGCGCGAAAGGTTCAGCAGCAGAGGGCTTCCCGCGACGCCGCATGCCACCGACGCCGCCGTGAACACCACGAGACCACCGGCGAACAGGCTGCGCCTGCCAACCCGGTCCGCCAGCGAGCCGCTAGTGAGCAGGCAGGCGGCCATACCGAGCGCGTAGGCGTCCACCACCCACTGCAGCGCGCCGAAGCTCGCCGACAGGTCGGCCTGGATGGCGGGCAGCGACACGTTCACCACGGTGATGTCGAGGGTGAGCATGAACGTGGCGACACAGACGGTGGCCAGCACCCACCACCGGCTCGGATCGCGCACCGGTTCGAGCGCCGCCGAAGCCGTGGTCACGGGGCGTGTGGTGGTCATGGGGTCTCGCTCCAGCCGTGCAATAGGAAGACGGGATGTCTGTGCGCCTCGGCGGTGAACACGCCGGGCGCCGAGCGCGGTGAGGCGTCGAAGTAGGGGGTCGTCACCGGCGCCTTCTTGACGTAGTGGTGCAGCACATGGCCCGCGCGCTCGCCGTGCACCGCCTCCGCCCACACCCGCTGTTCGTCGTTGCCGCGGCGCAACAGCACGACGTCGCGTGCGCGCACGTTGTGCACCCAGCCCACCTCCCCGTAGGGGGAGACGAGCCATCGCTCTCCGTCGAATTCGATGATGCGCACCGGGTTTCGGCGCGCGCGGCCGCTGCGCCTTCCGATGGTCTCCAGGATGTACATGCCGTCCGGTCCCGCGCCGCGCGCGGCCAACGCCATCACGGCGCGGTTGATGACCCTACGGAACGGACCGGCCTGGTACTTCGCTGCCATGAGCTATGTCCTTCCGGGGCGGCGGGCCCGGTCAGAGGAGTCGACCGGGCCCGCCACGAAACCGACGATCACCGCGACAGCGCTGTCGAGGTCGCCACCGTTGTGCCGAGCGCATCTGCCGGTTCGATGCCGCTCGGCCGGCCTGCACCGCCGGGTTCCGGAGCCACATCGGCTCCAGGTTCGGGAATTCCGTACTTCTGCCACCAGTTGGCCAGCGGCTTGGGCGCCCACCAGGCCTTGTCGCCGAGCAGTCGCATCGTGGCGGGCACCAGCAGACCGCGCACGATGGTGGCGTCCAGGAAGATGGCGAGCACCAGGCCGACGCCGATCATCTTCACGATGGTGATGCCGGAGAAGACGAACGCGCCGAGCACCACCGCGAGCAACAGCGCGGCGCTGGTGATCAGTCGCGCGGTGTGCCGCACGCCGAAGGCCACCGACTCCACCGGATCGCCGCTGCGCAGGTAGTGCTCGCGGATGCGGGCCAGCAGGAACACCTCGTAGTCCATGGCCAGACCGAAGGCGATCGCCATGATCATCATCGGCATGTTCGCGTCCATGAATCCCGCGGGAACGAAATTCAGTGGGCCGGAAAGGAATCCGTACTGGAAGATCAGCGCGACGATGCCGAAGGTTGCGAACAGCGAAAGCAGGTTCATCAGCACCGATTTCAGCGGGAGCAGCACCGAGCCGAAGGCCAGGAACAGCACCGCGAACGACACCACCGTGACGATCAGCAGCATCCACGGCAGCCGCTCGGCGAGCATGTCGAGCAGGTCGGCCACCGCAGCGGGGCGGTTGGTGAACGAGGCGGTCGCCTCGGCAGGCGGCTCGACGGCGCGCAGCTGGCGCACCACGTCGCGGATCGGCGCGTCCATCGAGTCCATCGAGTAGCCGAGCGTGACGCGGGCAAGGTCGCCCGCCGTTCCTGTGACAGCGGCGCTGTCCACGCCCTGCACCGCGCGCAGCCGGTCGAGGTAGCCCGAAAGCGCTTGCTGGGCTTGCGGACTCGCGGCATCGCCGGGCATGTCGACCACCGCGGTGATCACCTTGGTCGGATCGAGCGGGAAGTCCCGATCGAGTTCCTCGGAGACGACCCGGCTGTCGGTGCCCGCGGGCAGCGCCCAGTCGGCGGGCCGCGACCAGGTCGCGCCGAGCAGCGGCAGACCGAGCAGCACCAGCACGAGGCCGATGCTGCCCGCGGCGAGCACCGGACGGCGCATGACCGCGTGCGCGACCTTGTACCAGCGCGCGCCCGGCTCGCCGCCGCGCTTGCCGAACGAGGGCAGCGGGATTCGCAGTGAATTGATGCGCATGCCCGCGAAACGCAACAGCGCGGGCATCACGATCAGCGCGCCGAGCACCGCGAACAGCACCACGCTGACGCCGGAGTAGCCGAGCGAGGTGAGGAACCGCGACGGGAAGATGACCAGGCCGCCGAGGGTGACCGCGACGGTGATGCCGGAGACGGCGACGGTGCGGCCCGCGGTGGCCATGGTGGTACCGATGGCGTCGTCCACCGTGCGGCCCGCGGCCAGTTCGTCACGGAAGCGGTTGACGATGAGCAGCGCGTAGTCGATGGCGAGGCCGAGGCCCAGCAGGACGACCAGGTTGATCGAGAAGGTGGACAGGTCGGTGAAGTTGCCGACCACCCGCAGCACCGCGAGCGAGCCGACCGAGACGACGATGCCGACTGCGAGCGGCAGCGCCGCGGCGATCGCGCTGCGGAAGATGACGATCAGCAGGATGAGCAGCAGCGGGAACGAGATCAGCTCGGCGCGGGCGAGGTCTTCCTCGGTGATGTCGTTGAACTGATCGTTCACCGCGACGAGGCCGCCGAAGCGGACCTCGAGACCGGGCTGGTCGAAGAGGTGCTCGATCTCGCGCCACACCACGACCCGGTCTTCCTCGATCTGGCCGGGCAGCTGCATGGAGATGTAGGTCTTGTGCCGGTCGGCGGAGACGAAGTCCGGGGAACCGGTGGTCCAGAACGTCTCCAGCCAGGTGTATGAGCTGCGCGGGACCTTGGCGACCGCGTCCTCGACCCGCGCGCGGAAGCGCGGATCGTCGACGGTCATCTCCGCGCTCTCGTACATGACCACCACGTCGGCGACGTGCCTGCCGAGCGTGGTCTCCAGGATCTCGTCCGCGTGGGACGACTCACTGGTCGGGTCGTCCAGTCCGGCGCCGCCGCCGAGCAGGTTGCCCGCACCGGAGCCCCAGAGACCGCCGAGCAGGATGAACAGAACGGTGCCTACCACCACCCATCTGCGATGGGCGGCGGACCACCTGCCGAGTTTCTCGAACACGATTCCTCCACCTATATAGAGTCGTACTATCCGCTACAGGTAGTGCTGCTATCTATTTCTGGAATGCTACGGCGGGTTGCCAAGCGCGGCAACAGCAATCAGACGAACGCCAGCACCCGCGCCGGCGCGCCGAAGCCGCCGCGCAGTTTGGCGGCGCCGACCACGAGGGTCGCGCCGCTTTCCGGGACGGTGTCCAACGCGGCCAGGTTCTCGATGCCGTACCGGCCGGAGCGCAGCAACATCCGGTGCACCATCGGCTCGAATCGGGTGCCGACGTCCAGGCTGCTGGTATCGGTGCCGAAGCCGACGATGGATCGTTCGGTGAGCAGGAATTCGGCGGCGTCGGGGCCGATGCCGGGAATCAGCAGGGCCAGCCGCAGCGGGTCGAAGGGCAGGTAGGCGGCGGGATCGTGGACGCGGTGGTACCAGCCGGTGTCCATCGCGACGAACGCGCCGTCGGGGATGCGGCCGTTGCGCCGCTCCCAGTCGAGCAGGTCCTCCACGTGCAGTTCGGTCGTGGTGTCCTGCGCCGCCCGCTCGGCGATGCGGACGACGCACAGCGGCGCGACCAGGTTCTCCACCGGGATCGCGTCGGCGCGCGCCAGTCCGCGCTGGGAGTGCGCCGGCACGTCGATGTGAGTTCCGGTGTGCTCGTTCATGGTCCACTCGGCGGTGTTGAAGCCGATGATCTCCTCGAACATCACCTGACGCTGCACCGGCGGGCGCACATACAGGTTGAACACCGGGAAGTCCGGCCCCACCGCGTGGGTCAGGTCGCGCACGCCGAATCCGCTGAGGTTCAGCGGTTGCGCCTGGGCGCGCGGTGCGCCGACCGCCCCCGCGGCGGCCGACGCACCCGCGATGCCGAGCGCCGCGCCCAGTGCGGTGCGCAGCGCACGCCGACGGCCGATGCCCTCGGCGGGTGTCGCGCTGCGGCCGTGCTCGTGCGCCGCGTGCGGTTCCCGAGCGCGGTGTCCGTGCCCAGCGCACAGGTCGTCGTGCGGCGGCGCCTCGGCCAGGGCGGCGGCGAGGATCTGCGGGGAGCACATGTCAGGAGACCTTCCGTCCGAGCGGGGTGGGTGCGACACCGTGCGGTGCGCGGAATCCGGGCAGCTTGCCGAGCAGTTCGTCGAGGTCGAGCGTGGGGGAGGCGTCGGCGACGTAGCCGTCCGGCCGGATCGCGATGAGCTTGCAGCCCGCGAGCTCGTGCTTCGGCGCGAAGCCCGGCGGGGCGTAGTACACCTCGCCGAGGTCGGGCGCGGTGGTCGTGGACGGATCGCCCGGCACGATCACGTGCAGCCGGAAAGGCAAGCCCGACTCCGTGATTCGCGCACGCAGCATCGACACTCGCCCGGCGTCGTCCGCTGACGGCGTCGCGTCGAGCACCGCGAGCAGCACATGCCAAGGGGCGGAGAGCAACCGGCGCAGCCCGGTCGCCGCGCCGTCGGGGCCGATGAGCGCCGCCTCCGGGATCGCGCGCCCGAGCGCCCGGCGTCCGCCGCGCTTGCCGACGGCGGGGCTGTGCCGGTAGTCGAGCTCGTACTGGGCCAGCGAGGGCACCAGCCGCTTCTCCAGCAGCCCGCTGCGGCTCAGGGTGCCGAGCACCAGGTCACGCACCGCGCGTCCCGGACGCGAACCCACCGTCCACAACTTGGTCTGCCGATCGGCGGCCTGGATCACCTCGCGCGCGATCGGCATCCGCTCGGACTCGTAGCCTGCCAGCAGCACCTCGGCGTCGGCGCCGCCGCTGATGATCGCCGCCAGTTTTCCGCCGAGGTTGGCCGCGTCCTGGATGCCGGTGTTGAGGCCTTGGCCGCCCGCCGGGCTGTGCACGTGCGCGGCGTCGCCCGCGAGCACGCAGCGGCCCTTGCGGAAAGCGGCCGAGTGCCGCATGTGCACCAGAAACCTGGTGGCCCACTGGAGTTCGTGAATGCGGATGGGGTAGGGCGCGCGCTTGTCGGCCAGCTGTTGCAGGTCGTCCACGGTGGGCGCGGCGTCCGGATCGCCGCCGATGCCGCTGGCGTCGGCGAAGACTCGCACCTGACCGTCCGGCAGCGGCACGACAACGAGCACGCCGTCGGGATGCAGGTGGTAGTGCGCCTCGCCCGGCGGCACCGGCGCCGTGATGACGCCGTCGCCCAGCGTGTAGGACTGCGGATAGGTGCTGCCCTCGAAGGTGATGCCGCTCAGGGTGCGCACCGCGCTGTGCGCACCGTCGCAGCCCACCACCCACTGGGCGATGAGTCGTTCTTCCGCGTCGTCGTGGCGCAGCAGCACCTCGACGTGCTCGCCCCGATCGGTCAGCTCCACCAGCTCGGTGCGCCACTCCACCGGCACGTCGAGCGTCCGAAGGTTCTGCACCAGAACGGATTCCACCGACGGCTGGGTGATGATCAGCGGCTCGGCGTCGTTGCCGGTCTCCGGTCCGAAACGCACCTGCGCGACCGGGCGTCCGCCGGAGAAGTAGCGGGCGGCGGTCATCGGAAGACCTCGCGCCCGCACCGCGTCCCCGGTGCCGTGGCGGTCGAGCACGTCCAGCGCGCCGTCCCACATCGTCAGCGCGCGAGCCTGATTGGCGGGACGATCGACGGCGCGATCGATGATCCGGCAGGTCAGTCCGTGCCTGCGCAGTTCGGTGGCCAGTGCGAGACCGGTCGGCCCCGCGCCGACCACGAGCACGTGCAACATCTCGCTCATGACGGCTGCTCCGTCCGGTTCAGGTAGCTGTCCTCGGCGCCGGTCAACTCGGCGAGCTCCAGCGTGCCGACGGTGAGCACCCGATCGAACTGGCGCAGTTCCAGATCGATGCGTGCCGTGCCCGGCCGGGTCGGATCCAGTGGCGTGCAACGGCATTCGAGCGGCGCGCCGAACTCGGCGAACTGGGTGAAGCGGGACGAGCAGGACACGACCGTGGCGTTCGGCGTGCCGAGCATGCCCTCGCGGACCGCGGTGTCCAGCGCGGCCTGCCGGAACGCCTCGATGATGAACGGGCCCGGCACGTGGTCGTAGTCGTGGTCGAACAGCGCCGGGTGGCGACGGTCCGGCAGCAGCGGGTAGTCCCATGCGGGGCCGACCGCGACCGGCGCGCCGATCACCACGTTGCGCGAGTCCCGTCGCCCGACGGCCGCGGCGGGGAGCGGCGCCGCCGTGTAGTCGGGTCCGCCCGCGGCGACCCGCCCGAGCTGGTAGGCGCGCAGCGCCTCGTAGTCGGCGCGGGCCAGGAAGACCACGTCGGCGCTCAATTCCATGGCGGCGCGGCCGCCGATGACGAGTTCACCCGCCAGCGTGAGGTCGCTGAAGTCGGCGCTGCGATCGACCCGCGAGACGATCTCGTAGCGCAGGATGCCCTCCAGTGGCGACTTCTCGTCGTCGCGGAAGGCCTCCCGGTCGGTGACCGCGAAGTCGTAGCGCTGCATGCTGAACGGCAGCCCCACGGGCACGCCGACGTGCCGGTGCAGGATCACGAACGAGCCCTGCCGCGCGGCCTCGGCCATCGCGAACGGGTCGTGATAGACGGTGGTCCTGTCGTACCAGAGGCTGTGCGCGCGCGGGATCTGCAACGCCGTGTAGAAGGTGGAGTCGCCATCGGCGATCGAGTCGGCGACGAACACCTCGCCGAGCGCGCGGCGGTGCGCCTCGGCCCGAGGTACGGTCCGATCGAAACTCAGCGCGGAAGGTGCTGCGGGGAAACGGATTTCGGTCTCGGTCATCGTTCTGCTCCTTTGCCCATCGGTGCGGCGAGCGCGCGGCGGATCGTCCGGAGCACGCCCGCTTCGGACTCGTCGAGGTAGAAGTGGCCGCCGGGGAACTGCCGCCACCGCGCCGTCGCGGTGGTGCGGTCCTGCCAGGCGGCCAGCTCTTCGGTCGGTGTCATCGGGTCGTCCACGCCGCCGAGGGCGGTGATGGGGACCGACAGGGTGCCCGCGCCGCGGTAGCGGTAGTCGGCGCCGAGCATCAGATCCGCGCGCAGCGTCGGCGCGAAATGCTCGGCCAGTTCGGGCGAATCCAGGATCGCCTCCGGCACGCCGCGGTAGACCCGGTCGACCAGCCGGAGCAGTTCGGTGTCGTCCTCGGGCAGGTCGAGGGTGAACTGCCTGCGCGGATGCGCCCGGGCGGACACGAACAGGTGCTCCGGCGGCAGGCCTGCGTCGGAGAGCCGCAGCGCGACGTCGAAGGCGAGCAGCGCGCCGAGGCTGTGCCCGAACAGCGCGACCGGACGCGGCACATGTGCCACCACCGCCTCGGCGATGTCGGCGACCAGCGGTTCCCACACCCTGGCGTGCGGTTCGCGCCACCGCGGCCCGCGCCCCGGCAGGGTGACCCACCACAGCTCGATCTCGGGGGCGAGCTGATCGACCCACGGCTGAAACATCCGCGGATTGCCGCCGGAGTGAGCGAAGCACACCAAGCGGATCGCCGGATTCGCTTGCGGGCGTGGGCAGGTCAGCACACCGCGGTGCCCGTTCGACAGCGGCGCCTTCGCGGAAACGCTGACGACTCCGCCGCGCTGACGCTCGTTCACAGCGACCCGCTTCCGACTTCGTCGCCCGTCACCGCCGCGGCGGATTCGGCCTCGACGATCACCTTGGCCAGGTCCCGCGCGCTGCCCTGTTCGAGGGTTTCCAGCAGCTGGGCCAGCGGCACGACGGTGCCGGACTCGGCCTCGATCTCGTTCTTCATCTCGACCACCACCAGCGATTCCAGCCCGTAGTCGCGGATCGGCGTCGCCTCGTCGATCTCGGTGATGGGTTTACGCAGGGCACGCGCGATCCGTTCCCTGACGAACCCGGTGAGCGCGTCGAGCCGGGTCGGCCGGTCCACGTGGTGCGCGCGCACCAGCGCCACCGGGCCGGACGCCCTGCGCTTGGCCGTCGCAGGACGGACGGTGGCGTGCACGTGCTGCTCCTCGACGACCCACCGTTCCGGCAGCCAGTGCCTGCTGCGGTTCCAGGGGTAGTGCGGCAGCGGCGGCCGCCCGCTCGGCGTGCCGAGCACCGCGGACCAGTCCAGCTCGTGGCCGCCGAGGTAGAGCTCGGCGACGCTATGATCCAGCGACGCGGACCGGGACTGGCCGCGGCGCAGGCTCGCCGCCAGGATGACCGAACGGTCGAGTTCGCCTGCCGCCGCGGCGATGTCGCGGATCAGCACCGGGTGCGGGCCGACTTCCAGCACGGTGGTCAGCGCTTGGTCGTCGGCCAGCGCCGCCTGGAGGGCCGGCGCGAACAGCACGGCGTCGGCGAGGTTGGCGGCCCAGTGCGCGCCGGTGAGATGGTCGGCGGTGACGCGCTTGCCGGTGACGGTCGAATACATCGGGATCGATCCCGGGGCGGCGCGTACCGCGTCGGCGTGCGCGGCGAATTCCGGTGCGCACGCGGCGAGCAGCGTGCTGTGGAAGCCGTATTCGACCGGCAGGTCTTTGACCGACGCGCCGCGGGTGCTCGCCTCCGCCGCGATGCGGCGCACGCCGTCCGCGGGACCGGTGATGACGGTCGAGCGCGGACCGTTCACGGCGCCGATCGTGACCTCGGACTGTCCGGCGAGCAGCTCGGTCACCGCCGCGGCGGGCAGTGCGATGCTGCACATCGCGCCGCCGCGGGCGTGCCGTTCGGTGAGCGCCGCCCGGCGCACCAGGAGCTCGAAAGCCTGCTCCCTGCTCAGCATTCCGGCGACGGTCGCGGCGACGAGCTCGCCCATGCTGTGGCCGACGACGGCGGCGGGCCGCACGCCCCAGGATTGCCAGAGCGCGGCGAGCGCCAGCTCTACCGCCGCGATGCACACCTGCGCGACATCGGTGCGGTGCAGCCTGCTGTCGGACTCGGCCGCAAGCAGCTCCTCCCACAGCGACCAGCCCGCAAGCCGCCGCACGAGCGCGTCGCAGGCGTCGAGCTCGGCCCTTGCCGCGGGCTCGTCGGCGAGCAGGCGGCCCATCTCCGGCCACTGCGAACCCTGCCCGCTGAACACGAACAGCGTCCGGTGCCGCGGGGCGCCGATGTGCCTGGCCGCCTTGGCCGTTCGCGCGCGGTCCACCAGCGCGTCGACCGTGTCACCGGTGAGGCACAGCCGTACCGGAAGGTGCGCGCGCCGGGTGGCCGCGGCCGCGCAGATCTCGGCCGCGGTCGCGTGATCGGCGGCCGCGAGCAGATCGGCGTAGCGCCCGGCGAGTGCCCGTGCCGATGCCGCGCTGCGCGCCGAAATGGGAAGCACCAGAGCGCCTTCGGCGTGCGGATCGACCTCCTCGCGCGGCGCGGCGGCGAGTACGGCGTGCACGTTCGCGCCGCCGAAGCCGAACGAGCTGATCGCGGCAAGCTTCCGTCCGGTTTCGCCACCGAGCGGGGTGCGCTCCCGCGGCAGGCGCAGCCGGGTTCCGGTGAGATCGAGCTCCGGATTGGGCCGCTCCAGGTGCAGGTTCGGCGGGACCTCGTCGTGTTCGAGCACCAGCATCGCCTTGACCAGACCCGCGATGCCCGCCGCGGCCTCCTGGTGCCCGAAGTTCGTCTTGACCGCGCCGACGGGGCACGGCTCGTCGCCCGCGCCGTATACCGCGCGCAGCGCGTCGAATTCGATCGGGTCGCCGAGCGGCGTTCCGGTGCCGTGCGCCTCGATGTAGACCACCTCGGCGGGGTCGGCGGCGGCATCGCGCAGCGCGCGGCGCAGCAGCTCGGTCTGCGCCCGCGGGCTCGGCGCGGTGAGGCCGTTGGTGCGCCCGTCGTGGTTGGCGGCGGTGCCGCGGATGAACGCGCGCGCCGGCCTGCCCTCCGCCGCCGCCAGCGACTCCCTGGTGAGCACCACCATGCCGCAGCCCTCGGCGCGCACGATGCCTTCCGCGCCCGCGTCGAAGGTGCGGCAGCGCCCGCCGGGCGCGAGCGGCAGCACCTTTTCGGTGACGGTGGTGGACAGCGGCGACAGGATCGTGTTGACGCCGCCGACCAGCGCGATGTCGCAGTCGCCATTACGCAGCGCCCGCACCGCCAAGTGCACGGCCATCAGCGAGGAGGAGCACGCCGTGTCCACCGCGAGGCTGGGGCCGGACAGGTCGAGCAGGTAGGACAGCCGGTTGGCGACAATGCTGTGCGCACCGCCCGGCGCGGTGTAGGCGTTGATGCCAGCCGGATCGGCGAACTGCATCATCAGGTAGTCGCTGCCGTACACGCCGAGGAACACGCCGGTCGTCGCGGCGCGCAGCTCGGCGGGCGTCAGCCCGGCGTCCTCCATGGCCTCCCATGCCACCTCGAGCACCAGCCGCTGCTGCGGATCCATCCGCTCGGCCTCGGCGGCCGAGATGCCGAAGAACTCCGCGTCGAAGCCGTCGACCTCGGCGAGCAGTCCCGCGAAGCGGCTGGTGCTCGCGGCGTGCCCGGTGCGGCGGCCGTCCTCGCTGTCGACCAGCGGCGTGATGGCGTCGTGGCCGTCGCGCAGCGCGGACCAGTAGCCGTCCAGATCCTCGATGCCCGAGGGCATCCGCACCGCGGCGCCGAGGATCGCCACCGGCTCGGTGCGGCGGTCGACTTCGGCTCGCAGGCTGCGGATCTCGCTGAGCGCCTTGCGTAGTAGCGCGCGGCGATCGTCGGTGATTTCGGTCGTCATCGGGTGTCCCCTTCGGTGGAAAGATCCAGCTCCGCCGATAAGAGATCGGCGAGTTCGTCATCGGTGGCCTGGTCCAGGTCCGCATCGATTTCGGGCCGGGCGTGCCGCTGTGGCGGCGTTTCGGGCGCGGGCTCCGTCGCCGGGAGCATCCGCTGGGTCAGCTCATCGACGAGCTGGTCGACGGTGGGGTGGGCGAAGATGAGGCTGGCCGGAATCCGTTGGCCGATGCCGGTTTCCAGCCGATTGCGCAGGTCGACCGCCATCAGCGAGTCGAAGCCGAGATCGCGGAAGGGTGTCGTCGGGTCGACCGGTCGCGAGGTTCCGATGATCGACGCGACCTGGCCGAGCACGAAGCCGCGCACCAGCTCCAGTCGTTCACCGGGGTCGTCGATCTCGTGCAGCGACAGTGCCTGATCGGTTGGGCCGCCGGGCTTCTCGTCGTCGGGAAGCAGGTTCGCCAGGAGCTCGCGCGCCGCCGGTGGCGTGCCGGGACCGGCCAGGGTCGGCAGGTCGAAGGCGGCCGCCGCGAGGACCGGGCCGGAGTCGGCGAGCGCCGCCTCCAGCAGGTCCATGGCCGCCTCGGTCTCCAGCGCGGGCACGCCCATCGCGGCGAGGCGGCGTTCGCTGCCCACCGCGGCGGCCAAGCCGATCGCCGCCCACGGACCCCATGCGATGCTGTGCGCCGGCCGTCCCTGCGCGGCGCGCGCGGCGGCGAGCGCGTCCAGGTAGGTGTTGGCCGCCGCGTAGGCGCCCTGGCCCGGCGAGCCGAAAAGCCCGGCGAGCGAGGAGAACAGCACGAAATGCGCGAGCGGCTGCTCGAGGGTGAGGTTGTGCAGGTGCCAGGCGCCGCGCGCCTTACCTGCCAGCGCGCGGGTCAGTCTGGCCTCGTCGAGATCCGCGACGACCGCGTCCTCGAGCACGCCGGCGAGGTGGAAGACACCGCCGATCCGTCCGGCGTCGGCCAGCACCGCGGCGAGCGCGGCGCTGTCGGCAACGTCGACGGCCGCCACGGTGACTTTCACGCCGCTGGCCCGCAGGTCGGCGATCACCTGTTCGGCCGCGGCGTCCGGCGCGGAACGACCGAGCAGCAGCAGGTTTCGCGCGCCACGCGCACTCAGCCAGTCGGCGACGCGCAAGCCGAGCGCACCGAGTCCGCCGGTGACGACCTGGCACAGGTCCGGATCGATGGTCACCGAGGTGCGGGCCCGCGGCACCGGAACCAGCCGGGGAGCGAGCACCGCACGGTCGATCGAAACCTGCTGCGGCGCTCGCTGATCCCGCAGGACCGTGACCAGCCGATCGATGTCTGCGCCGCTGGGCGCGGCGGGCAGATCGACGACGCCGCAGGCCGTTTCGGGATGCTCGGTGGCGATCACCCGGCTCACGCCCCATAGGCTCGCCGTGGACAACCGCGACGGTCGCACCGCGCGCTGGGTGTCCGGGGTGAGCAGCCACAGTCGCGGTGTCTCCCGCCAGGTGCGGCCGATCAGGAACCTGGCCAGCTCCACCGAGTCCGCGGTGTAGGCGGCCGACTCGGCCGGGTCCTCGCCCGCGCTCGAATAGGCCCGTGCGTCGATGACGCCGCGCAATCCTTCGATGGTTTCGGCCAATTCGGCCGCCGCGGTCTCGTAGTCGGCCGCCTCGTGCGCTTCGGTGCGCACCACGCGGTCCCCGCGGGCGGTGAGGCGTTCGGCCAGCGCGTCCAGCGCAGGATGCGCACCGCCGAGGATCAGCCAGCCGCCGCGCGGCGCCCGCCCGCCCTCGGATTCCCACGGCTGCCAGGCGAGCCGGTACAGCCTGCCGCGCTCGGCGGTGGATGCTTCGGTGGTGGTGACGCGGAAGTCCATGGCCGAGAAGAGGACTCGGCCGTCGGCGCCGAGTACCACGAGGTCGGCGATCAGATCCCGTTCACCGTATTCCACGATCCGGGCGTGGCACCAGACGTCGGTGACGGGCGCGGTCGGTGTCGCGAACTGCACCCGGGTGGCGCCCGCGGGCAGCGCGAGCGCGTCGGTCAGCCGCGGTCCGGCCGCCGCCGCGACGGTGTGCAGGCAGGCGTCGAGCAGCGCGGGATGCAGTCCCGTACCGGCCGTGAGTTGCACTGGCAGCGTGAGCTTCCCGACGGCCTCGTCGCCGCCGCGAGAAAGCTGGGTCAACCCGCGGAAGGTCGGTCCGTAGTGCAGACCGTTGCCGGCCAGGCGCTCGTAGAACTCCGCGATCGGCACCGGCTCGGCGCACCGGGCCAGCAGTTCCGCGATCTCCGGTGCGGGTCGATCGGTGAGCGGGGCCTGCGCTTGGTCGAGCCGGCCGCGCGCGTGCGTGACCGGAGCGCCCTGCGCGTCGGACACGATCACGAATTCCGAACGCCCGCCCGCCGATTCGACGACCAGCTGGAGCGACGGGGCCGTACCCGGCAGCAGGACGTGCGGCGCTTCGAAGGCGACGTTGGTCAGCACTACGGTCGGCGTATCGCCACCGGCCAGTTCGCGCGCGGCCTGCGCCGCCGCGCCGAGCCAGTACGCGCCGGGGACCACCGGCACCTCGTCCACCACGTGATCGGCGAGTTCGGGGGCCGCGTCCGCCTGCAGCGGCCACACGCCGAGTTCGGGGCGGGTGGCGATCCGCACGCGTCGACCGAGCCAGCCGCCGACCGGCGCGACAGCGGCCGCCGCGCTCGCGGGGCGAATCAGCGGGAATCGCTGCGCGTTCCAACCCTGCGGGGGAATCGGCACCGGCGTGCCCGGCCGGTAGAGCCGCGTCCAGTCCAGCTCCGCGCCGCGGGTGTAGAGCACGCCGAGCGCGTGCAGGAAGGCGAAGACCTCGTCCTCGTCGCGCCGGGCCGAGGACACCGCGACCACGTCCGCGCCCGGCGCGTTCTCGGCCGCGATCTCGGTGAGCGAGCGGGCCAGCACCGGGTGCGGCGCGATCTCGACGAACGTGTCGTGCTCGGCGGCGAGCAAGGCGGTGATCGCGGTGTCGAACAGCACCGTTTCGCGCAGGTTGCGCGCCCAGTAGTCGGGGTCGACGAGCGTGTCGGTCAGCGGGCCGCCGGTGACGGTCGAGTACAGCGGCACGCTGGGCTCGCGCACCGCGATGTCGCGCAACGCCTCGCGCAGCCGGGGCCGCAGCGGCTCGACGGCCGGGCTGTGCGCCGCGAAATCGACCGCGATGCGGCGGGCGAACACCCCGTCGGCCTCCAGCCGCGCCACGATCTCGTCCAGCGCTCGCGGCTCACCGGAGATGACGGTCGCGCGCGGACCGTTCACCGCCGCCACCGACACGCGATCGCGGTACTCCGTGAGCGCCGAATCGACCTGCGCCGCATCGAGTTCCAGCAGCGCGAGGCCGCCACGGCCGGAGATCTCGGTGAGCAGCGCGCTGCGCACGCACACGATGCGCGTGGCATCGGCCAGCGACAGCGCGCCGCTGACGTGCGCCGCCGCGATCTCGCCCATGCTGTGCCCGCAGACGGCGGTGGGTTCGATGCCGAAGGACCGCCAGGTCTCGGCGAGCGCGACCTGCATGGCGAACAGGGCGGGCGGTACCTGCGCGGTGCCGTGCGCGACGATGCCGCGCTCGGCCGACCACAGCGACACCCCGAGCTGGCGCTCCAATTCGGTGGCGCACCGCCGCATCGCCTCGGCGAACGCGGGCACCGACGCGGCCAGCGCGCGGCCCATGCCGTCCCACTGCGAGCCCTGGCCGGGGAAGACCAGTGCGGTCCGCCGGACGCGACGGCTCGGCGCCTGCGGTTCGCAGACACCGCGCACCAGTTCGCCGTCGGCCAGCGCGGTCAGGCCGTCGATCAGTTCCTCGATGTCGCGGGCCACCACCGCGGCGCGGTGACCGTCGTGGTCGCCGCGCAGCGCTGCGGTGGCGGCCGCGCGGGCGAGCCAGGTCGAATCGTCGCGGTTCCGCTCGGCGGCGCGCGCCCAGCCGCGTGCCCGTCGCCGCAGCCCCGCCGCGGAGCGGGCGGTCACCGGGAACAGCACGAAATCCGTTGCGCCCGTCGGTTCGTCGGGCTCGGTCGCCGGTGCGGTGGACAGCACGACGTGCGCGTTGGTGCCGCCGAATCCGAACGAGCTCGTCCCGGCGATCGCGGCGCCGTCGGCGTCGACGGGCAGCGCCTCGACCACCGCTTGCACCGCCACCGGGACCCGGTCCAGCTCCAGCAGCGGGTTGGGCCGCTTGTAGTGGATGGTCGGCGGCAACTCCCGATGATGCAGGGAGAGCGCGGTTTTGATGAGCCCGGCGACACCGGCGGCGGCTTCCAGGTGGCCGAGGTTCGATTTCGCCGAACCCACCCGCAGCGGCTGCTCGGGATCGCGGCCTTGTCCGAGCACCGCCGCGAGCGCGCCCACCTCGATCGGGTCGCCGACCGCGGTTCCGGTGCCGTGCGCCTCCACGTAGGCGACCCTGGCCGGGTCGACGCCCGCGGCGCGGTAGGCCGCGCGCAGCACCCGCTCCTGCGCGGGACGGCTCGGGGCGATCAGCCCGTTCGTCCGGCCGTCCTGATTGACGGCGCCGCCGCGGATCACGGCGTAGACGCGGTCGCCGTCGCGGCGGGCCCGCGCGAGCGTCTTGAGCACCACCACGCCCGCCCCCTCACTGCGGACGTAGCCGTTGGCGCGCTCGTCGAACGGCTTGCAGCGCCCGTCGGGCGCCATCAACCGGCCTTTGCTGAAGCTCAGCGCCACCCGCGGCGCGGCGATGACGTTCACGCCGCCCGCCAGCGCCATCTCCGATTCGCCCGCGCGCAGCGACTGGCAGGCCAGGTGCACCGCGACCAGCGAGGACGAGCAGGCGGTGTCCACCACCATGCTCGCGCCCGCCAGATTCAGGCAGTAGGACAGCCGGTTGGCAACGATGCTCAGCGCCGAGCCGGTGCCGTCCTGCGCCGACACCTCGGTGCCCGGCGCTAAAACGGCCACGCCGTGGTCGTAGGACGACGCGCCGAGGAAGACCCCCGTCGTAGTGCCCGCCAGCCTGCTCGGGCCGATGCCCGTGTCCTCGATGGCGTGCCAGGCGACCTCGAGCAGCAGCCGCTGCTGCGGGTCCATCCTGGTGGCCTCCTTGGCCGCGATGCCGAAGAACTCCGCGTCGAAATGCTCGACATCGTCGAGGAATCCGCCCCACTTGGTGGTCATCCGGCCCGGCGCGTCCGGGTCGGGGTCGTACAGCGCCGCCGCGTCCCAGCGATCTGCGGGGACCTCCGTGATGGCGTCCACGCCCGCGCGCAGCAGGTCCCAGTACTCCCGTGGGCCGTCGGCGCCGGGAAATCGGCAGCCGATCCCGACGATGGCGACGGCGTCGCCGGGATCGGCGGTGATCGCCGCCTGTTCCGGCGTCTCGGCCGCGCCACCGAGTTCGGTGGCCAGCGCGGCGGCCGCGGCGGCCACGCTGGGGTGGTCGTAGGCGAAGGTCGGCGACAAACTCGTGTCGGCCCAGCGCTGCAGATCGTCGGACAGCTCCACCGCCTGCATGGAGGACAGGCCGAGCGCCGCGAACGGCACGTCGACCGGGAGACCGGCCGGATCGGCGCCGAGCAGCTCGGCGATCCTGGCGACCAGCCAGGCTTCGATGTCGGCCGCCGACCTCATAGCTGCACCGCCTCGGTCGCGGCGGCGGTGATCTCGTCGAGCGTGCCCGCCTCGAACGCCGCGCGGGTCGCGCGCCGCTGCAACTTGCCGCTGGAGGTCTTGGGCACCGTGCCCGCCCGCACCAGGACGACCCGCGCGGGGGTGATCGAGTGGTCGACGCTGACCGCCGCGCGCAACGCCGCGGTGAGCGCGGCGATGTCGGGATCGGCGTCCGCCTTGACCTCGGCAACCACGATCAGCTCCTCACCGCCCTCGCGGTCGACCGCGAACGCGGCGGTGCAGCCGCGCCGGATTCGGGGGTCGGCATTCTCGACGGTGTGCTCGATGTCCTGCGGGTAGTAGTTGCGCCCGCCGACGATGACCAAGTCCTTGCGCCTGCCGACCACGTACAGCTCGCCGTCGACCAGCGCGCCGAGATCGCCGCTGCGCAGGTACGGACCCGACTGCGGCGCAACGGTTTCCGCGCGGAACGTCTCCCGGGTGGCGTCCTCGTTGCCCCAGTAGGCCAGCGCCGCGTCCGGGCCGCCGATCCAGATCTCGCCGACCTGTCCGTCGGGCAGGGGAACCCTTGTGTCCGGGTCGACGATCAGCAGTTCGCGGTGCAACGCCACGCGTCCGGAACCGACCAGCGTCTGGTCCTGGCCCGGCGTGACGCGGCCCTCGGCCAATTCGGCGCGGCTCACCGTCAGCGTGACCGCGCCCGCTCCGCGGCGCGAACCGGTGGTCATGAGCGTGGACTCGGCCAGCCCGTAGCAGGGGTAGTAGCTGTTGGAATCGAAGCCGTGCCCGGCGAATTCGGCGGCGAACTTGTCGAGGGTCTCCGCGCGGATGGGCTCGGCGCCGTTGAACGCGACCTCGAGCGAGCTGAGGTCGATGCCCGCCCGATCGGCGGCGGGGATGCGGCGGCAGCACAGCTCGTAGGCGAAATTGGGACCGCCGGTGATGGTGGCCCGATAGCGGGTCACCGCGCGCAGCCAGCGGACCGGCCGCTGCACGAAGGTCAGCGGCGGCAGCAGCACCGTGCGGCTGCCCGCGTAGACGGCGGGCACGACGATGCCCATCAGGCCCATGTCGTGGAACAGCGGGAGCCAGCCGACGATGCGTGATTCGGCGCTGTAACCCATTGTCCGGCAGAGCAATTCCTGATTGTGCATGAGCGCGTCATGGGTGACGACCACACCCTTCGGCGCGGAAGTCGAGCCCGAGGTGTACTGCAGGAACGACACATCCGCGCCCGTCACCGGCACCGGTTCGAAGTCCGCGGCGCCGTCCGCGTCGGCCACGATGCCGATCCAGCGCAGGCGATCCAGTTCCGGGGCGGCCCCGATCAGCATGGCGCGGGTCTGCTCCGGCGCGGCGCACAGCACCGCGGCGGCGCCGCAGTCTTCGGCAATGGTGCGCAGGGTCTCCACCCGGCGCGGCGAGGTCACCGGGAACGGCGGGTACACCGGCACCGCGACCACGCCCGCGAACTGGCAGGCGAGGAACGCGAGCACGAAATCGGCGGAATCCGGCGCCACGATCAGCGCCCGGTCGCCGGGCGCGACCTCTCGGGAAATACGCGCGGCCAGTGCGCGGGTCAGTTGCTCCAGTTCCGCGAAAGTCCAGGAATGCGATTCTTTTTCGCCGTCCGGCAAAAAGGTGTACGCGATTCTGTCGGCAGCGTCGGCGGCGCGCTGCGAAATTGCCTCGGCGAGCGTTCGAGCCCGGAGTTCGGTTTCCATCGCAATCCCTCCTCGATCAGCCGGCAGCCATCACGACGGTGCCGACAGAACAGGGACATTACGGGCGGAGGCGGCGAAATGGACAGGCGCAGAACGTGGTCCGAAGGGTGACGCACGCGGGATCGGAAGACGTATCACTTTCGGACGGAAAACTCTCGGAAGGAATAGTCCGGAGGGATTGTCACCTTTGTGCAATGGCGACCGGCGCAGTCTCGCAGATACGGTCCCGCTGCACCGAAGAATTGCCGAACACAGAGCGGAGTAGAACTGTGACGAGCAGCACAGCGCGGGAGCGCATCGCCATTTGGTCGGATTTCGGGGGAGTGCTCACGCCGCCGGTAGCCGAAACATTCGCGGCATTCTGCGCGAAGACGGGATTGGCGCCGGATCCTTTGCGCCGCGCGATCGCGGAAGTCACCGCGACGTTCGGCACCGAGGACATGATGCTGCCATTGGACACGCCGCTGATCGGCGAGGACGAGTGGCTGGATCTGGTGCGCGCGGCGCTGCGCGGGCAGGGCGTGCACACCGCGGTGCCCAGCCTCGCCGAGACCTGGTTCGACGGCCGAAAGGCCAACGCGCAGTGGGACGACGCGCTGCGCCGCTACCGAGGCGCCGGACACTTCGTCGGCATGCTGTCGAACATGCCGCCCGCGTGGGAGCCGCACTGGCGGCGGATGGTGGTCGCGGAGGAATTGTTCGAGGAGGTCGTGAACTCGGCGCAGGTCGGCTGCCGCAAGCCGGATCCCGAGATCTTCGAGCTGGCGGCCGCGCGCGCGGGCGTCGAACCGAACCGCTGCATTCTGATCGACGACCTGCCGCAGAACTGCGCGGGCGCGCGGGCGGCCGGGTGGCGCGCGGTGCTGTTCCGTGACGCCGCGACCGCGATCGCCGAGGTGGACGCCGAGCTGCGTCAGCTCGTCGCCGAGGGCGTCGCGATATAGGCCGAGGCCGCGTCCTCGTGCGCCAGCCGGCGCAGAGCGCTGAACATCGCGTCGCCGAGCGCCGTCCAGACGACGAGCGCCTCGGCCATGCTCTCCGCGTTCGGCTGGCGCAGCAACGTGTCGATCTCCTTGGCCGCGATCCGTTCGGCCAGCTCGGCGTAGTCGTCGAGCAGGTCCCAGTGCTGCTGTCCCAGCCTGCCGAGGGTGGCGAGCACCGCGGCGAGGGTGCCGCGCGCCGGGTTCGTCTCGCGGACCTGCCAGCCGCGGCGGGCGAGCAGATCGCGGACCTGATCGGCGGCGGCCAGCTGCGCGTCGTCCGGCTCCCCGGCGGGGGGCTTGCTCATCGCGAACTGCGCCTTGCCCGCGGACTCCAGCACCGTCATCCCCGGCGTCCGCATCTTGTCGAGGACTTCCCTTGTCGCCGCCACCGACAGCCCGCCGACCTCGATCAACGCCCGAACCAGCTTGAGCCGCCGCACATGTGAGTCGTCGTACTGCATCTGGTTGGGGCTGGTCCTCTCGCCGGGAAAGAGCAGCCCTTCGCGCATGTAGTACTTGATGGTGGGTGCAGGCACGCCCGAGACCTTGCTCAATTCGGCGATACGCATATCCGCCTCCCGTCCGCGCTACTACTGGTCGCCCAAGTGTAGGTCAGACGGATAGCGGCCAGTTCCGGTTGCTGTTCGAATGCTCCGGCCGCATGGACGTACTTTCGTGTGCGCTACGGCCATGCGCGGGCTCCGAAGTGATCGTGTCCGGCGGCGCCGTCAGGCGGAATCCTGCTGGCCGATGTGCGCCCGATACCGATTCACCGCGTCGATGCGGGAGACCGCGCCGAGCTTGTCGAAAATACTACGCAGATGCCGTTTCACGGTGCCCTCGGTGATGGACAACGCATTGGCGATCTGCCGATTCGTCATCGCCTCCGACACCAGGCGCAGCACCTGTTCCTCGCGCGCCGAGAGCCTGCCGCGATTGGCCCCGGCGCCGGTGAGAAAATCCCGCGGCACACTGACGGTGATCTGATCCTCCACCGCGGCGATCCCCCGGATCGCGCTGACCAGCTCGCTGCGCGAGATCTTCTTGTGCAGGAAGCAACGCACGCCCGCGTCGAGCATGTCGTACAGCAGGGTCTCGGTGCCCGTCGAGCTGAGCACCGCGACCGCCGCGCCGGGGCAGGCGCGGGTCAGCGAGCGCACCATGCGCACGGTGGCACTGCCGATTTCGTCGTTGTCCAACACGATGACGTCCGGACGCACGGCCGCGGCGAGATATCCGGCCTCGTTCCAGGACACGTCACCGACCACCGTGAAATCCTCTTCGGAATTCAGGAAATCACACAACATCTCGCGGGTGAGGAAGTTGTCCGTGACAATCTGGATGTGGACGACGCGCTGCGGCAGACCGTTTGTCGGTATCACCGATACGAGGCGTGGAGCGGAGCATTCCGAAACGGCGTCCGTTATCGCGCTTTCCACGTCTGCCGTACGTCTCATTCGGGCGGTTCCGCTCATTTCCACCATCCACCTCGGGGTTTGCTGAGTCGGACCCGGCGGTCGCCACGAGGACGACCTCCGGCGTGTAGCCGACCCGTCGGCCGATGCCACGAGAGCGCGCGGCATCAACCCGCTGGATTTCGTTCGACGATGAACCAGAAAACCGGCCCCGCCCCGGATCGGTATCGAAACGACTACCGACACTTGGCTTTTGGAACCTGCGACCGGTTATAGGAAGTGACCCTATCCGCTAACGGTGCACTCCACAACCCGGTTGTTCCGCAGCGCACAATTAGGCTTCGAATGTTCCCGATCCGTTAACACTTACCGCAAGGATCGGAAACGTGGTTGTGAGAAGCGCGTACGGAAATTCGCGGTCAAGCCGCGAAAAATAGGGGCACGCAACGGGATTCGTGGGAAGTCGAGCGTACTCAACGACCGCCGCGGCCCTCGCCCGCGAGCCTGCCGCGGCGGATGAGATCGCGTTTGGTTCCCGGGGTGATCGGCGGCAGCGCCGCGTCGGCATCGGCTGCCGGCTCGTCGGGGTTGGGGCGCACGAACAGTGTGACGGTCGCGGCGGGACGGAAACCGCTGCGGGTCATCAGCGTCGCCGAGGCGGTGTTGTTGTTCTCCACGTCGGTGACGATGCGCCGCGCGCCGCGCGCGAACAGTGCCGCCGAGCACGCGTCGACCAGCATGCGCGCGATGCCGTGCCCCTGCATGTCGGGCGCGACCGCGATCCATTCCAGATAGCCCCAGTCGTCACGCAGCTCGAATTCCATTGAGCCGAGCACGAATCCGACGACCCGATCGGAATCCAGCGCGACCCAGCACGCGTTGTCGGGGCTGTCCAGGTGCTCGGCGACGCTGGTCAGCGACCACGAGGTGTAGGGCTTGGTGCCGGTGTCGAAGACCTGATGGCCGAGATCGAGCACCTGGCGCAAGTGGCCGAGGCCCATGGGGACGATCACGGTGGCGGTGTCCATGGCGCATAGTTTGCCAGGGGCTAGCCGCCGTGCCGCTCATGCGGGAGTCAGCGTCGCCATTCCCGCAGTTCCAAGTCGACGATCACCGGATGCATCAGGGTCGAGACGGGCGCGCCGGTGTCGCGGCGGTCGGGCGCGAACACCGCGGCGGCGGCCAGCGTCGCCTCGTCGAGCGAGCGCAGCGGGGCGGGCGGGTCCAGGCGCAGGCGCGGTTCGGTGTCCCTGGTGGCCAGCACGAAGCCCCAGTCGCCGAAGCTCGGCACATCCACGTGGTACGGCAGTGTCCGCAGGCCCGCCGCGCGGATCGTGTTCGCGATGCACCAGTACGAGCGCGGTGCGAAGAACGGCGAACCGGACTGGACCGCGAGCGTGCCGCCGGGGGCGAGCACGTGGGCGGCCATCGCGTAGAACTCCTTGGAGTACAACTTGGCGATCGAGGTCTGGTCGGGATCGGGCAGGTCGACGAGCACCGCGTCGTAGGCGCCGGGGGAGCCGCGCAGCCAGGAGAACGCGTCCTCGTTGACGACACGCACCCGCGGATCGTCGAAAGCGTTGCGGTTCAACGCCGTCAGCCGCGCATCGGTGCGGGCCAGCCGAATCATCTCCGGGTCCAGCTCCACCAGGGTGATCGTCTCGACATCGGGGTAGCGCAGGATCTCGCGCAGCGCCAGACCGTCGCCGCCGCCGAGGACGAGCACATCGCGGCGCGGACCGGCGAGGGTGGGATGCACCAGCGCCTCGTGGTAGCGGTACTCGTCGACCGAGGAGAACTGCAGATCGCCGTTGAGGAACAGCCGGGTGTCCGGGGTGCCGAACGGTGAGATCGACTCGGTGAGAACGATGTTCTGGTACCTGGTCCGCTCGTGCAGCACGATCGGATGGGCGAACAGCGCCTGCTGCGCCGTCGCCTCGAACCGGTCGGCGTAGAAGTAGCTGCCGAACAGCGTCGCCGCGACGAGCGCGGTCAGCGCGCCGAAGCCCCACCGCGCCCGCGGCCGGAGTTCGGTGCGGAACAACAGGAACACCAGCGCCAGCCCCGCCGCCGCGTTGACCACGCCGACGATCAGGCTGCCGCGAATCTGGCCGAACACGGGCAACAGCAGGAACGGGAACGCCAACCCGCCGAGCAGCGCGCCCACGTAGTCCGCGGCGAACAGGTCGGCCACCGCGCTGCCCGGCTCCTGCTTGCGAATCCGCTGCAAAAGCTCCATCAGCAAAGGGATTTCGGCGCCCACCAGAATGCCGAGAATGCTCGCGATCACGATCAGCGCCGTGGTGTAGATGTTCAGCCACGCGTAGGCGGCGTAGAGCATCACCACCGACAGCCCGCCGAGCAGCGCGAGGATCAGCTCCACCGCAACGAACGCCGCCGCCGCGTGCCTGCGCAGCGGTTTCGCGGCCAGCGCGCCGATGCCCATGGCGAACACCATGACGCTCAACGTGATCGAGGCCTGCGCCGCGGTGTCGCCGAGCAGGTAGCTGCCGAGCGTCACCAGCGACAGTTCGTAGACCAGACCGCAAGCCGCGCAGACGAACGCGGTGACGAGCAGCGCGATCCGGGCCGGGCGGCGCCGCAGCCGCGGCGGTAGCGGTGCGGTCTCGGTGCCCGCCACCATGCTCAGGACAGGCCCGCGGCCACCACGAAGGACACCGCGAGATGCAGCGCCGCGGTAACCCAGACGGCCGGGTGAATCGCGCCGTCCGCGACCACGTCTCGGAACTGGCCGGGGGTCAGCAGATCGAGCAGCAGGAACGACAGCGCCATCGCGCCGAGACCGATCACGCCGTACACCGCGCTGGCCAGCAGCGCCTCGCCGATCGCGCCCTGGGAGGTCCAGATC
Organism: Nocardia amikacinitolerans; assembly: GCF_900215415.1. Lineage (NCBI taxonomy): Bacteria > Bacillati > Actinomycetota > Actinomycetes > Mycobacteriales > Nocardiaceae > Nocardia > Nocardia amikacinitolerans. The sequence continues at coordinate 1,675,125 of NZ_OBEG01000001.1, read as the reverse complement.
GCCATCGCCACGATGATCCCGACACCGAGCAGGTTCGACGCCACAAGCAGCGAGGCGTTGCGGTTGCGCTCGACCCAGATCTGCTCGCGCAGGTTGCCAGGCGTGATGACGTCCACGAGCACGAAACCGAGCGCCATCAACGCGATGCCGACGCCGGTGTAGGCGAGCGCCGCGCCCGCGTCGGCCGCGAGATCTGCCAGCATGTGTTTCTCCTTCTATTTGCCGCTCTGGCCGCGGTATTCGCTGCCCGGCGGCTGACTCGGCCAGCCGAAACTCGACACCGTCGACTGGTGGCGCCGGTACCCGTTGCCGTACTGGTCGACGAGGATCATCGAGCCGGTCCCGTGCGGGGCGACGGTGATGATGTCGTTGCGATACTGCAGATAGGTGCGGTCGCCGACGCGGCGGTTGTCCAGCGGCTGTGAGGCCGCGACGATGGCGCTGCCGACAGCGGCGGGCGCGAGGGCGGCGGTGTAGGCGCGGCCGTCGTTCGCCTGGTCCAGCGAGGTGGCACGGGAATACTTGGCGGCGACGAAATCGCGCGCGCTCTCGATGTCGTCGCCACAGCCGACGACCGAGAGCAGCAGCGCGGCCACCGCGACGAAGCCGATGACCGTCCTGCCGAGGTGGTGCATGTGTCCCCCCGTAGAGCGCCGGGCCGAGCCCGGTAGGTGATACGTCGAGTCCCCTCTGTCGAAAACTCGTCGGGCACTGTATCACCGACGCGGCCGTCCGCGTCCAGTCTCCGAGGCGATCGCGCGCTAGGCGCCCTTGCGGGCTTGGGTCTTCTTCGCGGCTTTCTTGGCGGGCTTCTCGGCGGTCTTCTTGGCCGCCTTGGCGGTCTTCTTCGCGGGCGCGGCCTTCTTGGCGGCCTTCTTCTGCGCGCCGCCGCCGGAACCCGCCGCGCGCCTGCCGCTGGCCTCGAGGCTGCGTTGCAGCGCGGCGACCAGATCGACCACCTCGGCGTCCATCTCGGCGGGCGCGGCCTCGGGCTTGGTGGTCACCCGGTCACTGCCGCTGGCGATCGCCTCGTCCAGGATCTTCTGCAGTTCGATCTGGTACTCGTCGGTGAACTGGCTCGGATCGAAATCGTCGGACATGGACTCGACCAGCGTCTCGGCCATCTTGATCTCCTGCGGCCGCGGCTCCGACGCGTCCTGCAGGGACTCGAACTCGACCGCGCGCACCTCGTCGGGCCACAGCAGCGTCTGCAACACGAGCATGCCCTCGCGCACCCGCAGCGCGGCGAGCCGGGTCTTCTGGCGCAGCGTGAAGTGGACCAGCGCGGTCCGGTCGATGCGCTCGAGCGTGGTGGCCAGCAGCACGTAGGCCTTCGGCGTGGTGGAGTCCGGCTCCAGGTAGTAGCTCTTGTCGAACAGGATCGGGTCGATCTGGTCGGACGGCACGAACTGCAACACCGGGATCTCGTGCTTCTCCGCGGCGGGCAGGCGGGCGAAATCCTCGTCGGAGAGGATCACCCGGTCGCCGTCGGGCGACTCGTACGCCTTGGCGATGTCGACGTACTCGACGGGTTTGTTGTCGACGGTGCAGACGCGCTGGTATTTGATCCGGCCGCCGTCCTTGGCGTGCACCTGGTGGAATTTGATGTCGTGGTCCTCGGTGGCGGTGTACACCTTGACCGGGACGTTTACCAGCCCGAATGCAATCGAGCCCTTCCAGATAGCTCGTGCCATCACTCCATGATGGCCGAACCACCCCTGCCGCGCGAGCGAACCGGAATCCCCGAGGTCGCGGCGGCGATTCGGAACCGCGATCCGGCCGGAAGCGACGCGAACAGCGCGCCCATCGCCGCGACGGTCCCGGCCAGGTCGGTGCGGCCGGACAGGTAGGCGCGTTGTAGCGGCGCGGGCAGGTCGAAGAAGGCGTCGAAGAAGGCGGGCAGGTCGGCGGGCGGCAGCGCGAGCAGCGCGCGCAGCCCGGCCGCGCGCAGGGCCCGCACCGCGCGGGCCGACGGCGGCCAGAGGTTCTCTCCCGCCGCCGCCGCGTCCGCCGCGGCGAGTGCGGCCGCCACGCTGTATCCCGTTGCGGGATGGGTGAATCCGCCCGCCGCGCCGAACGCGCGCTGCCCGGGTCGGCCGCCCTCGACCGGGAACCGCACCCGCTCGACGGGCTCGTCGCCGCCGAGCGCGATGCCGCGGGCGCGCAGCCGGTGCCGAAGGCGGGTGCGCAGTTCGCCGGTGTCCAGCGCGGGCCGCCCGGCCAGACAGGTCTCCTCGAGCAGCATCGTGCCGCCGCCCAGCGGAACCGCGTACAGGAACGAGCGCGGCGCGGCCGGATGCGCGCCGTTGTCGGCGCGCCAATCCATGAACAGCGGCTCCATGCCCGCGGCGGCCGTCTCGTCGACGAGCACGCCGTAGGCGGTCTGTTCGGCGCGGGCGGGGGAGCGGGCGATCCCGCGCGCGTCGATCACCCGCTCGGCGGTCAGGGTCCGGCCCGAGGCCAGCGTCACGCCGTGTCGGTCGAGCCGAACGGCACGCTCGGCGACGATCTCCGCGCCGGTCAGGTCCAGCGAGTCCTGCAACCGCTTCGTGTCGAGCACCACGTACGCGCGATCGAGTTCGTGGCGGCGCGCGCCCCACGCGACGGGGCGCGCGACCGTCGCGGCCGTGACCGCCGGATCCAGCCAGCCGGGCAGCTCGTCCGCCCAGGCGGCGTAGGTCGCGGTCCATTGCCGGGAGGGGGCGGGATCTACCGCGATGACCGACATGCCGCTGGCAAGGCACCGGTGCGCTAGGGCCCGCCCGGCGGGACCGAGGCCGCAGACGACGATGTCGGTCACGATGGCCGCCGCCGCCGCCGTCGGTCGGGCCGCGCCGCCTGCCGCCGCTCGGCCCCGGCCGCTCGTTGTCGCGCGGTGCCCAGCGGCCGTTGTCGTGCGGTGCCCAGCGGCCGTTGTCGCGCGGTGCCCAGCGGCCGT